>CAVSVB010000009.1:0-932052 GCA_963731155.1 uncultured Acidobacteriota bacterium
CAACACTATGCTGCGTTGCCGGGTGGCTCCATGGCGCGAAACACGTTCGACTTGATCTACCAAGGCGAGGTCGCTAGTATCAACAACACAAAGCCCCTGTTTGCTGCGTTGATCAAAGGCCTTCTAGCACCCATTAGTGGATCACAAGGAATCAATATCAATATTGTCAATGCCGAGCTTGTTGCCCGTGAACGTGGAATATTTGTGAACGAACAGCACTCTCGAGACCCGGCAGATCGTTCTTCCTCTTATTCATCCTTGGTCACTCTTGTTGCTAGACCGCCATCTCGGGCCTCATATCGGGCCCCTGGTGTCTCTGACCCAGCTGAGGTAATGTCTCAACCCCTTGCCCAGCGAGTGATCTCGGGAACCTGCTCTGGGGAGCAACAATTGATCACTCGGCTGGGTTGTTGGGCTTGCCCAGAAGGCACTTTACTCATCTGTGAGAATTATGATTCTCCGGGAAAGATCGGTGTTGTGGGTAGCATTCTTGGGGAAGAGGGTGTCAATATCAACTTCGTGACCGTCGCCCCAGTCTCCCCAAATTGACTGTGGATGAAGATCTTAAGGAGATTAAGCCCACAAAAGATCGGCACCGCAGACATTCCGATCGAGGAAGTGACATTAGAGTCAAAGGAGGCTCTTATGATTTTGGGCATTGACGGGGTTGTGCCGAAACAGGTCACTCTTGATTTGGTGAAGGAGGGGGGAGTCTTAAGCGCGTGCGTTATCACCCTATGATTGCCTTTTCTGTACCTTCATTCATATCTTGTTCTCGGAGGGGGTTTTGGTGTCTGCTGACGATGAACACGGACAACCGCCGATTTTTCACTGGCTCAACGTTCAGTTATGAATTGACTTTTATAGTGTCTTTCAACCACGGTAGACATTATTTCGGGGCTTTATACAGAAAATCAATAGTTCCCCGACATTTGAAATTCCTCAAGTATCTTTTTAGTAACAAATCTATGGGAAAGGAGCTTTGAATGGAGACCTCTTTAAGGGATATTACTCTCGGCAGAACTAAAGTGCGGTCAACAATTTCGTTCTGTATCTTCTCATAAACCGATACCGACACCCACCATCTACGAGAAAATTATAAGGAAAGGGTACTGGACATTTTTGACTGTTTCTGTAAATCACCAGCAACTGCCATCATTCTCAATACTTAGCAACAGGGCATTTGCAAAGAAATTCTAAAAAACCTCTAGCGGAGCAATATCACTCGTATTGGGTCAATTTGGAAGAGCAGGAATATATTCCACTAACACAGAGCTTATCACCAGAGACCAATTTCGCACTTCAGGCTTTGAGTTCAGTTGGGACTCTCGTCGCTGTCAAATTTCTCGACCGCGTTGTGGACAGTAATGCTTCCCTGGCGGATGGCTTCTTCCAGATACTCAGGCTTAAGTTGACCATGTTTATCGTAGCGATAAGGCTCCTTGATCGAAATAGTAACGACATCGAAGACATTTGTCGACTTCTTGAAAATATCGTCCATCTCTTCCAGAGAGCGGTACCGTGTTTCAGGGAAGAAAAAGTACACACAAGGGACCATGAAGGCATTTCTGTTGTATTCTCAGTTTAAGCCCGTACTAAACAACTCTGGCTGCTGGTTTAGCCATGTAGAAAACTCACATGACTGCAAAGATGATGTATGTCTTGTATCCAATGCTGTCAAACGCAACCGGGGTGATCATCACCACCATAAAGTTGAAGATCCAGTTAGCACTATTGATGATAATCGTTAGCTCATAATTAAAAAGAGCGTGATGATAAGAATCTTAATTTACCTAGTGGCTAGTGCATTGGTCGGTGCACGGATACGTAGAGGTACGATTTCGGCAGGGTATAACCAGGTCATTCCAAGCCAGCCGATGGCAAAGAAGGTGTTGAATACGAAGAGAAATACCGCTTGCCCAATACCAGCCTTACTATCGTTGAGGTACGTCAAGCGATAGTTGGTACCCGCAAGTACAGCCATAGAGAGAGACATGCCAGCCGACTAAGACACATGTTAGCCGATATGTTTCTTTCGGTGTAGATTTTTGGGTTACATACGCCAAAGAGCATGAGCGGTCGACGCCCGAC
This sequence comes from uncultured Acidobacteriota bacterium, assembly GCA_963731155.1. GTDB lineage: Bacteria > Acidobacteriota > Terriglobia > Acidiferrales > UBA7541 > Acidiferrum. The sequence continues at coordinate 2,092 of CAVSVB010000009.1, forward strand.
TTTTTCGATGATGAAAATTGGAATAAAAGCGGCCATTAGGTACTCTGTACCATTGCAAGCAGCTAACAACTTTGGGAGGTTGCCCTGTCCGAGACCGATCTGTTTATATAGTTGCGGAGCCTGAATTATGTATCGGTTAGAGATCTGGCGGGATATCTGGATGGAAAAGGAGGTTGGGAGCTCACATAGTAGGTTATCAGATTGATTCCGGAGATCTGCTGGAACATCTGATTCACATAGGCTAGCGCCACACGATGAAATTCTCGATATTCACTCATATCAAACAGACTTCTGTAAGATCCTTTAGACATTTCCTCCACAGTCGCTTGAATTGCAATCAGCTCATTTTTAATGTAAGGGTCGTCGCGGGACTTTTCATTGAGGCACTCGAGAATCTCCAGCGCTTCATCATTTCGGCCTTGCATCACGAGCCATCGAGGAGACTCGGGCAAATTCATGATCGAAAAGAAGATGATAACTGCAAAGAGAATCTGGAAAGCCAGAGGGAAGCGCCAGGCTACTTCATGTTCACCAATGAAAGAAAACCCTACATTACTTCATTAGAATTTATGCTGCAGTGGAATGCAACGGAGCCTCAACTCACCATAGTTAATCCAATAACTTAGCGTGATGCCTCCAGTAATGAGCATACCCTCAATCATAACCATCTTTCCGCGATCATGAGCCTGTGACGATTCGGATTGCCATGTGGGTACGGTACTTGTATTCATTCCATTTCCAATCCCAGTCACGATTCGCCCGACGACCAGATGCGGCAAGCTATATGAGGTGCATTGCAATAACGCTCCAGTGGTCATGATTAAACAGCCGCAGAAAATTGTCCTTCGGCGACCCAGAGGATTTCCGACAAAGATTGTCAAGATGGAGCCAAGGAAACAGCCAAGATTATACGATGCAATTGCAATGCCTTGGTTCGTACTGCGCTGCGATACGAGAGCCCTGTTTTCCTGAATAGTTGGATCATCGGAATTGATATCTGGGAAGTACTTGATAAATGACGGTACGTCTAAAAGACCACCAGTCACACCCTGGTCATAACCAAAAAGCCTTGATGATATCAGTCAGTTTCAACTTTCTGGAGCTAGTCGAATGTACCAAGTGGTAGTGTGATCATACAGAAAATCCAAACTGCCAAGAGAACTAATGGCCAGATTAAGGGCCCGGCCTCGTAAGCCGAAGAACTTGGGAAGTCCAAACATGATGGCCGAGCGAAACGCAAGTTTTGAACACCGATCCAAGAGTCCAGAGGGGAATTAAACGGGGGTTATGGCAGCTTACAAGTTATATAGTCCTCAGACTTCTACATGAGTCTCGGATCGACAAATCTAGTAATCCGAGTTGCCCAGATTTCTCCACTATATGGGGATGGCCAAGATATGGGGGAACATTGGGGCCAGCGGGGATAGGAAATTCCATGGGGTGTAAGATTTGGGGGTGGCTCGGCGACCCGAATATCAGGCCAGTTCGATGGCTTTCGGAATAAGAACGAGCGTGTTCAGAACCACGTTTTGGGCCCTTGGCAGACGCCTCGACGACCTTGGCGGTGCTATGGCATCGCTTGGCGGCGCAATGGTGCAGCTTGGCGGTTGGCCCCAAGATGCACTCGTCGACGCTTCAGAGGGTGTACGACTCTCTTTCCAAGGGTTTGGTCAAAAGTTCCAGAGACATTTATGACTTTTATCGGCAGTTATCTCAAGTCATCGCTCTGTTGTTGACTGGCAAAGGTGGTTTTGATAAAGCGTCTGGGCGTAGTGAGCCTAGCCAAAATAAATGCGACAGTTGAGTTGTCAATGAAACATGATGTCGTCAAGATGTCTCTTCCCGTGATTTTTTGCATATCCGATAGTTGTCCAGCAAATAACTTCGCATGGCCGGGATGAATCGAAATAGCCAAGATGTTGCACTGTTCCTAAGCCACGCGGCAGCACCTGTGCTTGGCTTCACGTACGCGAAGAACGCCATCTCTTGGCTTGACGTATCGGATCGTGCACTGTCTTGGCTTCCTCTTGGTGGCCAAGAATGAAGCTGCTAGGCCACCATCAGGTGCGTTGGTTAAGTTAAACGCATGGCGGTAAAAGGGATGTAGCTTCTGCGAGGGGATGCGAGAGTATAGAGTAGACAGATTCCGACCAGCTTGCACTATTAAGCTTGCACGCCCAGTCGCTCCTCTTTATAATCCTTTAAGCCTCATCTCTTTTCCAGTCAGTCGCCTTAGTGATAGAACGGCAGGGATTCTCACCCAGGCTGAACTCTTGGCTAGCTCCGTTAACCTTTTTGCCTCTCTTTGCCATAACGCAATCTTACATTTTGGGTCCGGATACAACGAGGTCATAGCGAACAGGCCCATTCACAATTAAAGACTAGGTACTCCACACCTAGCGCAGGATTCTCTGCAAATTCGTATTATGAATGGCTCGGTGCTAGGTGTTTCTTTTGAGGTTTGGCGGGCTTCGGAATGATACAGTGAGCGTTCACTAGACTAAGGATGTCAGGGCAAACTCGGCCAACCTCTAATCGGAGACTCAAATATCCAGAGCACTGAGTACCGGGGGAGTAGACAGATATTGAATGAACTCGAAGATGTCACCTGTCAACCACGTTACTAATCTCGGGTGATCGAGGGTAAATCGAGGGTAAGATTAGCACCGATGGATATTGGTATATCTGTTACTTATGCTCCCAGTTTTCTACCAGAAACCTTCATCCCATGTAATGGACCATTTCACTGAGCCTCTGTCCTCTGTTCACAGTTTCCAAACTACACTACCTCTAGCTTAAAATAACGAAAATATATAAACATTTAACTCAGATTCATCATATATCCACGTATATGGAAAATAAATAGACTGTTCGTAAGCATGAATACATCAATGCCTGAGGCACCGATTGCCAAAGAAGATTTCGAGATTTAACATAATCACCATCAAACGCCAGGGTATCGCTATGAAATAAATCAATTAAAACATGGAGCTTCGCTTTTTGTTCAGTCGCGCCCGCTCGCTGCTCTCTTCATTGCTGCGCAGGAATCCAAAGAAACTGCTTTTCTTGGGTTGCAGCTTTTGCGGACTGGGCTTCTGTTGTCCAGGTGCCAGGCCACCGCTACTGGTCGGGGGTGGGTAGAATCCTACTGTCGAGACCGGGCGTGCCTGCATGAGATGGGTGGTAGAGTGAGCCCGGGGATCCATATTCGGCGTATGGAGATAGGGGCTATTTGCAAATGTAGGATGGGGACGCGTTGAGGGATGGGGCTTTCGGGGCGGCTGGAGTGGAGGTCGAGAGTAGGATTGTGATGGGTGATAGGATGATTGTGGGTGGTAAGATGATTGTGGGTGATAGGATGATTGTGGGTGGTAGGATGATGGACGGGCTTGACCGCTGGGTCGGGGTGGAAGATGAGGTGGTGTGGGCGATACAGAACTTGGTTTTTGGAAGCGCGCTTGTTGTTCTTCTTGGCCATAGATCCTTTGAAGGCGTTTCGTTTCCTCTTCAATCTCTTGTTGACGCTTACGCTGGGTTGCTTCTTGTGCCCTTTTCTCAGCAGCAAGGAGTTCCTGCGTACGGCGTTCTTCCTGCTCTGAGAGTTTACCTTGACGTTTCCGAGCCTGTGGGGCTGGGGATTGTGTCGGGGGAATGGCGAGGAGGGGTTGGAAAGGTTTTCTGCTCGGGGCGGCCATGGAGGCCTGGGAAGGAGCTGGGCCTGGCGGGCTTTGTCGGGCTGGGGAAGTTGCTTGCTGTGGCGGGCCAGAAGAAATAGGGGACGTTCCCGGTACAATATGGAAGGCCTCCTTGGCAGCACCAAAGAATATATCGCGGATCGCAACTGCCGCAAGCAAAATCACTATTTCGAGTCCCTTGAAATCTTCCATCTCTACTCGGTAGAGGTTCGGCTCGTAGAGCGTAAGTTCGCGTAAACTCTGGAAGAGAGCCACGGTAATATCAGGTTCGCGAGTCTTTGTTCGTGAATCAGGAATTGTGGCAGATTTGCCATGCAATACACAGGAGAGATCCTTGGAGAGTTTCCCCATCCTTTCGCCAGCTGAAGCGCAGCCTCGGGGTCACGTCCGCCACAGCAGGATCGTTTTGGGTACGATCCAACGTTGACGCTGATGGGACACGAAAGGTTTGCTGTGGCATCTCAAATTCCCACCGCGCCGGCTTATTCCAAGATTTCGGTTGGTGTTTCACGATGATCAGTTGGTCGGGATTGTAGAGATGGATAGAGAACTCGATGGGGAGGATAGGTTCGGTGGGAGGTGGTGCGCCACCATTGGCACGAATCGTCTCTGCTGAAAGACTAGGTTGCGTCCATTCTGGGATGACTGCGACTTCGCCGAACACGACATCGGGCACATAAGGGTCGCAAAGAGCAACTCCGTAGCGATTTCGCGAGGTAGGAGCATTGGGATCGAGGTAACGGATATTGTAGGCTGGTACGGGGTCATTTCCATGCTGAGCATGGTGTATCGTGCTCTGCTGGACATTCTGCTGGTTGTTCTTGAGGAAGAACGCTGGGAGACAGGGCGGTTAGCGGTTCACGCATGAAGAAAGTAGGGTTGCAGAATGACGTAGGCGGCCAAAGAGCCAAAGGAGTAGGGAACAAGCTTACTTGGCAGGTTTTCATCAATCATTTTCCCGTCAAATGAAGTGTTTAGAGAGGGAGCGGAGCTGGAGATAGAGATTATATTCGACCGCAAGTCGAAACCGGGGTTGTGAGGTTCGACAAACTGCGCCACGGGATGCGTGTGATCGGCGCACTAAAAATAGTCAAGTGAGCGGCCCCACGATTCCCCCTCGTACCCTTACCCTGGTTTGAATCCACACTCGCAAGGGGTTTTGTGTTTGAAATCAGGGATTTAGATTCAAGGAGGCACCAAGATTCCTGGGGAGCTCCACTGCGCGGGCTATGCACTCCCTCTATTGATTAACCCTATAGGGCCTGGTGCTATTGCAGGTTGCCGGAATTTAGCTGCCTAACAGACAATACTATACATGGTACTACTTCCTGCAGTCAGATTATCTAGATACTCCAATTCATACTTTTCAATTGTGGTTATTCCACGCCCTCTAATTCAATATGGTCCTCCCCCCAAGAATGTTTATATCTTCTGCAATAGTGTTCGAGATTAGCAAACCTCCAACAATGTATCCACTTTCAAGCCTACTAGCTTCTATATCTAATGCGCCCGATGGAGATCGCATGCGGTTTCCTGGGTGATCACCACTGACCTGGATTTGATTGTAGACTGAGCCACCATCCTCCACTTAATGTGCGACCCCCCTGGTCGTCAGCAATGAACTATACGATATATAATTGACGGAACCTATTTTCCACGCATTAGACACCACAAGGGTCGACAGATAGATAAGCGGGTTCGACTAGGTACCTAAGCCTCATTATTGATCCTAATCGAACTTCAATTATCGGGTTTCTCACTCTCTAGGTTTTGTTAGCCTTCAAAAATAAGGGTCGGACTAACTGGTACTGAATGTGTATGCGATGCAATAGATGTGCCAGGTCTCGCGGCTGTCATTGCTAAAAGATTGAACAAAAAATAGGTTCTACCGAAGCCATGAGGAATCCGCTACTGCTTTCAGACTTGAGATTCTTTGTTTCTGGCTGGTACTAATGATTGATTAAAACTCGCCAGTGGGAGGAATTAGACTGACCTCTGCTCACGATGAATCGTTACGCTACGTCTGAGGGAGTGGGGAAAATGCCTACATGGCAAAATTTGGAGGATTTCCGGAATGCTTTGAGGCAATATCTGATATTTTGTTAGCAATAAACCAGGGACGGAGAGCTGACTTAATAGGTTATCTCCGACCAGTGGCCGTCTCATGGTCTGTTTCAGTGGGAGAGTATCGCATCGGAAAATCTGTAACTAGTTGGCAATCGCTCATCAACGAAAAAGATAAGAGAGGTTCTTTATTTAAGAAACTTAGTCTTCATTCCTCATAATAAAAAATATCACATCGTAATATGCAATAGCCTTTTATATGATTGTGATAGGGAGCTCGTCATCATCTAAATAATAAGTTAACTCAAATGCCATAGCAACAATAAAACTTACAGCATGGTCTTTCGATTCTCAAGCGGAAATTGGCAAGCTACAAGATCGCCATGTTGAACGTGCGTGCATACTATCTTTCTAGATATACACGTTAGCGATTCAAATCCCGTGAAATGCATGAGAGAAAATAAACTTAGCCGTTTGTTTTATGCGAAAGGAGCCTCTCTTGTGCCTCATCGTTTCCATGGGATACTGAGCTAGAATCTAACCCTAGATAGAGCACACTTTGAGTTAAATAGTTATTGAAGAGATATCTATCCATTGATGAAAACAATAATAGGCTCATCAACAAGAGCCCTTTGTTGGTTTTGTGCCAACTCGTTTCAATCGACCTAGGCACCATTGTTACATGGCACCTGTTGAAAGAGGCTATGGGAATATGAAACAAGGATACACAATACAGGATATTAAAGACCCACCTTTACTTTCTTTATCTTTCTGAAACATAATATCACCGGAAGGACTTGGATGGCTGAAAGTGCTTCAGACATTAGATTTAGACATTTCGCTTTCATGTAGCAGACCGGTTACATGGCGGCAACAAAAAGACAGCCCCAGGCGAGATATGCCGCTTGAATGACTTTTTAATATTCGTCTATTTTCCCCAAACAATGTATCTCTATCTTTGCCTTGTCCATGTAACTATTTTCTGAAAGACAAGGCCTATGTGCTGGTACCCGAAAGATAATCTATCTATCTCTATACACGCACGCCGTTGATCTCCTGGCCCCCAGGAACCTTGGCGGCTTCCCGCTCCGCCGTGCTAAGCTGCAGACCCTGATCCTCCCAGCCTTGGGTGGCAATCTTGTACAGGGTCTTCTGCTGATCACGATTCGGGGTGGGGCCAGACTTGCCACGACGCTGTCGGGACTCATCTGTCTCGACAAGGGTGGCGTTACTGTCGTCGAGCGCATAGCCTTCCAAATCATGTGTATGCTCCTCGTCAGAGAAGTTGTAGGTTCGGTATTCAGTGTTACTCCACCCGGTACCTATTGTCGATGATAAATGAAAAGTAAGATATATGTTCTCTCATCGTGCTACCGTGATTATCCTCATACATACCCTGGTACTGGGTGCTATCCTCCCAATCTTCCGTGAAGTAGTGCAAGAAGCCACCGTGGGTGACAAGAACAATTTCCTTCTCGGGGCGAGCCTTCAGCCAGCGGCGTGCGGCGCGAGCGCGCTCCTTGAGGGCGTGGTTCGTGGCCGCATAGCGACCTGCCTATAACCAGCAACAACATATTAGCTCTGTAGCCATATGATTCGGGACAATGTCATTTTCACAGCATGCGACTGACCTTGTTGTTCCAACCCTCATGAACCAGATGCAAATCAACGGGCTTGCCGGCGAATTCTTCGCGCAGGGCCTGGGGTTCACTGCCTGTATCGCAGGGCACATCAGAGGTCTCTTGTGTGTCTGGCAGCGCAATCAAGTTCATATCTGGACGGGCCTCGAGGACAGGGCCGAAGCTCTCCAATGCGGTGTATATTGTACGGCGGAGTGGTGATGCGGTGATCAAGTCCACCTGTGCATGGTTCGGAAAGCTCTCGCGCAGCTTGACGCATTGTTCGTGGCCGAGATCAGTGAGGAGGAGAGGATCGAGGATGACATGGTTGGCAGTGTTTAGATTATGAGCCCTGGAGAGAGCCATGGTTAGCTACATAGTTTTGAATCAACAGCCCGTTACCTAGGTCCATAACGCAATGGGCGAGCGCAACCGGCATTCCTGGGAATCCTGCAGGACCATCGGCCGGCGATCGCTGCGGGGATACAGACGTACTTGCGCGTGGCGAACACAGTGAATGATTGGGGCCATAGCGAAAGCGTGTAAAGAGCGAAGGTAGTTGATGCTATTGGGGTACTCTGTCAGCCCTGGCAAACGTATCAAAGATGACCAAGCGACCGAGGACTCTGACGGTGACTGTTATGGTGAGACGTGGGGCAGCGGAGATCGCGGGAAGCGTGTCGCCGAGGGTATTTTGACATACAACTGGGATTATGAACGGCTACGGTGGCCAATACCGCGGTAACGAAGGGTAATGCAAAGAGAAAGAGTATAAGAAGCAAGCCTGATATGTGCAATTGACAGGAAGGTGAAGAGTCATCGGAGGGCAGGCCTCCGCAGTCTCTTTTGCGGGATCGCCACTTCTCCGCCGCAAAGCAGACGAACCAAATGGCAAAATCGGGGCCGCATTGCTGAACTACTTGCTCTGATTCGCCTGGGGAAATCCCTGCCCTCCACATGGAATTATTGACCGGAAAGAGTCACCGAAATCAGCTGAATCGACTACATAATGGCTTTTGGAGTGTTACAGGGGGAAGCCCATGCTAGAGAAGAATGCCATCCTGGCGTTTTGTTCACTCGAAGACAAAGTATCAGACAACGAAATGGGTATGTATAGATGGGCCTCCGTCTCTTGCCCCAGAATCCCTTATGCAACGCCAAATCCTCGGGCATTTTCAAGCGCTTTGTCAAGTCTCTCCGCGAGTGCCTCCTTGGATGAGTACTCTGGCAAGAGAAGGCGACCAAAACAGGTCAAGCTGGTCGGAAGACGCTACAGATGTATGTGTCAGTGTACAGGGATACTTGCTAATAGGGAGTAGAAAGGGTTGATCGAGCACGTACCAAATTTCCAACTCCATTTTTCTGGATCACAAACATAATACTCGATACTCCGTTGACGGGCACACGATCACTGGCAGTGACGAATTCCAGAAGCTGGGCCTTCTTCTCGGGAGAGTAGTCTTGAACCACAGTCCAGAAATCGCGAATCACGCGATGGTCCGGTCCAAAGCCACCTTCATACCGAGCATGATTTTCAAGATCTTTCAAGTCAATTTCTTGGATACCCTCTACAACGGCCTTGAGAGCCTCAGGAGTGAAGATCGAAAGGGCAGATCGATCAAGACAGGTATGAAGCCTCGGAGAAAAGCCTCGAATTGTGGTCGGATAGACTTGTCAGTGAGCCAGAAGATGTAGTCTTTGACGAATTGATGCCGGTTCTGGTTGGTCACAAGAGGGGCTTCTTCATCGGGAGGTGTGGGCGATTGAAGTGTTAATGAGTCCACCATTGACTTTATGGTCTCGCCTGAGACCGAGGCAGTAGGCGTGATGTCGGCCGCTTCAGCTGCCATGGAAGACGGGGGGCTCACGGTTGCTGGATCACAGTAGTTTGGAACATCAGACCATGCTGATGCTATTCCCAGAGGACTTGCAGTGGGTACCCTAGATGGAGGAAGCCATGTCGCGTCGCGGTCAACCTTTGACATGTCGACATTCTCCACGCCACCGAAGGACTCAAAACTAAACTCATAGGTGCGCATGAAGATATCGCTGACATCACCATCTTTCCAAGAGAGGAGCATATCCAGGCCCTGGCTGAGTTCAGGCCACCCATCTCGAATATGTTCCAGATGTTTGACCTTGAGCCCTAGCAGCTTGCGATAGAATGCGAGCGGGAAATTGATCGGCAGTGTGAGTCCATTGTAAACCGCAATGGACAACAAGAGGCCAAGAAGCTCAAATTTGTAGAGCGGCTCCAAAGAACACGGCCGGAACCAAGAGATACGGTGCCGAATCCATAGTGAACATACCATAAGACGGGTCCAGAGCTTCCGACATGAGTACACGGAAAAACTCTTGCTGGACACCACCATGGTCCAAGCCTTCCTCTCCTTCATCCATACCCATTTGGACCTTGAGTGGGCGCATTAGCTCTCGCTTCTCTTCTCGGCGCCATAGCTGGTTCAGAGCATCGGTCAGAACATTTTCTCGTCGAACAGCAAGGACAAAATAAGTTGACATAGACATCTTCATGCGAGTCGACAATCCATCATCATCAGAAATTGAGATGCTGCCAAATGCAGTTTGCCGTAACATGTCTGTTGGTCGTCGTCATAGCGGCTTCATAGTACTTGGACGTCGGAGTAGTTCAAAGCACGGAAATAAATAACGAGGAACGAAGGCGGGAACAGGAATGGGTATGACAGAACATGCATCGTGCGATTGTTTGATAAGTTCTCCACCCATATCACGGGCATTTCGAGAGGGTCCAGCCGCTCTGCGAGAATGGGTGTATGGAAGTCCTCGGGCAACAATCCGAGTCGTGTTCGTTCCTTGTACATCAAAGCAAGTATTTGGATGGCGCCACCTGCTGCGCTACTGCGAGCCATCTCAGGATCCCCATCCCACTCGCGCAAGAAGAGAGTTCGAAGCCATTCAACAATGAGAGCAGTCGGGCCTGCCGACTGACGCGATTCGCCGTTCTGCTCGGTGTCTTTAGGAAGTTGATGCTCGCTCAGATGATCCATAATACGGTCGAGCACACTGACTCGACGCTGTTTCGGAACATCAAGGCTATATACCTGTCGTGCCTTCGAGATTTCATGATATGCAAGCCTAGCAGTCAATCCTCGAACAAGACGATTGATTAGACGAAGTGCGAGTTCGTGTTCAAGCCTTATTGTAGCCTTCGACGGCTCGCTGGGCGTGTTCGGGTGCTAGCCGACTCATATCGGCAGATGAAGCAACTGTGCATGAGCCCGCATTCGGAGAATGCAACGCCATGTAGGAGCGTCAAGATCTGGAACAGATCCAACTAAAACAAACAATGCCACAGTGGCAATGTAGGCCGCATCCGCGTCTGACAAAATGCTCCTCGGTTGCTGACTCTGAAAGCCGTCGGACGACCGGGGGAGCGGAACTAGCTATAGTGGAACTCGGGACGGAGGACGGCGGGAACTCCGCGCAGAGATGTGAATGGTCTGGTGGAACAAAAAGCTTGTCCAAAGTAGTCCACAGGCTGTGAAGAGCAATGTCCCAGGGGCAGATGCTGAAGAGGCGTTGCAGGGATTCGCGAAGTGTTGGAACGTCTAGTCGGCTGACCACTGCCTTGTGATGTGAGGTTTCTAGCTGCAGGACATCCTTCCCAAATGATTTGAGAATTTGCCGGGCACTGCTAAACACAAAAAAGACACTCTGGGCAATAAATGGAAAAGCTTGACGCTGACGGGCTGTTGCATATCGCCAGTCCGGGTTATCAAAGCTCCCCATGGACTGTATGCGGTCCAGTTCCTCTCTCCAGTTCTCAGCATCTTCCTCGGATTCAGCCATAATCTGACCGAGCCCATCGATTATTTCCATAGTAAAATGGGTCACAGTCTGGGCGAGTGGTCCTACATCTGCCGTGCGACGGATAGAGCTAGACTTGGGCTTCCGATTGGTGGGTGTGTCAATATCAAATTCAGAGTGGGCGGCTTGAAGTTGGATGTTGTCCGTGGTTGCTTCAACAGAAGTCGGATTGAGTATTTTTTCGCTGTCCCATGAGACACGACGCTGGTTTTTAGATCGCTCCTTCGGACGCGTGGTATCTGGATCTCCTGCTCTTCCGCGATGTTTCTGAGGGCGATGTTTCAAAGCTGGTGGGGAGGGCATACTTGGAAATTCAGTCGAGGTCAGTTGGGAACTCATGGAAACTTTGCGATTCTTGTAATCGGCTTCCATCTTTTCATCTAGGCTCGATCGGGATTGTCGCCAATGATCAACCTCGGCAATGGATAGTCTTTTGACATGTTGGTTTTGAAATTTTAGCTCAACTGGAGTCGCTCGGGCTCCCGAATTTCGCGAAGATGGGGTACGAGGTGGAGGTTGCTGTATATGTGATGATGTATGTTGGGCAGTTTGCATATTGGGTGAGTTATCGGTCTCCGTCTCTTGTTCATGTTGCCGTTTCTCGGTATTCGGCGTTTCATGATCTCCGAGTGGGAGATCTGGATAGGGTTTCAAGGGTAGAGAGTCCGGTGTTCTTCGTAACGGAAGCCATTCGACCATGCGTAATGATAATGTGTCGAAGAGGTTCTGGGTAAAGGATTTGGGATCTTTGAGGGGCTGTTCGGCAGCATAGTCGAGATCTGGGAGGTCATAGGTGTTTGGATGGGCATTCGCAGAGAATGTCGGGTCTATGGCATCCTCAGGTGCTGGTCGATTGATGCCTTTGGGGCTTTGTGGCAGGTTCGGTTCCCGGCTGTTTCGATCCGATCCGGTTCGCTGGTTTTGGTTTGATCCGAGGCCGTGGCGGTAGCCTGCGCTCGAAGCGCTCGAGATCGCTGCAAGGAGATGCGGTGGTAGTCGTGAATCGATAATTCGGAAGATAATCTCGGGTTATTGCAACATAGTCCACTCTCCGCGTCGTCCAGGCTGGCAAGGTAACAGGCGGGCCAAGGTTCGCGCGCTTAAGTTCGGTGGTACCGGCGATATGGGCCTTCGCTGACTCTTCGACGACGACTAGCGCAGGTGGGTGTACGACAGCCTGGATCATCACATCCATGAAGTAACTGGTTCTTGTATCTGTTGCGTCGAAGTGATCAGCGCGCTGTCATGGTTTGGTATAGCCGCTTTGTCAACAGCCGGCGCTTCCAAGTGGCTTACCTGCGCACCAGTAAATTGTATCGCCTCCGTCGTTCATCTCGATACCACGGCAGAATCCGGGAAGAATCCGATACATCGGTGGTGTTTTGTGTCACAATCTCAGGCGCGTTCGGGGGAATCTTTGATCGACAGTATTGAGTTGGTCCACCGCCAGGCTGGGCGATGTCCGGATTGTCAAGAGAAGCTCCGCGGAGCCTGGTCATCGTGAGAGCGTAGGTCGCATGTCCAGCCAGCCAAGATTAAGCAGAATTGATCCGGTTGGATGCGAGGCCGGGATAATGAGAGTTGGCCTACCGATATATGTAAAAGACCCGGCGGCTCACCTCACCTGATATCATCGCCCCCGGGTCCCCGCCTGAGGCAGCGAGTCCGGGGACGGACGCCGGTTGATCCGATTGACACGTGATATGTGATATCTTCGCTGCCTATTCGGGTTTAGCGTTGCAAGAATCAGGAAAAGCGTCATCTTTGTGCGGTTCGATAAGCGGTGCTTGCAAATCAACGCTCTCTCCTCCATAGTTGGCGTTTTCTTCTTAACAACTCTTGGACATCCTCATTTGTCCAGTTGCTATCGCATACAGGGCCTGATCGACAGTTTTAACAGAGCCTCACCAAGAGGTTGAAAATCGAGTTGCGACAGAGCCTTCATTTTACCCCGCCTATGATAAAACTCCGTCCCACACTCAACTTTTTTTTCAGCGAGCAGATCTATCTCCTCTTGATTCCGCTCTATCTTTGAAATTATCGCCATAATCATGTCGTCAGCTACCCAACAGGCCTCAGCGGCCTCTCTCCCTACACTTGCAACACCTGTCTCGTTGCGTTTCACAAGAGTGATGCTCAGAGAGACAATGGATCAGCCCGTTTGGCTTCGAAAGCGGATGATCCTTGCCGCTGAAAAACTGCTTCTGGTAGTAGTAGCACGGTCCCCACGTCAGCACTGCACCGACGTTCAATTTCTCTCCTTGGATTTGGCGCGCCATATCATCGGGTTTCACGCCTTCCGTGGGATTCTGGTAATGCGAGCAGCCAGCCGCGTGCACGTGATGGTCGCCCGAATACCAGTGGTATTTCGCTGGGTCGATCCACCGCTGCATCGCGAAAGAAACTTCGTTCGGCCCGGCCGCTTTGACCTCAATTTGCCTTCCCTGCGCAAGGTATTCCGGTCCCATCGAACAGATGACCGTGTAAGAGCCCTCGGGCAAGAGAATCGTTTCGCCATTGGCCCGATAAACCTGAGGCTGAAAAAAGAGATCAGGCGCCAGGCGTTTGGCCGGATTCGGATACAGGCGGCCCAGCGCGTCGCGAATCGTGAAGGCCGCCATCGCCGGAGCTCCAGTCTCATCTCGAACCAGCAGGCGCAACGGGTGCGCCGGCAGGGCAGTGAACAAGACGTTCATTTCATTGCGAAACCCGATGTCCTGCGTGCCTTGCCCGACATTAAAGCTGAGCGTTGCCGAGCGCTGGCCTCGGTCGCGGCTGTAGATTTCCAGAACCCTGTATTCGACCGCGAGTCCCGACAGTCGCTCCGGCATCGGATCTTTATCGTAAAACTCGAGGCTCACCCATCTGTCGCGCGTATCAGCCGGCAAGATTTTCATGGGCGGTTCTGCGCTTAAATCCGACTGCAAAAAGATTGGCAGCGCATTCGGGCTTTCTGCTACCAGCCGCGCCGTCACTCCCGCCTTGTTCAAAACTTTCACGAGAAAGATGCGTGTTCCCGCTTCGACGAGATCCGGCTTCGCTTGCCCCGGCTGAATTTTCACGCGGCTCTCCGGATTGATCTCCACGATCGCCAGTGTGTGCTTGTCGAGGGTTTGCTCCAGGCGCGCAACTGCGGCAGCCTCGTCAGCATCAGCAACAGCTTGATTGATCGCCTCTCGATCATTCGCACTGAGTGGCTGCCCCAGATACGCAAGCGCGGTCTCCACTTGCCGCACCTGCTGCGCTAAGGGTTGAAGAGAAACTCGTGTTTGGGCCGCGCCGAACGAGCTAACCATTGCTTGGAGCGCCGTCGAAACTAGCAGAAATGTGAATCTCGACGTAAGCATCTCTGCTGCGACATTACCGTGTTTCATGGGCAGACCACCTCCAGTTGGCGTCATTCTGCATCTCGGGCGGTGCGAGGACAAGCGCATCAGTCCTTTCCAGGATTAGGTACGGCGTTTACATGGCATGTTCACCCACTAGGCCCGAGTGACCATCCGGGAGTTATCGCATTGTGACTCGAATCGAATTGTCTAGTGCTGCATTTCCACCTGTCAGGGGATCGAGAATGGTCTTTTGGATGATTTCTTGCCGGTGCGCTTTGTCCAGCGCGTCGGCCACTTCCACGCCAATCTTCAGCACCTGCTTGAGGAGGATTGGCCCTTTCTCCAACCGCGCGGCGAGGGTTTCGCCTTCGAGGTATTCCATGACGAGACAGTCGGTACCATCCTGTGAACCCACGGCGTGCAACGTGCAGATATGCTGATGATTGAGTGCAGACACAGCACGGGTTTCGCGCTCGAAACGCTGCCGCGCTTCGCACGTATCAGCGAGATGCTGCGGCAAGGCTTTGATCACAACCTTACGGTCGAGCCGCATGTCCCGCGCGATACACTTCTGCCACCCCGCCCACACCAATCGGCGCGATGATCTCGCAGGGCCCCATTTTGGTGCCATTCCTCAGGGGCCATGAATAAGGCAGATTATAGATTTCTAAGAAATGTCGTGAGCATTAAGGTTTGTTCAGCAATGCTGGCCGCGCGGTATACTTCGCCCATCCCGCCCGCACCAATCGCGCCCAAGATCTCGTAGGGTCCCAATCGAACTCCGGGGGGCAGTGGCATTTGGACGCAATTTTGCACCGAAAGGAGTTGGCGACTCGGCACATGGTAGATTAGCTCCGCGTGGGGACACATCTTTGGAACCGCTCATCGAACTCGGGGCCTCTCAGCCGTACATCCAGGCGTATCAAAGGCTGTCTGATTAGCCGGATGTAAGTCCCTATCTTTCAATTCATTTTTCGGATGGCACGGTCTGTGCCAAATCAGGTGATTTGGTACACCTCGCAGCACTTGACGCCCCGTGCCGTAGGTCAATAACCGATTTTAAAAGCCGCGCGGGTTTTCACGACCAAAGATATAGCCACGAAACCGACATACATCTTCCCAAGTTTCTTCAGGCACTAGGGCGAAGTTCCGGCCTCTAACAGGATCTTAGAAAGGATGGCAATGCCGCGCGGCAACAACCGCTAACAACGTCAAATAGCGGCTACGGAGAACCCAAGAGACATGTCTTTCGCTGAACGCCCGCAATCGCGAGGACAGCGGGCGTCTCACTATCGCGTTAATTCTGAAATCTGGCGTGCTGCCTCGTCGCAATGCCGGTTAAAACGCGGCCGACGCCCGAGTTGACCATCAGAAGTTCTTCGCCGTCACGAACGATGACAAAGCGGGATGTTGAGGTAATGGTTCCCGCAGGCCCAGGAAGAGTCAGAGAAATCTCGCCAGTGCAATTCGCGTCCACCGCGTAAGAGCCGCTCAAACTGGACCTACTCAGGATGATCACGCCGTTCAGGCTAACCGCGGTAGTCTGGGATGCCCCGCCATTTCCATCGAAGGTAATCTTTCCGACGTCGGCCACTGCTCCGACAGGCCCGGCGAAGACAATCGATCCTGTGGTTGAAGTCGCGTAGGATCCCTTGATCGTTCTGCGAGAACACGCGAACGGCGACGAATCGTCCTCTTCGTTGTCGTCCAGGGAGCTCACTGCTTTTCCAACTCCGGTGATAACCAGGTTGGGAGGGTTGGGAGGGCTGGGATTCGTCACTATGTCGAAGACTTCCTTCCCGTTCTCCGCCAGGACGAAAGTTGTGTGCAGTACTTGGCCGCCCGTATCGAGTGTTTGCGTCCCTGTGCAATCGGCATTGACGAGGTAAGTGCCGCTTCCCGGGCGGTTCACAAATATCGGAGAGCCATTGACGGTGACGTTGTCGGTTTGCGTGAAATTGCCAGCGCCATCAAAGGCAACCCGAGCAACTCCGCCGATGGGGCCTAAACCGACAATGGTCCCTTTGATTTGAAATCCGTAGGGTCCTCGAAGGGAACTCTCCGAGCAGCCGCTCTCCGCCTGGACCACGGGCATGAGTCGAGCACGTGCGGCTCGAAACTGTATTCCTACCGTCAAGGTAGCCGCCACTGCGGCAATCACGCCTAAGATTCGTTTGATTCTCATGTTCGTTCTCTCTCTCTTGCGCAGACTGTGGATCTGATCTCACTTCTCATTGCTCATTGCGTCGCGACTTCGCGAGAAACTCGAAAATACGTAAGGCAACAATGGGCTCGCATAACACACCGTAGGCGACTCAGTGCTTGGTGTTTTTCTGCAGCTTGGCGGGGTCGAGGCCGCTTTTCTGTAACGTGAGCCATTGAAGAATGTTTTCTGGAAGCTGTGCTCGCCGCCCGGCTGGGGAGTCACCTTGAGAGTTCTGTTTATCCGGCGTGAGAAGAAAACCGTGCAGCTCACCGTTGAACAACCCGAATCCTGCGATCTGACCCGCGTCGGTGATGCTATTTGCAGCGGCCAGTTGCCACGCCGGATCGGAAATCCGAGTATTGAGATCAGTTGGCTGTCCACTCTGCCATAGACAGGCGGATTGCCCCGTAGCTCCTGCGGAAAAGCCGACGATTTGCCCAGCGTTGTTGATCCCTCCGGCGCCGCTCGCGAGGTCTCCCGGCAGAGTGCCCAGATCCGTGAGTGACCCGCCCTGCCATGCAAATGCGCGAGAAAGGAACGAGGGAAGCATCGATTGCCCCACCGCCGTATCCTGGTTGTTAACCGAGAGCGCCAGACTGATAGGGCCACCGAAGGATCCCATGTCAGTGATCTTTCCGTCTTTCCAAATCACTGCATGAAGATTGGGGATTCCAAAAGGACCCGGATCGAGACTGACCTGCGACCAGCCGACGACGGAGCCCTTGTCATTAATTCCTATGGCGATACTGTTGGGACCGCCCAAGGTGCCGAGGTCGTGGAGCCGCCCGACCCACTCGAATCCGTGGGCCGTCTGACCAAACTCGAGTGTGAAGGTTGGGTCAGGCGTTGTAGTATAAGCGAATCCAACCACGAACCCGAAATTGTTGATGTCGTTTCCTTCGCTGGCATTGCCACCAAGCGTTCCGAGATCCACCGCATGAACCGAGCTGAGAGCAAGCGCAGAGTTTAATCTCCACAGAACAGCGCGTTCGGTACCATCAGCACGGTCCGCCGCTCCCGCGACAAAGTCGAAGAGGTTGATTCCGCGGGCGCCAGCTGACGGTCCGCCTAAGGTGTTTAAGTCGAAGGTTTGACCATCGCGCCACACGAAAGCACGACGCGGCCCGGTCGGAAGAATTTCCTGGCCCACCACGTCGCCTCTGAGATTGACGCTGGCGCCTCCCACCACCTCGCCATTGGCATCTATTAGGGCTCCCAGATCACTGACCGTGTATGTCGTTTGAGCAGCTTGTGCGCTGGCGCGAGGATTCGAAACCAAGAGAAAAAGCGCAGCGAGGATAATCACCGATCCCTTTTTAAGACCCATAAAATGTGTACCCCTTTTTGTCCCATGCTTTTTTATCAATTAGCGTATACGTCGCCGCCCGACGCACTCTCGTCCGTATTCGATTTTTGAATCAATGCAATGCAGCGCACGCGTTGAACACGCGTGGGTAACGGCGTATTGCTTGCAAAAATAAGGGGCTTAACTCGAGGTTTGACCTGTCAAGAAGTCCAGACATAAGCGTTGCCGAGTGGCAGGCGAGTAGTGATAGAATCGCCGCAACAGAAGTTTCCACATGACGCAGTCCAGCCCACCTTCACCGTTCACGCGTTTTGCACAATTTGAGCTGGATTCTCGCGCCGGCGAGCTGCGAAAAGACAGCCACAGGATCAAGCTTCAGGAGCAACCTCTACAGATCCTGGCCATGCTCCTGGAACATCCCGGCGAAGTGGTTACCCGCGAGGAGTTGCGCCTGAAGCTGTGGCCGGCCGACACGTTCGTGGACTTCGATCACGGACTGAATAGCGCCGTCGCCAGACTGCGGGAAGCGCTGAGCGACTCAGCGCAGCGTCCTAAATACATTGAGACTGTCGCGCGGCGTGGTTATCGATTCATCGGACAGTTGGAGCAGCCGAGTAACACGCAGGCTGCGACGCAAGAGCTTCCACAGCCGGACAAGCCCTGCGAAACAGACCTCTCGCACGCTGTAGTTCCTGGGACTGAATCCAGAGGTAAGCAGCCGATTGTTCGCAGACTGATTCTCGCACTTACCGCAGCCATACTTTTTGCCTTTGCGGCCCGGTACTTCGTGTCGGGCCGCGTCGAATCGAGCTTGCGGCCGCCGAGAGTTATGCCTCTTACCTCCCTTCCTGATCGTGCAGAGGCACCGGCCTTCTCCCCGGACGGAAACTACGTAGCGTTCGCAAGGTACAGTAATTCTCCCGAGCTTACTGGAATCTTTATCAAACCAGTCGTGGGCGAGCAACTACTTCAGCTCACGAAAAACGAACAGGGCAGCTTTTGCTGTCCTGTATGGTCGCCGGACGGGCGGTACATCGCGTTTTCGCGCTTCACCAAAGAGGAGCACGGGATCTCCCACGGGATTTACATCGTCAGCGCAATTGGTGGTGCAGAACGCAAATTATTCGCCGGATTGCCCGCACACCCTCCGTTGGATTGGTCACCGGATGGCCGATTCATCGCCTTCACGGCTAAAGAAAAGGAAACCTACAGCCTCTTCTTGCTTTCTCTCGAGACTCTCGAAACTCGCAAGCTGAGCGAGCCTCCAGCGGAGCACCAGGATTGGGGCCCCGCTTTCTCGCCAGATGGAAAGCAGTTAGCATTCGTTCGGCAGAACAGCGACTTGGGTGACATCTTCATTATGGCGGCAAATGGTGGCGAACCCCGTCGTTTGACCTTCGACCATGCAGCGATACCAACGTCACCCGCTTGGACGCGCGACGGCCAATCCATAGTGTTCTCCTCGACGCGAAGCAGCATACCAACTTTGTGGAGAATACCGTTCAAGGGAGGATCGCCCGTCCAAGTACCTCAAGTTGGTGTAGTCACGATGCATCCGTCCGTCTCGCCCAAAGGGCACCGGCTGGCCTATGAACAAATAATGGGAAGCTCTAGCATTTGGAGCCTAAACCTAAACAAAATTACCGAGGAAGATTCCAATGTACAAGTGGCAACGTCTAAAGGATACAATCGCGCGCCGGAATTCTCGCCAGATCGGACGAAAATCGCTTTTGAATCCGACCGAGCAGGAACCATGGAAATCTGGACCTGCAAGAAAGATGGGTCTGATCTGATGCGGTTGACTAATTTCGGCGGTGCGCAGTTTTTAGGCCCACCGCGATGGTCCCCTGACGGACAAAAAATAACCTTTGATTCTACCGTCGGGGAACACAACGCGATTTTCGTGATGAACGCGGAAGGCGGCATACCCCGTCCTTTGACACCCGAAAAATCCGACACTCTGAATCCTAGTTGGTCGCGCGACGGGAAGTGGATTTACTTCGCGTCGATTCGGAGTGGAGAGTGGCAAATTTGGAAGGTGCCGGGCGGAGGAGGCGAGCCGGTCCAAGTGACCAAACTGGGTGGACGTGCTGCCTTTGAATCAACGGATGGGCAGTTTCTCTACTACGCAAAGACCCCAGAACGCGAGATTTGGAGAATGTCAGTGGCCGGTGGCCCGGAAAGCCCCATTTCTCCCAGCATTCACGTGGAGCACTGGAGTGGATGGTCCGTTACCGACAAAGGGATTTATTTTTTAGGCGAAGAGTCTTCTCCACATCCTGTCCTGAAATTCTTTGATTTTTCCTCCTCTCGAATTAAGGATATGGCTGCCCTGAGGGGGCCAGTACCTTGGAGATCATGGATCTCAGCATCGGCAGATGGAAAATTTCTCTTATACCCGCAGCAGGGTGAGGAAGAAAGCAATATCATGCTGCTAGAGAATTTTCGCTAAATTCAGTCCTTCCGGAGTCTAAATCACGCCTGATGCTCCCATAGTCCTTTGGGCAGACGTTTGGTAACTTGTGCTGTTTTCCAAGGACATCCTGGAAGGTCGCATCAAACCAAATCCTTTGGTACGGTCACGGCATCAAGGAGAATGGGCTCAAAAAGCGGGACTTGCGCGGTTAAATTTCTCAACCATTTGATACATGGCACTCGGCTTTGCGAGGTGCCCAATCGTCAGCGAATTCGCTTTCATAATCCACTCTCACGGTTCAGTCTAAACCCCGAACTATGGTACGGGGTCAAGTGGTATTTGTAGATTGGGGATTTCTGCTGGAGTGCCCGCCCACTTCTACATGTGGCTGACTCTTTGTCCGAGTTGGGCAAAGACTGCTGTCAAAATCTGGCGCAGCGGTAAATTCTGCTTGCCCTAAAGCGAAAAATCTCCCCGCGAGAAATCCGTCTGACTGTCTGGCGCGTACTTGAGTTGTAGACGGAGCCGGTCGTATCTGCCTGGAGCGTGGCGCCACGTGCCAGCAGCAAGCCCACGATAAGCCACGTCCACGCATTTCAATCGTAGGAGAAATCCATGCAGCGAGTGAGAGCAACGGTGGCTGTTGCGATTGCATTGCTCATTTTGGTCCCCACCAATGTGCCAGCCTCCAGCCATCGCGAAGCACCAATTACAGCCCTAGATCACACCGCGGACGTCACCGACTGGTACGCATTCGTCAGCTTTGACCATCCGGACCGGGTCACGATGATTCTTAACGTCGACCCTTTTTTGGAGCCGTCGAACGGCCCCAACTACTTTCCCTTTGATCCCAACGTCCTCTACGAGATGAAGGTTGACAACAATCACGACGGAATCGAAGACATCACGTTCCAGTTCCGCTTCAAGACGGAGATCCGGCTGCCCGGAGTGTTCACAGGATTTGCGGGAGGAATCGCCGGGATACCGCCCATCACCTCTCTCGATGGCCCAGGCTCGGCCGGCCTGAGCCTGCGCCAGACCTACACCGTCACGATGATCAAGGACGGCATCGCGACGGACCTGACGGACGGACAGACGGTGTTCGCAGTTCCTTCGAATGTTGGGCCGCGCACTATGCCGAACTATCAGGCGCTGTTCAACCAGGGGACCTACGAGCTAAGCAACGGCGCACGGGTATTCGCCGGTACGGTGGACGATCCTTTCTTTATCGACCTGGGGGCGGCGTTTGATTCCCTGAACTTCCGTATGGGCGTCGGCGGCGTCCTGAGCCCGCAGGTTGATGCCGACGACACCCACAACTACGCGCCCGATGCCGTGGCGGGCTTCAACGTGAACTCGATCGTGCTGGAAGTGCCGATTACCATGCTGACGGTGGACGGCCAGCTACATCCGGCTACCGACAAGAATGCGGTGATTGGGACGTACGGTGCGACATCGCGCCAGCACGTTACGATCCGCCGCACGGCCGCCGAAATGAAGGAAAACGGCAGCGCGGTTCGAACCGAGGGTCCCTGGCGCCAGGTACAGCGCGAAGGCAACCCGCTGATCAACGAACTTATCATCGGCACCGGGTCGAAAGACCGCTTCAGCGTGGATGATCCGGAGCATGACAGCCAGTTCGCCAGCTTTTTCCTGGATCCGCTTCTGGCGCATCTCTTCGCTTCCCTTGGCATCCCGGTGCCGCCGGCGCCTCGTACGGACCTGCTGCCTCTGGTCCAGTACACCGCTCCGATCTGTCCAGGATGCGGCCCCAAGGACGCGGGTCCGATTGCCGATTTGCTCCGATTGAACACCGGCATTCCGCCCACAGCTCCGGGCAATCAGAAGCGCCTGGGGTTCCTGGCGGGTGACAATGCCGGTTTTCCGAACGGACGTCGGCTCAACGACGACGTGGTGGACATTGCCTCCCGCGCTGGTGGCCGGTATTCTGGCGGACCCGGTGAAGTTCGGCACGCGCATCGGCGACGGCGTCAACATCAACGAAGTGGGCTACGGCACTACATTTCCCTACGTG
The DNA here is from genome assembly GCA_963731155.1 of uncultured Acidobacteriota bacterium. Classification (GTDB taxonomy): domain Bacteria; phylum Acidobacteriota; class Terriglobia; order Acidiferrales; family UBA7541; genus Acidiferrum. The sequence continues at coordinate 24,608 of CAVSVB010000009.1, forward strand.
CAACCCGCCCACAGTGGGCGGGACAGCCATCACGTAGGCCCGGGTCAGACCGGGTGCAGCGGCCAACCACAAGGCCTTTGCCCAGTCCAGTAATCCAAATTCGTGGCCGCTGGCCAACGGCGGCCACGAATCTTCTAGTCGAGAGAAACGGAGGAATGTCATGCGAAGTGTTACAGCTCTCCTGTTGGTGGTCCTGGCTGCTGCGAGTGGATGGGGACAAAGCCCGAGCAGCCGCACGGAAACAAATCTCTCGCCGGCGGAACGAAGCATCGCGCAGGCGAAAAAACTGATCACGAAAAATCGCAAGGACTTCGAGGCCTACAACGCGCTGGCCCTGGCGCTGTCACGGCGGGCCCGCGAGACCTCCGACGTAAGGTTCTACACGCAGGCCGAGGAAGCGCTGCAAAGGTCACTTGAAATCGCTCCCGGCAACTTTGACGGTGAAAGGACCCACGTCTGGTTATTGCTGGGAAAGCACGAGTTCGCCGCTGCGTTGGAGGCCGCGAAGGAGCTCAACAAGAAGATTCCGGACGACGTCATGCTTTACGGATTCCTCACCGACGCCAACGTGGAACTAGGCAACTACAAGGATGCGGAAACAGCAGCGCAATGGATGCTCGATCTGCGTGCAGGTAACATCCCCGGGCTGACACGCGCTGCTTATCTCCGCGAACTGTTCGGCGACGTTGATGGCGCGCTCGATTTGATGGAAATGGCATACCACTCGACACCGCCTAGCGAATCCGAAGACCGCGCCTGGATCCTCACGCAGATGGCCCACCTGAAGCTGGCAATCGGTAAGAGTAGTCAAGCCGAGGATTTGCTACAGCAGGCGCTGGCCATGTTTCCCAGGTATCACTACGCCTTTGGGAATTTGGCCAAGGTGAGAATCCAACAGAAGCGATATGCGGAGGCGGTGGAGCTCCTGAAGGAGCGATTCCAGGTCGCCCCGCACGCAGAGAACCTATATGAGCTGGCCGAGGCTTTGCAGTTGGCAGGCCAGACTGAAGAAGCAAAGAAGGCATTTGCGGAGTTCGAGCAGAAATCACTTCTCGAATCCTACCGTGCGGACAACTCCAATCACGAGCTGACCTTGTACTACGCGGATCACGCGAACGAGCCGACCAAAGCGTTAGAAGTGGCTAGGCGAGAAATCGCGCGGCGCCACGACGTGTACACCCTGGATTCGTACGCCTGGGCGCTGCACCTCAGTGGGCAATCCGGAGAGGCACGCAAGCAGATCGAAGCGGCGTTGGCCGTAGGCATTCGCGATGCGAAGCTGTTTCGCCACGCGGGTGAGATCGCGCTGCAATGCGGCGACCGCGCAATGGCAGAACACTACTTGCGCCAGTCTGCCGAATTGAACACCCCGGATTCCGAACCGGCGCGAACCAAACTGGCCAGCATTGTCGAAGCTCGGATGGGGCAGTAAGGACGGCGGAGCGCTCTCCAGGTATGTGGGATACTGTCTGCTCGCGAGAGCCTTGGGCGTCAAGTGCCGGTCGCGAGTCACGAGGGATGGGATTGGCGACAACGCAGCCAGAACCGGGAGTGATAGAGGCGGAAATCATCGCGCGCATCTACTCCGGCGATGAGAGCGCAATGTCATTACTGTATGACCTCTACTCGCGGGTGGTGTACGCGGTCGCCCTTCGTGTGCTGGCGGACACCAGTGCGGCCGAGGACATCCTGCAGGATGTGTTTATGCAGCTGTGGCGCAACCCGCAGGCTTTCAAGGCCAGCCGCGGTAGTCTGGCGGCGTGGCTAGCCGTCATCGCCCGGAATCGCGCCATCGATCAGCTACGCAAGAAGCGCCCGGAGACGGAAGCAGCAGAAATTGTGATTGCCGTGGACCCGGACCTGGAAAACACGGCAGTACGCAACCAGGCGATCGACAAAGTTCGCACTGTGCTCGCGGGCATGCCTGCCGAACAGCGGGCCGCCTTGGAGATGGCGTTCTTCGAGGGATTGACGCACGTGGAGATCGCCGGAAAAACTGGCCAGCCACTTGGCACCATCAAGACGCGCATCCGTTCTGGACTCTCGGCAGTGCGGAAGGCGTTTGAAGGATGAGTGTGCACGAACAATTCGCGGATGACCTGACGCTGTACGCGCTGGGCGCGTTGGAGGGGAGCGAGCGCGCCGCGGTGCAAGCCCATCTGGAGCAGTGTGCGGCGTGTCGGCGCGAGCTGCAGCGCCTGTACGGTGATATGGGTCTGCTGGGGCTGGCCGCGATGGGGCCAGCCCCACCCGCGGGCGCACGCGCCCGCCTGCTTTCCGCTGTGGCCAAAGAGCCGCGCGCCCGCATGGTGCGCAAACATCCGTCGCGCTGGTGGTCACTGGCGCCAGTAGCTGCCGCCATTGTGCTGGCGGTAGTCTCCGTCGTGTTCTGGCGCCAGAATAGCGCGTTGCGGCAGGAGCTGGCACAACAGCAGACGCAGTCGGGACAGAATCAAGCAGAAGTCGAACGCGCGAGGGAAGTGCTGGCGCTTCTGAGCTCGCCTGACGCCATGCGCGTTACGTTAGCAGCAACCAACGCCAAGCCTCAGCCGCAAGGCAAAGTGATCTACAGGTCGCAGACGGGAAGCCTGGTTTTCCTCGCGAGCAACTTCGCGTCCCTTCCGCCCAAGAAAGCCTACGAACTCTGGCTGTTGCCGACCAGCGGTGCCCCGCCTATTCCAGTAGGTGTTTTCAAACCGGATGCTCGGGGTAGCGCCAGTGTGCTGATGCCGACCTTGCCGAAGGATTTACAGGCCAAAGCATTTGCGATCACGATCGAACCGGAATCGGGCAGCACTACTCCAACCATGCCCATCCTGCTGGCTGGCGGGTGATGAAGGTAAGCAAAGACTTCTCGCGAGTAGAATTCTAGATGTTCTAGCGCGGTCTTAATTCCGTACAATGCTGCACCGCGATTTTGCCCCCCCACGCCCAGGACGTTCGGCCCTTCATATAAGCCGCGATGCGTAGGTTTTGAGGCAGACCGGACCCGTCCCTCGACGTTGCGGGTAAACCAAGAACTCTTCGCGCTCCCGCACCAACGGTGCCAGCCGATGCTTGCGGGGCGCGCTGGGAATAAAAATCGTCTCGAACATTTTCGGTCAGGTGGCGAACGCTCATCTTACGGCTGGCACGAGTCTGTTCTGGAGTATTTCAAAAACTGTCCGGAATTCCGGCCACCACTGCGCCCAAACTATTGAAAATGCAGGGCACAAGGCGAATCGCGGTCAATTGGTTAAGTAAAAATGCTTGTCCGGAAACCCGGACGCCGGCCGGCAAGATAAAAAGACTCGGGAACGCGAGGGCCAAGGGCAAGCACCTGGGGGCTCCTCACGTGGTCGTGGATGCTTCGAGAGTTGCCGCTCCACGCGAGAAGTGCGTGTCCTGGCCGCAATCTCGAAGCAACTCGGCGTCGGGGTCGGTACGGTACATCGTGCCTATCACGGGTTTTCCAAAAAGCCCAAGTCCGAAAACCTTTCGAGAATCCCTATTTCTGGCGGCGTGGCGGCGGACTGACTTCTCGACAGTTACGCGCTTTCCAAACTAACGATCTGCCTTTCCACAAAGTGATGTTTCTAGAAACGCGACTTGAACTGCTGTTATTCTCTTTGGCCGTGCGGTTGACTCTAACGGTGCTCCCCTGATGGTATGGCCATGAATCCGGCCGTTAGCATAGAGTATCACCCGAAAACTGTGCTGGATTTGTTTGAAAAAGGAGTCGAGAGAGTCTTGGGCCATCTCACGATCAATTCAGGGCAGCCAGACGATTCAACTTTAGGCAGGAATGTTCCCTCGGCGCCGGCGCTGAGCAGGCGTTCGAATTCTTCTGCCACGGATTTTCTAAACTTTAGACAAGTCTCGATCCAATGAGCATCTTCACGTGCGCCTTCGCGTACTTCCGCAACACCCGCTCGAATCATCCGGTAAAGGCCATGAGCTTCGGCAAGCGCCGACTGCCTTCCAAGTGCGAACGAGACTTGTGCTTCGGCCATTCTTACGCCACCACCGGCAGCGTGCAGTCATATGGCGAACGGATTCAATCGAGCGGCATCCTTGAATTCGGTGAAGCTTTTGGCTTCACGCAGCAACTGGACGGATGATCTCGAAAGAGAAGGGAATTACTGGAATTTTGAGTACGTTGCGGTCCCCCGCAACCAATTCGATGTAGAAAATAAGGGCTTCCGGTGACTCCAGCCGGAAGCCCTTGATGCATTCTGGTGCAATTGTTCGCCTTCTGTCCGTGTTCTTTTCAAGGACCTAGCCCCTTGCGACCACGGTTTGTTGCGTCGCCCCGAAGCCCGACCCATTGCCAGTAAACGCCATCTAGAGAAATATAGGCGTTGAATAAACGGCTCAAGGCCACCTGTGCTAGATGTTATGATAACGCCGTCGCTAGCTGCGGCTTTACTCGGTGTAATGCTAGCTTTGAAAACGGTCAAGCGCATACCGTTCTGATTTAGAGAGTGACATGAGGCGACGAAATAAACAGGCGGGACAGAAAACCGATTCTGATGCAGCCGATCTTTGGTTATCAGAGAGCGGGAATGAGGATCAGTTCGTTCAACACTGGCTCGGGTTATGGTCCAGGCTGGTATGGCCGCGGCATGACCTCAAGCATGACCACGAGATCAAGTTACACGATCTCGGGGTCCGCGTGAACTTGGCAGCCCATTCGACGGGTACATATCGTTGAGACTTTCAACTTACTGCCAACCATAAGACACAAGAGGGAGGAAGGTCTATGAGCACGTTCTCTAAAGGGACCCTTAAGGGTTGCATTGTCAGCGCATTACTAGTATTCGGTGCCGGGTGTTCCACACATCCGAACGATGACGTGATTGCGAAAAATGTTCAAAGCAAAGTGGCCGCGGACTCCGCAACGAAGGACTCCGCCGTCCTCGCGACCTCCAAGGACGGCAAAGTTTCGTTGAGAGGCAGTGTAAAGGACGGCGCCACCCAACAGAGACTCGAACAGATCGCCCGCGAGGAGCCGGGAGTCACAGGTGTAGACGATCAAACTGCGGTGCTGCCAGAGCCAGCCGCCGCGCCTGAACAAGCTGCCAATACGCCCACCACAGCCCCTGCTCCGGTGGAAATACCAAAACCTCAGCCCATCGTCCTGCCTGCTGGCACCACGCTTACCGTCACTGTGGATCAAGCCTTGAGTTCGGACAAGAGCCAGAGCGGGCAGACTTTTCAGGCTACTTTGGCCCAGCCCGTCACGGTGCGCGGCACCACGGCAATACCCAAGGGATCAAACGTTACGGGCACGGTGGTTACGGCGAAAAAGAAAGGCAAGATAAAGGGAGAGGGTCAATTGGCCCTTTCGCTCACAAGCATTACGATTCGCAGGAAGAACTATCCCATCCAGACCGGCACTTTGGACAGCACGGTTAAGGGCAAAGGCAAAAGGACAGCCGCGACTACGGGGGGAGGGGCTGCCGGAGGCGCGCTAATTGGAGGGTTAGCCGGAGGAGGAAAGGGAGCGGGGATTGGCGCCCTAGTGGGTGCTGGAGCCGGGCTCGTGGGAGGTGCCCTCACAGGGAACAAGCAGATAGAAATTCCAGCAGAGTCGCCGCTTACGTTCACATTGTCTAAGTCCCTGACCTTGCCACCCGGAAGGGAGTGACTGGAGGCCTGGCTGGGAAAGCACTCGAAAGTCCAAAACTGAGTTTAAGTCGCACAGAATCAATGGGCCGTGTGTTCTTGTACGTGCTCATTACCCGAAGGTCGTCAGTTCAAATCTGCCCCCCGCAACCATTCTTACTGATTCACAAGGGCTTGTTGGACTCCACCAGCAAGCCCTTCTTCTTTTTGGCAAAGATTTGGGAAAGAAATCACTTTTCCCGCGTCAATCTCGGGCCACCCAGTGTCGAAAAGTTCACCAAGTTTTCCAGACGCTTAAGAAGCATGTTGGTACACAGTTCCGCCTTGGCCAACGCAGCACCACACGAGCCCTCGCCTGGCTCGGCATGCTTGTCTCGATTTCTTGGTTCACTCTCCGTCTACTTAAGCGAACCGGAAACAACACACTTCCTTGTCCCGTTAGTCGCCAGATTCGCCTGGCGACTGATCGAGACAAGGTCCATCCTGACACCGCATTCCGATTCCGTGACCGAAGTTCACTTGAAAACGACAACCGGCATGACCGATTCCACGTAACCCGCGAATTTGCCGTTTACCTTTCCCGCGAAATCAACTCCCCCAACCAGGTGTTGTGTGAAGGTACTTCCCACGCGACCGAGGAGCACATGTTCCTCGCCAAGCGCGAAAACCTGAGCCGAGGTAATTGTGTGCCACCAGGTCACAAAGAAGAGATTGGTCCGCGGCGGATCCATCGGATTCGGGCTCGGGTTCGTGTCAACGATCACTTGATGCCGCCATTTCGTGGTGAGGACCGCAACATCAGCGGCTTCAATACGAACGCGATTAACGGTACGGATCTCGTGTTCGTGGGGGACAATCCCAACTTCCTACGGCCGCAGAACGTCCTCACCAATGGAGGTTCCAATAGTCCGTTTAGCGGCATCGTCACGGGGGGAAACGCAGGCTTCAGGCGTTTCGTCCAGTTCGGGCTGAAAGTTCGCTTCTGAACATGCGCATCGCACACCTGATCAGCCTGATGGGGTTCGGATAGAAGAGAGGGTTCCACCCGTGGATCGGGTCATCAATTGTTCCAACGACCCACAGAGACGGCGGCGGTCCAAGGCTGGCCACCGGCCTAAGAGAAAAAAACACACAGAATGCTTCACTTGCTCTCGGATTTATTTCGATCGACTCTTGCTTTATGCCCGCATTGTGGAAGCGCGATGGTTCGACATTACGACCCTGAAGAGTTGAATTACCTTTCCCATAATTCAAGCACAGACGAATGTGTCGAGTTCGAACGTAGGGCAACATTCTAAACAAAGGCAGCGCAAGCTGTTGGTTCTCTATGAAACCAGGCTGTAGTGATGGAACCGGCCGATGGCTCTCAGATAGCCGATAAACCGCTTTCTGCGGTCTGGCCTTTTGTTCATAGAGGCTACGTATCGATTTCCCTTGGCGGCGGAGTCGATGAGTCGTCTGGTCCCTTGTTTGAACTTTGGTACGGCGTTGCAAAGAGTTCGCGTCGAGAATTCAACAAAAAGCGCTTAGAGGTATTCCTCGCAGGCCCCGTCCATCGGCTTCCTTTCGAGGATGTGGACGCCGAACTCGCCGGCGCAATTCGAGCTGATCTCGGGAGCATCGGAAAGCCGATAGGTGCTTATGACCCTCTGATTGCCGGACAGGCGATGCGTAACAAGCTCACGCTGATTACCGCAAATCTCTCAGAGTTTGCCCGAATCAAAGCGTTGGCATGCGCCGACTGGGGGAAGCCATGATCGCCGGCCTGACAAGTTCGAATGCTCGAGAGTTTCTTAACTCATCGCAATTATGCTTCGCACGGGCCGTTTAGGTACTTTTGCTCGACCCCGGAATCGAGCGCCCAAGCGGCGAAACTTGGACACATTTTTAGCGCAGTTCCGCTGCTCAAAGGGATGTGCTCAGGAAACAACAACGACTAGCTGCCGAATCGCTGTCGCGGAAACGAAGCGCTCATGGCGTGAAGAGCGATCATATCGACGGAGCGGGGTTATCATTGCATAAGGGGCTCCTGCGCCACGCACAGATTACGGTTTTCGTAGTCCGGCAGGAACGTGAGGGATTCGCAGATTCAGGACGCCTGTGGGAATCAGCGTGTTCTTCAGGGGAATCAGTCGTCTCACGATCTCATTGGCGGCCCGAAAATTAGTTGCTCAAACCGCTTGATCGCAGGAATCGGTACGAAACAGTTCGAAGGAGTGCTAATCCGTGACACCTGGCTCCGGCGTTCGAATCGGGCGAATCCTCGGGATCTCGATCTACCTGCACCCCAGCTGGTTCCTTATTTTTGCACTGATTACCTTATCTTTGCGCACGCAGTTCACCGCCCAGCACCCCTCGTGGAGTCCCGCTCAGCACTGGATGCTTGGAGCTATCACGAGCCTGCTGTTCTTTGGTTCTGTGATGTTCCACGAATTGAGCCACAGCGTGGTGGCCAAGCACTACAAGATTCCTGTGGCTTCGATCATTCTTTTCGTCTTCGGCGGCCTGGCACGGATCGGTCGCGAACCATCCAGCGCCAGGCAGGAATTCAATATTGCGATTGCGGGGCCCATTTCGAGTTTTTTCCTATCGGCCGTGTTTTATTTCGTGGGCCGTTATTTCGGCAACCTCGAAATGGTCGGAGCCACTTCCCGTTGGCTCGCTGAAATTAATTTCATGCTTGCGGCCTTCAACCTCGCCCCCGGATTTCCGCTCGACGGGGGAAGAGTCTTGCGGTCGATTGCGTGGAGAATTACGGGCGATTTTTCAAAGGCCGCACGCATTGCTTCGCAGACCGGCCAGGTTTTTGCCTATGTCATGATCTTCGCTGGTATTTGGATAGCACTCCAGGGCAATTGGTTCGGCGGGCTTTGGTGGGTTTTCATTGGATGGTTTCTGCTGTCGGCAGCGCAAGAGAGCTACGCGCAAGTGGCGATCCGCAATATGCTCGCCGGCGTCAACGCCGCCGACATCATGACCCAAGATGTACCGACGATGCCGCGGGATTTCTCCCTTGAAAACTACGTGCACGAGGTGCTGCGGACGGGGCGGCGCTGCCACATCGTGACCGGCAACGGCGCCCCGGTTGGACTAGTGACATTTCATGCAGCCCAGGGGATTCCGCGCGACGAATGGCCGAACACGTCGATCCAGGCGGCCATGCGCCCAATGGACAAAATCAAATGGGCTTCTCCTTCCGAACCCGTTCTCAGCGTTCTGGAACGCATGCAGGCAGAAGATATCAATCAGATGCCAGTTCTTGAAGACGGTCGCGTTGTCGGGATGATAGCGCGCGACTCCATCCTGCGCGTCCTCCAGGCGCGTCTCCAGGTAGGTCACCTCGCCGAACAGTGAGGAGCTCCCGACTTCACGACGTTTTCCACATGATTGCTACGAGCACGGATCCGATGGGCGGAGGTGCTGAGAGAACCGCTTCAGACGCCTCTTCGTGAAACAGCAGATATCGCATGGGCGAAGACAGCAGCAGCTGTTTATGAGGTTTCACGAACCGATGAAGGCTAGGGCAGGGAGTTCATCAAGGAGCTTCGGACCAGCATGAAACAGATGGATTCAAAAGCGTGGTCCGGACTAGGATCGTCACATGCAGCGAGAAGAGTTCGTCAAACTTGTCGAAGAGGCTTTGGACGCATTGCCTACTAGGTTCCGCAGACGAATGCACAACGTCTCCGTTCTAGTCGAGAACTTGCCTCCGGAGCGGCTGTCACATAGAGGCTCGCGGAATGCAGAGGTCGCCGATGCCGACGATGCTGATAGCTTAGTGCTCGGCGTCTTCGAGGGCGTACCCACAATTCAGAAAAGCGTGTTTGACGTGCCTTCTGGTCCCGACCGGATCGTGCTTTATCAGAAGAACATCGAGGCCGTTTGCTCCAACGAAGACGAAATCCGCCAGGAAGTCCGTCTGACAGTGATCCACGAACTAGGCCACTATTTCGGGATGACGGAAGCTCAGTTGGAAGATGTCTAAGTCGAGATGCGCGGCCAGTTACTGTCCGCCGACTCCTTGTTCCCGTGATTGGAGACACAAATATCGTATCACGATATAACATTATTTTGACCATGATGAGAGTCGCTCCACTTAAGAGATGACATGCCGCTCAAATCGATGGGCATCGTGCTGATTGGCCTCAACGACTGCAGAGCCGCGATCATCACACCGGCACAAATCATCAGACGCATCTTGGATGAGGTCACGGCCTTTGCCAACGGCTGTTCGCAAAGGGACGGCGTGTCCCTGGTGGTCGCTTGCGTAAATGATGAGGCCACGCTTGATCAGGGTGATTTTTCCTAAGGCGTGTCCAATCGGCCCCGAGCGTGAAAAATCCCGCGAAAGCGACGCTGCCAGGCAAGCAGGGCCATACACTTAGCGTGGGAATCGTTAAAACCTAAAAGCACCTCGCAACAAACACACTGCGCTGCTCGGTGGTGCAGGAATTCGGCTCAGTAATCCAAGCATGGTTTAGTAACCAGTCGCGAGAATTCCGCGCCATAGGCAGCTGTCACGAGACTGTCACGCTAGCCATGGCAAATGGTGGCGATTCGCAAACAAAAAAGGGAAGAGTGAAGGAGAAAATGAGTTGCCAAGATCGTCTCAAGTCACTGATTTCGCTTCGCTAGGGTCCGCTCCGGCCGCGACCGGCGTTTCGATTCCGCCCTCCCTTTGGATGGCCTCCTGCTCTTCCAGCCATTTCTTCAAATTGGCTTGAATCCCGAGAACCGAACGCAACATCCAGGCCATCTTTGCGTGCTACTGCATGGCCCCGGGTGAGAGAGTCGGTTGTGCCAAAATTGAAAATGGAGGCTTGCATTGCCGGCCAGAGAACCCTGCAAGGAACGACCCAAGACTTCGTGGTCGTCGCACAATCTTCGACCATTGCCAGCTCGCTCGGATGCACTCCCGGACGCTCCTGGAGGCGGTGCATCCTCCGTCATCGTGCCGAACGCGTTGGCGCCAAGCGCGCGGATGCGTTCGCCGATCTCTCATTCATCTCCGCTCCTGCAATTTCTGCCGGCTACAATTCCGCGAGCTGCGCGACAAGATCTCGCGATCCGCTGCGCTTGTGCCCTCAGTATTGGCCTTGCCGGGAAAACCTTACCGTCTCGCGTTTCCGCCTCCGGTCAAGGTTCCGTCCGAGGGCGCGAGCGAACGACCGGCCGATTCCTTTCGTTGCGCGGCCTATGGCGACATACAGATTCGGATCCGCTGCCTGTTGAAGGAGCGTTCTGCCCGAGGGCAAGAGTTCCGCGGAGACGTGGCAGGACTTATCCGCTCCTCCCCGGGGGCCATTGACGTCCGTGATGCGGACCCTGACGCGCCCCACCCGTCGGCCGAAACGGCCGAGGGAAAAATACAGCCGCCGCTCAATGTATGACTGCAAAGCCTCGGTCAGGTCCGTACTCAAAATTCGGATGTCTGTGTCCATTTGACTCCTCCGTGTTCTCACATCGTCCTGTACGATCATCGAGTGCTTGAGCTCCCTCATTTGCGCACCACGTAGACTTCGTAGAGCTTCTTTGCGCAACTCATCTCTTCAATGGGCTTCCGAAGTGGTTCTTGATAATCCAATTCATCTCAGCGCTCGAAACGGGCTTTTCTAAGTAGTCCGTTGCCCCGAGTGTGAGTGCCTGCTGATAACACATGCCGTCTTTACACCGCGCCACCACCACGAACGGGGTACGTAAGTTGTAACGAACTAGATGTCTTATCACCCGAAGCCCCTCAAAAGCTGAGGAGCCTTGATCCACCAGAGCGAAATCAAACTCCTCTCTTTCGATACAGCGCATCGCAGTTTCGACTGACATACATTTGTGAACCTCGCACCCATGAGCCTCGAAAGGTTCGGCGTGCCGAGTTAAGTCTTCGATGTCTTCATCGAAAATCAGGACTTTTCGGGCCGCGCCTAGGGTTTTGGCCTCCTCTACATTCTGTTGTGCTCCTAGTCTCATGATTAACCTTTCAGGTGGAACCTCTACGGCCACGGTGCGCTATTCAAACCTCTGAACAGCTAGCCAGAATCGCCGGGAGTGTTGCTGAAGCGGCTCTGCCAACACTTACCCCAAGTGGAGAACCGCCTAAAGGCGCGCTCTAGGGCGGGAAACCGCATTCGACATTTCTCCAGTGCTCGCGACAGCCAAATACATTGAGGATTCAGCATGAGCGCGCCCGCAACTATTAAAAAGGTTCCGGGCACGACCGGAAGAAACAACCCGACGATGCCTACAAGCGTGAGAATCCAGCCCAGAGCAACGCGTTGGAGTGGTCTCCGGGTCTGGGCGATTCCAATCTCTTGCATACCGGATCTCCTCCCCTTCAACTGGTTACCAGCTCGTGCATCAGTATCGTTTTAACTTTCAGTGGTGAGGGAGGGCTATCCCAACGGGAGGGTATTTTTAGACTCAGATTTAACTACACGGTGCATGTGAAAAGAGAGGCGTCATCGCGTTTCAACCTCGATTTCGCTCTTCGTGTTTCACACCGGCGCGATCTAACAAAACGAATAATCGGGCGATGAAGCCTGACACCATACTTCGCAGGATTTCCCTAGCGATCCGGCCGGTTAGTCAGCGGGTCTCTCGGCGCTCGGGAAGCGCGAAAAACGCGCGACAGACCGATGGAGAGCGCGAGAATTCCAACGATCACACCGAGGGATATCGAGGTTGGGAAATGTCCTTGCCAAGCCGCGTTGAGCCAGGACATCTTGAGCCCAACGAAAATCAGAATGAGTGCTAAGCCATAACGCAAAAGGTGGAAGCTTGTAAGGGCACCGGCCAGCAGAAAATACATTGCGCGCAGACCTAGAATGGCAAACACGTTTGACGTGTAGACCACCAATGGCTCGCGAGTGATGGCGAAGATGGCGGGAACGGAGTCGAGGGCGAAAAGAATATCAGTTGCCTCGATGAACGCGAGTGCCAGCAGAATGGGCGTGGCGCATAGTTTTCCGTTCCGCCGTACGAAGAACCGCGGCCCTTCAGATTCCGTCGCCACGGGCAACAGCCTTCGCAGTCCCCGAACCATAAGGCTTGCTCTACACGACTTGGCAGAAGTGGACTATCCGAAATCTGATTTCTTATTTCTGGCTTACACGTAATGAAACGAGTGTGGAGGAGGATTTCGGGTCAACTCCCGAAAGCGGCTTCCATTTCTGAAGATTGGACCGCAGCATCTAGCACCGTGCTGAGTGCTTCAGTCAAATCATCCGACCGCAATAGAGGTGCACCGACACATCGATTGCCTCGATCGAGCATCTTTAACCATAGAGAGCCGTCCTCGACGCGCGCACAAAAAAACAGGGTCGCGGGAGATCCTACAAGCCGGTCCGACAGCGGAAAGGCTGTTCGGTCCGGCAGCTGGTACTGGCTAAGCACGAGGTCGAACTGCGTGCACGACACGAGATTGCAAGCATCCCGATAGGACTGCGCCAATTGGCAACGGCATCCTCGGCTGTCCAACCATCGCAATAATTGAGGGAAGTTCTCCAGGACATCGCCCACCAGAAGAACCGATATTAGTTTGGTACTCATATTTGTTATCCTTTTCCGTGACGATAGTTAGAGAACGGCAGTTCCTTCGCGGCAGGCGCTGTCGTCCGCACTCCCGAAAGGCGTTTTGGATGATCCTCTGAAGTTCCCCAGGAATGGGCGGGTAAGCCACGTAGTCAAATGCCCCGGCACGGATGGCTGTCAGGTATTCCGGCCACTCGCCTGTCCGAGAGACAACAACTACCAGCATTTTTGTGTCAGACTGGCCCACCAATTTCACGATATCCATGTACTTGCCGTCGGACAGGCAGTCATCGCAGAGCACAATGAAGACCTCATTCCCCGCCAGAGCCATGCCACTCTCGATCACCGTAGAAGCAAAAACGGGTGCAAGGCCGCACTGCCCAAGGATTTCGCCAAGCTTTCGACGAACTTCCTCATCTGAACTCACCACCAATCCGTTAGGGAATTTCAAAATCGCTTCCTTGTTACGCTGACGGAGGGCATACGCAAATTCAAACTTCTCGTCATTCGCTTTCCGGGTGGCAGGTTCATACGGGATGGTTGTTCCATGGAGCTCACTCATTTGTTTTGTATCCCCTTTTAGATCCTGCCGCCGTAGCGGAGTCTCGTCACAAGTTTGTCGCGTTGAGACCGAGCGCAAAGGGGAGAAAAATAGAAGCTAGACACGGCCATAAGCACCTCGTGCGGCATGCCTAGATTGCGGTTGGGAGCGGTCGAGGTCTATCCCAACTGGAGGGTATTTGGGGGCTTAAATTTAGCTATGCTTGCAGCGAACAACCGAGGCAGCCTACAACAGCTTTCAACTGATGATTCCTTTGCGCACTGCATAGAGGATGAGCTCGGCGGGGTTGTGCAGGTTCAGTTTCTCCAGAATGTGTCTGCGATGAGTCTCGACGGTGTAGGGGCTAATGTTGAGAGCTGTTGCTACTTCTTTGTTCGCCTTCCCTTCGGCCAGGAGTTGCAGGATCTCTCGCTCGCGGCCGGTAAGCAAGTCATAGCTATCGACCGCGCCTTTTTGCTTAAGAACGCGGACGTAGTCTTCAGCCAGGATGCGGCTCACTTTAGGACTAAAAAACGATTTGTTTTGCGAAACCGCCTGGATGGCACTGATCAAGATCGGCTGCAGCTGAGTCCTTAAGCAAATAGCCTCGGGCTCCGGCCTTCAAGGCACGCATCACATACGATTCGTCCGCGTGCATGCTGAGGATAACCACCGCTGTGGCCGGACGCTGAGTGACGATCGTCTTAGTAGCCTCGATACCGTTCAGAACGGGCATCGCCACGTCCATCACCACTACATCAGGTCCGAGCGAGGCGACGAGTTCAACAGTTTCACGTCCGTTCTCACTTTCGCCTACAACCTCCAGGTTGGGCTGGCGCTCAAGCAAAGCGCGCAACCCTGTGCGCATAACAATGTGGTCGTCAGCCAATAGTATCCGCAGCTTCTTCATGTACTCAATTCTCCCGAATCGCTGGATGCGCTTGGGAGCGGCAGATCGACCCGGAGGCATGTGCCTCGCGTTGGATCTGAATCCACTTTCAACACACCGCCCAACTGACTCACTCGCTCGTTCATGCCGACTAATCCCAAACCTCGCACACGGCTTGGATCAAAGCCCTTCCCGTCATCTTCGATGCTGACACGGAGTTGATTCCGCTCTTGGCGCACGGTGACTCGTGCGTTCTTCGCATACGCGTGTTTCGAGGAATTATTCAAAGCTTCTTGAACGATTCTGTATACGCACGTCTTATGCTCTTCCGGCAAGTTGTCCGAAACATTCTCTTCCACGGTGTCGACAAGCATGCCCGTGCGCTTAGAGACTTCGCGCGCCTGCCATTCAAGCGCCGGGACGAGACCCAGGTCATCTAACATCGAGGGGCGCAACAGCAGGGCCATATTGCGCACCTCGTTGACGCAGTTTTCCGCAAGCGCCTTAATTTTCTGAAGGCCATGACGAAAGACACCATCTTCGGTGGACATCTCTGTGAGATTTTCAACATCCAGGAGTAGGGCGCTCAAAGATTGGCCGACTTCATCATGAAGTTCCCGGGAAATGGCGCGCCGTTCTCGCTCCTCCGTGTCGACGAGACGTTTTGATAGTTCCTTCAGTTCACGCTGTGCTTGCAGGCTCTCTTCATATTTCTTTTCAAGACTGTTTTCGAGGCGCCCAACATACATGATGGTACTTGCGGCCAGAATCAATCCCGAGCTGAAAGCAATCGTGGCTACTATCAGCAAACGGCGTCGAAACTCGGCAAATACTTCTGCGGTCTTTCGTTCGGCTTCGTTCAGCTCGTCGTTATTCACCGCTCGAACTTCTTTCGTAATCGCCAGGATCTTCGCGTGCTGCGAGAGAACGTCGCCACGCAGCACGGAATTGCCCAGTTCCTTCTTCTCCTTCGCACCTAACGCGGAAATGGGTCCAATCGTCGACCAGTAATTTCCCAGTTCTACAGCGAGATGCTGAAACGGTTCCCTTTTGCCTGCAGGCAGAGATTGAATACATGCATTCAACGTCGCAGTGGTCTCATTCTGAATAGTTTGAAACTCAGTCCGGAGCATTGCCTGTGCGTCCGGGTCTGATTCCATCAGGATGTAGTCGCGCACAATGTTTCCCGACTCGTAGAGGCCGGCTCGAACCTGTTCGAGCGTATGTTCGCGATACAGAAAATCTTGCCGAATCTGAGTATTGGCTGTCTGGAATTCTCCCAGAGTGTGCAGCGAATCGATGCATATGATCGCCATCAGAATTAGCAACGCTCCGAAACCGCCAAGCAATACCGCGCGAGACCCCAATCGCCTCCGGCTTTGTACCCGAGAGGCTACCGGCGTGCTGGGTTCTTTCTCGGTCATTTGCTCGCACTCCTGTTCGGTAGTTTACTCAGCGTTGCCGTTGTCGGAAAGCTTCTTCGATCAGAGTGCGACCAGCTGCTCCTTAGAATGCTTGGTCACGGAGCGAGTAATCGCCCCTCCTACCCGATTACGACGTCATGAGCCCATAAGAGTTGTGCTGAAGATTTCATGCGAGTACTGCTGAGACGAAAAGCGGGTCAAATCTGCCCCGAACTGGAATCGGCTCATCAGGACCACATCCTAATAGGTTCCAACTTTCTTGGGCAATTTAATGTCAATCTTTTCTGCTTTTGGGTGCCCAGATTTACTGAGAAGTCTTTCCCGTATCTTCGCGATCCAGTACTGCTCTAACGCTGGCCAGCAGATCGTTTTCGTCAAAAGGCTTTTCGAGAATCGCCGCGTCTGACTCCAATAGCCCACGACGCCCAAGCTCACTCCCCGGATATCCTGTCATGTACAACCACTTGATTTCAGGCCGCGATGCCCGCACTCGCTCGCACAACTCAACGCCGCTCATTTCGGGCATAATGATGTCGGTCAGAAGGAGGGCGATGCTCGCAGTACTGGTACGAGTCGCCTCCAATCACCGAGGCGAACCCGGTAAAGCGCTGACGTTAATCGGGACTTAGTCGAGGTTCGCTAGGCCTGGGAGTTGACTTTTGCTTTTCTCCATCCTAAGTTCCTTACCCTAGTTCAGGCTCAAGTTCTGTGCGCGATCCCAGTGGAGGTCAAGCATGAGTAAGAGCACTGGGCCATTCCGTTTCTTCAATAGGACTGGTTTCAAAACCAACACTATTTCACTCGGAACCAGCGGATTAGCTAAGGCAAAGAGCCGTTTTGTAGTTAGTCTCAGTAATCCGATCTTTCGCGACATCACAGTTTGCGTGCTTGGTTGGGTTCGCGTCCTACCTCACTGCCGTGTTTGGTGGAGCACTCGCATTCCGTCCCCAAATGATATGGCCACTCTGGCCGGGTTGTGCGTTTTTGGTCGCAATTCTGCTTTTAACGCCGCAGAGAATCTGGCCGGCCCTTTTAGGGTCAGGACTGGCGGGTTTTGTTATTTACGATCTGCAAGATGGGCTGCCAATTCGCTCAATTGTTTTGCTGATTGCGTCGGATGCAATCGAAATTCTTGTTGCCGCCTTTGGCGTTAAGTACGCGTTAGGCCAAAGACCCCGTCTGAGCAGCCTGGCGTCGCTCGCGAAATATGCGTTCTTCGCGGTAATCCTCGCCCCGAGTCTTGCCGCCTGCGTGGGGGCGGCGGCCTTCTCTTACAATTACATTTCATCATGGAAGATGAGTTTTCTTACCGAGGTGTTGGCGCTGCTCAGCTTAACGCCGGCCATACTGAGTTGGGCGCACGTTGTACGGGCGAACAAATCACTCAGCTACTACGTGGAATTAGGCGCGTTAGTCGCTGCGCTGAATATCGTCGGGTACATCACTTTTCTTTCTTCGGGTGCTAGCAACGATCTAACAGTACTTTATTTGCCGGTTCCAGTCCTTTTGTGGGCGGCATTGCGCTTCGGCATCCTGGGCGTCAGTACCTCACTAAATATCGTCGCCTTTTTCTCCATCTGGGGCGCCGTTCATCAGCGTGGTCCCTTCGCCGGGGGGGCGCCTCCCTTCGATGACGTTCGGACACTACAGCTTTTCTTTCTGACCGCGTCATCTTCTTTTATGGTTCTTGCAGCACTGATGGAGGAGCACCAGCAGAGTCTGCGGGAATCGCGCGAGAGTGAGCAACGATTTCGCTTGGTTGCCAACACAGCTCCGGTGATGATCTGGATGTCTGGTCCCGATAAGCTGTTCAGCTACTTCAATCAGCCTTGGCTGGATTTCACCGGCCGTTCGCTTGAAGCTGAGCTGGGCAACGGCTGGTCGGAAGGGGTGCATCCGGAAGACTTGAAGGATTGCTTGGATATCTTTACGCGGTCATTTGATCTTCGCGAATCATTCAGAATGCAGTATCGGCTGCGGCGGCACGATGGAGAATACCGCTGGGTGCTCGATATAGGCGTGCCCAGATTGAATCCGGACGGTTTTTTTGCCGGCTACATAGGGTCTTGCCTGGACATTACGGATCACAAGCTCGCGGAGGAAGCTCTCGCCAATATCGGACGCAAATTGATTGAGGCGCATGAAGAGGAGCGCACCTGGATCGCCAGGGAGCTTCACGACGACATCAATCAGCGAATAGCGTTGCTGACGGTTCAGTTGGGAAAATGGGCCCAACATCCGCCCAACTCGAGCGTTGAAGTCAAAGATCACATTAGTCATGTCCGTCAGGAACTCTCTGATTTAGGGGAAGACATTCAGGCGCTCTCTCACCGTCTGCATTCCTCAAAACTCGAATACCTGGGCATTGTGACGGCAGCCAACAGCTACTGCAAAGAGTTGTCCGACCAACGGAAGGTGGAGATTGACTTTAGCCATGCAGGGATACCGCGGAGCCTGCCCAAAGAAATCTCCCTTTGTTTGTTTCGGGTTTTACAGGAGGCCCTGCAGAATGCAATCAAGCACAGCGGTGAGCGGCACTTTAAAGTGGAACTGAGCGGAACATCGGCACAGATACAACTGACCGTGAATGATCTGGGGGTTGGCTTTGACCCGCAAGACGCTATCAACCGTAGCGGCCTAGGGCTCATTAGCATGCGGGAGCGACTCCATTTGGTGGACGGCGAGATTTTCATCAAGTCGGAGCCCGGCCACGGCACCACGATAAGCGCTTGTGTGCCTCTTAGGACGGAAGCGCATCGTGCCCGCGCGGCCGGATGAGGATCGGCAATCTCTCTGAGTTCGTAGATTCGATTCAGCGAGGATATTGAGGTTTGCGCAACTTATTTGCACAGGGGGTGTTCTTACCTAATGGGCGATAAAGAGAGACCATTGTAACCACAAGAGAGAAAGAGCAGCCGTTGTCATCAATTCGCATTCTCATCGCTGATGATTACGCAGATTGGCGAGGCCAAGTCCATTTGCTATTTCAGGCACGATCGCAATGGCAAATCTTCGCGGAGGTGTCGGATGGATCAGAAGCCGTTCACAGGGCCGCAGAACTGAAGCCGGACCTAATTCTGCTGGACATCGGTCTCCCAAAGTTGAATGGAATCGAAGCCGCCCTGCGGATACGACAACTCTCTCCCAGCTCCAAGATCATCTTCCTAAGTCAGAACAATGACCGCGATGTTGTGCAGGCAGCTTTGGACACGGGCGCCAAGGGATACGTTTATAAGACAGATGCCCAAAGCGAACTATTGCCTGCCGTAGATGCGGTTCTTCGAGGCAAGCGATTTGTCAGCAGAAAATTCGCGTCGATTGACTAGCTCCTGGTAATTCGCCTTGCCGATAACTTATCATTTAGGGCCTTCGGCCCGCGAAACTTCATGAAAGCCAAGTGCAGCAATGGCCCATTCCCAGCGCCAAGCTCTTTGTTTTCGGGTTCGGGTGTGATTGCGAAGATAGTTCTTTTGAGCTCACGACGCGTCCTCATGGTTTTGCCCGGCACTCTTTGCTTTAGCCTCGCTGAGCAGCTTCCGAATATATTGGTCGTGTTCTGTGTACTCCTTGCATGGGGTTGAGCACAAAGCCTTTAGGTAAGCTTCCAGATCTTGTACTGCCAACCGGTATTCGCCCCTCTTTAAATGAACGTAGCCGAGAGTAAGATGAGCATTCATAGCTGAGGGATTAGGCAGCAGGAGGGCCTTATGGGCAGCCTCCTCGGCCTCCTCCAGCCGATTCTGGTCGAACAGCACCATCGAAAGTACCGAGTATCCTTCGGATAAATCGGGATCCTCCTCCAAGCCACGACGCACAATCACTTCCGCGTCTTTGGACTCTCCTTGCTGGGCCAACACCAAACTGTAGCCGATATACGCACGTGCATAGTGTCCGCCGCTCAAATCAATGGCCCTTTGGAAGGACTGCAGAGCCTCTTCCTTTTGGTGGAGTTCAGTCTCAGCTGCGCCCTTGTTATAGTACGCTTCGAAAAAACCGGGAAATTCTTGAATTGCTCGCCTGAAATGCCGCAGGCTCCCGGCGGCATCTCCTTTCGCCAGGCTATCGACTCCCCGAAGAAAAGCCCCGCGTGCTTTGGCAGGTATCTGCATCTCTCGGACAGAGACGGTGAATTGTTGTGCCCGAATCGGCGGTTTGTGATTGTAGACTTGAGCATGCGCAGGTAGGGGCCAAACGATCAAAACAAAATTTAATAGAGCGATTGCCAAAGAAAATGCAGCCCATCGCGGTGATTCTGGTTGCTTTCGCTCAGTGCGCTCCCAAATTTGCGCACAACCGGCTTTTTGTTGGGATTTTAAAAACGGCGTCGGCGACTGCCTTACGGAGTGACAGCGCGAGTCGAATCGCTCCGCAAACTCAAAATCGATAAGGTTCGCAAACATATATTCTCCCGGGCCTCAAGGGGCGGCGAGTACCCAGGCGGGGGGTTGCTCTTCGGAGAGGCGACAGAGGAAGTACGCGCCGACTTCGTCGGCAAAAGTAATGCTTCCCAAGGTGAATTATTTTCGCGGCCACCCTTGGTGCCTACTGTTAACACTGACAGAACGAGCCGAATCCTCGATTAGGTCCCGGTTAGCCGGGATAATCGGTAAAGTTCGTACCCCTATCAAGTTAAAATCACTACTAACCCCAATGCAACTTACTACCAAATAGCCAACATGGTGCCGCACGGCTGCTTTCACCGACGGGTTCGAGCGCTGGTGGAATGGTCTCGCAGAGGATGAGCAGGACAGCGTGGATCAAATGGTCAGACTTCTACTGGATGCGTGGTCCTTCACTCGGAAGACCACCACGCCGACCTGATTCAATCCTCACGGCACTCGAACATGAAGGAGCTACGAGTCCAGCACGCAGGCAGGCGGTATCGTGTGCTATTTGCGTTCGATCCGAAACCCTGCGCCATTGCTCACCGGCGGGGATAAGACTGGGAACGATAGGTGGTATGAGGAATTCGTCCCAATCGCAGATCGGCTATGAGGAACATCTGTTAGCCCTTGAGAGGGAGAAAAAGAACAATGGCTAAGAACTTCAAGGAACTTCAGGCAAACATGTCTCCGGAGCGTCGTGCGCCCAACGAGGCTGCTGCTGCGAAGATGATTGACGAGATGGC
Source organism: uncultured Acidobacteriota bacterium (assembly GCA_963731155.1). Classification (GTDB taxonomy): domain Bacteria; phylum Acidobacteriota; class Terriglobia; order Acidiferrales; family UBA7541; genus Acidiferrum. The sequence continues at coordinate 45,721 of CAVSVB010000009.1, forward strand.
ACTCGATGAACTGCGAGAAGCACGCGATCTCACTCAGGAGCAACTCGATGTTCTAAATAGTTGCTCCGAAAATGATGTAAAAGAGCCACGCAACGCAGCCGATCAGCACCGCCGCTGCGTACCAAAGCAAAACACTGGGATTCGCAAGGTGCGCTTTGAACCGTATTGGAGTTTTCCATCCCATAGCTTGACGCACTCGCATGTGCATCTCCTCTCGCGAAATTTCATAGTCGGGCGTGTCAATATGCGCGTCGACTTGCCTTAGCTCCGAAGCCACCGATAGGGTGCCGCTTTATTCGGCAGAATCACGGCTAATCCGTGGAATTCACGTTGCGGATTGTCAACGAGCTCACCGGGAAGCGGTCCGATCCCATCCTCCAGAATCAAAGTTCAGCGCGAATCGCGTGCGAAAGCATACGTGCGGCAGATTTGCTATTGCTGTTTCTCTGCTCGCGGGATTTGCCAGCCCGATTTGCATCTGAATTCAATCATAGAGGACTCCTTACCGTTGTCGAACATTGATCGGTCGGGCGCTTTGCGGCCACTGGCATGAGCGCTCGCAGCTAGCTGACAGGTTTTAGCTTTGCCCCCCCGCAGCGGTAGCTTTTTAGGGTTGTCGAGCAGCAATTTACGCAAACGTCCCCGGGCTTTATGCAACTGGGATTTCGAGTTCCCAACCGAATATCCAAAGTGCTCGGCTATTTCCTTGTGAGCGTAACCTTGAATTTCGTGAAGAACGAATACCGCGCGAGTACCGACCGGCAAAAGGTCGATAGCCGCTTGAAGGTCGACACGGTCTGCCGCCCCGTTCAGATACAAGTCCGGCTTGTCGATTTGGCTGCCTGGTTCGCTATCATCGTCCAGGAACATGCACCGTGAAGCCTGTTCGTGACGATTTTTCCGAAAACGCATCAGTACAAGGTTGGTCGTCAACCGATAGAGCCACGAGGACAGAGCGGATTCACCTCGAAACGTGTGGAGTTTGAGAAGCACGCAGAGGAACACGTCTTGTGCAGCGTCCTCGGCTTCGGTCGGATCTCGCAGCATGCGCAAGCAAAGACGGTGAACCAGCTCACGATTGGCCTTGTAGACATCCTCAAACGTCACGGTATTGTCCTGGTGATGCGAGCCTCTGGCGTCACTGAGAGGTGCTCGACTGGCCATATTGGGATCAGATGCTTGCATGTCCGCTCATTGCTTACACGTTATTCCGTGCAAGACGTGGTGGACACTAGGAAAAATGACAGGACAGCAGGAGAAAAGGAAGCAGGCGGAATTTGATTGTTATGCGAGTCGTTGAGGCTGGCCCATCTTAGGACGTCAGGCCCGCACACTCCGAATCATCGACGTTCGCGATCCTGGCAGGGGGCACTTTGACAGTCCGGCGATGAAGTTTCGCCGCGGCAACGGAGTGTTCTGAGAGTCGCAAGTGTAGTTGAGTGCCGAGGATCGTGGTTACATGATCACTGGAGCGGGCGGCTCCTCGGGGTGGAGGCCGGATTGACACCCGGGGTACCACTGGTGCTGCTGGTCCACTGAGAATCGGTCAGATTCCAACCGCCTCCAAGCGCTCGATAGAGATCCACCAATGCCAATTTGCGGCCGAGATCATACGTCACCGTGGCACTCTCTGCTGGATACATTTGAATTTGCGCATCAATGATATCGAGATAGCTGGCGAGTCCACTGTCGTACCGGATGGTGGAAAGCCGAACGGACTCCCGATACGCCTCAACGGAGGCGGCCTGCTCGCGGTAAGCCTTGGCCAGTTGTTGATGAGCGGAGAGCGAGGTGGACACCTCGCCGAATGCCTGAGTTACTGTCTTTTCGAAGGAGATTTTGGCCTGGTCACGTTGAGCGAGGGAAGCGTTATATTGACCCTTCAACCGGCCGGCTGTGAAGATAGGCCCGGCAAAGTCACCGGCAAGGCTCCACGCTTTGCCGGCACCTGTGAGGTCCGACAATTGGGGACTGAGACCACCGAAGAATCCGGACAAGGACATAGTCGGGAAGAAGTTCGCCTTGGCTACTCCCACGTTGGCATTGGCTGTAATCAGGTTCTGCTCTGCTTCACGCAAATCGGGGCGCCGCTCCAAGAGAGAAGCCGGCAACCCTGCGGGCACATCGGGCGGGTCATTTTGTTCGGCGAGTGCCGCGCCGCGAGCGACCGGACCAGGATTGCGCCCCAAAAGCAGGTCCAGCGCGTTTTCCTGCGCAACGATCTGGCGCTCCAGATCCGGGATTGTTGCCGCTACATTTGAGAGAGCAGCTTGTGCCCGGGAAGTTTCTAATCCCGAGGCATAACCACCTTCCATCCTGTGCCGAAAGATCTCAAGAGTGTCCTGAAAACTCTTGACCGTCCGATGGGATATCTCCAACTGCGCGTCCAAGGCCCGCAGCCGAAAGTACCCTTGGGCGACTTCCGCCATGATCAAAAGCCGCACATCCCGCTTGGCTTCTTCGCTGGAGAAATATACCGCTCGTTGGGCTTCATTCAATTTGCGGATACGCCCGAAGAGATCAATCTCCCAGAAAGTGCTGAAACTGTAGCCGTAGTAAGTGTGATTCGGGACCGTGAGCAACTGCTGTCCTGAAATGTTGCCGTCATATCCTACTTGCGGATAGTACTGCGATCGGCTGACACCGACGAGGGCGCGCTCCTGGTCGACGCGCGCCACGGCCAACTGAAGATCGTAGTTGTTTTTCAGGGCATCGCGGATGAGGCCCTGGAGTACCGGATCCTTAAACAACTCCCACCAGGCGAAATCGGCAATCGAAATCTGTCTTGTTTGTTCCTCGGAATAGAAGTTGGCGGGAGGCTGGAATGTCGGGCGTTTGTACTTGGGGCCAACGGTACATCCGGTCAACGAGAGAAGAGGAAGAAGAGCGGCTGCCACGAATCTTCGCATCAGTCGTGCCCCCCTTCCAAGACCGCCGGTTGAGCCACAGCCACATGAACTTTCTTTTTGGCGATGCGCTCAATGATTACGAAGAGAACAGGCACGAAAAAAATCCCCAGGGCGCTGGCGGCGGACATGCCCGTGATCACCGAGCTTCCCAACACCTTTCGACCAATGGCGCCTGCGCCTTTCGCGGTCCACAGGGGAACGCACCCAAGAATGAACGCGAAGGAAGTCATCAAAATGGGCCGTAACCGGAGTTTGGCGCCTTCCAGGGCTGCCTGAACGAGTTCTTTTCCTTTCGAATGCTCCAGAACGGCGAACTCGACGATCAGAATGGCGTTCTTGGCGGTCAGACCGATCAACATGACGAGCCCAATTTGGGCAAACACATTGTTATCGAACTGGCGCAAGAGCAGTCCGCCATAGGCGCCGAGGACCGCCACAGGAACTGACAAAAGAACGCTGAAAGGGAGAGACCAGCTTTCGTACAGGGCCGCCAAGATCAGAAAGACAAACAGGAACGACATGGCGAAGACCATCGCCTGTCCGCCCTCTGCTTTCTTTTCCTGGAAGGACATGTCACTCCAGGAATAACCAAACCCGGCGGGCAGCACCTCCTTCGAAACTTGCTCCATTGCGGCCATGGCTTGCCCGGAGCTATAGCCGGAAGCGGGTGAACCGTTGATCTGGATGCTCCGGAACAGGTTGAAGCGGTTTGTATACTCGGGCCCTGAGACGCGCTTCACGGTGACGAGAGAAGTAAGCGGCGTCATCTCACCCTTGGAGTTTCGGACGTAGAAGCTATTTATTTTATCGATGCTGGTGCGGTAGTCCGGTTCCGCTTGAAGATAGACCTTCCACTGCCGTCCGAAACGATTGAACTGGTTGACGTAGGCGCCTCCCAGGAAGGCCTGAAGCGTCTGATAAACTTCTCCGAACTGCAGCCCTTGCTTCAGTACGCGGTCCTGGTCCACGTTGACGAACAGCTGAGGTACTGTAGGGCGGAAGGTGGAAACCAACGAAGCAAGTTCCGGGCGTTTCCGAGCCGCCAGAGTCAACTTGTCCAGAACCTCCGACAGTTGCGGCACTGTCCCGCCGGTGCGGTCTTGTAACATGAACGTGAACCCACCGGCGGTGCCAAGGCCAGGAATGGCGGGAGGCCCGAAGGCGAAAGCAATGGCTTCGGGAATCTCGCTACGCATTCTCTGATTCAGGTGTTTCACGAGCCCATCAGCGGAAAGCTCCCCAGTTCGGCGCTCTTCCCAAGGATCAAGCTGAAGGAAATAGAAACCAGTGTAGGAAGCCGAGGTGTTGGAGAGCAGGCTGAAACCAGAAATCCCGCTGTAGCTCTGAACACCGTGGGTGTGAGCCAGGATGTCATCAATCTTGCGCATAACAGCATCGGTGCGCTGCAGAGAGGCGGCGTCAGGCAGTTGAATCTGGAGAAACGCGTAACCCTGATCTTCCTCGGGGATAAAACTGGTGGGGAGGCTCTTGCCCATAAGCACGGCGACAACGGCGATCCCGGCGAGCATGAGCATTGCCATCGCCCACCGACGAATGAGGACATGGCTCCAACTCACATACCCGCTCGTGACTTTGTCAAACCAGCGGTTAAACCAACCGAAGAATCTCCCAAGCGGTCCACTGGACTGCTTGCGGGGACGCAGCAAAAGGGCGGAGAGTGCTGGTGAAAGGGTCAACGCGTTGAAGGCCGAAATCAGCACCGAGATAGCAATGGTGATTGCGAATTGTTGGTTCAGCAGCCCCTTAATACCGCCGAGGGCGGCCATGGGCACGAAGACTGAGGAAAGAATCAGAGCGATCCCAATTACCGGTCCGGAGACTTCTTCCATCGCCTTAAGGGTCGCATCTTTGGGCGACAGCCCATGCTGGATGTGATGTTCAACTGCCTCCACCACCACGATGGCATCGTCAACCACGAGTCCGATCGCCAAGATGAGTCCGAACAGCGATAGCGTGTTGATCGTAAAACCCAGCATAGGAAAGATGGCGAAGGTGCCGATGAGCGAAACGGGCACGGCAAGAAGCGGGATCAGTGTGGCACGCCAGTTCTGAAGAAACAGAAAAACTACAATAATGACAAGGACAATAGCTTCCATTAAGGTTGTGACGATTTCTTTCATCCCCTCCGTGATCGGAAGTGTGGTGTCCATGGCAATCTTGTAGTCCAGATCTTGGGGAAATCGGGACTTTAACTCCACCATTTGCGCCTTCACCTGTTCTGCAACGGCCAATGCATTGGAGCCGGGGGCTTGATAGACACAAATGATCACTGCGGACTTCGCGTTGTACCGGCCGATCTGCTGATAGACCAACGATCCCAACTCGATACGCGCAACGTTATTCAGCCGCACGGTAGAGCCGTCAGGATTCTGCCGAACGATTACGTTGCCGAAGTCTTCTGCATTTACGAGTCTGCCCGGAGCGCGAACGGCATAAGTAAATTGTTGACCCTTTGGGGCAGGTTCCGCCCCAATCTGACCGGCGGGGTTGACGGCACTCTGCTGCTGGACGGCATTCGTCAAGTCCGATACGGTTAGGCCGAGCTTGGTCAACTGGTCTGGCTTTACCCAGATGCGCATCGCATAGTCGGCGGCGCCAAAGTTGGTGACTTGTCCAACCCCGGGGACACGGAGAAGTGCGTCGTTAATGTTAATTGTCGCGTAGTTGCCCAGGAACTGCCCGCTGTAGGTTTCGTTGGGTGAAAAGACCGAAAGGACAAGAAGGGGAAGGCCCATTAATTTCTTGACGGTTACGCCGTACTGGTTGACGGAGGTAGGGAGGTTCGGACTGGCCTGGGATACACGATTCTGTGTGTTCACCTGGTCGATATCCACATTGGTGCCGACGTCATAGGTAACCTTCAGCGTCATGGTGCCATCATTGGCGTTGGTGGACATCATGTAGAGCATGTTGTCCACACCATTCATCTGTTGCTCGAGCGGTGTGGCGACAGACTGCTCAATCGTCAACGCGTCGGCTCCGGTATATGTGGCCGAGACATTGATTTGGGGGGGCACGATGTCGGGAAGTTGTGCGACAGGCAGCTTGGACATTGCGACCACACCACCGATAACGGTGAGGATCGAAATCACTATGGCAACGATGGGACGGCTGATGAAGAATTTGGACATGACTAAATGCCGCCACCCGCTGCGTTTGCCTGGGTGTCTTTGTAATGTGCCGGCGCAACGGCCATGCCGCTCTTAACCCGTTGCAGACCGTCCACGACAACATTTTCACCGGCCTGTAAACCCGATTCAACGATCCACATGTCGCCGAACTGAGGGCCCAGCGTTACGGTTTTGATGTTGACCTTGTTATCGGCAGCAACTACTCCGACCTGGTAAACTCCTTGTAATTCGGAAACCGATTGTTGCGGGATCAGGAGAGCGTCTTTGCGCAACTCAGTGGCGGCACGAATTCGCGCGTACTGTCCAGGCCGGAGCACGTTTCCTGGGTTTGGGAATTCTCCTCGTACTTGAATCGTTCCCGTTCGCGAATCCACCTCGCGATTCACAAAAAGTGGGTGCCCAGGGTGAGGAAAAACCGTGCCGTCTCCAAGAATCAACTCCAGATTTGTGCGCCCTTTCCGGCGCGATTTTTCGCGGGTAAGCCTGAGGTAATCCTGCTCCGCGATATTAACGTCCACGTAGATTGGATTCACACTGGAAACGGTGGTCATTACAGTTGTTGGAGTAATCAGATCGCCGATGCCAACCTTGGCGACTCCCGCAATTCCGGCAATAGGGGAGGTCACCGTGGTCCAGCCAAGATTCAACTTGGTATTGTCCAGAACTGCCTGGTCAGCAGCCACGGCTGCCAGGCCGGCTCTCTCCGAACTCTGCGCCTTGTCTAGTTCGGCTTGACTGACAGCCCTCTGGGCCACTAGAGGGGTGTACCTGCGTACATCAATCTGTGCTTGTGCTAGGGCAGCGCGGGCACGCTCCAGATCTCCCGTTGCCTGCTCCACGGCAGCCTCGGCCTGCCGTCTGTCGAGTCGAAACATCGCCTGCCCCTTCTCCACGAAAGAACCTTCCGTATAGAGACGGGCGAGTAAGAATCCCTCAACTTTAGGGCGGATATCCGCGTCTACATTACCGGCCATCGTTCCGACCCATTCCTGCTGAATGGGCACGTCCTTCTGGACAACGGGGGTTATGGTGACCCCTGGAGACGGAGGAGGTTGTTGTTGTTCTTTATTGGAAGAACAGCCGGCACAAATCACTAGCGCGGTCGCAAAAAGCGCCAGTAAAGAGGATTGTTTAAATACGAACCTGAGGTTTGCCAACGAAACCGGGTCCCGGTAGCTCTTTGCAGATTTCTTTTGTGGCCACGGAGCGATGCGGAAATCAAGATCTTTTGTCATTCGTATCGCCTCCCAGATTGGCGTCGCCGACGTGCACCAATGAAACCTGAACGGCCTCAGTTCATACCAAGCCGCTGGTTTTAACGTCACCGGCCCGACGCGCCACGGATGTCCAAATGTCCGGTCAGAGGCTCCTCGCTAGAGAGACTCTGACTTGGCAAATCCATTCAGTGTGCCGAGCCATTCGTTTGTAATTGGAAGCATCATCTTGGACGAACTCGCTGAATCTTGTCGGCCTAGACTGCAAGAACTATCTTGTGGCGCCGCATGCGAGCGGCCGCCGTGCAGTTACAGGCGCTCACACTGCGACGATGCTAGAGCCTGACCTGGGAATGCAGAACTGTCAAAAATAGCAGGTAGGCGCTGCGCCAAACCTGACGTTCGGCGGTTGTTTGACAACTTATGCCCACGCCGATGATGCCTCTGAAAAGAATAGACTTGCCCTGCCTTCAAGCAAGGCGTAACAGGGTAGGGAAGGATCGGCCCCGGTTTGTCGTGACGACGCTTTGCATTGCGTAGGAAAACAGCAGCACTAGACTTGAATTCAAGTTCCAATTTTCTCGCCGATGACTTCGCCTGACACGACGATTTCCACGCGACGGTTTTTCTGTCTTCCGGCGGCCGTCTCGTTGTCGGCCACTGGGGAGGTCTTGCCGAACCCCAGGGAGGATACGCTGGCATCCTGCAGTCCTTGCTCGATCAGGTAACTGCGCACAGTGTCCGCACGCTGTTGCGAGAGTTTCTGGTTCGCCTCGTCGCTTCCGACACTATCCGTATGACCCTCAACGGCAAGCTTCAGGCCCGGGTGCGCAAGGATAATCCCAGAAAGTTTGGCCAGCTTTTCACGGGCTTCGGAGCGCAAATTATACTTCCCAAAGTCAAACAGCACGTCGCCCATGTTGACCACCAGCCCGCGTGGGGTATCACGGGTTTCTAGAACGCGATTGAATTGGTCGAGGAGTTGGGCTCGCAATTCGGCCGCAGCCTTACGCGACCGTTCTGCCTCTGCCTGCGCTGCCTCTTCTTTTGCTCTCAACGCATCCGCCTCGGCTTTGGCCCTGGCTGCAGCCGCTTCAGACTCCGCCTTCGTTTGAGCTTCCTTCGCGGCGGTCAGTTCGGCCTGTCGTTTGGCTTCTTCGGCAGCTTTCGCTTCCGCTTCCGATTTGGCTTTGGCGGCGGCAGCCTCGCGCTCCGCTGCGATGCGCGCTTCGTTCTGCCTTTGGGCTGCCAGTGCGCGGGCGTCCTCGGCGAATTGGATGGCCTGGCCGGCTTTCGACACGATGTCTTTCTTGTCGGCATTACTGGTAAGGGCGTTCTCCGTCATTTGCAAGCTGGCCGTAGCCTTCGAGAAAATCTCTGGCGCATCCTTGTCCGCCGCGCGTGACTTAGCAATATCGACAGCGTTGCGCGCCTCGTAGACTTGCAGGGGGACGCGCTCGAGATCCGGAGTCATGGCCAACGGATTCCCCAGTTTTTCGTATTGAGCCCGCCGCATCAACTTGAAGTCATTGACGGGGAAGATCTGACCCTTGGTGTTCTTGCGCGTGTCATTTTCGAGGACGATCATCTCGCTGGGGAAACGTATGGCAAAATACGGTTCAGCAGTGACAAGGAGAGAGAAAGCCTGCGCGGGCGTGGTGGCCTTAAGCTTGCCCTCCCCGTTCTTGTTGATGATGATCTCGCCTGTGTTTCCGGAGCGGCCATCCGGCGTGACCACCCAGAGGACATAGGTCAGAAATTCAGCACCCAGGTTCGCGGGCTGCGTCATGCCGATGAGGCTGAGTTCGACAGTGGTGACACCCGGCTTAGCCTCGATCTTGGCCTCTCCACTGGCTGTCCGCATTAACTCTGTACCTTTCAAGTCGACCTTCGTGCTTCCCCCGCCGACCTTATATCCAATTGCCTTGACTGACTTGGTGGTCAGATTGGAATCCGGCACGCTTTGCTGCACCTGTGCGGCGGCGGTCCCGGCCAAAAGATATATTGCAATCAAACAGAGGATAACTTTGTTGGAGCGACTCACAGGTATCTCCACTACAGGCTGACGAGCCCACACATCACCCATCCTGATGACCTGCGGTGGGAGCAAACACTGTCAAGTTTGACAGCAGCTAAAGTTTACGCGCCACTGGTGTGGTGGTGTCGTTTTTGACGGTCCCATCATTGCGCCACGAAGACCAAACTCCGGGTGAAAGCCGTCGTCTGACCATGCGATCAGGAGAAGGTTGAAGGAGGGCCAGTGACAGGGGCCGAGACGATTGCCTACATGATGACTCTGACTTTGCTCGTGTTCTTGTGTTTTTCAGGCCTCCGTGATCGCGCCTGCACAGCGAACCGGAGCTAACTCGCAAGCACGAAGGCGTGGCGGATATACGCAAGGCCCAGTTCGTGGACGAATCCAAGTGAACAGCAATCTTTCTTGCTGGCCTGCGTCAGTGATCGTGGGTGGAAGTTGCCCGGAAAACTTTGCCTTTCGCAATATAATTGACTAAGGCACGGGACACCGCATAGGGAACCCCAATCAGCACTGGTCCCAGCAGGATCGCTGCTCCCGGATGAATTTCGCGGAAGATCAGAAATTGCGAAACAATGTCCAAAAGTATTGCGACGGTAACGATTTCGCGCAGGGACGCAAGCGTGGTTCGCAGCAGCTCGCGCCGATGCTCACCATGGAATGCGAGGGCCCAAAGATAGGAAGGCAGGCCCATTCTGGCGTCCTTCAGGCCATCACGCGAACCTAGCAGAATCGCCACGGTTGGTTGGAAGATAAATCTGAGGCGCCCCGCCCCGGACAACCGTGCGAACAGATCCTCAAAAAATTGCCGGGTAAAAAGATATAAATCGCCGGTCTGTACAATCCTGCGGATGGCGCTGGGTAGCGTCGCCAAAACAATCACAACGAGCAGGGTGCTGAGAATTGAGCTGCGCGTGATAGAAGCCATTTGGGATGCGAACCTACCGACGAACCCATGCTCTGCGGTCGCCGACCGCTCCATGCCGTTTTTCGTTCGCAGCAACCGGCCCCAGGGCGAGTCAGTTCGGAGTCAGGAACAGCCCGCCCTTCCTGGTGCACCGAGATCTACAGGGCTTTGGCACCGGAACCTGCAACCTGCGCGCGAGTCATCTTGGCCACGAGTTCACCCTTGGAGACCTGAAGCAAATCGGCCGGTTTCAAACGCGCAAACAAATCGAGCGTACGCGCGACGAGTCCCGTCCATCCGGTTTGGTGGCTGGCTCCAAGGCCCGCGCCGTTGTCCCCGTGGAAGTACTCGTAGAAGAGAACGTAATCTTTCCAGTGCGGGTCTTCCTGAAATTTCTTGGTTCCACCGTAGACGGGGCGCTTACCATTCGCATCGAGGAGAAAGATGCTTGATAGTCTGCGTGCAATCTCGTTTGCCACATCAAACAAGGACAGGTATTTACCTGAGCCCGTGGGACATTCGACCTTGAAGTCATCACCGTAGAACTGATAGAGGTTCAACAGACCCCGTATCAATAAACCATTCATCGGCATCCAGACGGGCCCCCTCCAATTGGAATTGCCGCCGGTCCCACGCGTTGCCGTCGTGGCTGTAGTCTTTCCTGACGGTTCCCCACTGTCTTTCACTCAGGTACGGCCCCCACTTTTTCCACGGGATACCAGCCTCCCGTTCGTCATTCAGGCGCTTCTGTTCGTTGGTTTGGACATAGTCAATCGCTGAACTCTGGCTGGGTTTCATGTTGTATCTCTCTGACCGACACAGACAGGCCAGCATTCCCCTGTGAACTGCAACCGTGTATTCACACCTCAGGCTACTTGAAATACATAATGCGCTTGATCAGGCGCAAGTTTGCCCTCGAAAATAGAGAGAGTGACACTGCGTGTTCTTACAGGGGCAGGGTTTCCGTTACCCACAAACTCCATGAGGATGGAGTCCTTGGAAGTTCATGGCATATTCCTTGCCCTATTTCCCGAAATCCTTGGAATAGACCGCGTCCGTGTCGCCGCTCCAAAGGAGCTCTTTCGTCTTTCGAGTAAGACAGACTGAACTCGGCGCTGACGATTGTGTTTTCTTCGGGTAGTTCACAAGTGCGTATCGATCATGTTTCAATAAGGCCAAAACGTGTAATAGCCCGGGGCGGCGTATACAAGCTGCCGGTAACGACTCTTTGCTTTCAAGGCGTACGGCCTTGGGGCGAATCCCCAGGACTGCACCCAAGTCCCTAATTCGTTGCTTCAGCTCATCTTCCATGAGTTCGTTACGCGGAGGCAGAACCATGTGGCTCTTGACACCTACAACGCCAGCATTGCCGAGCGGCTTCTCCATCTCGTCCTCAAAATGCTGTCGTGTCAGGTAGTTCTCGGCAACCGCTATGACCAGAATTTTCTTTTAATTTGGCATCGGTTGGCTGGTGAGAACCCAACGATGAAGGATTTGTGTGCCGGCAAACAGCGGGAGCACCGCCAGCGTAACCAGTGTCATGAGTGTGAGAAAAAGGACACGCATTCTTGCTGCCTGAGTGGCAACTAAACAGCGCCGCCGCAACGTAACTTCCGCCGATGCCGGCCGCACTTCCAAACCAGGAAACCTCATCAGAACGCCTCCGCAACACCCATCGCCCAGGTATGACCGTTCTTTCCGACAGCTGCGTCAACGCGAAGATTTACGTGATATTGCTTACTAAGCACAAATCTGACTCCCCCTCCGCCGCCCGGCAAAAAATTCCTGCTGTTAAACAATTGATCACCACCGGGAACAACTTCGCCAATTCCCCCGAAACCAACGATACCGAACCGCTTTGGCAACTCCAGGCGATACTCCAGCTGAGTCGAAACCATGTAACGATCGAGATACTGGCCCGCGGTATATCCGCGTAACTGGTTGTTGGTTCCATAAGCGCAGTTCCCGTAGAACGGTGGTTGGCCACCGGTGCCGCAAACTCCCAGGTTGTAGGCCAGTACCTGTTTTTTGCTTAGGCTCGCGAACTTACTGAAGCCAAATCTGTAGGATTGAAAGGAATACTTGCTGCCCAGATCTTTCGCAAAGAAGTCCGCTGTGAAATCCAACAGCATTCCAGTCCTGGGATAAAAACGATTTGAACGAGTGTCTCGCTGCAAGTGCACGCCAACCGCTCTCAGGTTGGTCCTCAGTCCGATGTCCGGAGGAGGAGGAATGCTGCCACCGCCAGTCCTGATCGTGATTGTTGAATCACCTGAAAAATAACGGGGACCCAGGAAGAATTTCCAACCAACACGTCGCAAGAATTCCGCAAAAAAGAGTTGGCCTGTCTGCGTCAAGGGTAGTTTGAGATCAGCGTTTCCCGCGGCGATGCCGATCCCGTACAAGTTGTAGTTCAAATTGCCGTGAACATATTCAGCAACTGCGTGATAACGATCATTCTTAAAGTAGAAATTCCCTGCTAATGCAAATGCCCTGCTGCCGTTGTTTGTAACAAGGCCCGCTCCCCCAATCACAGAAGGAGGCGAAGCCTGGTCGTGGGTGCTTAGCGGGAAAATGTATCCCAGAATTGGAACGATTCCCGTGCCCAGGGCGGGGCTCGAAATCGGTAGGGGGGCAATCACAAACTCCCCGTGACGAGCTGATGTCTTCTCGGATGCAGGCTCCTGATTCTGAGAGGGGTCCGGATGCCTATCGGCGTTCGACCGACTGGGATTCTGTTCACTGGTATCAGATTCCGAGGATCCTTCTGGATGCTCCTGTGCCATTACTAACACGCCCGAAGGAACCCACAAACATTGACCGGTTAACAGGAAGACTAGGATCCACCAGTGTCGCGGAAGGTTGGTGGAACTTTTCAACCGGACCTCCTCCGACCCCAAGGACACGTCGTCGCTTACTCTGATCGTGATTTGGACCCTAGACTGAGGGCGATCTTCTGCGCACTGTTAAAACTCACAGAGCTGCACGCGCATTCGCCCGTGCTTGACGTCATTTTAATGAGGGGGGGATCCAGTTGGGGGGACTACGGTCGGGTGTGCCGATCCTGCCTTGTTGGTGTCTCGGCCTGGATCCCTTTTGTCGAATTGCGCTCAAGTATGATTCTCAGAGCGACATTTCAGCTGTCAAAACTGTTAGCGGAGAAGAACAGTGGAGTTTGGGTGCCCACTCTCCGCCTTTAGGCGCGAAAATAACCTGTTCGGCCTCCGATCCGTGATCATGGTTGTGTATCGAATGGAGATACCGCCACGGGTCAGGACGTCGACGCCGGGATTGCTGCGACCGCCTCCACGGGATTTCACTGAACCAAGAGTTTTGATTTGATAGCGTACTGAATCAACTCAGCGGTAGTCCTGATATTCAACTCATCCATGACTCGGTACTTGTGGAATGCCACAGTCCGCGCCGTAACCTTCAAGATGCTGGCTACCTCTTTCATGGATTTCCCTTCCGCCAGCAGCTGCACCACCTCTCGCTGCCGGGGCGTAAGGATCTTCGACTGCCCCTTAGCTTGCGGATTCTTGATAAAAGATTCCTGCATGCCGCGCCGAATCTGCGGTGTTACGTAAGTTTTTCCCTTTAGCGCCAGATGGATCGCGCAAAGCATTTCTTCGACCGCGGAACTCTTCAAAAGATACCCAGACGCTCCGCAGCGCATCGCTTCCACGGCTAGGTCAGGATCCTCGTTCATAGTGAGGAAAATCAGCTTCGTCGCGGGTATCCGTTCCTTTAATCTCAAGCCAGCCTCCAAACCATTCATCAAGGGCATACCGATGTCAGCCACGATCACGTCGGGATTGAGCTGGGGGGCGGTCTCCAGTAATGCGCGTCCGTCCGATACGGTGCCAACCACTTCGTAGTGGGGTTCCAAGAGTTTGCGAAATGCCTCGACCAGAATCGTGTGGTCGTCAGCCAACATAAGCCGAGGTAGTGTCATGGGGTACTCCACTCGCAGACCTGATGCTATGAACCTAGCATACTACCGGATACTGTCACTCTTGACAGGCTTTGTCACACCACACCATTGAAGGTGCGAGTTCAAGAAGGGGTCTGGAACAATTGGTTATTTTTGCCGCAGATCGCGATGAGTCTCCGATGATGTTGCCTTGGCGTGTTTCGGCTTGGCCGGGTAGGCAAGGGGAGCCGGGCCCGCACCATCGCCGGCGAAGCTTGCGCTCACGAAGGCGTCGACGCTGCGAACATGCAAGTCTTGCTGCGGGAACGGTATTTCGATCCCGGCTTTTTCTAGTGTTTTGGCGATTGCAATCACGACCTCGCTTTGCAGTTGAAGCCAGGTATCCTGGTGAGCAGACCAAAAGCGAAGCTCAAAATTCAACGCGCTATCGCCAAAACCGAGAAAGAAAGCTGTGGGCGGCCGCTCACGCAATACTCGGGGATTTGATTCAGCGACCTCGACAAGTAGTCTCAACAGGAGTTCGGGATCCGTGCCGTAGGCTACTCGTACCGGCACGTCAACACGCCGCCATTGTGAAGATAGGGTCCAGTTGATTACTTGGTTCGAAATAAAATTGCTGTTGGGTACGATGACTTCGGCACCCTGGAAAGTCAGGATGGTGCTTGATCGAGCACCTATCCGTCGCACAGTACCCACCAATCCACCAATATCGACAGTGTCGCCCAGACGGATCGGTCGCTCGAAGAGAAGGATCAGCCCGGAAACAAAGTTGTTCACGACGTTCTGGAGGCCGAACCCGAGGCCGACACCGAGGGCACCAGTAAGCACAGTAAATTTATTCAGCTCAAATCCCGCGGCGGCCAGAGCCACAATCGCGACCATTAGCAAGAGCACGTAATATGTTACCGTGGAGACGGCAAATGCCACGCCGTGCTGAAGGAGCATTCTGGGAAGCAGAAATCTCTTCAACATGAAAGTGAGAGCTCTTGCTAGGCCATACCCAGCGAGCATCACCAAACTGATACTCAGAAAGTCGCCGAGGGTGAAGTGAAGTTTCCCGTAACCGAACGAGTAATCTAGGACGTTCGAAATTGCGTTTATGATCGTGTCGTGGATGGCCAGCAACTGGGACAAACCGTTGAGCCATGCGAGAGTGGCAGCAAAAGCAAGAACACGGCCAGCCCAGCGCTCGAAGAAGGCGAGGCGCGCATTAAAGAGGAGTCGGGCCCAATCAGTTCGCAGCAGTATCGCGAGAATCAGGGTCAAGACACGCGCTGCGCAGTACAGAGCCACCCCGCCGAAAAATCCAAAGAGCACGCTGATGCCTAGAACCTGTGAAAGCGAGAGGAAGCCGAAAAAGTTGCTGGCAAAAGATCCAGCGAGCACCACTATTCCGGTTCGCACGCCGAATACTAAGAGCCGAGAACGGCGATCCTCCATTCCCAATTGACGGAGCCGCGTGGGACGAATCATCCAGGCCAGAAGAATCAGGGCCAGCAGCGTATTCAAGACGAAGACATCTCTTTTCAGGACAGGGGAGAGTGGTATCAGTATCCGGGTCCCCTCCAAGAGGAGAACAGGGAGGATGGCATACAACAAGAAACGAGGCCCCGGCCGGATCAAGGGGGGTAGCAAGCGCAGTATTGGAATTAGCCAGAGCAGTGCAAAGAGCATGACAACGTCGGACGTTGTGGACTGGAATCGGCCAATGGTGCCGATCAAGGAGACAACTAAAGCTACGGAATAGGGACGTGAGCAAATCGTCCGAGCCTGTAGCGGAAGCTCGGCTTCATCCCGGGCGCTGATATAAGCTTTGAGCCTGAAGACAGAGAAGAGGGACAGCCCATAGAGGGCAAGTGCGAAAAGCGCCCGCAACTTATGCGAACCGAGGAGATCGCCGGCGTCCTCTAGCTCTCGCTCAACAGTTCCGTGGACCGATAGGGTCATTGGTCGATCGAGATTGCGCAACTCGCGAGTTTCCCAAAGGGCGTGACCATCTCTCGCGAAGAGATGGCCACGCAGCTGCTCGCGGGCCTGACTCAGTTGGTTCAGAACCTCGCCAATCAGCTGTTCCTGCTGCGAAATTTGGTTCTGTAGCGTCAAAACCAGGTTTAACTGCTCTTGAACCCTGGTTCGCGTGGCCTTTATCGAATTCAATTCCTGCTGAACGCGATCCACTACCGCCGTGATACCCAGTGTTTGGCGTATCTGATCGAACGTAGCTTGCCAGACCGCCTGTTGTACTTCGAGCCATTGAAGTTGATTTCCAAGTGAGGTGGCGCGCGAGGTCAACAATTTACGTTGGGAAGTGAACTCTTGATTCAGAGTGACCCAATATTGATCTTCGACCCGTAGATCCAGCGAGGTCGGAATGCTTTTAATCAGCGCGTCCACGACGAGCGTCCGTTCGCGAATTTCCACGGCTCGCGCTTGGGTGGCACTTTCGGATGGCAAGGCCTGCTGTGTGGAATTCAATTCCTGGTAAATCTCCAACATGTGGTTATGCAATTCTTTTGCTTGGTCAGCAATCTGGGGCAGCGGAATGGCTTGTACAGCAGGGGAAGGAAGCGGAGTTGTTTTGCTCCCATCGGAGATTCCAGAATTTGCCGCCGGCGCGGGCGCGGCCGGAGGATTCTGCGCTTTGCCCACACGAGGCGAGGCTGAGGAAAGAGCGAACAGAACTACGGCAAGCACGAAGGGACGTTGCCGTCCGCCCCTGGCGGGGTTGTGCAAAACGACCTTCGTGGCTTGCCGATAAGGTGCCTCTCCATAGCCCAAAGTCATTTACCTTACTTCTGCAATCAAGAATCCAGGCTGGTCGCCACCCAAACAATATTTCCGGGAATGATTCATAGGCACTGTCAGAAGTGGCAGGTAAGAGCAGGAACCGCCAATGTCATTTCCCCATGCCTCTCCACGCAACCTCGGCCGTGGCTCCCGCTGTAAGTTTTGACAGTTAAAGACTCCGAAGCGTCGTGTGAGTTTGTCTGCTACTAGGATTCGCTGTGCCGCGTGCCGCAGCAGTCTCTGGCATGGTTCACATCTCCGGGTTTCCTTGGACGCGATGATCCTTAGCGGCTCGCGGGAGTTAGCTCAAGAGAGGAAGGCTCGAACCATATGAGATCCGTGAAACGACTGTTGTTGGCAATATTGTTTTTTCAATGTGTGATCGCTTCAAATCCTGTTCGCGCGCAAACCAAGACGCAAAAACCTGAAAGCAACACCGCGGTATCGGACGAGTCCGGTACGCAGAAGCAAAACCTGCAAGCTTACGTTGATCTCCTGCGCAAGAATGTGCGCCAGGAGAAGGCCGAAATCATGGGTGCGGTTATGGTGTTGAGCGCCGATGATGCCGCGAAATTTTGGCCGATCTACAGTGAGTATGACGCAGAACTGACCAAATTGAATGACCAGCGAGTCGAGAATATCAAGGAGTATGCCCGGGTCTACTACGGGGTGACCGATGAAAAGGCAGATGAGTTGATTCAGAAGTCGTTGGCATACCAAAGGCAACGCGCGGAGCTTTTGGCGAAAACCTATGAACGGATCAAGCAGGCGGTTGGGGCAATCACAGCCGCGCGTTTTGCCCAGGTTGAACACCAACTGCTGCTCATTATTGATTTACAAATCGATTCGTCGTTGCCGGTAGTCGGACTAGACAAGTGAATTCAAGAAAAAGGAGTTACTCGAATGCGTAAGTCATTCCTGGTGACGGCCGTCCTGCTGGCAGGGATGATGATCGGTTATCCGGCGATGGTAGGCAGTGCCGCCGCGCAACCCAGAAAAAAAGTCTCCGTTCCCGCAGGAACGCGAATGCTAATCCGAACCGTCGATCCGATAGACTCTAGCAAGCACAAGACTGGTTACCGTTTCACGGCGAGTCTCGAAACAAGCTTGCAGGCGGATGACACAGTCGTGGCGCCAAGAGGCACCACTGTTTATGGACGATTGGCGCAAGCTTCCTCTGCGGGCAAGATGTCCGGAAGCTCTCAGCTCACTCTCGAATTGACGGACATAGTCATCAATGGCACGCCCTATCCGCTGGTGACCAGCACATACGAGATCAAAGGAAAAGGCGAAGGCAAAAAGACAGCTGGAAAGGTGCTGGGCGGCGCAGGGCTTGGCGCAATCATTGGCGGGATCGCGGGGGGCGGAGCGGGAGCCGCAATTGGAGTGGTGGCTGGCGCCGCAGGTGGAACAGCGCTTGCAGCTTCCAAAAAGGGCGAGCAGCTGCAGATCCCGAGCGAATCGCTGCTCGAGTTCCGAATCGAGCAACCAGTAACCCTCCCCGTCGCAGGGCAGTAATCGCGGCAACATTCGTTCGAGGCGGACAAAGCTTACTGCAGGCGCCAACGTCAGGCTCAGCTTCAAGGCAAGTCTGCGTCCGCTCCTCACGTACATCGAGGGCTGCCGTAAGGCATCGATTATGACCGGAGCAATTTCCGGAAGGCGGCTGGAAACTGCAGGGCCTTTACAGCGACAGGCACAGGAGCCGGCGTGCCTATTTGGTCTCTTTCAACAGCGTCAATTCGGTTGGCGGAACGCGAAGCTCTGCAAAGCCACAGTCCAAGCAGACCAAAAGCTGCTGACAAAAATAGACAGGAGGGTCTTTTATCCCTTGAATGTTCGTAGAATTGGCAGTCAAATCGGCATCGAATTTTCGCAAATTGTCTGCTCCACAGACTCTGCACGGCATTTTGCCCCCAGACAGTTTTTTGTCATCAACAGCCGCGCACCGGCGCGCCACACTTGTCGTGTGCTGATGATGCGCACGATGTTAACACAGCACCCAACGCCCTGTCCTGAACATCAGTTCTGCCATGACGCTGGTAGAGTTAACAGTATTTAAAGCTTTGCGATTGTATTTTCATCTGTTTAGTGGTGCGTTGTGAAGTCCATCGCTACTGCATTTGGTCCGAAACACTATGTGCTTCCCACGCGCAGTCAGCGGGTGGGTCAAATGAACAAAGTACGGATTCTGTTAGCCGATGATCACCCGCAGTTTCCAGAACTCGTGGAGACTCTGCTTGGAGCAATGTTTGAAGTCGTTGGAATAGTAGGGGACGGTCGAGCCTTAGTTGACGCTGGTCTGAACCTCAAGCCGGACGTAATCCTGACGGACATCTCCATGCCTGTGGTCAATGGCATCGAAGCTGTCGAACAACTGCGGAAAGCAGGTTGCGCCTCGAAGATCATCTTTCTGACGGTCCATTCGGATCCTGACTTTGTCCGGGCATGTCTTGCCACTGGGGCCTTGGGCTACATTCTCAAGGCTCGCGTCGCTCTCGATCTGCGCACGGCGATTCGTGAAGCACTGGCTGACCATCTTTTTGTTTCTCGCTTTGACGTTGAACAGAACTACACCTAGCTCCAGCAGGTCCAGGCGCTGCGAGTTATCGTTGGGTTCGGTCGGGTGATTTAGACAAAGAAGACAAAGATATGAAGCTGGACGAAGTGCCGGACACCCTGGGCGGGACCACCCACTTCGGGGCCCCTATCGGGAGAGTCTCATCTACATCCGTTTGATCACAACCGCCGTCAGATCATCCTGCTGGTGGGTTCCTTCAGAGAATTCAACGACGGTCCGGTATAGAGTGGAAATGAGTTCACGGGGAGATTTCTCTTTCGATTGCCGAATCACTTCTCCCGATCGACTTACCCCGAATTGATCGCCGCTGGGGTTTGCCCACTCAAAAAATCCATCGGTTGCAAGTACCAACAGGTCTCCTGAATGCATTTCCAGGATCTCCGGAGGAGCAGACATCAGATTGGGCAAAATGCCGAGCGGCGGACCTTGAGATCCTCTCTCGTCAATCTGATCGGCGCTTAGTTTGTACACGAGTAGGGGGCCGTGTCCTGCAGAGAGTAGCTCCACAGTGGAACTTGCCGGCGTGCAGACCGCTGCTACAAACGTTACAAATCGTCCTTCACCGATGTCTCCTGCCAGCGCGCAGTTGAGCTCTTCCATTGCGGCCAGCAGCCCGTTCTGCGCCTTGAAGCTCGATCTGGCGTAGGCTCGACAGACCGCCGCCAGGAGAGCGGGCCCAATTCCGTGACCGGTAACATCCGCCAGCGCCACCACGACCTTGCCATCGGGCAAGAGTTGCCAGTCATAGTAGTCTCCGCCGGTCTGATCGGCCGGCAGGTTCCAAGCTGCAATCTCGTAGCCCTTAAGCTCAGGCATGGAGCTCGGAAGCAAAGACTGCTGGATCGATCTTGCCACTTCGAGATCATGTTCCATGCGATCCATTTGGCGTCGCGTTTCTGCTTCCCGCAAAGCTGCGTCAACCTGCTTTCGAATTTCGCCGGCGACCATCCCGGCGACAAACCCGCCAATAACGAATTCCAGCGCAAAGTCAAAGACCGCTTTCTGAGGAGAAAGGAGGGAGGTGCCACCGGCAAATGACGGTTTCCAACCCAGAAAAAGTGCAGCTGCCAGGTAGCTAACTGCTGCCACAAACCCAGACAGCCGACAAAGAGCCGGATTGAGACGGAGCGTCGACAGAATGATAAACAGAAAGAAGACCGGCACGGAAGGATGGGCAAGGGCTCGATACGCCGGGTCGATGGAGGAACTCGAGGTCAACACAATGCCGAGTGCGGGAAGGGCATTCTCCACGACAATGTTGCCGATCCATGCTGCGTTTGGGAGTTCCCGCCGTTGCTCGTGCGCGCGATTCACCGCGCGCAACATCAGAAATTCGGCCCCCGCGAAGGGCGCCAGCACACCCAGCGTTGTCAACCACAATTGGACGTTTTCGTCACCACTGTGAATTAGGACGCGCACCGAGCGCAATAGAAAGGCGATGCCGATGGTCCCAAGGACAATCAAGAGGCGTAGCCGTTCACTCTTGAGGTGCGCCTGACGGAACGCCAGTGACTCGTTCTGCGTTTCACTCATGCTGGCTTCTTGCACAAGAGCAAGAATTCGCTCTGCATTATTGGAGGCTCGGAGAAGGGGTGGGGTGGCACGCCCCTTCCCGCTGTTGCGACATTGGCGGCGAACTGAAGCAGGCCTGAATGAGCGTCATTCTGCCAGATGAAATCCGGCCGCCAGCTTCCGGATCGCAATTATCATCAGAGAAATCCCGCAGAAGAGAGCTCCCAAAAGCCCGATGAGCGGCAGTTCGCTGGCTGTTTTAGGGAGTTTTGAGGGCGCTGGCTCCGCCTTGGCTTCCTCTACTGGAGCTGGTGCTGGAGGCGCCATGACGATTAGGATTGGCACATCCGCTTTGGGGGCTGGCGGCGGGGGAGGCATCGTTCCGCTTCTCCTCACTTCCTGAGTGACCATGGTTTCCGGGGTCTCGGTGACTCTCTGTGCGGAGACAACCATGCCCTTCTTCAGTTTAAAGGCGTCCGTTTCTTCCCCGTTTATCGTAAACTTCTGCCCCTTGGGGATTTTGAAGGTCTGGTTCGTGCCGTCCTCCAATGTCAAGGTAACAGAGTTGGGTGGTGACACGTGCCACACCTTGCCGGTCACGGTTTCCACCTTCGTGATCAACCTCGGTGTGCTTGTGGTGATGGTCTGCCTCTCGACCTTCATGCCCGGCTTAACCTGGTGGACATTGAGTTGCCGGCCTTCGACGGTGATGGTTACGCTATCCGAGACATTGAAAAAGTTCCGCAGCGAACCGTCTTCCATCTTTATGACGAGGTCATTGCCGGAGACGTAGACAATCTCGCCGCGTTCGATCTTCACCTCCTTGGCTGCAGTGCCATGCTCTACTGTCTCGTTGCTTTTCACCTGCGCCGCCGCTGGCAGTGAGAAGGCAACACAAAGAGCGCCTCCCGCCAGCAGGCATTGCAAGATCGTCCTTGAGGACTTAGTTGAGATCATTTTTTTTCTCCTTGTTTGGTATGTTCTTGCCTGTGGTACTCGAGACCCGCCTGTCCCTACTCCCGCTGGCTAGAATCCTGAATTACGGCTGTAACGATGTAGCGTCGCGGCGCACTACCTAGGTAGTAGAACGGAAAACAAGTCACTAATGTTAAAGTCGGGGTTGACGTGGGACTTAGAACGGATGTGTCCTCAGGTCTAACAATTTGTATTCGTTTGACAATATACTGGTTCGTACTTCCTGCCCCCTCGAGTTCGACGATGTCTCCCAGCGCAATGTCTTTCAGGCCCCGAAAAAAACCATCCCGATGTCCCGCTACGCCGACATTTCCTAATTGCCCAATCTGTTTCGTTCCCCGGATTCTCCCAACACCGCGATTCAACGTGAGCTCATCGGTATCATCGAACACCGGCACCTCAAGACTGATCCTCGGGACGCGAAGAATCGCTAGAGGCTGGTCTTTTTTCTGCACCAGGCTCGCTTCGTATGCCGCGATTCGATGGGTCGACCACAGCTTAAAGTCAACCTTCGATCTCAAGATTGGATCCGTAGTTGGGGACATGCCTCCCGCGGGCATGTCGGCTACTTGTGTTTTAAACCCCGCGATCGCCTCCCGGGACGCCAGGGTTTGGTGCAGCCGCGCAACTCCCCAAAAAGTTAGGAGCGCGAGACCCATCGCGAAAACAATGCGCTCGACTCTTGGAATGTTCATATCGTCGTCGGACCCGTCACCGCTCCTTAGGTTCTCATTGAACTCAACCACGAAGATTCGCTAAGGGACACCGCAGCTGCAGGGCAGCGGGCCTGCTTTGCACCAAGGCCGATTAGCGTCTTCTCAGCCGCTATAACCCAAACACAGACCGAATCGACTTACGGCAACCCTGCTACCTTGGTTCGCACGGTAGGGCCGGTGGCGATTCCGGCAAACTGTCAATACTGACAGTCAGCGCAGGCTTGTGCGATCCGGAACTGGGACGCTTTTCTGATTTGCCAGATGGCAATATCAGATCCCCAAATTGCCGGCAGCCGCTGTTATTTTTGCCAGTGTCCCAAGCGGGGCGGTGCGGCTATTACGGGAGTGGCGGTGAAGCTAAGAGGTGAAAAATGAAATTCCGCACCGTGTCAAGTCGACTGACCGCGGTGCTGTGCACGATTGCGCTGGCACCTGGCAGCGTGCCGGCCATGCCAGCAGAACCGGTTTCGCAGGAAGCGAGCGCGCCCGCCCAGGCAGCACCGAAAATCCCGAATGATCAACTGGATGCTTTGGTTGCGCCGATCGCACTTTATCCCGATCCGCTGCTGGCACAAGTGCTGGCAGCTTCTACATATCCACTGGAGATCATGCAACTCCAACAATGGCTGGCGAAAAACAAAAACTTGAAGGACAAAGCGCTCACTGACGCCGTGGCTAAGCAGCCTTGGGACTCGAGTGTCCAGGCCATGGCTACTCTTCCGGATCTCGTCAAGCGTCTGGCAGATGACATTCAGTGGGCGACAGATCTCGGCAACGCCTTCTTGGCACAACAATCCGACGTGATGGATGCAGTCCAACGCATGCGCGCAAAAGCAAAAGATACGGGTAATCTAAAATCCAATGAGCAGATGAAAGTGGAGACAAAAGTTGTAGAGAACAAGTCCGTCGTCGTCATCCAGCAGTCCAGCCCAGAGGTAGTCTACGTTCCTAGCTATAACCCGACGGTGGTGTACGGTCCTCCTGTCTATCCTTATCCACCGGTCGCCTACCCGCCGCCCGGCTACTACGCGGCGGGCATGGCGATTTCGTTTGGGGTCGGAGTGGCCATGGGAGCGGCCTGGGGTGGCGGCTGGGGGAACTGCGGCTGGGGCGGCAATAACGACATCACCATAAACAACAATAATAATTACAACCGGAATACAAACGTCAACGGCGGGAATCGCAATACCAGCGTTGGCAGCGGGAATCGTGGCGGCAATTCTAGTTGGAACCACAGTCCCCAACATCGCGGAGGGGCTCCTTACGCGAATAAGGCGACAGCAAACAAGTACGGCGGTACGGCTCGCGGAGATTCTCCGGGCAATCGCCAGGCAGATGCCCGCCAGCGACAACAGTCTGGCGCAAGCAACCGCTCATCTGGTGGCGCCGGTGATCGCGGCGGCACCATGGACGCGAACCGAGGCGCTGGCGGAGATCGCGGCGGCAACCGCGCAAGTGCGGGCAGCATGGATTCAAACAGGGGCGGAGGCGGTGATCGCATCGGAGATCGAAGCGTATCTTCGGGTTCGAGTAGTGGAGGGAAGGGTGGCGCCTTTGGCGGTTCTTCCGGTGGTGCAAGCAGCGCCCGCGCCAGCAGTTCGCGGGGTGCCTCAAGCATGGGAGGTTCCCGTGGCGGCGGTGGTGGGAGACGGAGGTAATCAATCCATGCACCAGGAAAATCTCATGAAATCAAAGACGGCGACTGTTGTATGCAATACGCTCCGTGCCTTCTTGCGGGTTGCTTTATTTGGCGCTGTGGCAGTCTTAGGACAAGTATCGTCCGCGCCTCAGCAGGCAATCCAGAAAGGGTTCGCGACACCGAAACAAGCCGTGGACGCTTTGATTCAGGCGGCGGAAGGCTACGATTTATCCTCCTTAATGGAGATTCTTGGTCCGGAATCCAAGAATATTTTGGCCTCAGAAGACCCGGTGCAGGATAAGAACAATGCCGCCGAGTTTGCCGCAAAAGCACGCCAGAAGAACACGGTCACCGTAGACCCGAAGAATGCCAACTTCGCTACCCTCCTGGTTGGCGATGATGGTTGGCCTCTCCCCATCCCGCTCGTTCAGAAGGCAGGAAAGTGGCGCTTCGACACCAAAGCCGGCAAGGAAGAAATCTTGCGTCGGCGCATTGGTTCCAATGAGCTGGACGCCATCCGAGATTTGTCGCGGTTACGTGGACGCCCAACACGAATACGCGATGGAGAAACATGACGACGCCAAAGTTAATCAGTACGCGCAACGCATCATCAGTTCACCCGGAAAGCACGACGGACTTGTCTGGCGGAACCCGGATGAAAGCTTGGGAGGACCCGTCGCAGAAGGAATAGCCAAGGCACTAGAGCAGGGCTACACGGACAAGAGTCAGCCGTATCATGGTTACTACTTCAAAATCTTGAAAGGACAGGGAGCTGCGGCACCGTTGGGCAAGATGGACTTTGTCGTTGAGGGAGCAATGATCGGAGGATTTGCTCTCGCCGCGGCACCTGCGGAATATCGCGTCACAGGCGTGCAGACTTTTGTCGTTAGTCATGACGGCGTCGTATACCAAAAGGACCTGGGCCCCGAAACCCTCAAACAGTTCCGCGAGATGGAGCTTTACAACCCGGACAAAACGTGGCGCCCGACCACTGACAACTGGTGAGCCCGTTTTTGCTGATGTTTGCGCTGAAAATCCAACTAGTTAAAGGAGATGTCAGTAATGAAAAAGCTAGCGTTTCTTGCACCCGTTTTGCTTGCGTTAGTCTTGCTTATGTTTGGTGTCGTTGGAGTTGTCGTGGCCCAAGACGTTCGCTACGATTTCGACAAGAACAAGGATTTCTCCAAATATAAAACCTACAAGTGGGTACCGATTAAGGGAGCCGACCAACCGGACGAACTGACGGGCAAGAAGTTGACGGCCGCAGTGGACGCCGAACTTGCCACGAAAGGGTTGACCAAGACAGACAGCGACTCCGCTGACCTCTACCTTGGCTATCAGACTGCCATTGGCACGGAGAAGCAGTTCACCTCGTACAACACGGGCTGGGGTTACGGTCCGGGTTGGGGCGGTGGGTGGTATGGCAGCGGTGGAATGTCCACCAACACGACATATGGCTCGACGTCCACGGTTTATATCGGCCAACTGGACCTGAGCATGTACGACCCTGTCGAGAAGCAACTGATATGGCGGGGCAATGCGTCCAAAACACTGGACCCCAAAGCCAAGCCAGAAAAGAAAGAAAAGAACATCGCCAAGACTGTCAAGAAACTACTGAAGAACTTTCCGCCGACGCCGAAAAATTAGCTTCGCCTTTCGGCCCTGATCTAGTGCGGCAGCTCACATTCCTCTTCCAGGATGCTCGCCCCGGGTGCAATGGAAGAGAGTTACCAACTCGGCGACGACAAGACGGGCGGAAGGGCAAGCGGAGGATCTTCGTGTTGTAGTGCGTGTTCTTCAGAACCAGGCCATCGTCGGAATATCAGAGGAATTTCTCGTTGGTCCAGAATCTCTAAGGCAGGGCAATAACTGCAACTTGAGTAGCGATCAACTGGTGATTTTCGTTTCCGTTCACCCGAGCGCGTACGGGACCCTCCTCTCGCCAAATCAAGTGGCGAAGGTGTCCAGTTTCGGGGCTCAATCAAAGTTGGCAAGTTCGAGCGAATGCCGGTAAGACACCTGAGATGGGGAAGCTTCGTATAAACGGGGGCGTTGTCTTGTGACCCGTTGCCAGTGGGATTAGCGGCGGCGGCTGCCCGTGCCATCGTCAAAAAATTGCCGGCCGTGAAGAACCGCTTCTACCGCCGTTAGCAAATCAGTTTCTGCCGCTATTTTGAAGACGTAGCCGGACGCCCCGAGGCTCTTTGCTTCTTGTATCACCTCAGGAGAGGACTCTTGGGTCAGAAAGATGATCTTCGCATTGGGAACCAGTGTGCGGATTTGTCGCGCAGCTTCGATTCCGTTAATCCCGGGAAGGCCGATATCCATCAAGATCAAATCCGGTTGCAGCTCTTGCGCCTTCTCCACTGCTTGCAAGCCGTCTGACACCCCACCGACCACCTGCAAGTCCGGCCGCCCATGGAGCAAGGAAGAGACGAACTTACGGTACGGCTCAAAATCATCCACGGCGAGGATCCGTGTAGTTCTGCGCAAAGAATCGGGTTCGTTGGTAATAGGTCTCCTGGTGTGCGCGCGGGGGGTGTGAATATCGCGCGATACATTTTCGCCGATGTCGGGGATTTACCTCGGTTCCACGGGACTTGGAACGCTCAACAACGCTTGTGAAAAGTATGCTGGTTTCTACGACAAGAATCAAGAGCGCCGCCGCGGCCGGTATCTAATTACTAATCGGAGCATAATATAGGTGACATTTTTGCCCCCTACAGCCCAGAGCTGAACCCGGATGAACTGCTGAACCAAGATGTGAAGACGAACGTACTGGCGTGTTCGTCCCGTGAACGTCCATGAAATGATGGACAACGTTCGCTCTTACCTTCGGATCACACAGGCTAAGCCCAGGTTGATGAAGAACTATTTTCGCGAACGCCACGTCCAGTACGCTGCCCATTGATAAATGTCACATATTTAGTGCTCGGAGTAATGGTTCAATGTTCAAGAGAAGAGGCCCTCCGGCCAAGGTTGCTGCGTCGCTATCCACGATCGAGAGCGGAAGGCGCACGAACGGTTGAACGCCTGGGCGCGCCGACGATTGGGAAAGAACATTGGAGATTTCCGAAGCCACTCTTCAAAGTTCGGCTATCGGGAGACTCGATTCCCAGCCGGCTGTGATTTCGTAATTCTTAATTATTGTTGATCGCGAGGTTTTTTGACCAAGATGAACGTTGCAGCCGCTCTGCTACTGAGCGGGCTTCTTTTCGCCGCCGAGGCGTTCGCTCAGAATAACGCAGCTAACCTCATGCATCTCGTGGCCGCATACGCGGGCGGACCATCCGTCTCTCGCCCGCAGGATGCTGGGGCCATCCCTGTTTTCGAGATCACCCCGGCGGAAAGCAAGATCAAGTTCGATGTGGAGGCGTCCGTGTCTATCGTGGGTACCTTTGACAAGTGGGACGCCGCTCTGACATTTACGTCGCCTGACGTCTCGACTGGCGTTCTGGTTCCTTAAGATTCAGGCAGACAGCGTGGGTACCGGGAGCGGCATGAAGAATGGGAAGCTGAAAGGGAAGAATCTCCTCAACGTGAAGGAGAATCCGGTGATTACCTTTAAGTCAACAAAGATTGAACAAACCGGACCCGAGATATTTTCTGTCGATGGCGACTTCACGATTCGCGGCGTGACCCGGCGCGAAAAACTGAACCTGACTGTTTCCGGCAAAGGGACTGGCTCAGGCACGATTGCCGGGACCATGGCCTTCGACCGCAAGAAATATGGAATGAACAGCGGGATTCCGTTCATCAGGATCGCCGACCGCGTCACAGTGTCGCAGGGGAGAACGCATCAGCGGGCCTCCACTCGCCCTTAAGCAGTAACTAATCCAGTTTGGGATTGCCTCCGCATTTCATTCGTCAAAGAACTCGATTGCCTTCCGCACTCCACTGAAGCGTCTGTCACAAGTGACAGTAGTTCGCGATTGGCGTTCCCAGCAACCTGATGCGAGCCAGATAGCATACCCGGCTGAGCGATACGGGTCGGCAGCGCAAATCTGCGTGGACGACCACTGTTGGACGAGCTTATCGGCTTGTGCCGTTGAAGCGGAAAGACTTTCACTAGCTTCACCGATGCCTTTCCAAGCCGTGATACCACAAGGAGAATTTCCATGAGTTATCGCCAAGGGTCTTTATTCGTTGCCGCTGTTCTGCTATCAGCTCTTATACCCTGCCGCGTTGCAGCCCAGTCGGATAGCTCCAGTCAAGCGGTAGACCAGTTAAGCAAGCGCCTGGATGAACTGCGCGCAGAAATGAACAAGATAGAGGCTCAGCTCGGCGAACTTAAAGCGGTGAAGGCCACACCAGCAACAAACGCCGCCGTGGCACCCTCCGCCGCTGCCGCCTCCAGCCAGGAAGGAACGATTCAGGCCACTGTGCCACCCGCCCAAGGTACGGCCTCCAAGCAAGTGGGTGAAGCCACGGCCACCTATAACGTATTCTCCGAGGACACTCTCGCCGCAGCCCGTTACAACAACGTCCCGCTGGATCCCAAGTATCACGGATTCTTTCTGCTGCCCGGCACACAAACACTTCTCAAAATTGGCGGCTATTTCAAGACAGACTTCATCAACGATTTGAAACCCGCAGGGAACACCGAATCGTTCATACCGTCTTCGTTCCCCGTACCCCAAGCAACCAGTGTGAACAACGCAACCGTTTCCATACGACCCACGCGTCTGAGCCTCGATTTCAGGGTCCCCAGCACCAGACTCGGAGAGGTGCGCTTCTACCTGGAGGGCGACCTGTTTGGAACCAACTCGACCACACCGCGCTTGCGTCACGCCTACGCACAGGTCCGAAATTTCTTAATCGGCCAGACGTTCTCGAACTTTATGGACCCCGACGCGTTCCCGGACACCTTGGACTTCCAGGGACCCAACGGCATGGTCAGCCTTCGCAATCCACAATTGCGCTATGGTTTCGCTTTGAGTTCGAGCACGACTTTGTATCTTTCGCTCGAAAAGCCAAGCTCCGACGTTACATTCAAGACGCCAGAATTCTCCGCCCAGAGCAACTCGCCGACTCGAGATGGAGCGATTCGCCTGCGCCAGGAATTTGAGCGTGGACACTTCCAGGTTGCGGCAATCTTTCGCGATATTGCCGTGTCTCTCCCCGATGGAAGAAATGATTCCGTGTTTGGTTGGGGCGTAAACACCTCACTCGGAGTAAAGACGTTTGGTAAGGACAACGCCATCTTGGCCGTGGCGGCAGGGCACGGGATTTCGCGCTATCTCCAGGACACTTCAGGACTGGGCATCGACGCCGAAGTGGCCTCAGGTGCCAGCAATCACTTGGAAGCCACTCCGGCGGTGGGAGTCGAGGCATCCTATCAGCATTATTGGCGAAAAACACTGCGGTCCAGCGCATTCTACTCCTACGCCGCGGTGAACAACACCGATCTCGCTGCGATTACCTCGTATAACCACGCAACTTACAGCGGTGCCAACCTGATTTGGAATCCTTATGGCTCGTTCAACGTCGGTGCTGAGTTCCTCTACGGTTGGGTCATGGATCAAAACGGGTTAAAGGCAAATGCACCTCGCATTCAGTTCAGCGCCAAGTACAGTTTCGTGAAAGTGGATCCGGACCGTTAGTATCGACCCCAAGGCACAGGTGGTGGTATCCGCGCCGATGATAGTCCAATAAGCGGTTTTATGACTAAGGAGTGGCAGTCGATGGCGAAGAACGAAGCAGGCGATGACAGCGGACGCCCGAAACTTAAGAAATACGAAAAAGAACTTCGTCGTCTCCAGGCAGAGCTATGCGAACTTCAGAACTGGGTCAAGTACAAAGGTCTTCGCGTCATCATCTCTTTGAAGGACGCGATGCCGCCGGAAGGGGCGGCACAATCCGCGCGGTTACCGAGCGAGTGAGTCCACGCGTATTTCGCCTGGTTGCACTGCCTGCGCCGTCCGATGGTGAAAAAACGCAGATGTATCTCCAGCGTTATATGCATGGGGAGGTCGTAATTTTTGTCGGGAACGGGGCCGGCATTTGGATTGTCAACAGGCCTGTTGTTAAAAAGGAGGCAGTCTGCATTGCGGAGGACATTTCCCGGCCCGAGTGGAACGTGCAAGAAGATGCGGCGCATCATCTTGCTACTCTGCCTTTTTTGCGCTCGACGGGTAGCTGCGCAAGACCTTGCCCCACGCGCTTATGTCATTACCCCTCTTCACTCCAACGCGGTCACTTTGACCTATTCCTTTTTCGACGGGAGCCTCATTCTTGACGGAGAAGCGCCGATCACGGGTGCTTCCGCTCGCGTAAATATTTCTATATTTAGCGCTTACCACTCGTTTAATCTCTTCGGCCGCACCGCTAATTTCCTGGTGTCATTGCCCTACGGGAACGGAAATTTCCATGGGACAGTCCTTGGCGCGGAGACACTAGCATATCGTTCTGGACTTCTGCCTGCAGCATTTCGGTTTTCTGTGAACTTGATAGGTGGTCCATCGATGAACGTTGACGAGTTCCGCAAATGGCGGCAGAAAACCATTCTCGGTGCCAGCTTCAAACTGGTACCTGCGACGGGTCAATATGACCCCACGAAACTGATTAATTTCGGATCTAACCGCTGGGCCTTTAAACCCGAAGTTGGGTACTCCCGGCGCTGGGGTCACTGGATTGTTGATGCCTACGCAGGAGCATGGTTCTTTACTACGAATCCCGAATTCTTCTCCCGCAACCAGTACTCACCCGGGATCAACACGCAGTCGGAGAGTCCCACTGGCTCCTTCGAAGGCCATCTCAGTTACGATTTCAAGCCGCGGTTGTGGGTCTCTTTGGATGGCAATTATTGGTTCGGTGGCGCCACCAGCGTGAATGGTGTATCAAACCCAGGCACGGTGCAGGGGAATTCTCGCGTAGGTTTCACTGCTTCTATTCCTGTGAGCAAGCGTCAGTCCCTGAAGCTCAGTTATAGTGACGGCGCGTATATCCGGTACGGCGGGAACTATCGCAACATCTCTGTCGCCTGGCAATATTCGTGGTTTGGCAGGCCAAACTAGCCCTCACCGGAGGAAAACTGATTAGCTCAGCTTGCCTTGATGCTGCAATAACGCGTCGATACACGCGGGCTTCTCTCCTGGGAGCGCAGGAGGTTGCGGAAGATTTCGGCAAACTTTTTCTCAACGGGGTCACAGGCTGGTTTGTCTTTCCACGTAGTGCGAAGGATCGGGCGCCTGTTTGAGAGGGTAGTGCCTCTTTTGAAAAACTAGCGCCTACCGTACGAACTCTGCCTCTACCAAGCCTGTCATTTTCTGCTTGAAATCCCCAGACTATGTGTACGATCATCATCTCAGAGTTCTCGGGGAGTTTCGCATGCCGTCCGCTCGTTTGTTGCGAAAACCGCAGTTTCGCTCTTCTAAGTCCACCAAGATTTTCGACCCTCAGGAATTCCTAGCCAACGCCGGCATCGGAAGGACTATTCGCCGATACGGCCCGAAGCAAACTATATTTTCGCAAGGAAAGCCCGCCGACACTGTGTATTACATACAGGAAGGGAGAGTGCAGCTCAGCGTGGTCTCCAGACAAGGCAAGGAGGCAACCATCGCGATGATGGGCCCCAGCGATTTCCTGGGCGAAGGATGCATCGCCTCCAATCAACCAGTCCGCATGGCAACGGCGACTACAACTACGGCTTGCTCCGTCCTCGAGATTGAAAAGAAAGAGATGTTACGCACGCTTCACAAAGAACACAAGTTCTCCGACGTATTTGTCGCTTACCTGATTCAACGTCACAACCTGACTCAATCAGACTTGGTCGATCAACTTTTCAATTCGAGCGAAAAACGGCTGGCAAGGTCCCTTTTATTGCTGGCCCGCTTCGGGAAAAAGGACAGGCCCGAGGAAATAATCCCAGACATAAGTCAGAATACGCTGGCGGAAATGATTGGGACAACCCGCTCACGAGTGAATTTTTTCATGAACAAATTCAGGAAGCTCGGATTCATTGACTATAACGATAGACTTCGCGTGCATTCTTCGCTTCTGAGCGTTGTTCTCCACGACTAGCTCAAAGTCAGCCTGTCCAACAACAAATCATCGCTCACCGCTAGGAGTGTGTCCGAGATTTCGCATTTAATGGCGCCGGGTTGGGCATTTTTGATCCGTGTGGCTAACTGACCTCGATGGGGAGTTGGATCGTCTTCCGTGAGTTACGTTGTATTCTCAAATTGCTACCGTGAACCCGTGAACGGCTTTCCCGGAAGTAGCTCCGCTATCCGCTGCAGATGGTCTTGTGAAACTTCAGTATGTTGTGAGTTATGCAGATCAGGGCCCACTCCCCGTACGTTGACTTTCTCCAGTCCGGGCAAGAGATACTGGCGGAATCCGCGCGCCTGTTTGATCTGCCCGAATACCGATTCTACGATGAAAACCAGGGCCGTTACCCGAAGCGAGCTAGCCGAGTTTGCAAGGTTTGCGCCTTTCGTTGTGCTTTTGCTTTTCCGTCGCTACCACTGAAAGGCCGGTTCGACCGCGATCTGCGTGTTGTAGCTCTGCACAAATCCAGTCGGGACAAAAACCACCAGGAGTTATCGCCGACAGTGGACCAGCGCGCGTTTGGCTTCCCGAATTCGTGCGATCCGCGTTTCCCTTCGTTGCAACTCTATTGCGTGGGAGTATTTTCGTTATCCGCGCATGATGACCAAGATCTTGCTCTATGGCAACTCGTCTCCCCGGCGATATGGCGGTTGCCCCCGATGATCCTCCTCATACACGGACTCAATCGCCGAAAGGTTCAACTGGTCAACCACGCCGGACACGAAATAAACCAAGTGGTCATCCGGCAACCATTCGCGCAGACTCGGAGGTAAAAGCAAATCTTGTTCGGGAAGATAGGATCGGTATGTTTTCGCCATGGTTCCGAATAATTCGCGCTCTTTTTCAAGTGAATTCAGCAGTACAAAAGATGAATTCTCGGACACGCTCCTAGCTGGCCACCTCTGTGGGAACCAGCTCTCACGGATGTTCAATATTGAACAGACAGACGCCCATCGATTTCCTAGCGTAAGGTCGATGCTCGGTGGCACCTGCCAAACCATATTGGAGTTCCATTGAGACAACGCTGGGAGGAGGGTTGCTTATGATTTGTCCATCATGTCAGTCGCACAATCAGGCAGAATTCACTGCCGAGATGATTGTCCATTTATCCGGCCCCGAAAATCTCGACAAGCCCGGCGTCTGGTTATTCCCGAAGCTGTCGGTCTGCCTCGACTGTGGCGTTTCTCGGTTCACTATCCCACAGCCGAGTAAGCTTTTGCTCACATCTGATGCCCAGAAAGCGGAATCGCCGGCACAGCGGGAAAGTTTTCAGGACATCGCACGCGCTAGCCAGCTCGCGCCTCAATCGGGACAATAAGAGTGCAGCTTGCCCAGAATTCTACTGACGAACGTCATTCCCAAGAGGGCAGTTTCCACGGTGGCTCACAGCCGGCATTGGACCATATTCTGACCGCGTAACCCGCTAAAGTTAAATGTTTCCTCCACTACTTCAGTCGTCATTCACCTAAAGGAACTAAAGTCTTGGGTGGGCAGCCTTACTAAGCATGGCTGTAGTTAGTGAATCGCATTTGTCTTTCGCTGCTCAAGTTGATTGCTCTACGGCAACTTCGTGTCTGCCCAAGGGCAACGACGGCTCATGCTTGCATGTGAAAGCATGGAAAGCATGGAAAAGCATGGATAGGAACACAAATTATGGGCGCTCGGTTAGCTTTTCAGTACGAGAGTTTCCACAAAATAAGAACGTTGAGGATGTCTGTCACGCAAATTCTTGTAGCTGATGATTTCTTGGCTTGGCAGCAGTTTGTTTCCGTTATGCTTCAGGGGGAAAGTGACCTGCAAATTATTTCCTCCGCAAGAGATGGACTGGAGGCGGTTCGTAAAGCCAAAGAAATTCGGCCTGACCTGATTTTGATGGACCTGAGCCTGCCTGTGATGAATGGCATTGATGCGACACGTCAAATCCGCGCTCACTCTCCTGGTACGAAGGTCCTCTTCTTGAGCGAGCATCGTGATTCTGATCTCATTCAGACCGCCTTCGACGTTGGTGCTTGCGGCTATGTTTTGAAGTCCGATTCCTACTCAGACCTCATTGCGGGCATCCGAGCTGTTCTACTGGGTCAATTGTTTGTCAGTCGCAGCTTGACGAATTGGCGCGAGAATCCGAACGGCATGTATTAGCGGCTCCACCCTAATGCTGACGGGAATTGATGCTGTAGCAGAGGGCGGTAGGCAGCCAGAGCCCGGAAAGCAATCTTACAAAGTCATACGCGGAAAGGCGGAACGCCCGGATTCGAGAACTTTGAGGAAAAATTGTTCGGGGGAGTTCAGGACGATCTTCCCCCGACGCTTTTGAATCGCGCCGACCTTCTGCCATTCACTTAGAATGCGGCTCGTGGTGTAGGGCGTGATGGCTGCTGAGTCTGCCACCTCTTCATTCGTCAGCTCGAGTTCAAAGCCTCCAGCCACTTTTCGGCCGATGCTGGATACATATCCCAAAAGCACGCCGGCGAGTCTCTCTCTCGCGGTTTGAGAAGTTAAGGCTGCAAGGGCAACGACATACCAAGAAATGTAATTTGCCGCAATAGAGAGTGCGTTTTCCAGAACTCGGGGGAAGCGTCGAGCGAGGGCGCGAATGGTTTCTCCATCCCAAACGAGGACGACACTGTCCCGCACAGCTTCCGTACTGACCAGATATATCGAAGTCCGGGATACCAGCGCCGCACCACCAAAGATGTGTCCAGGCGTCATCCATATGTGGATGAGTTTTTTCCCGCTGGGAGATTCAAAGAAGCATCGGGCCCGACCTCTCCACAACAGCAGGAGATTATGGGCAGGTTCACCCTGGTGGGTTATAACGGATTTGGCGGAGAAGCGGCGCGTTCTGGCCGCCCCCAAAATCAATCGAACCTCTTCCGGGTTCAAGTCCTTCAGCAATTCGGTGCCTTGCGGGACATCGCCAGCGCGAGATTCAAGCACGCTTGTATCCCTCCCTTCATGGTGGTCGCGGGGTCCCCGCGCGATTGGCTGTGCCCACTCGAGAATAATAATGCCTCCCTGTTTTGCACTCGGGCACTCGTCTTGACGTGATTTCACTCCGAGCTCAATGACACGATCCATCATCCATAAACTGGCCGCTCGCGGCCATCGCTGCCAAGGAGTGAGCGCAGTTCAGTATTTTTTGGTCCAACGAATGATTGTTGAGGGCATCGGGCGATATGTATGTTCTGGTTCGATTCGCTTCCAGGAATTGATCACTCAGCTCGTTCATGCTATTGAACACATTTGTCAGTAGCCGGAAGGCGCTCCGATCCGAATCGGTTGTGGCCACCACGCCAACCAACCGCAGACTCGTCCTGGCTTGATCACGAAAGCTGCCAATCCAATCTTCCGTTATGGGGTGCCCACGCTGAACTGCATTCGTCAGGGTGCTTCGCCATTCTCGGATGATCGACATCTCCTCGATGGCCGCCCGAATGAATTCCTTCGACAGCCCCGCCGGAGCAGGTTGGCCACCGGAGGGCGGCGAGAAGTCTGTGTGCGCGGACAATCCCGGCAGCGTCAACAACATTTGGTCCCCATTGAAACTGAGAGAAGCGTTAGCAAGCCGAGCCAATGCCTGTATTTCAACGTAAGAGCGTCCGCCCATCTCGACAACCACTAGCTCACCTGCATGTCCAGTCAGGATGAGCGTCCGTGGCTGCTGCCCGGCCTGGGTCATGACGAGAAACAGCGAACACAAGAGCAACACGAATATCACTCCGATGCCCAATCGTTTGTTTTGCACAGTTCACCTCCGGAAACGACATTGGGTCCACGTTGGCGTTCAAACTGCGAATTCGATCAACGAAATTCCTGGTCAATTCTGATCAGCTCATGAGAGCGACAATAACGGTTCCCCAGGTCGTCAGAAAGATGTGACCGAATGCCGCCGTGTATGAATAACCCAATGTGGCAATCGGGCTTTCTGATTTTTCTTGAACCGCAGCAGCGCCCGCGATCATCGTTTGAGCGCCTGCGAGGCCTCCCAACAAAAGTGCCGGATTGAGTCTGAGGGCGTAACGGCCGAAGTAAAGACCTGCAATGAGCGGTATAAGCGTTACTACGATACCCCCCAGGAAGAGCACGTAGCCAAATTCTCGCACTGCCTGCACAAAGATCGGGCCCGCTTTCAGCCCAATCATGGCCACGAACGCTGCCAAACCAAGCGACCGCATGAAAAGAATGGCGGCATCCGGGATGATTCCGAACCACGGACGCACGGACCGCATCCACCCAACAATTACACCGGCCAGAAGAGTCCCAACGCTCGTCCCCAGCGCGATTCTCAGATGTCCTACAGGTATTGTGAGCACGGCCCCAACCAATACGCCGATGGCTATGGCTACTCCAAGCACGGCAAAGTCACTCTGATCGGTTGGGTGAATCACCCGACCAGCTACACGCGCCAGTTTCTCGACTGCAGATTCCGATCCGGTTACTTGAACTGTGTCACCCCGCGCGATCACCGTATTTGTTCCGATTGGAATCTCATGGCCACTGCGCGTGATGCCCCTGAGCAAAACACCGCGGGCTTCCTCGACATCATCGACAATTTCCTGGAGAGTCTTGCCGGCGATTCTCTTGCTGGTGATATACAGATCGACGGCTGTTACCGGGATTTCCAGCAGTTCGGGATCAGCGACCTCCTTCACCGACGCCCCAAAAGCTCTAATCATGATTTCGGTACGTCCGAGTACCGCGACCGTATCATTTGCCTCCAGAATTGTGGTGCCGACCGGAGAGAAGATGTTCCCCTTCCGTCGAATCCGCTCTATAAAGATGCGCACACCGGGCAAGGACTCTTCGGCTTCTACGACTGTTTTGTCAGCGACGAGCCCGTCATGAGCAATTGTATAAGCGCGAAAGCCAATGGGTTGCCACGCCGAATATACGCCAGGCTTCGAGCGCTGAATTCCCAGGTCCGCTTCTACTCTTTTCGATTCCGCACGCAGGTCGATGCGGAGGAGCTTTGGTCCGAGGCTACTGCAGCACCAGATCACACCCAACGTGCCGAAGATGTAGCAGATCGCGTCCGCGACAGCGATGTGCCCGATCCATAATTGCTTTTGTTCGTCGGGCACGGAGAGGGAACGGATTGCTTCACTCGCTGTGCCGATGGCGGGCGACTCCGTCAAGGCTCCAGAAAGCAATCCGGCGGAATATCCTGGGTCCAGTTTCAAGAAATGGGCAACTGCATACGAAGTCAAAAGGCCAATGAGCGGAACAAACAGCCCGAGCACAGCCCAGCGCCAGCCATCTCCCTTGAGATTCTGAAAAAAACTAGGTCCCACCGAGTAACCAATTCCGAAAAGGAATAGGAGGAAAACGATAGATTTGGCTTGGTCAGCCACGGCCACGTGAAAGAAGTTTCCTATGGCGATCCCTCCCAGCAAGGAGCCCGTCACCACGCCGAGTCCAACGCCACGAAACTTAAGCCGCCCAATCAAGTACCCGATGCCCACCGCAAGGTAAACTCCCATTTCGGGATACTTTGTAAAGAGTTTTGCCAACCATTCCATACTCACCCCTCTGCGACCATCCTGCGGGCCCGAATAAGACTAGAGTCTCCGTGGCGCATTCCTACGTTGCCCGAGTAAGGCCAAAAAACCCCACAAAAGCTGTGCACAGTTTTGCGACACCACAAGGACAGATCAGGACAGCGAACCAGCAAGCTGCCCGCTCCAATCGCACATCCAGCTCAGCCCGTGATGAACTATCGCGAGGCCGCTTGTTTAGATTTTTCGGAACGCTGCGAGGCCTCGAAGGCATCTCGGTAGCCGCGCGCGATCGATCGAACGCCGCGTCCGATGTCTTCGTACACTTCGTCGGGCAGATTGGCGAGGGACACCCGAAGCGACCAGTCTGGTGCTTCGAAACCGCCGCCGTTCAATAGCACGATCCCGTGATCCTCGGCCAGACGGAAGGCGAGGTCGAGGGGGTGGACGTTTTTCTTGAGGTATTCGACGGCGTCCTGTCCGATGTTTTTGCGCGCCCAGAATTCAAAGTCGATCAAGCCGTAATAGGCGTTGTAAAGCGTGTTCGGAGTGACTTCGATGCCGAGGCCTTCAATCATGGCCTTGGCGCGCCGATGCACGATCTCCAGGCATGCCTTCTGATAGAGCTTGGCACCATCCATCATCTCCGCAAGGGAGAACAGGCTCATCATTACCTGTTGAGGCAGAGCGAGGCCCGCCGTGTGATTCAGGGCAACGTCCCGGCTGTCAGCCACGATGCGGTCGATGAACTTGATCTTGCGCGGCTCCAGGACCAGCGTGCCATACCGTTTGTCGAGCGCTTTCAGATCAGCATCTGGAAGCTTCGCGATCATCTTGTCGAAAATGTTGTTTTCGTGGACCGCGATAACGCCGAGGCGCCATCCGGTGCACCCGACGTATTTAGAATAGGAGTAGACCCCGATGGTGTTTTGAGGAAGTTCGCCCAGCAGAGATCGGAAATCGTGCACGAACGTTCCATAGACGTCGTCAGTTAGGAGCATCAGGTCGGGACGCTTTGTCCTTACTAGATTTGCGATTTTATCGATCACTTCCTTGCTAAGTGCGAAGCCCGTCGGATTGCCGGGATTAACGAGGAAGAACGCCCTTACCTGGGGATCCTCCAGCTTTTTGAGCTCCGTGTCTGTGAACTGGAAGCGGTTTTCCTGCGGAGCCTGGATGGTGACGAACTTCAGCCCGTAGTCTTCTAGATGCGGCAACTCAAGGTAGGGCGTAAAGATAGGCGTGCCCAACGCGATCGTGTCGCCGGGTCGCAGCAGGCGATTGGCCTTCATCGATTTAAAGATGTAGCACATCGCAGCCGTGCCGCCCTCGACCGCGTACAGATCGAACTTGCCGGATGGCTGCGGTTTCCCGCACATTGCCCACATCAGGTACTCATGCACGATGCGTTCGTTGTGAACCAGCATGCGATCCGGGACCGGGTAGTTATCGCCGATGATGGAGTCCACGAGCTCGTGGACGAAGGCGTCCGGCTCAAACCCGAACCTCTTTATCGCAAACGGAACCATTGCCGACAGAAACGACCCACCGGGCATGTCGGCATGCTTGGCGAGCCACGCTTCGAAGCGGCTCGCGATGCCCTGGAGCTGCGGCATTCCACCAATACCGGCGGGATGTTCCATCACCCGCTTGCTCTCGGTGATCGCAAACTGGCCGAGCAGAAAGAACCCTTCGCGCGGGGTTGTGGCGATCCAGTTGGGGTTTCCGCGACCCGCATTCAGGAATGCCGACTGCGTCGTACGCGAGGTTTGCTTGGCGAGCTTGATCAGCTCGTCTTTAATCTCGAACGGGCCCAATGTTTCGAATTTACGGAGCTTCATGAGGTCCATGATTTTCACCTTTCAGAAAAGGCTACGACAGGAACATGATGAGCACCATGCCCCAGATTGTAAGAAGAGTGTTACCGATGGCATAAGTAACGGTATATCCCAATGCGGGTACCTGGCTCTTGCCCAAATCGCAGACCAAGCCAAGCGAAGCCGTCGTCGTGCGTGCCCCGGAAACGATGCCAAGTAGAAGCGCATCGTGGAAGCGGAAGAGGTATTTGCCGATGAACATCCCGAAGATGAGGGGCAGCGTCGTCGCGAGGGCTCCCCATAGGAACAGGCCAATGCCTTGGGTCCGCAATCCATTCACGAAGCCTGGGCCCGCGGAGATTCCGACTATGGCAATGAAGATGTTGAGGCCAACGGAGTTCATGAACCAAACCGTCGATGTCGGGATGCGGCCGAACTTGGGATGCACCGAGCGCAACCATCCGCAAATCAGTCCCGAGATCAACGCGCCGCCGGCGGTTGAGAGCGTTAGCGGCACACCGGCCACCTTCCAGACCAGCGCGCCGATCAGCGCACCCACGGAGATTCCAGCGCCGATGAACGCGACGTCAGCGACGTCGGTCGGGCGATCCGGGACGCCCAGCAACTTGATGGCGTTATTGGTGTCCTGAGTGCGGCCGGCCAGGGTAACGATGTCGCCGCGGAAAATCTTGGTATTTGGCAGAATAGGAATCGAGGTGGCAACCGCACCTCGCGTGATTTTCCGCAGGAAGACGCCGCGAGCGCTGGGGAGCTCGGCAAGCTCAGCAAGGGTCTTGCCGTCCACCTCTTTGTTTGTCACATAAACGTCGACGCCCTCCACGGAAACGCTAAGCAATTCAGGATCGTCAACCTCTATGGCGACTCCGCTAGCAACAGTCGCGAGCGTCTCTCGAGAACCCACGGCCGCGACCATCTTTGCGCGTTCGCCGATAATACTCACGAGCGCCTCGCGGGCACCCGCCACGGCCACCACGTCACCCTCACGCAATACTGTTTCGGCGGTCGCCTCCTCGATGACTCCGTCACGACGTATGCGCTGGACAAAGATGCGTGCTTGCGGGAGCAGCGCCTCGGCCTCGATGGCGCGAAGACCGATAACTCTGGCGCCAGGTTGGACACGGAACGCACGTACTTCCCAACGACGCCAGGCCGTCCCCGGCCCGCCAAGTTCCTTGCTGCCGGCACCACCCTGCTTCTCCTCGTAGTCTTTGCACGCGGCAGGCAGATTAATGCGAAGCAGCTTCGGACCGAGCAATGCGATCACGATCGCCGACCCCATCGTGCCAAACATGTAGGTCACCGCATAAGCAACCGGCATCGAATCGAGTAGCCTTTTAGCCTCGTCGGCAGCGAGCCCTAATCGGTTGATCGCGTCGGTTGACAGGCCCATGGCGGCAGAAATGGTTTGCGACCCCGAGTACAACCCGGCCGCGTAGCCGAGGTTGTAGCCAGCGATCTTAAAGATTGCGAAAGGTACTAACAAGCAAAGGACGCTTTGGACCACTGCAAAGATTGCTTGCGGAACCCCATCCTTGGCGACGCCCCGAACGAACTGAGGCCCGACCGCATATCCGACAGCAAAAAGAAACATAAGGAAGACTGTCGCCTTGAGGGGCTGCGAGATGGTGATCCCGATCTGTCCGATCAAAACACCGGCTAGCAGAGTGGCAGTCACCGACCCCAGGCCAATGCCCTTGAACGTAAATTTGCCGAAGTAGTATCCGAGGGCGAGTGTCAGGAAGATGGCGATCTCCGGATACTGCCGCAGAGTCGTAACGAACCATGTCACTATAAACATCATCTCTCTCCTTAATCCCAATTCTTGGCTTCTTGCCCCTGCGGTTTCCTACCCACCTCTCAGCCAGCGTCAATCCGCGGCGTGCGCACGTGCCGCCTTCCGCTTTGCGTGCTTTGCGTCGTTTGCGCTGTTAGCCGGTGTCTTGGCCGATTGCAGGAAGGCCGGATTCAACAACTTCAACCCAAGCGTCGCACTGAAGCCGTGAATTTCCTTTACATCGAGTTTGCGCATGAATTCGATCGTTTGTGCGTCGACTACCTGACCGGGAACCATAATCGGGAACCCCGGCGGATAAGGGATCACGAAATTTGCCGAAACCAACGCCGGCCCATCCTTCAAACGTTTATCGATTTCCGGACTGAACAATTTCAAGTGTTCGCACTGCTGTGCGCGATATGCCGAAAAAAACGCCGAACGCATGTCGCCTTCGCTGGTAATGCTCGAAGAATCCTCTCGGAAGCTGTTGAAGAAAGAGCTGAAATTGGGAAGATCTGGCACGTCCGTCATCAGGGATTTCACGCGGGCAGCAAATGCGTGCTTGGCCGTTGTGCCGCCGTCTTCAAGTTTCTTTTCAATGCCCTGTGAAATCTGGACGAGTACCTTTATCAGTTGGGCGATGTCGCTGCGCGTGTTGTTAATATTTGTTTGGAGCAGAACGCTGTTGCGGGATGTCTTGTTGAGTTGAATGTCGTACTCCGCGGCGAGCAGGTTCTTGAATTGCGTACCGTCGAAGCCTGCGGCCCCGCAGACCAGCGTGAGGCGCGTGACATCCAGCGCGATTTCGTCTTCCTTGAGAGCCTTTACTGCGGTTGCCCAATTGGCTCCCGGCGTCAGGTAGTCCACAAATCCCGAATTCCGATACTCCGCGGGAATCATTTCGTCGGCGCCGAGGATCCGGAAATACTTCGAGATGAGCGGATGCGAATTTACTTCGCGGCGCAGGTCCAGCGCCAATTGGATGGCTCGGTTCACCAGTTCGTAGCCCTCCAGCTCCATCTGCCGCCGCGCTACGTCCAAGGACGCAATGATCTGCAAATTGGGTGAAGTGGAGGCGTGCGTAAAGACCGCTTCGTGAAATTGCTCTTCGACTGTGTGGTAATCCGGGTCCTTGACCAGCACCATCGAGCCTTGCCGGAGGCAAGACATAGATTTGTGGGTTGAGTTGGTCTGGTACACGCGCAGGCGCACTTCGTCGGGGTTGGCCAGTAAGCGTGTTTCCAGTAGCCTCGTATCGTCCGGGCGCAGGTCCGCTCCCAGCTTCTTTTCCTGCTCTTTGTACGCTGCGCGGTAAGCTGGGTCCCGAAACTTTTTCTCGAGTAACGCCGCGGCTCCCATCGCCGTGCGCCGGCGATAGAAGGGGCTGAATGCTGCGAAGCCAAACCACGCCTCATCCCACAAAAAGATAAGATCGGGCTTGATCGCCAGACATTCCTCCATCACTCTCTCGGTGTTGTAGATGTGTCCGTCGAAGGTGCAATTCGTGAGCACCAGGAGGCGTGCACGATCCAGCCGGCCCTCTGCTTTTAGATCGAGCAGGGCTTTTTTGATCGTGCGCAAAGGCACCGCACCGTACATTGAGTATTGAGTCAGCGGATAGGCCTCTACGTACAGCGGGAAGGCGCCCGAAATCACAGCGCCGTAGTGGTGGGACTTATGGCAGTTGCGGTCAACCAGCATGATGTCGCCGGGGCCCAGCAACGCTTGTTCCACCATCTTATTTGAGGTGGACGTTCCGTTGGTCACGAAAAACACGTGGTCTGCGCCAAAAGCTCGCGCGGCCTTCTCTTGTGCGATCTTGATGTTTCCTGTTGGCTCCAGCAGGCTGTCGAGGCCTCCGGTCGTTGCCGATGATTCCGCCAGAAACAGGTTAAGTCCATAAAACTCCCCCATGTCGCGAATCCAGTTCGATTTGAAGATCGATTTTCCCCTTGCTATCGGCAG
Source organism: uncultured Acidobacteriota bacterium (assembly GCA_963731155.1). Lineage (GTDB taxonomy): Bacteria > Acidobacteriota > Terriglobia > Acidiferrales > UBA7541 > Acidiferrum. The sequence continues at coordinate 89,206 of CAVSVB010000009.1, forward strand.
CGCGTGGAATGTGCCTATCGGCCGTTGCGCATACTTCTGCAAATTGTCGAAGTAGGGTGTGTCGTACCGGTCTGCGATGCCGTCGAGGATGCTCAGGTGTAATTCCAGAGGTTCCTCCACTTGGTAGAAAATGCGCCGGACGCACGCAGCGCTAATGTCGCCGGCAATTTTTTCCGCTTGGCGATCGCTCAGAAAGTAAACGTCCAACTCCGGCCTTAACTGTTTCAGTCCTTGCGCGAGAGCCAGGCCGTATTGCCCTGATGTAGGGTCAATTCCGCTCGCTGCTAGATGATTGGTTAGAAATTCCCGCAAAATGGGATTGTTGTGAGACGACGCGAACGGAATACCTTCGTAGATGACCACGGCCTCGATGCTGCCGTTTAGGATGGCCCCGAGTACTGCATCCTCGAAATTTCCCGCGAACACCGACTCATAGATAAACTTGTCCTCTGGCCTGCGCAGCTTGCGCAATTCTTGTCCCAGCTCGGACCACGCGGAGGGTCGGGCTGGACTTACCACCAGAACCTCGAAATACGGGCGATACTTGGAAGCTCCACCCGCCCCCGGTAGCCGGTCGGTGAAGCTCATCGACTGCTCGTCGTTCTCCCATTCGGAAACATTGGTTCGGTAAGAATGTGTGAGTAGTGCAGCGCTGATCTTCTGGACCATCCCGACCGTGCCGATCGGATCACCGGCAGCGACGCGCTCTTGCACCGTCTTCAGCAATGCCGGTCCCGGAAATGCAAAGAAATCTTCCCACTGTCGCAGTTCCACAAAAGCTGCCGAGACGATTTCCTTAAGCTTCTCAACTTCGGAACGCGGTTGATTAGCTGCGGCTTCCCACGAGCGAGCTGCTTGGAGTAATGATCGCCAGCGGTCCAGACGCGCCTCCGCCATGGTGAAAAACCGGTCCAGTTGAGCGTCCCGCACTTTTGTTGAGCTGCTCATAACTGTTCTCCTGTTTCGATCTCTAAAACTCCGCGTGCCCGACGATGCACTCAAGGTTTTTCTCTTAAGTTGTTGACCGCATCCTGCGCTGGGGGACGCGGTGCACGCTCCGCCCGCAGAACGCCTTGTCAGCGCCGCTGTTTTGGACCTGGGCGCTTCTATTTTCGTGCTGCCTCACCGAGTCTTTTCTTCTGTTGGTTCGGTCGCACGCGCCGGAAAGAGATTCCCAGCCTTTCGTGGGGAGGTTAGGTCAGCTGTGGGGGATCAAAAACTGGCAAAACTGACAGGGAACTTCATTGGAGGCGCAGGGAGTTCGCAAGATTCTCTAGATTTTGCGGATGCACCCGAATCGCTCCGCGCCCTGGGCTATCGATATCCGCGATGAGAAAGAGTGAGATCGCCAAGAATATCGGTAGAATCCAAAACGGGAACGCGCTTCTGTCGTGTGCGAGATAGCCTATCAAAACGTTGCAAAGGATACCGATGGTGATCAGCAGGATCCATGCAGCAACCGGGATTCGATTCCACCAGGCTGCCTGTGAGTACCCCTGCGAGTTCAAGACGTCGTTCATCCCTTGAGCGACAATAGCGGCCACGGGCGTTGGATTCTCTGACGTCGGCCCTTTGACCTCTGACCACATCTCCTTCTGCAACAGTGCGGTCTGGACGTTATTTTGTTCGAGTAAATGCCCGTGAGGTGTAGTGTAAAAAAGGATTCGCTGATAGAGATAGCTCTTCAGCAAAGCACGCACTCTTTCTGCATTGGCGGCGGGTAAAAAATCCGCCCGCACATACTCCGTTCCGATCGCGTTGGCTTCCTCTTCCTCAAGATTCTTGCGTTGATCGTATCTGCTCACTGCCATCGAAAAGGTGAAGCCGATAATTAGTCCTAGTAACGTCAAAGTAGCACCTAAGACGAGCTTGAAATCTTCAAGCGTGCTTTCGCCCAGCTCCCCATAACGGCTGTGGAAGATGGCGCCGATGCGCGCTCCGAGCCAGAATACAGCGACAGATCCCACAAACAAGAATACGGGGTAGTTCAGTGGACTGAACATTTGGGGCATCGTTATTCGCTAGCAGTGGAGTCTACACCAGGTCGGAAATGAATACCGCGACAACAAACGTCCCGATCAGCAAGGGGCTTTCCGCATCGGGATGTATGCGTTTCGAGTGACAATATCGCCATTCGCCTAACTCAGAAGGGGCCGGTCTTCGGAATTGATTGCCACTGTGGAGCCTGCTAAACGCCCACGCTTTGATCAGGACAACCAACCACTACCAAGTGCCGATGCGAAGCACCGCTTGTGTCGTCACCCGCACCCCGGCCTGTGGGCGAATCATATCCACATCTCCCATCCAGGAGTGTGTGTACTGCACGCTGACGAGGCGCCAAGCAAATGCTCTCGTCATTACCACGTCCACTCCTCCGCCCACTGCAATACTCGGCCCGTTATTGGCCACTTCCACAGACCAGTCGCTTCGCTTCGGGTAGTGGCTCAAGGTCCCACTGCCGTCATTCCATTCCTTCATCAGCTTTGTTCGCAACGCCTCGTCATCTGTCTCGAAAGTTACCTTCCGCCCGCCAAACGAGCATTTCAACATAGGGGGAGAACTTCTGCGCTGCTCGTGGTGTCCATCTGAGCCCTCCACCGTAGAACAACGAATCTCCGCTCTGGTTAGATCTAGGCATGTGAAGTACCATGCACCCGCTCACTTCCGTCACTACTTGAAGCGTCGGGCTCACTCGAGCCGCTCCCGAGCCGCCTCCACCGATGCAGCTGCCTCCACTAAGGAGACTTTCGTAAACCGGGAATGCTGCCAGCTCTATCGGTGCTGCTTTCGGGTAGGTGCGATGGAACTCGACCCCTTGGTCCGACGTTGACCGGCGTTGGAATGTAAACGGTTTTGGCCCCAGTCCAGCTTTGTAGTCGAGCAGCATCTCTCTGCGAATTTCCCCAGCCGGTCCAAACAGTCCAATGCGAGTATCTCGATTCCAGGGGACCCGGAACGCCATCATGTTCGCAAACGACCGTCCGGGGTTCAAAAAGGACCGCGTCAGAATGATCAGCATCCGGTTGTCAGTCCGGTTTTCCAGGCCCATGATTAAGTAGCGGTCCGCCACATCCTCCGCAATCATCGTTGCTGCTCCTAATGTTGGGGTGTCGACCAGCGTGACGAATCCCGGCGAAGCATGCAGCATCACGTTCCCGTAAGAAGCTTCGCTCAATGGTCCGATTTTCCATTGCGTGTGCCAAACCGCGCTGAACGCCATCGACCGCAACAAGCTGACGAAGTAGTCCCGCCCGTCTCCCCACTGCACTTTGCGGTATCGCGGATCGTTTTGCCGCAGAATATATCCGAACACTGCCCCCTCAATGGAATGGCCTACATAGGGAGCCATAAAAGAATCGCCGTCGCTCCAACCGCGCAGTTCAGCCAGCGATTGTGTGTAGTTTTGAAACCAGTGGCCGTTCAGTGTGTCCCGTGTCCCGGGTTCAGAAGCCGTACGAAACGCGTGCATTATGCCCGTGTAATACAAGGACTCCATGAGGGCCGACATCCAATGAACCCTTGTGTCTGATTCTGGCTGCACTACTGGCTGGATTGCAGTGCCCGGGAGCGTTCCTCTCGCAGCACGTCCCAATTCACCCGGCCGCACCAGCATGGTCCCCTGAATGTCGTACGGAGTGTCGCGCAGTGGGCGTACGTCTGTCTTCAGCGGGCGCCAGTCTTTACGTGTTTCATCCAGGAATTGCGTCTGCACATACAACACCTGGAAACGATCGGGCGATAGTTCAACACTCGATTGCGCAGCTGTAGACAGTGCGGAAAACCACGAGGCCGCCAGTGCACATAACACGAAAGACATCTTTCTCTTTATCGACACTTTTATTTCTCCCACTATCAAATCTCGGGATTCCGTGCACTTCACGAGTCGTGCGTCCCTTTCCGCTGCGGGGCCTCAAGACTCTCTGTGCCCCAAAATGTTGAGCCGTCATTCCGACCTTCATTCGGCGTCCGTTTCAAGAATGAGCCCATCCACTCTTGGATCCGGTCGGAGGAGGATGGAAACTTGGTTCTATCCACACTTCAAACTTAGCGGTGACGCGTGTCGCCATGTACTGTCAGAAATGTCAGGAGTCCACTGCGATTGATGTCAGGCTTGCCTCGGAAAGTTCTTCGATGCTTTCTGGCCTTGGATTACATCGGCTGGTCTCTCGCCGCCAGCCTACTGTTGATCTCCCTGATCGCGGCGAGACTTCCTAACACAATCCGTCGGCACGTGCTGACCGGAAGCTTACGAATCAAAGCAGTGGACGAGACGCGATTCGTTCGTCGCCACGAAGAATGCTCGAATCCCGTAATAGGCAAAAGGAAAACGGGCCCTCGACCACATCTGGAAAGTTTCGCTTACCGTGCAGAACGAATTGTGGATTTTGTTAGTGTTAGTGCCAAATCTTTCCACCGCGGGACTGCAAACATTGCCTGACCGGTTTTGAATCATTGCCGTGCCCCGAGTTGAATGTTGCAACACATTTGACCCGGGCCGTCTTAATGCTAAGAAATCTGCATACATGCCAATTAGGCAGAAAGTGTGCGACGAGAACGTATTCCGCGACTCGCAAGCTTCCATCGAGACGCCTAACCTTACATACACCATGCCTTTTCTCTCGTCTTATGAACGGGGAACTATGTCCGGCGAGGTATGGCTGACCCTGCAAAAGAAAGATATCGATTGTGAACTTCTTCATGTTCGTTTCCGAGACTCCGAATAAATTCGGGGCTTCCGAGTTTGCGGTAATGAATCGGCCGTCAACGTCCGTTATAACGATTGCATCGAGGGAGCTTGCTAACAACTTCACAACTTCCGCAAATCATTCTCTGTTGTGAGAAGTGCCTTCTGTACTGCCCGGCGTTAGTCGACTGCACTCCCTCCCAGTTTGGTGAGCGTGTCCTGTGCTAGCCGCAGATATACCCTTACTGGTTCCAGCGCGGCCACAAGTTGCGATCTGAATTTGATGATTTCCATAGGCCAGCCAAATTCGAACTGAATTCTGCATTGGTTATAGATGATTAAAGCGGAGGAGTAACGAATGGCGGGACCCGTCAGGAATGACAGATGGGAATCTTTAGCTTGAGTCAACTATATCATCAACACGGTATCTGGCAAAAAGGAAGGCACCTGTCCCCGTTGTTTGCACACCGTCCCAAAGCGAGGCGGAAAGTATACGATTCCGGATACTCTCAAACTCTCAAACCGATCGCTGCTCGAACCAAGCGGATGAGCTTCGCGTTAATCTGTTACTTTTAACAGTTCCGCCGCGCACCTAGCGAACCTAGTCTGTGTATTCTCTACTCTGTGCGATTGCCTTCCCGAGTCGAAGTATTGGAGTTCACCGAGTAGGTTGGAGGTGCGGTCATGACATATCCTCGATCCCGTCGGGTGAAACTACTTTGGGTTCTGTGTTTCCCCGTGGCTTGCTTTGGCCAAACTGCTGGTAGCGGTTCAAGTACGGCGTCGAATCCTCTCAACGTATACGCCCCGCCTTGCATCTCTCACGTTAAGCAATACATCGCAGTGAATTGTCAGATTACACCGACAGGGGGTGCGCAACCGTACAGCTATGCGTTTACTGGAGGCTTTCCAACGGGGATGTCTATGTCCACTGGTTTGGGCGGTGGCTTGATCAATGGAACCCCCCAAGGGATAACTGGCGCGCAGGCCACAGTGACGGTAACGGATGTAAGAGGGGGCATCGCCGCAACTTCGTTCATGATCACGCCGGCAGGGTTAACTGGCTCAGGCCCGTGCGGGGGCGCCATCTGCGTCACGGCGGCCGGTTACGCGATCAAAACGGCTGAAGGTTATACCATCACAACGTCAGCCACGGTGCAGATGACGGCCACCAGCTATTGGAGTGATAACACAAGCCTTGATCTAACCACCACAGCGACCTGGGCCTGCACTCCGACTCCGGACTGCGGTTCAATCTCAGCAAATGGCCTTTATAGAGCTGGAAAGTCCGCCGCCACCTACCGCGTAACGGCAACGTTCTCCGGAGTGACGGATGATGGAGGGTCGGGAGTCGCGGTTACTGCGGCCACCATCCAAACCCACACCAAAGAGAACGACCGAGTCGCAAATTCTGGCACGGTGATGAAGGAAGTCCTGCAACTGCGGAGTGGCATACCCGCGGCGGTGCTACAGAAGGCAGAATGCGTCATCGTTGTGCCTTCAACCCTGAAGTTCGCTGTTGGCGTTGGTGGAAGCTACGGGCGTGGAGTAATGACTTGCCGCGGAGAGCCCGACTTTAAAGGACCGTGGGGGGCTCCGTCGATGATCGCGCTCGGGGGAGGCGGCTTTGGTTTTCAGGTCGGCGGGCAAGCCACAGACTTTGTTTTTCTCCTGATGAATGAACGTGCTGCGACCAGCATTCTCAAGAGCAAAGTCAAGCTCGGCGCTACTGCGTCGGCTGCCGGCGGGCCCGTTGGACGTGAATCAACTGCCGCCACGGATCTATTCCTACGCGCAGAGATACTTTCGTACTCACGCGCTCGGGGACTTTTTGCTGGCGTTTCACTGGAAGGCTCCACGCTACGGCCCGACAAAAAGGCAAACCGAAAGCTTTATGGAAAAGATCTGAGTGCGAAAGCAATTGTGCTCGAGGGTGAAGTTTCGCCGCCATCATCCGCGCTGGAACTCCTGTCGGTACTGAACACCGGGTCACCCACCAACAAGTCAGCGGTCAGTTCACCTCAGGGAAAATGAATCAGCGGCTGGCCCAGGGACCCAACATGGGCTTCTCTAAACTGAGCTCACACCGGTTCGCTGAACACCTTTTGTTTCAGCGATGGCCCCCCATTCATAACTGCAACTGATCCATGATCCGCGTGCGCATCGGCACGTTGCTGCTGATGGAAGCGGGCTGGTGCTCCCGTTGGTTAGTTTCAAGACTGCAGAAGGAAAACACACTCAATCTTCTGCTCAAGATCACTCGCTGGTCAGAGACAGCACGGGAGGATCATGTGAAGGGAACGTGGATTTCGAAGGGTTTGGCGTTAGTGTGGCCGCCTATCGCTATGTTCCTGCGCAGAGACGATTGCGGTGGCGGTAGCGGAGCAGAACGGGGAGGTGAGGTCGCTCGGGATCATTCCGAATCGTGAGGATTCGGTTCGGAAGCTGGTAAGAAAACTGGGGGCGGTGGAGGAACTGCGGTTTTGTTATGAGGCGGGTCCGACGGGCTACGTGCTGTACTGGCAACTGACCAGGATGGGGGCAAAGTGCGAAGTGGTGGCGCCCACCTTGGTGCCGGTGAAATCCGGGGATCGCGTGAAAACGGATCGGCGGGATGCTTTGAAGCTGGCGCGGAATTATCGGGCAGGAGAGCTAACGCCGGTGTGGGTGCCGGATGCGGCTCACGAGGCGTTGCGGGATCTGGTTCGCGCCCGAGAAGCGGCCAAGAAGGATGAACTTCGAGCACGGCATCGGTTGAATAAGTTTCTGTTGCGGCAAGGCCGACGACCGCCGATGGGGGTAAAGCTTTGGACGATAAAGTACCTGGAATGGGTGAAACGGGAAGTACATTTCGAACAGATGGCTCAGGAAGCCACGCTGCTGGATTACCTGCACGAGGTGGAGCATGCGGCAGCACGCATCGCGCGGCTCGATGGTGCGATTGCAGAAGCCGTGAAAGTTGGCGCCGCCTAAGATGCGTGCCGTGATCGAGGCATTGCAGGCGCTACGAGGAATCGCGCACGTTGCAGCGGTAACGGTGGTCGCCGAACTGGGAGAACTGTCCCGGTTTGCCAGAGCAAAGCAGTTAATGGGTTACGGAGGAATTGTGGCCAGTGAACACTCGAGTGGGGAGCGCACACGACGAGGGAGTATCACCAAGACAGGCAATGCGCATCTACGGCGGGTGGTGGTTGAGGCCGCGTGGAACTACCGACACCGACCGGCCGTGGGAACCAGCTTGCGCAAGCGGCAAGAACATGTCAGTGAAGAGGTCAAAGAGATCGCCTGGAAAGCACAACAGCGGTTACATCAACGCTATAAGAAGTTGCTGGCCAACGGCAAGAACAAGGGCGTAGTGGTCACGGCGATCGGACGCGAGTTGTTGGGTTTTATCTGGGCCATCGGGATAAAAGTAGAAGCCGCGCAGAAAGAGTCGCTGCAGCGGGCGGCATAACGTGAATTCATTCTAAAGTCAGAAGCGCAAAGGAGGCAGCGTGGGTAGTGGTCGAGAGGTACACGGAAAGGAGAATCCTCGAAAGCTACTATGCGGTAGGTCTTCGGACCGAACCCACGTCGCTAGTCCGAGGCAGCTCCCGACGGATCACGATTATGCGGTTTCGACCCGCGAATATCAGAGTGATCAACCGTCGCGAAAACCATCTCGACCACGACTCTACGCTGCCTCCTAAAGAGGGAAAAGAAGAAAGAAGAAAACAGTTGCTCGTAGTTGACGGGTCATTCCATATCAGTGCTGATAGCCAAGCCTCGTTGCGAGGCATCATCCAGTCCGGAAATCTCTCGGACCTGCGCTGGCCTGAGTTTAGCGACTATGACAAGCATGTGCAGAAGTTTTACGAATCCTACGGGTATTCCCTGCCGTGGATTAGGGGAATGCAACCAACTGCGCAGGCTCAGCAGTTAATTTCGGTTCTGCTAAAAGCCGAGGAAAAGGGATTGGCCGCCGAGGACTATGACGGGCCGCGTTGGGGCGACCGACTGGCGAAGCTTAAGCCCACCAGTGTGCAACCATCCGAAGCAGATGCGGTCCGATTCGATGCCGCACTCACCGTTTGCGTGATGAGATATATCTCGGACCTTCGCATTGGGAGGGTAAATCCGCGGCATCTTGATTTTGATTTCGACGTCAAGGCCAAGAAGTACGACTTGGCCGATTTCCTGAAAGAGGATGTCGTCGATTCCTCCGATGTTGCTGGCGTCCTGACGAAAGTGGAACCCCCCTATCCTGGATACCAACGCACGATCCTAGCTCTGCATTCTTACTTGGAGTTTGCGAAGGATTATGACGGGGATCACCTTCCTGCCATACAAAAACCGATCATCCCGGGCGACTCCTATTCAGGTGTCCCTCAACTGATCAAGCTGCTCCGGCTGTTGGGCGATCTGCCCGCGGACGCGAGCATGCCCGCCGATCGAACGATCTATGAACCTCCGCTGGAGGACGCAGTCAAGAGTTTTCAGCGCAGGCATGGCCGAACCCCGGATGGACGAATCACCGCGCAAACCCTGGCCGATCTTAATGTTCCTCTCACAAATCGAATACGCCAGATGCAACTTACTCTAGAACGCTGGCGCTGGTTGCCCGTCAGCCTCCACTCGGCGCCCATCGTCGCGAACATCCCCGAATTTCGCCTCCGTGCATACGATGAGAACTACAAGATCGTACTGTCGATGAATGTCGTGGTGGGCAAAGCTTATGCCCACGATACCCCCGTATTTACAGACACCATGCAATACGTCGTATTCAGGCCATACTGGAATGTTCCCTATTCCATCGCCAAAGCTGAATTCCTCCCGCGTGTCGCTCGCGATCCCGACTACCTGGCTAAAAAGGGATTCGAGGTAGTGAACGACCGCCAGGATGTCGTCACGTCGGGAGCAGTGACGGGCGATATGCTTGCGCAGCTCCGGGCAGGGAAACTATATATCCGGCAAATTCCAGGTCCTAAGAACTCGTTGGGACTTGTGAAATTTATCTTCCCGAATAGCTCCAACGTGTACATGCACGATACGCCCGCGCAGGAATTCTTCGCGAAGTCGCGCCGGGATTTTAGCCATGGCTGCATTCGACTGGAAAAGCCAGCCGATCTAGCCGTGTGGGTCCTACACGAGAACCCAGGCTGGGACATGGATCGCGTCCACGCGACGATGAATGGAACGCCAAATCAGCAGGTGAATCTGGCCCATCCGATTCCAGTGTTAATTCTGTATGGCACCGTTATCGTAACGGAGGATGGAATCGTTCATTTTTACGACGACATCTACGGGCACGATGCTGCGCTCGAAAAAGTTCTTGCCAAGGGTTATCCGTATCCGGGTTAATCGCCGGCGACCCCATACGAGCGACAGCGATGCTCTCAATAGTTGCCGCGCTGAACGCGCGAGGCTCGATCTTCGGAGCAGGACCATTCTGTCGATCCAATCGCAGGGGAACTGACAGCTGAGAACTGAGCGAATCTGCTGGCAGAAATGACAGTTCCTGGAGGACGGCGCCGATGAAACAAATTGGGGGTACCTTGTTTCTTCTAATCGCACGGAGAGGCCTCAGCACATTTCAGTTCTACAAGATGAATCCATGACATTTTTCGATTTCACGCGCGGTCTAGTCTTTCGCTCAGCGTCTCTGAGCTTCCTTTCGCTGGTTGTTTTGGCTGCTGTTAACGGCAAATCTGTCAAGATGATCACAAGTTGGTTCAACCCAAATTACGAAGGACATACCTTCCACAAAATTCTGGTTATCGGCGTCGCTCAAAATCTGGAGGTGCGCGCAGACTTCGAGGATAAAATGGCCGCGCAGATCGCTCGTCCGGGTATAGAGACCATTCCCGGCAACCATATCCTGCTCCGCCCGGATCCTGATGTGAAACTTGATCTCGACTACCTTCGTGGGCAGATCCGCGACAATCATATTGACGCTGTAGTTGTCTCACGTCTGCTCAAGGTCGAAAAGAAAGTGACATACATCCCGAGCTCGACCTACATCGCCCCATATCCCTACTATTACTCTTTCTATGGATATTTAGGCGCCGTATATCCCACGGTTCACGATCCGGGCTACACGCGAGAAGATACGACAGTTAGCGTTGAGACCAACGTTTACGCCACAGGCAAACCAGACGGTGACCTAGTGTGGAACGGCGTCAGCAAGTCGTTCAATCCGAAGTCAGCGAAGAAGATGGCCGATGGCCTTGTCAAAGAAGTTCCGAAGCAGATGGAGAGCGACGGGCTGCTGCCGAAAAAAGTCCCGTCGAACTAATGACCCACCTCATTCTGTCTCGAGAGCTCCGCTTGATGGATGCTGTGCAGTAAGATTTTTCCCCGCTAGAGCGCGAGTGTCCAGGTTTCGCCGACGAGATTTTGTCCGAAACTGGGATGCTCTTCCTGTTTGATCAGCTGATAGCCAGCTTCCTGATAAGGGTGCGCGCGGTATCAAGAACGCTGTTGGTCCACGGCACGATTGTCCGGTAGCGGGCTGAGCGCGCAAACAGCGTGCACTTATCTGTCATTCCTAACAGGTCCCGCCTTTTTAACTCTCTGCTTTAATCGGCTCTGATTCTGCACAGAGAAAGATTGAATGCTGGATTCTCAGAGATTCAGATCGAATTTCGTCAGGCCCGCCCGATGGGATTGATCAATTTCAGATCGCAAACTTTCAACTCGTCGCACGTCAATGATTCAAACCCGGCCATACAGCGTTTGGAGACGTCCAGTGGAAAGATTTGAAAAGCAGGCAATAAGGCTAACAAAATCCACAAATGGACTGAAACTTTCCAGATCCAGATGTGGTCAACGGTCCGATTGACGCGCCAACCGCACAACTGGACCGCTCAAAACGGCACATGTTCGGCAATCCGAACTTGACCAGGGTAAGTCAAATTCGTTGGGCGTTGAATGGTCCATATTAAGCATTCTCGCCGATGCACTCTTAATCGGCCAACGAAGACACAAAAACTGGGTAAATTATGATTCAGACCAAGATACTAGATGAAGTCAAACTTGAATCGATTTTTCATCCATCAGATTTTTCCGCGGCCAGCGAAGTCGCCTTCGTGCACGCCCTGAAGATTGCACTGGCGGCCGGAACCAAACTTACAATGCTCCATGTCGAGGCGAGTCGGAGCGCCGAATGGCAAGACTTCCCCGGCGTCCGAGAAACGCTTGAGCGCTGGGGGCTCATCCCTAAAGGCAGCCCCAAGAGTGAGGTTGGACAGCTTGGTATCAGGGTCGCCAAAGTTCTCAGATTGAGCAAAGATCCGGTGAATGCCTGTCTCGTTTTTCTGGAAGAAAATCCTACGGATCTGATCGTGTTGGCGGTTCACCAGCATGAGGGCCGCATGCGCTGGTTGAGGAAATCTGTGGGTGAGCCGATCGCACGCAAGGCCGGGCAAATGACGCTTTTCATTCCCCACGGGGTGGAGGGTTTCGTCTCACGACAGGACGGCTCGATCTCCCTCCGGAACATTCTCATTCCGGTCACGATTAGACCCCGACCGCAACCAAGCGTGGAAGCTGCCGCGCGTCTGATCCGCAACCTCCATTTGCCTGCTGGCACGGTCACGTTGCTCCACGTTGGATCCGCTGCGGAAATGCCCTCGCCACAGCTACCCAAGGACACCGACTGGACATGGAACAGCGTGGCCAAGGTCGGTGAGCCGACTGACACTATCTTGCGAACCGCCACGGAGCTTCCTGCGGATCTGATCATCATGACAACGGATGGTCCGGATGGATTTCTCGACGCCCTGCGGGGATCCACCTCCGAACGCGTACTAAGGAAAGCGCGTTGTCCCGTGGCGAACCTGCCGGCGGGATCCATGTTGGGCTGAACTTAGAGCGACACGGTCCCCTGAATTTCGCCCGTTCCCGCCTAACTCAAAGAAGACAGGTCTGATAAACACTAACCGGACATTTGGCCTTTTGAAGGCCGCTCCGCGCGCTATCCCGTCCCCTTGAGGAACGTTTGCACCCTGCTGGTGGCAGCCTTCACTTCGGCGGCAGAAGGGACGCGATGGCGTGGGAACATCGGAATGATTCCCGTCGGCTCCTGAATCTGCGTGTAGCAGTCATATTCACCCCTGAGCTGCTGGCCTTTGCATTGATTATTTCTTGGGATAAGCAAACACCCGATTTTCTGGGCCGCCGAGAAGAAAGGTAGGAGTAGCAGAGGCAGGCGGAGATGTGCAGAGCTCCGCTGAGCATTCTGCCCGTACCTTCTGCCATAGGCTTCGATGTTCCAGTCCAAATCTTTGACAGTTCAAGTTGCTTCTAGAACCGGAACGTTAACCCGGCAGTACCGTCGAGTTCCTTTAGAAAAACGCTGTCCCCCTTGGCCCAGCAACCAAACCAGAACGGATGACACCAGACGCCTTCGGTAGTTGTATTGATATACGTAGGCGACCACTTCGCCTGAAGACGAACTCCGAGATGCTTGCTGAAACTATATTTTACACCGCCACCGAATACCCACGCAAAGCGGGTAATGCTATTTACATGACTTCGGTTGGGAGCAAGATTGGTAGCTCCGGCACCAAAAAGGACGAATGGCCTTAGTCAGCTTTCGCGTTCCTTGAAGTGCATCACGAAGTCTCCTAGATATTGGTTGGTGCTGAGGCCGAACACCTTCTGGTCGGCGCCTCCGCTTACGGACTGAGCCAGGGTGTCGGCCTGGTTGTGGCTCCACATGAATTCGATGCCGGCGTACTTACCGATCAAGTAGCCTACGCTGACCCCGTAGTTCAGCCCGTTCTGCACGTCGAGACGATTGTAACGGGCAGTAGAGAGATCCAGTCCAGCGTTGATTTGTCCGCCGATGGAGGGCGTGACTTCGATGCCCCTTTGGGCCAACGCCGTCGGTGCCACAATAACGGTCCAGGCGATTGCTGCCCATAAAAGTCTCGTTTTCATTTTCACTCCACACTCTTGTTTTGGACACAGACGGTGGCTCTGTTTGCGATTCCTTGTTTTAAAGGCGCCGCCTATTGATTCTGGCGCCTTCTAAAGACAGAAAATCTTCACGCCGGTAAGAACGCTGATCGGAAACTACAATTCCGTTTTTGTTCGCGCGAAGACCTTTTGCAGTTGGTCCGTGGTATGCCGGATATGCAGTGTGCCGCACGGCATCAAGCATCAAGCAATGGAGCTGTCAAAAGTACCAAGTAAGACGCTCGAACAAAATGATTCCGCCCGGAAGCTGACCAATTAAAACTAGCGATTGGCAAAGTTGGTCTCACGTGGACTGATTCATTCAAAGACCTGTACTCAAAATAAACGACCAATCGAGGCCGGGGAACCCGGACCGTCCATGAGGAAGGGGGCCTGTTAGTTTTGCCAATACCGGGGCTACGGGCCCCGCAGCATCATCGTGCAATCTGGAGTCAGGGGGCCCCGGGAACTACACCAGCCCTCACCCCGAATTTTTCCGGGCCCCCTGCACTTTCGCCCAAAAGCTGCCTGGGAAACTAGCGAATGAACGAAATTGGACAGGAGCTAGTTATGAAAATCAGAAGTGCGCTCGTTCTGGGGTTCGCTTTACTGTATGCGTCAACAGCATTCGCGCAGGACGATCACACGTTGGAGGTCACCGTCAATTACTCCCATGTTCACGCCAATCCGCAAAACAATCACGTTATCCCGACCTTCTCTCTGTCCGGCAGCCATGCTGCGTTCCGGCCAGCACAGTTTGACTATCTGCTAACCCGTTTCGGCAGTGCTTTCACCGCGGGTAACAACAACCAGAGCAACTTCCGGTACCAGGCCGGAGTCCAGCTCCGTTTCTGACAAAACATTTTCCGCTCAAAGCGGCTCAGGATAAACAAGGGTACAGCGCTCCTGGCTGTACCCTCCATCCAACGAGATCACAACGCGACGTGAAAGGAGTGAAAAGAAACATGCACGACAAGGAACGATTTCGATGCTCGGCAGCAACTTCCTCCTCACAGGGAGAAAGAAAGTTTGTATTGGAAGAGGTGTTCTGGGTTCCCGAAGGTAATTGCAGTGCCAAACACATTAATTTGCCCGTTCCACCCGAACATTGTTCGGAAGGGTCGGGCCACCCGCAAAGCCTCAAACTCCGGGACGACAGAGTTGTGGGCATGGGGCTGAAGGATTATTGGGTGATCTTTGTGTTCGAGAACGACAACCTCCTGACACGATTCCTCGACTCCGGCTGGCCGGGTTCAGCGCAAACAGACCTTGCGGCCAAGGCGGGTGCAGCTTACTCGGGAGCAGCCGAAGTTGCCCCGGGAGTATGGGTTTGCCAGATCACCGTGGATGGCCTCGCCCTTCAATCAACCCTGCAGCAGGGTACGCAGTTTTCTAAAGATGCCACCTTAATAAAAGGTAGCTCAAGATCACGCTGAATACAGGACGAGAGCGCCCCCGTGGCTCCTGTCACAAATCTCAGGAGACCGAACTCTCAAGTGGCCGTTATGGGCGCAATCGTGATTGTTCTTGGTTGAAAGGTTGTTTATGGATGGAATTCTTGTTTCTTTTTGACCTCTGCAGGCATGTTTCGCTTCAGGAGTACGGAGGGCGAGATCGAGAAGTGCGATATAGGAGGAAGTGAAAGTCGAGCACCCCCCGAGTCTACTCGTCCGATAGCAAGCAGCCGCGGGCCCAGCAAAAGGCGCGAGGCGCAATGCCGCTGGGCGTGCCGTTCGATCAGAAGATACTACGCCTCCGCGATGCTTTGAGGTTAGCACGTATGGTTTCAACAGACGGAAACACAGAAGTGTTTTCTCAAGACAGCTCAGTCGTTTCATTCGGACGACAATGGGTGGCGCTTGCGCTATTGATGTTCACGGCCGGATGCAGTCGGTCGTCACCTCCTACCACGGAAACTCCTTCGTCAGGCGAGTGGCGCACATTCCAAGGTACTTGGTCCGCCTCAGGTGTGCGGCAGACGCTCAACCTCGAGCCGAATCACCGCGCTTCGACCTTCGATCTAACCGGAGCGCTACTACTCACCGGGGATCAGGGGTTGGGAGTCGGGTTCCAGGCACGGGCCATAGGCTTAACGGACAGTCTCGTCGGCATGCAGGGCCGGTGTGTCTGGACCGACGAGCGCGGTGACAAGATTTATAGCGAATTGAAGGGTGAGTTCGTGGCAACCGGAAATCACATCGCTGGTACGATCCTGGGAGGGACGGGCCGTTACACCGGGGTGACCGGAGAATATTCCTTTGAGTGGCGCTTCGTCGTCGAGTCCGAGGATGGCAGCGTTAGCGGGCGCGCCGTCGACCTTAAGGGTCGGGTGCGGCTGGGCTCTGCTATGCAGCGCGGAGAACACACCCAATGAGCGCAGGCACTACCGCCCACGGCGGCCTGCGCAAAAAAGTTCTGCCGTTTGCTCTTGCGTTTGCAATTTGGATCGCGCCGATTCCAGCCGGGCTGACGAAAGAGGCATGGCATCTCTTTGCCATATTTGCAGCGGCTATCGTGGCCGTCATTCTGAACTCATTTCCCCTCCTGACGACCTCGGTACTCGCGGTATCGGCTGCCGTGCTTACCCGCACGGTCGATCCCGGTAAGGCTTTCGCTGGCTTCGCCAACGCCAGCGTGCTCCTTGTTGTCGTCGCCTTCCTCGTCGCCAACGCGGTCGTGAAATCGGGACTCGGGCGCCGCATCAGCCTCCTTGTTGTGAGCCTATTCGGACGATCCACGCTAGGGCTGGGCTACAGCATTTTTCTCACCGACGCCATGATCGCACCCGCATTTCCAAGCAATACGGCGCGCGGTGGCGTGCTCTATCCCATTATTCTTTCCCTGGCCCAAAATTCTGGCTCCAAGCCCGACGACGAGAAAACCCGCCGGATGGGTGGCTACCTCATGTTCTGCGGAATGGCCAGTCTCAGCGTCTCGTCAGCCCTATGGCTCACCGCCACTTCCGGGAATCCAATCGCGGTCTCCTTAGCGGACCGCTACGGTGTGAAGATCAACTTCGGCTCATGGATTTTAGCAGCGTCAATTCCTATCTTGACGATGATCGCCTTGCTGCCCCTTATCCTTTATCAATTGTTTCCGCCGGGGGTGACCGACACTCCGGATGCACCGAGCGCCGCCCGCGACGCCCTGCGCACGATGGGAAAGCTCACGAGAAACGAGTGGATCGTTGCGGTGGCATTTGCATTCATGGTCGCTGGATGGGTGATGGCGGGAACACTGAACTTGAACCTCGCGGCGGTGGCCTTCGCCGGCCTGGGTGCTCTCCTCGCAACCAATGTGCTCACACTCGAGGACATCAACCTACAGGGAGGTACCCTGGTCACCTTTATCTGGCTGGCAGTGCTCTTTGCATTGAGCGGCCAATTGAACGAGCTCGGTTTCATGGGCTACGTCGGAGGGCGGTTGACATCCCTGCTCGGTGGCATCACCTGGCCCATCGCTTATGTGGTACTCCTTGCGCTCTATGTCCTGATGCACTACATGTTCGTCAGTCAGACGGCGCAGATCTTGGCTCTGTTCGATGTATTCCTGGGGGTCGGCGTGAAGACCGGCGTTCCCGCGCCCTTAATGGCTTTTGCTCTCCTTTTTGCCAGTAGCTACTTCTCGACGATTACTCCGCAGGGCGGCAGCCAGAACGTTATCTTCGTCGGGAGCGGTTACCTCACTCAGGGTGAGCTCTACCGGCTTGGCCTATTAACCACGGTCTTCTGTCTGCTAGTGTTCTTGTTGATTGGAACTCCGTGGTTGCTCTCCGTCGCTCGTTGACCCGGGAATCAAAAAAGATCCGCAGGGAGCCGCGGGGCCACAGAGTGCCCATCCTCACCCCAGCTTGTCCGGCTACGCGGCTTACCCGGCAAGCTGGCTTCGGTCATCGCCCCCATATTGTGTGCAGTTCAGTAAACTGGCAGTTTTCCCAGTCGACGCACCGCAGCTACAAAAATAGTGTTTCGCTGAAGGACATTTTTCGGGATGAATTACATTTTCGAGGCTCCGTACGGACGTCGAATGAAGTTGCTCCCAGAATCGTCCAGCCGGCATGGATAAGGAAAAACGATGACACACAACAATCCTGGCAAATCAAAGATTCGTAAATACCGTTATGGCGGACTGTTACTCGCTACGCTCCTACTGACAACCGTCGACCTCGCTCTTTCCGCAGATAACAAAAAGGTGGGGACGATTGACGCTACGGCAATGGGCACCAGCACGCAGTTGGGTAAAATCGTCAACGTGAAGGTAACCATCTACGAGTTCTCCACGGACGACGACAGGCAAATCCTCATTGAGGCCTACAAGGAGGGACAGAACCAAGGGTTGGTGAATGCGCTTACCAAGATGAAGGCCGTTGGCCGCATTGCTATCACCGGTACACTCGGCTACGACCTCAGTTTCATCCGTGTGATCCCTACACCAACGGGCCGCAAGATTCGCTTCGTTACCAACCGACTGCTCAGATTCGGTGAAACTTATTACAACACCCAAACCACTGCCTACAACTTGACTGCGGGCGAGATCGACCTTAACGATTCCGACAAGGATAAGAGCGCCGGCGTTCTTTTCCCCGCTGCACAGCTGGTCCTTAACAAGGAGGGACAGCTTGAGTTCCAGCTGAATCAAAATGCTTGGAAGCTCGTTAACATTATCGATTGGGATAAGTCTGGCACTCTGCAGTAGGGATGTTTGAATCGTTCGGGTTTCTGACCGCAGTTATTGTCCGGCGGAAGCGGTTACCGGAAGAGTTAGTGCGAGTTTCTACTGCGCAAAGTCGTTATTAGTTGTCTTTCCTGAGGAGGTGTTCAATGAAGATTGGCCGCTATCTGGCACTTCTCTGTTGTTTGTCCACTCTGCCGCTCCTATTCGGCAGTTATATGGTCGGTCAGGACACCAAAAAGAAAGTTAAGGACGATGCCTGTTCGGCTTCTAATCCCGCAAGCGTGTGCGCCGCAGAGAACACATGTGGTTCCGATTCCGCTGCCTGCTCCATAAATATCAGGCGCAGCGGGGGCTCCGATGCCACCGCGACGCCTAGCATACCCGACGCAAAATCCAACAAAGTCTTCTGCATCAAGGTGGGCACTACCGTCACCTTTATGAGCAGTTCTAAGAATACGGGCTTCGTTATCGACTTCGGGAAAGCTGAACCATTTGATCATGAGGGTGCCATCAAAGGCGGCTCTGATCGCCCCATTACCGTGACCGCCAAGCATCCAGGCTGCTACACCTATTCCGTCGGAGCTTGCACTCCCGGTACTGTCTACGGTATGTGCGGCAACACCAACACCCAGCTGATTATTTCTCCCAACTGATTCTCGATTCAATCACCGGCCGGCTCGGCCGCGCAAAACGCGCCGGCAGCGGCCTTCTCCGGTTCGCATTTTTTGTAGTGCTTGATAAACGCTGCGGTTATCGGAAAAATCAAGCTAGAATTGACCTTTACTATTTCAAATTGAGAATATACAGCTGAGTGCTCTGCACGGATGTTCCGGAAAACGTGCTCGTCTTCTTCGCCGTGAAAGCTGCTCAATGGATATGCGCACAGGATATCTACTACATATGTTTTGGCCAGTTCATTTGAGAGTTGTTCGAGGCGAATAGCCGCATCCACTTTGCCTTCCGCTTTCATGAGAGCCACGCCTTCGCCGAACACAACAACCTGAGGCTTTTTTGATTTTGCTGCCTTAGCTACAGCTTCAATCGCGCCCCCAAAGCCCGCGAAAAATAGAACCGGGTCAGGCAAATCCTTTACCAGGATTCTTGAGAGCATGTCGGCAGCATCCCATGAAATGTAGGTGCCCGCTTGAAGGGCGCCATCCGTATCCACACCCTCTGCTTTCAATCTTTGAAGAAGACTATCGCGGTGCGACTTCGTAGCGACCACAATTGCGGCGTTACCACTCTTGAGGGCAGCAGCAATAAAGGGTGTCACCCTATCTAGAAGAATCGTGTCATCAGAATAGAATTGAACCTCATGGCGGTGAAGGGCTTTCTCGCTTGAGCTCTCGATGAATCCACAGCCCTTTAAGCTACTGCTGACAAATTGCTTACCCCGAAGGGCCGCATCTAAGGCAGGCAATAGTTCGCTTTGAGCATCTGTCTTGTGAACGTAGCCCTTGGCGCCAGTGCTCAGAGCTGCCAGCACGAAGTCGGGATCATTGTTCTGACTCAGGAAGACTATTTTGGAGCTGGGAAAGAGTTGTCTTATCCGCCGGGAGGCTTCGACTCCATTCAGCTTCGGGAGGCTAATGTCCAGCAAGATCAAGTCCGGCTTCAGTTCTTGGGCTTTCCGAATGGCTTCGAATCCCTCCGACGCCTCGGCGATGACTTGCCATTCCGGCCGTGCCTGAAGCAGCAGACGGACCTGCCGTCGCCAATCTTCGAAATCATCAACAATGAGAATGCGAGTTATCAATGACAACAGCTGCTCCGCCACTCTTCAGCCTAAAGCGCAAAATAATCTCTCTTTATCGGCCCATGATGCAATAACACCCCTTGTGCAAATTAGTTGCGTAAACCTCAAGGTTCTTGCCCTTGTCCTGCCACCCAGGATCCGCATACTGGAACATAGAGTCGCAGAGTACCGATCCGACCTTCCGCTCATCCGCACCGGACATTTCGTCGCTTCTGTTGAACACCTCTGGACAGTTAGAACGCAAACCTCAGCGCCAACTGTCCAACGCGAGCATTTACCGCCGTGCTGGTGATGACGCCGAACGTGGGAGATGTGAAATTGGTGTCGGGGTTCGCAAATTGGGGATGGTTCAGTGCGTTGTAGAACTCTATCCGAAATTGCAGATTGCTCTTCTCAACCGGCCGGTTCGGAAGTAAACCTGGGTCCGCAAGAGACCAACAAAGTTTTGTGCATATAGGGAGACTGCGAGAAGGGGACTCCCTTCCCCTACTGTTAAGAAGGAATTCGAGACACGATCGTCTACCGTCACTTCATATGCTCGCGGAGATTGACGAGCAGTTTGTCGGCGGATTCGAGGTGGATCAAACCCGCCCGCGGGTACTCGACGTCGAGCATGACGTATACGATGATGACTGAGAGGACTGTGAAGCCGAGGATATGGAGCCAACTCCTCTGTTGGCCACTTGACATCCGAAACCCAGCCAGCAGGGAACAAATGAGACCCAAGCCGAACAGAAGCGCATAGATGATCCTTGGAGGGTGAAGTTGCAGTGCCATTGTGCGCGACGTAGAGATGTCGATCATGTTGTTTAGCGCGGGAAGCAGCAACAGACCAGAGGAAGGATGAGAATCGGGGAGCCGAGTGGCTGCTACTGCCTCGGTCCAGATCGCTTCCTGGATCTGCTTGGATTTAGCCATCTCCATTTCGGCAGCTTTCATGTTCGGCAGCCTGCGGTAAGTCTCCAACCGCGAGTCTACATAGCCGCGAAACAATTCCCGCAGACTAGGCTGTGACTCGTGGGACAGCAAGTGTAGCCGCAAATACGCGGTTTCGATGCAATTGACCTCTTCCGCGATCAACATCCGTTTCTCGTTAAAACGGGTTGCCGCTCCCGAGAAGGTGAACGCTACCATTAAACCAAACAGAGCGAAAACTGCGCCTTCGACGGTGCCAAGACCGCCCCGCTCGCCTTCCGACTCCTTTGGCCGGCGCCTAACGCCAAAGCGACGGCCCATTTCGATCAGAGCCAGCATCCCGACGAAAAGAAGCAGTGCAAAGAGCAAAGGGTGAATAGGAGGTTCCACGGGAGGCAATCCTTGTGCGAATCTATGGTCTAGAAAGTAACGGCACCCGAAATCTGCAGTGTGTATCCTTGGAATGTAGACCGGCACTCGAATTCTCGAAAATACTTAACACCCACGTTCACCTTGCGCTCCGGTAACATCACGTTGACCGCGAACCCGAGAGCGTTGGCCTTGTAATGGGCCGCTGCCTGTTCCGCCGTAATGGTTGGCCCGCGCTTATCCGAAGCGCTGCTGGCTCCCGCTTCTTTTGCACCGAGAGGGCTCACTGATTGGAATAATCCTGATCCGCTGGCTGGGCGCGAGATCTTCATCGGGGCAGGATGGGGGTACGGCCAGCAACGGGCCAACTGTTATTTCTTACAGAGCAATCGTTCCGCTATTGCGGTTGAGAGGGCTTCTTGGCGGCGTCTTCTTTGGCCCACTGTTGCTTCTTCTCTTCGATGTCCTTTGGAGACGGCGGAAAACGTTTGAAGGCGTTTTTGATATTGCTGTCAGCGGTCTTCCAAATCTTGTCGGGGTCGGCATGATAAATCTTCACATTTGCCAACATGCGCCAGGCAAGATCGCGCGAGTGGGGATCAATAAGGTCAATGCCGAGCGTGCCCATGTGCGTCGTGGAGGTTTCCATAGAGTCGTAGATGAAACCCCAGTGGTATCCGTAGTATGGGCCGTAGACGCCCCAGGCGCTATTGCTGCCAACATTGACGCTTTTCTGGCTTTCCACGAAGTAGCGTACCACCAGGTCCGGATCTTGTTCGGGCGTAACCTCGTGCAATCCTTTGGATGTCAGTTCACGTGTGACGGCCCGATGGATCTGGTTGTTGAGTTGGTCGGGGTTCAGTTGCATCCTGACGAGTTGCTCGAAGCCGCCAACAAATGCAAAGGTTTTGAACCTCGAAAAATCAAGATTGGGATCGAAATCGGTAGCGAGTTTGGCTGGCGCCGGAGACGCCAGCAGCAGCGACAGCATCCCCGATAATAGGAGCAGGGCCATACGGCGGCGATTCTCAGACACAGCAGTGATCCAATTCATCAAAGCTCCTGCAACCGTGGACGTGAAGGCAGCCAGTGGCATCCACCCAAGGAAGTCACTGATGGCCCGATTCCCCGAGCAATGGGCCAGTTGCGTCAATTCGCGCAATTTATGGGATGCGTAGACGCATTCCCACTGTCAGAAATGGCAGTTCTAGACGGAACGATGCCTCTGAAAACAGGAACAAGACGGGGAAACGGCCTTAAGGGCGTTTCTAAAGCGTAGTGCAAACTTTCGGCTTTCAATCCTGGAGAAATTGTCGGCGGATATGGACATCACAACTCATGCAAAAGTTTGCTTTGGACGAGCAGGTGGTTCTGATTACGTCTGGCGGCCGCTTCGATCTGCGGAAAGGGAAGACATTGTGACTCACAATGGCGCTCACCGGCGCACGCATTCTACTTATTTTCCTGGCGCCGCGCGGAATTTCGCCGCTTGCTCGGGCTGATGTAGCGCCTCGTATTCGCCTGCAAGGTCCTGACGCGCCATCTGAATCCATTTTTGCGGTCCGCTACTTTTGTTGGAGAGAATCTGATAGCCGCCCAGGCTCTCTGTCTCCGCTTCTTTGAAGCGGCGCTCCGCGGCTAATGCGTCACCAAGGCGAACGCGGCAAATGCCGACGTTTTGATGGTCGCCGGGAAGTGTCTCCGAATAAATCTGCAGGGTGTCACGAAATAAACGCTCCGCACGTGCGTATTCTTTTCGTTCCACGTAAACGCCTGCTAGATTCGATTGGGCGATTCCGATCTGATAGTGCTTCTCGCCATAAACCGAACGGTAGATGTCCACCACGCGGCTGAAATCTGCTTCAGCTTCATCGAGTTTCTTCTGCCGGATGGCCACGTTGCCCAATTCGTTGAGCGCGAAGCTCGCCAACGCGCGGATTGAACTCTGCGGGCCACGTGACACCGTGCTCTCGAATCGCGGGCTGACTGTCGCAACAGGTCAGCCGATCCTTCGGCAAAGCGTGGATTTTGATACGCTGAGAGACTGCCGAAATGGTCATCGCGCCGGGCGGTCTCCGGACGCACGTTGGCCAATACCTACGTTGCGATGAATGTCGCAGTGCGTGCCGGTTGAAGTTTTCAGAATCGCAGTTGTGTCCCTATTGCGGACTGCACCACGCCCAAAATGGATGCCGTGAAAAGCGACCAGCCGCCTGTGCGTCGCCGGCGTCTGGCGATCGATTGTCAGGACTCGCTGAAAATACGAGGGCAAGGCACTCATGTGGAATCTAAAAGTGCAAATCAAAGCCGGGCCCAACTCGGTTACTCTCGACCAGCGCAACGGAACGCTCATCGGTCACTAGCTTCCGGCCATTCCATTCTATTGTCGCCTCTGAAGTACCGGCAACCTACCAGGTGTTATACGCTGTGTTTTCGAACGGCGATATTTTGTCGGACGCCGAATGTACGTCAGTGATCCCCGAACTTTGCTGATCGGGAGTCAGGACCACCGAATCCACCACCGGCACCCAGTCTTTTGCATTGGTGATCGGGTCAGTAGGGATTACGTGTAAATATTGCGGCGCCAGATCGTCCAATGACTGCGGCGCGGCCTGCTTGTCCATGGTGAAGTTGTCGATGGCCTTGCGCATTTCCTGCAAATCTTGTTTCAGCACGGCTTCTCTGCTGCGCAGCACCGACCGTTGATAATTTCCAGCAGCAATGCCGATCAGGATCAAAATGATCGCCATCACGATCATCAATTCGATGAGCGTAAAGCCGCTTGCACCAGTGCGCGGCTTGTGCCGTGTCGCCAACTCAAAAAGGGAACTGCGATTTTTGTTTCTGTTCATGCCTCACCAATCCGAATACTTGGTTCCGTCGAGCGCCGTCGCCTGCGACTTCGAATAAACATCGAAAACATTCTTGCCGCCCCAACTCGTCGAATCGGGATCGTCCTGCACGGCCCGCAATCCCCAATCCGCTTGACCGGTCATTGGGTCCACGGGAATCTTCCGCAAAAAACGGATCTTCTTGTCGTTGCTAGCGCCGACTTGCACGCCCTTCACCAGCGTTTCCAGGTCTGGAGGATATCCTTCGCTGCTGACTTCCACTCGGATCTGTTGCTTGTCAGCGGCATCTTTGTAGCGGTCGATCGCGTCCTTCATCTCACGCAGGTCGCGCCGCAATTCCGTTTCCTTGCCGCGGATGATCGAATAGCGGGCCACTGGCAAAGCCGCAGAAGCCAAAATAATCAAGATGGAGCAAGCGATGATCAGCTCCAGAAGCGTCATTCCGGCTTCTCGGTTTCGCGGCGCCCTTTTACGTTTTCTTTTGTTCATCGTTGTATCTTCCGAGTTTCCGGAACCCTGCGACGCCAGGCTAACTTACTACTTCACTTGAATCGTAGCTTCGCCCGTCAGGAGTGGCAACGGCTTTTGCTGGGAGTCCTTGGCATTTACTTGCACAATCGAAAGCTGCGTCGCGCCGGGCTTCAGCGCTTTCACCACTATTCCCAAAAGCGTGCCACTGCCGCTGACTCCAGGAGTATTTGGCTGGCGGGTTGCCGCGATCATCAGCTGGCCCTTGGACTCATCGCCACCCTTGACGATCGCAATTTCCTGATTGCCGCTGGACAAGAATCCGCCGTGCTGAATGTCCTGCACGGTGATCACAGTCGGGTCGAATTGCAGAATCATCGGAATCGAATACAGGTCAGTCACATTATCAATGGAAACGCCTAGCGTAGCGGTTTGCCCTGGCGCCAGGTTCACTGTTTGCGGGTCGAATCGTAGCCGCGCTCCCTGAACGCTCTGAACGTTCGTCCCGCCAGTTTCACTGGCTGCCGCCGCGCCAGGTACCGCCGCCGGTGGTTGCTGGGCCGGCGCTTGCGCTGAGGGAGGCTGAGGCTGTTGAGCCGGAGTTTGCTGCGCTGGAGGAGCCGCACTAGGAGTGCGAATATCGCTCTCCCGCCGCGTAGTAATATTTTGCTCGACGCCGGTGGAAATGGCCCGCAGATTCGCCCGCGTCCAGTCCGGCATGCGCACGATTCGCGGGATCAATACGATCAAGACATCGTTTTCTTGAACATCGCCGTTATGGGTTGCCGTCAGATACTTGATGAAGGGGATCTGCGCAAATCCTGGCCAGCCATTCACGGTTTTGCTGTCAATATGTTCAAACAATCCGCCAAGAATATTCACTTCGCCTTCGCGCAGGCGGATTTCGTGTTCAATCTTGCGCTGCCCGATCACCGGCTGCAGAATGCCACCAATTGGCTGAAAACTGTTCACCTGCGAAACTTCGATAGACACTTTCAGGCTGACTTCGTGGTTCGGATGCACGCGCGGCGTAATGTTCACGTTTACGCCCACGTCCAGGTAAGTAAATTGCGTATTTACCAACGGGTTTACGGATGTCGTCCCCACGCCCACGCCGGCCTGGAAGCTACCGGTGGCGATCGGCACGCGGCTACCGACGTTCAACTTCGCGGGTTGCCCATCAATGGATCGGATTTCCGGATTCTGAATAATCTTCGTAGCCGTATCGGTCAGAAGGAAGTTTGCCGTAGCGCCAGGCAATGTCACGGTATAGTCTTCAGCCCCAAAGTGAAAACCTTTGAGCGGAATTGAGTTGGGAGTACTGGGGGTGGTTGTGGTGGTGGTTGACGTCGTGGGCGTAGTGCCGGGCGTTTGAAAGTTTATCGAGGCCGACTGTCCCGGCAGTATTCCCAGATTCCGCATACGATCGGTGCTTGCCGAAAGCACTTCCACTTGAATCACAACTTCCGGCTTGGCCTTGTCGATATCCTTCAGCAGCTTGCGCGCAATCGCCAGCTTGTCAGCCGTATCGCGAACGATGATCGCGTTCTGCGAATTCAATTGCTGCACTTTGGTCAGATTCAACACCTGCCGCAGTCCGTTGGTAATTTCCGTCAAGTCCTGCGACTGCACGGTATTCGCCAGGTAGAACGTTTCCACCAGTTGTTCGTCGTAGTCCTTGTGTTTCTGGGTCGTATCTTGCGCGATGAAGATAATATTCTCGGTGACCGGCTTCCAAAACGTTTTGCTTTGCAGGCAGACGATGTCCAGCGCCTGCTGCAGCGTAAGGTTGTTCAAATCCACAGGAATACGCCGCGCCGGAAGATCCGGGTCGTAAGTAATCGTAATTCCAGCCAGTTTACCGATGGTGTCAAAAATGATCTTGACGTCGTTGGTCATTTTCAGGCTGATCGAGGTATTTGGAAGTGGTTTGAGCTCAGGCGGTGCCGAAGCCAATCCGCCGCCGCCACCCTCTTCCATGTCTGTGGCTTGCTCGTCCTGCTTGTGCGCAAGCTCATTGATTTGATCCACTGTCCGGCGAAATTCCTGCAAAGCAACCGGGCTCGATGGATCAATCGTCGAGGCATGCTGAAATTCGGCGGCTGCGCCCTGTAAATCGCCCTTTTCCCGCAGCGCCAAACCCTTCTTGATGTGCGATTCGCCCGCCTCGAACCGCATCTGGTTTACCTTGATCCGGATCGCCGCGTTACGGGGATTTGCAGCCAGCACACTCTGGTAGTACTCAAATGCCGTGTCGTAGTCCTGAATATTTTCCGCTTTTTGGCCCGCATTATATTGCTGGGTGGTTTTTGGGCAGCCCGCGGCCAGCAGGCACGTCCCGACGCACAACACTAGTTTCCACCAACTCCGCATGCACTCTCCGTGATGTATCCGAACCTCGACGAAACCGGCCTTTACTCTAACATCGGCTTAGAGGCCGAACAAGAAGTCTTGGGTTGGCTGCCCTGCAATCAGTAACGGCTTTTAATCTAATGCTATAGTTGAAGGCTGTGGCCAAGCCCGTTAAAAAACCGGTGCAATCCGCCAATAAAGCAGGTGAACTGGTCGTCGCGCAAAATCGCGCCGCCAGCTACAACTATCACCTGTTGGAGCGTATGGAGGCGGGGATCGTCCTTCATGGCACCGAAGTGAAGGCCCTGCGCGAGGGGAAAGCCAACATTCGCGATGCGTTCGTGGATTTTAAGCCTAGTGGCCCCTGGCTCGTCAATGCCCATATTGCCCAATATTTGGCAGGCGGACCCTGGAACCATGAACCCCTCGGCAACCGCAAACTGCTGCTGCACAAGAATGAAATCCACAAATGGGCTGGCCGCACCCAATCCAAAGGCTTAACCGTCATTCCCTTGCGGATTTACTTCCGCGATGGCATTGCCAAATGCGAAATCGCCCTGGCGCAGGGCAAAAAAGTGTGGGACCGCCGCCAGGACGAACGCAACAAGGAAGCCCGCAGGGAAGCGGAAACAGCGATGTATCGCAACCGGAGGCGATAACTCAGTCATGGAAAAAGCCGTCATGCAAGTCAGCCTTGAAACCAAGCCGTTCGCAGCGCTCGCAACTGACGCGCTCGTTACCTACATCTTCGAGGAAAACGACCCCATCCAGGGACGTGTTTCCGAAATTGATTCCGCCACCAACGGGTTGTTGAAGAAAATCGCCAGCAGCGGCGAAGCTACCGGCAAAACACTTGAATTTACTCTGATTCATGCGCCCGCTGGACTGAAGGCCACTCGCTTGCTACTGGTCGGAGCAGGGAAGCGCGCACAATTTACTGGCGCCACTCTGCGGAAAGTTGCAGGAGCTGGGCTGCGTTATCTTAAGTCTCGCTCTGTCAAGAATTTCGCGTTTCTCGTGCGTGAGGACGCTGCCGATGCCGATACCGCGCAGGCGCTCGCCGAAGGCGTCATCACCGCAAATTTCGAAACTGACAAATACAAGACGGAAAAGAAGAACGGCAAAGAAATTGAGTCCGTTCGAATCGCTGGCTATTCCGAATCTGAAAAATCCGTCGGCGAAAAAGGCCTGGCTGCCGGAAAAGTCATCGCCGAGTCGCAGAATTTCGCGCGCGATCTGGTCAACGAGCCTTCCAATAAGCTGACGCCGAAAATTCTTGCCGAGCGCGCTGAAGCCATGGCCAAAGAAGCCGGCCTGGCCGTGGAAATTCTCGATGAAAAGAAAATCGCCGATCTCAAAATGGGTGCTCTGCTCAGCGTTGCTCAGGGCAGCGTCGAACCGCCCCGCGTCATCGTCGTTACCTACACGCCTGCGAACGCCAAGCCCGGTGCTCCGGTGATCGGTCTGGTCGGCAAAGCCGTCACCTTCGACACCGGCGGCATCTCCATCAAGCCCGCCGACGGCATGGAAAAAATGAAGTACGACATGGCTGGCGGCGCCACCATGCTTGGAGTAATTCGCGCCCTTGCCGCACTCAAACCTAATGTCAAAGTAATCTGCGTCGTGCCATCCACGGAAAACATGCCCGGCGGCAAAGCGCAAAAACCCGGCGACATCCAGACCGCCATGTCCGGCAAGACCATCGAAGTGTTGAACACCGACGCCGAAGGCCGTCTCATCCTCGCCGATGCGATTCACTACGCCAAGCAACTCGGCGTAACTCACATCGTGGACGCCGCAACACTTACGGGCGCCATCGTCGTCGCCTTGGCGAACATTAACGTCGGCGTTTTCGGCTCCGATCAAGCCTGGACCGATAAGCTCCTTGCCAGCGCCAAAGCCGCTGGAGAAAAAATGTGGCAGCTCCCGATGGACGACGAATATCGCGAATTCATCAAAGGCAGCTTCGCCGACATGCAAAATATCGGCAGCGGCAAAGGCGGCGGTTCCATCACCGGTGCCTGGTTCATCCGTGAATTCGCGGGCGATACCCCCTGGATTCACCTCGACATCGCAGGCACCGCATGGAATGACGACGCCAAGCCCTGGCTAGCCAAAGGCCCCACTGGGGTAGCCCTGCGCACGCTAGTCCACCTCGTCCAGTCATTCTGACTAGGGCAGTCTCACTAGTTGCGTAAGTTTTTCTTCGCCAGGGCGAAATGCTCACCCGCGTCTAGTTTTCGCGGTCGAGGATAAAGTCTGGAAGTGTGAGCAGGGCGCGGGCGTACTCGGAGTCTTCACTGCCGCGGATGCAGGCTTTGGCACGGCGGGCGTAGTCGTGGGCGAGTTTGCGCGCGCGGTCGAGAGCGCCGGATTCGCGTACGAGCGAGACGATGGTCTCCGGCTTGACGCTGATGAAATCTTTTTCTTCGAGAACGCGGGCGACGAGTGTGCGAGCGTCGCGATGGCCGTTTTCCATGGCGTAAATCAGCGGCATCGTGACTTTGCCTTCTTTTAGGTCGCTCAGAACCGGCTTGCCGAGTTGCTCAGCCGACGCGGTGAAATCCAGAAGATCATCAACCATTTGGAATGCGAGGCCGGAATAGCGGCCGTAATCCGCGAGTGATTCTTCTTCATCGCCGCAGAGTCCGCCGAGTACCGCGCCAAGACGCGCGCAGCCGCTGAACAGGCAGGCGGTTTTATATGTGGCTAACTTGAGGGCGTCTTCTTCGTTGACGTCAATGCGGCCGATTTTGGCGAGCTGAATGAGTTCGCCTTCGACCATTTTTTGTGTCAGGTCGATCAGAATGTCCAGGATGCGAAAATTGCGTTCTTCGAGCGCCATCTGGAAGGACTGCATGTACAGCCAGTCGCCCGCCAGCACGCTGCGATGATTGCCCCAACGTGAATTTGCAGACGGCCGGCCGCGGCGCGTGTCCGCGCTGTCGATCACATCGTCATGGATCAATGTCGCGCTGTGAAGAAGTTCGACCACGGCAGCGAGCCGAATCGCTCCGGGGCGATTTTCGCCGGCGTAGGCGTTGGCAAGCAGCAGCAGCGCCGGACGCAGGCGCTTGCCGCCTCCGCCCAGAAGATAGCTGGTGATTTCGCCGACCGGTTGATAGGCCGCGGCGCTTTGCCGGGACAGTTCCTGCTCGACCGCGACCAGGTCGTCCCGCACCAAATCAAAAATTTCTTTAACCGTCAGAAGCGCGATGGCACTTCTCCCTGGGCGGGCCTTGCGGCCTGCGAGTTTGCGTTGATGGGACGCAATGGCCTAAGAAACGTCCGGCCGGGCGATGCGGAAGAGTCGCCTGAAATTGGCCGCAGTGGCGGCAGCGAATTCTTCTGGAGGTAAGTTTCTCACAGCGGCAAGGGTTTTGGCCACTTCCGCGACGTAGGCGGGCTCGTTGCGTTTGCCGCGGTATGACTGGGGAGCGAGGTAAGGGGAGTCTGTTTCAATCAGGATGCGGTCGCGGGGGATTTCTTTGGCGACGTCGCGGAGACTTTGCGTTTTGGGGTAGGTGGAGTTGCCGGCGAAAGAAATGTGGAAACCCATGTCCAGACCGCGTTTGGCGTGATCCAGCGTGCCGGTGAAGCAATGGAGAATGCCGCCGAGGCCGGTCGGTTTCCAATGCTGCTCGATTTCGGCCAGGCAATCGTCCCAGGCATCCCGGCAATGAATGATGATCGGTAGCTTGGCCGCGTGAGCCAACTCCATTTGTGCGCGGAAGACCGTTGCTTGCACGTCGCGCGGAGAATGATCGTAGAAATAATCCAGACCGATTTCTCCCCACGCGATGACTTTCGGATGCCGTGCAAGCCGCGCAAGCTCGTCTAGATGACGTTGAGTAACTTCCTTAGCTTCGTGCGGGTGGATGCCGACACTACTGTAGATCCAGTTGTGTTGTTCGGCGAAGGGGAGAGCGGCGTCGAGCTTCTCCGGGCCCGGACCGGTCCCGATAGCGAGCAACGTATTGATACCGGCGTCGCGGGCGCGTTGCAGCATAGCTTCGCGATCATCAGCAAATTGCGGAAAATCAATGTGCGCGTGCGAGTCGATTAAGTCCATGGTAAGCGGATCAGAATTGCTGACGCTGCGACGGCACGATTTATCGTGCCGCTACTTCAGACGGGCGCCGATTTCTACGTCTTCGGGGAAGCCGGCGAGGACCGGACGGCCTTCGGGACCGACGGATGCGGCAATGATCATGCCGTTCGATTCAACACCACGCAGCTTGCGCGGCGCAAGATTGGTCACGACCGCAACTTTTCGCCCGATAAGCGAGTCCGGCTCGTAGAATTGCGCGATGCCGGCACAGATTTGCCGGATTTCTGTGCCGATATCCACCGTGAGCTTCAGGAGCTTGTCGGCGCCGACGATGCGTTCGGCGGTCTTGATTTGGCCTACGCGCATTTCGACTTTAGCGAATTCTTCGATGCCGATTTTTTCGCTGGCCGCCGCAGCCGCAGCCGCCGCTGTGCCAGAACCTGCGCTGGTGGCCGCTGCTGGAGCAGGTGCCGGCGCTGTACTTGGATTCAGTTCTTCGTTGGCCATGGATTCGATCCTCTCAATCGCTTCCGATTTTTCTACGCGCGGAAATAAAGTTTGCGGTTTGCCGAGCGGCGCACCAGTTGTTAGTTGTCCCCAGCGCAACCCGTCGAGTTCAACCGCGGAGACAGAGCCGGACTGGCCGAGAAGCGTCCAAATTTTCGCGGTGCTGTCCGGCAGAACTGGGTGCGCGAGAACTGTCACGATGCGCAGCAACTCCGCCGTCGTCGCCAGTATATTGGCTTTGCGTTGCGTATCTGCTTCGGAATCGCCCAGAGACCACGGCTTCTGCGTGGTCAAATATTTATCGGCTGCGGCGATGACCGTCCACAAGCTCTCCAGAGCCCGCGCGAAATTCATTTTCTCGAAATAATCGAGAACATCGCCGATAGCGGCCTGCGTTTCCCGCGCCAGCGCTTCATCTGGTGCTTCTAGTTTTCCGGCCTGAGGAATTTTTCCCGCGAAAGTTTTCTCGATCATGGCGGCCGTGCGGCTGGCAAGATTGCCGAGGCCGTTGGCGAGATCGCTGTTGTAGCGCGTGACGAGGGCGTCGTAGCTGAAATTGCCGTCCTGTCCAAAAACAACTTCGCGCAATAGAAAATAACGAAGCGCATCCATCCCCAGCATGTTCGCGATGGGCCGCGGAAGGACCACGTTGCCCTTCGACTTGCTCATTTTGCTGGCGTCCATCAGAAACCAGCCATGCGCCCAAACCTGTTTTGGAACCGGCAGCATGGCCGCCATTAGGAACGCCGGCCAGTAAACGGTGTGGAAACGGATGATGTCCTTGCCGACCAGATGCAAATCCGCGGGCCACATGCCGCGCTTTTCGTAATCCGGGCCACCGACGGCACTGAGATAAGCAGTGAGCGCATCAAACCAAACGTAAAAGACGTGCGGCTCTTCGCCGGGAACGGGAATGCCCCAGCGGACGGTGGTGCGGGTGATGCTCAAATCCTTCAAGCCGCCTTCCACGAAGCTTACGATCTCGTTCTTGCGGCTCTCGGGCTGGATGAAGTCGGGATTCTTTTTGTAGAAATCGAGAAGCGGTTTCTGAAATGCAGAAAGCTTGAAGAAATAGTTTTCTTCAGTGAGCGTCTCAGTGGGTCGCCCGCAATCTGGACAATTGTCGCCGGGCTTGGCCTCATTCACGAAAGCGTTGTCATAGATGCAGTATTGGCCCGTGTAATGGCCTTTGTAAACGTAACCGTTTTCACGGCATAGCTTGAAAAGCCACTGCACCGTTCGAACGTGGCGCAGGTCGGTAGTACGCACAAACTCTTCGGCCGAAAGTCCCAGTTCCTCCCACAGCGCACGCCAGGCGTCGGCCATCTTCGCGACAAATTCGGATTCCGGCACGCCGGCATTTTTTGCGGCGCGTTCTACGTTGACGCCGTGTTCATCGGTGCCGGTCGTCATCACAACTTCGTACCCGCGCATGCGTTTGTAACGGCGAATCACATCCGCGATCACCGTGGTGTACGTGTGGCCGATGTGTGGCAGACCGTTCGTGTAGTAGATCGGCGTGGTCAGATAAAATTTGGGTTTGGCAGGCATTTTGAGTTATCAGTTTTTCCGTCTTTGCTGCTCAGTCTGTCGAAAACCAAAGTGTGTCCAGCAAATTTGTGCGGCCACACGACGCGAAATTACGACCCTCCCCGGTAGGCACGAAGAGCGTCGCCAATTACGCGCTGCAATGGGACATTTTTTTCGACGGCCAGTTTCCGGCAATCCTCGAATTCTGGCGCGACGTGCAAGATGCGGCCGTTAACACGAGAGAGTTTGATGCGCACGTCGCCGAATTGTGTGTGCACGCTAACCGATTCGCGCGGCAACGTCCGCCGTTGCGCCGTGTAGGCGCGCGCGCCGAAAGTGGTCGTTTCGGAGAAGATCAGCGACATTAAAGCGTCCGTATCCTGCGGCTTGCAAAGCAACGTAAGCAAAGTGCCAGGGCGATTTTTCTTCATCTGCACCGGAGTTGTGTAAACATCAAGCGCTCCCGCGGCCAGCGCCTTTTCTTGAAAATACCCATAGATTTGCGGATTCATGTCATCAAAATTTGCTTCGATTACCGAAATTTCTTCGTCGAAACCAGGAACGGTCTTTTCCGCCGCCTCGCCGATCATGATTCGAACCACGTTGGGTTGTCCTTCGAGATCGGCGGCCCCCGCGCCATACCCAACAGCAGACACGCGCATCGCAGGCTGTGGCCCAAAAGTGTCGCAGAGCGTGGCAACGATTGCGGCGCCAGTCGGCGTGACCAGTTCGCGCTGCACACCGTTCGAATAAGTCGGCTTGCCCTGCAATAATTTCGCGGTGGCCGGAGCGGGCACCGGCAAAATACCGTGGGCCATTTTTGCGGTGCCACCGCCAACATTGAGCGGCGAGCACGCGAATTTTTCGATGCCCAGCGCTTCGAACCCGATGCAGGCGCCAACGATGTCCACGATGGCGTCCACTGCGCCAACTTCATGAAAATGGATTTTCTCCAGCGGAACGTCGTGGACCGAGGCTTCGGCTTCGCCAAGCTTGCGAAAAATGCCAGACGCGTTCTTTCTGACCGAATCGGGCAGGTGCGATTTGTCGAAAATCTCCAGAATTGCCGAGAGGCTACGATGCGTGCTCTGGTCTTCCGTCTTAACAGTGACAAACGTCGCTGACATGCCGTTTTTCCAAACTTTTTCAGAAGAAATCGTCCAGCCTGGAACTTGCAAACCCTGCAGGCCCGAGCGGACCAAGGCAAGGTCGCAGCCGGCGTCGACGAGCGCGCCGAGCGTCATGTCGCCGCTGATCCCGCTGAAGCAATCGAAGTAAGCAACTTTCATCAGTTTTGACAAACGATAACCGAATCGTTCCTTGTTGATACTATCGGCGGCAGAAAACAGTGTCAAACCACGAACAAAGCGGAGCCAGGCAGTTGCACCGTTTTGACCGCTTGTTGCGCATTCCCTATACTGGCTTTTTCTTATCCCCTTGAAAATTGAGGCGACGTGTACCTAATTCTGCTGCAAAGGCTGAAGGAAGTCCTGACCGGACATATCCGCGAAAAGTACGGCGTGGAGCTCGCCATCGCGCTGGAGAAGCCGCCGAAATTGGAGATGGGTGAAGCGGCATCGCCGGTTTGTTTTGAGTTGGCGAAACGGCTAAAGCGTGCGCCACGGCAGATTGCGCAGGAGATTGCTAACGGGCTGCCAGCGGTGGCTGGTGTTTCGCGAATTGAGGTGGCCGGAGCGGGATATTTGAACGTATTTTTCGATCGCGCGGCGTTTTGGGCGAACGCGCAAAACGAAGAGAAAAGACTACGCCCCGAACGGATCGGAGTAAACTTCGCCGCTGAGAACACGGAGATCCGCGGAGGCACCGCGAAGAACGAAAAAGTCATCGTCGAGCACACCAGTATTAATCCGAATAAAGCGGCACACATTGGGCACATGCGAAATGCGGTGCTGGGGGATACGATTGCGCGGATTTTGCGCGACGCGGGCGAGCGGGTGCAGGTGCAGAACTACATTGATAATACTGGCGTGCAAGTGGCGGACGTGGTGATTGGATTTCAGCACATGGAAAAGAAGAGCGTGTCGGAAGTTCGAACGCTTGCTGCACAGCTGGGATTCGATTATTTGTGCTGGGATCTCTACGCCAAGGTTACGCAATTTTATGAGCAGGACAAGGCGCAGGGCGCGGCGTTGCGCGCCGCAACGTTACGGGCGATTGAAGAGGGTCATGGCGAAGCGGCGGAGATGGGCACGGTTATCGCCGACGCCATCGTGGGGTTTCATTTGCGCACCATGAAGCGCCTGGGAATTTCGTACGAATTGCTCGCGCGGGAAAGCGAGATTCTACATTTGAAGTTCTGGGACGCCGCATTCGCGAAATTGAAAAACGCTGGAACCATTGAACTAGCGACCAGCGGAAAAATGGCCGGCTGCTGGATCATGCGTGCAGAAAAGGAAGAAAAAACCGAGGTCGCAGAGAGGAACAGCCCGGAGGATACGGGAAAGACGGACGACGATGAAAATATGCAGGACAAGATTATCGTGCGTTCGAATGGAACGGTGACTTACGTTGGAAAGGATATTGCCTACCAGCTTTGGAAATTCGGCTTGTTAGGCAAGGATTTTCACTATAAGAGGTGGATGGATGCGCCTGCGGGCGAGGCGGTGTGGACAACAACTACGGATGCCGATGATCCTGCTGCGCCGCACTTTGGCGAGCCAGCTGCGCGCGTATA
This sequence comes from uncultured Acidobacteriota bacterium, assembly GCA_963731155.1. Classification (GTDB taxonomy): domain Bacteria; phylum Acidobacteriota; class Terriglobia; order Acidiferrales; family UBA7541; genus Acidiferrum. The sequence goes on from CAVSVB010000009.1 coordinate 124,999, forward strand.
CAACGTGATTGATACCCGGCAATCGTATTTGCAGGACGTGGTGGCGCAAGGGTTGCGCGGGCTGGGGCATGCGGAAGCTGCCGCAAATTCGATTCATTTTTCATATGAGATTGTGGCGCTGACGCCGCGCTGCGCAGCTGAACTTGGTTACGAGTTGAATGAAGAGGATGCCAAGAAGCCATATGTCGAGGTGAGTGGGCGCAAGGGATTCGGCGTGAAGGCCGATGACCTGATCGCCAAGCTGGAAGCGGCTACTCTGGCGGAAGTGACCAAGCGACACGCGGAAATGTCTGATGCCGAGAAAGCGGCGACAGCGCATCAAATTGCCATCGGAGCATTGCGATTTTTTCTGCTCAAGTTCACGCGCAATACGATTATCGCGTTTGATTTTGAGGATGCGTTAAGTTTCGAGGGAGAAACGGGGCCGTATTGCCAGTATGCGGTAGTGCGGATTCGCGGAATCCAGCGCAAGGGGACGGAAGCAACGGTTGAGATGGTGAGTGCCGAGGCAGCGGCGAAACTTCTATCCGGAGCAGAAGGGGCTGGCTTGTGGGAATTACTGCTGCAAGCCGAGATGTTGGACTATGCGAGCGACGCGGCAATTGGCGCACAGGAGCCAGCGTTCGTGACGAAATACGCGTTTCAGTTGGCGCAGGCGTTTAACAATTTTTATCATAAGCACCATATTTTGTCGGAGAGTAACGCGGAGAAGCGTGCGTTTTTGCTAAGGCTCACGGAAGTAGTCGAGCGGCAGCTGGTCAAAGCGCTTTCGCTGCTGGGAATCGAAGCGCCAGACAAGATGTAGAAGTGCGGCGTTGTAGGACGCAGCATGCTCGCACCCCCTTGTCCGGGCTTGACGTTCGAGGTCACTTGCGCGGCCACCCACTGCATTCGTAAGATTGTTTTTTGCGATCTATCCCATGCTCCCGTTCAAGCTCGTCTATCATCCGCGCTACGATCTCAACCTCGGCCCACACGTTTTCCCATCGCAAAAATTCCGCCTGCTCTATGAACTTCTCCTCAGCGAAAAAATTGCCAGTTCCGACGACATCGTTCAACCCGGCCGCGCCTCCGACGAAGACCTCCTCCGGGTCCACACTTCTGACTGGGTCGGAAAATTAAAAAATGGCACGCTCACCGCCAGCGAAATAATGAAATTAGAAGTTCCGTATTCGCCGCAATTGGCTGAGGCCGTCTGGCTTGCCGCAGGCGGTACTATTCTCGCCGGACAACTCGCTCTGCGCGACGGCTTTGCCAGCAACCTCACCGGCGGCTTCCACCACGCCTACGCCAATCACGGCGAAGGCTTCTGCGCGATAAATGACGTCGCTATCGCCATCCGGCGTCTGCAACACGACAAACTCATCAAGAGAGCCATCGTCGTGGACACCGACGTTCATCACGGCAACGGTACTGCCCACATTTTCCGCAACGACGATTCTGTCTTCACTCTTTCCATCCACCAGCAACACAACTACCCAGCTGACAAGCCGCCCTCAAATCTGGACTTGCATCTCGACGACGGCGTGCAAGACGAAGAATATCTCGCCATACTTTTACCCGCGGTCGAAAAATCCCTCGACGATTTTCCCCCCGACATTCTTTTCTACGTAGGCGGCGCCGACCCTTTCTGCGAAGATCAATTAGGCGGCCTGCGCCTCACTAAATCCGGCCTGAAATCGCGCGACAAAGGCGTATTTCAACTGGCGCGCACCCGCAACATTCCCATGGCCACAACATTAGCCGGCGGCTATGCCCGCCACGTCGAAGACACCATCCGCATCCATGCCAACACAATTCTGGCCGCCCAAGAAGTGATCTCCCAATCTCCCGCGCGTTCCCGCTCCGTCCCGACTTCGTAAGGCTCGTTCCCAGTTTTCTCCGCGCTCCCTCTGCGTACTCTGCGTCTCCGCGTTATCTTCTATGCTCTTCCCTTGTTCTTAGCTTGTTTCTTAGAATTAATGTGCCGCCTGCTGAATCGCCTCGCCCAACTCTTGCTCAATCGTCTCCGGATCGAATCCGTTCGCACGAAACACCACTTTCCCCTCGCGATCCACAATCAACAACGTGGGAAACGACTCCACCGCGAACAATTCCTCTAACCCATCGGCAAATACTTCGTTCGAACGCGGTTTCCTTTCAGCCAGATACGGCGCCACCAGCGATTCGTCTTCATCGCAATTCGCGGAAAGAAACACCACGCTCCCGTTGCCCGCATAACGCGCCGCCAACTTCTCATAAATCGGTTCCAGCGCATGGCACGGCCCACACCACGTAGCCCAGAAATTGACCACCAGCACTTTCCCTTTTTGCGCCGCCACCGGATATGCCGCTCCATCCGGCGCGTGGCGCAGCACGAATGCAAATGCATCTTTAGCCCCGGCATTGCGTTTAACGTGTGGCGCGGCCGCCGACGCCGTCACATCGTCAATGGTCTTCAGGAGGAAATCTCCCAATCCCGCGTCACTGCCGTGCGCCAGCCGCCACGCGTTTCCCAGTTTTTCGCGTATCTCGCGCCGGTTTCCCGATTTCGTCGCGGTATCGGAAAGCGCGAATGCGCGAGCATACTCCGTGGCGGCGCCCTTGTAGTCCTTTGCCAGCTCGTCGAACTCGCCCAGCCTCAGCGCGGCGCTCGCATTCGGCAACAGCGCATAACTGCTCTCGAAATCTCTTCTCGCCGTGATGCTGGCCTGTAATCGCACTTCCAGTCTTCCACGCAGCGCCAGCATCGCTGATTCGTCCCGTATCTTCTGGCTTTCCCACTCCTCCACAGACACCCGCGGCGATTTGTCCGCGATCGGAGAACTTTTTACGGATTCGTACACGCGCGTTGCATAAGTCACCGCTCGCCGCACCGACTCCCCATCTCCAGCCCGTTCGAGCAGCTGGATCGCCAGCAGCGCCATCGAATTGTCTTCAGGCGTCAGCGAAACAATTCGCTCCGCATAATTCGTCGCGCACCCATCGTCGTGAAATTGCATGCACGCTTCCACCAGTGCGCGATAGATCTGCGGGCGCTCCGGAGCGTCGGGATATTTATCCAGGTATCCTTGCAGGTTTTTCACCAGCGCTGCGCGGTCATTTCCCGCGTCGCTGATGGCTTTCTGTAGTTCCTCGGCAGGCGACAGCGGCTTCGCGGCAGCCTGTTTTTGTGCCGCTTTCTTTTCTCTCACGCTTTGTTTTCCGCTGGTTTTTGGCGTGTTGGCGGGGGACTGCGCACCCGATCGCGTAGGAAATATCGCGCAGCCAAACCACAATACTGCTGCGACGACGATGCGCCGGCTGCTCATGGCCTGGATTGTATCGCGATCCCTGAAATTAGGAAGCGGGCTCCACCCTGATTCCGCCAGAGATGGTATGAATCTCCACCCGCCCACCGGCATTTCCTACTCGTGCGCGTAAGCTATGTTTGTCCTGGTCTTCAATTACGATGGGAATTCCCGCGTTGATATCTCCAGACACCGCTTGCGCCGAAAGATGGAAATTCGCCGTAGCCGGCACCCCGACTTCGACCGTTCCGGAAGTTGTTTTCAAATTCCAGTAACTGTTCCCGGAAGGATTTCCGTGCACGGAAACGCGACCGGATACCGAACTCGCGTTCACGTCATTTCCAGCGCCCAAAATTTCAACTGTGCCGCTGGTCGTCGCCGCTTCCACTCGTGCGCCCGGCCCCGAAATATTCATCGAACTGGAAATTCCGTGGATCCGTATGTCGCCTTTCACATTCGCAACAGTTATATTTCCCGAAGCTGTCGCTGCATGCAGGTCGTCGCCTAACTCCTGCGCCCGAATCGATCCGCTCGCTGAATTCACCTGCACCGACCGCTCGATCTTGCTCACTTCGATCGTCCCCGAAGCCGAATCAATCTTCACCGGCCCCTGCAAATTGCTGATCGTCTGTGAACCCGAGGCAACTTTTGTCGCGACCTCCGCGTTACGCGGCAAGTCGATTGTGTAGTCGATCGAAACACCGTTCAGATCGCTCAAATTCTTGCCCACTCGGATAATGTCCGGTCTCTGCTCGATCGGCGGATTTGCCGAAAGCTCGCGAGCTTGTCTTTCCGGATTGTTGAAAAGAAATCCCCGTGCGTGCACGTCGCCATGAATATGAACTGTGTTGCCCGAAGTTCCCTTGATGTGAATTTGCCCGCTCGCATTGGAAAGATCCAGGCGAATGGGACCGCTCACCGTGTAAGTGCGGTCGAACGATCCGTTAGAGGCCGGGCCCGCCCCGCATCCCGCAATCAACAATGCCGTGGCAAAAACCGGCGCCACGATCTTCAGGCTGCATCTGCGAATCATTTTTCCTCCGCCCACACTGGCGCTAGCCCTTACGTAGGTGCGCACCATGCCGCGCACCAGCTTGCCCGGGCGTCCGATTCAAGCCCTCTTTCCTTCGACTGTGGCCCAATGCACTCTTACCAAAATTCTCTTATTGGTTGCACCTTCCGCGGCCACCAGCGACCCAAGAACGGCCGGTAAGGGCGCCTAACAAATGCCCTTCACAATAAGATACGAGCCAAACGTTCTCGATGTTCCCCGAGCTAACAGGGTCCGGCTACCGCTCACGCAACGCCGCATTCAGCGACCCCTGCCGGTAACCTTCCAAATCCAACGCAACATAGAGAAAACCCGTCGCCTTGAACCGCCGTGAAATTGTCGCTCCCATTTCCGCAGTCATCGCCAGGGGCAATTCCTCGGCAGCGATTTCGATACGTGCCAGCTTGTCGTGCAGCCGCACGCGAAATTGCCGGAATCCCAATTCCCGCAAAATGGCTTCGCCATTTTCCACCAGCAACAGCCGTTCCGGCGTTACTTCAGTTCCGTACGGCAATCGCGAAGAAAGGCACGCCGACGCTGGGCGATCCCAAGTCGGCAATCCCGCACGCTGCGACAGCGCGCGAATGTCCGCTTTGTTCATGTTCGCGTCCAGCAGCGGCGCAAGCACTTGATGTTCTGCCGCCGCCCGCTGCCCCGGGCGAAAATCGCTCGTGTCGTCCGCATTCACGCCGTAAGCAACCGCAGCGAATCCTCGCGCTTTCGCCAATTCATCGAGCACATTAAAAAGCTCATCTTTGCAGTAGTAGCAGCGGTCGCCGGCATTCGCGCGATACGCCGGATTTTCCATTTCATGCGTTTCGACAAATTCGTGCCGCACTCCAGTGTCCGCAATAAACTTTTCCAGCTCCGCTCGATCGTACCCGGAATAGCTTGGCGAAATCGCCGTTACCGAAAGCGCGCGTGTGCCAAGCGCCTGATGCGCAGCCCAAGCCAGATACGCGGAATCCGCCCCGCCCGAAACCGCAATCACCAGGGAAGGAAGCTCCGCCAGTCGCGCCAGCAACTCCGCTTCTTTGCGCGCTGCGTCGGTTTCCCCCGATTCTTGCTTGCGAATTTGTATCAAGGAACTCATCGCCGGAAGTATATCGCACGTAGTGGTTTACTCGTGTACAGCATTCGCCCTATTCAAGCCCTACTTAAAATCCAGCAGCACATCCACAATCCCTTTGCCGGCATCCGCGCGCAGCCAGTGCCCTACGTTGTCATAATGAACCGGCAGCTCACCGAAAATGTCTTTTGAATGACTCTGCAATTGCACCAGGAAATCTTCATATTTTATTTTGTCAAAAACGTCGCCGGCAGCGATCGGAAATGTCGTGCGTACCCGCGACTCCGCGTTGCTGGAAATTCCGGTTACTACCCAGCCGCCCATGTGATATTGCTTGCCTTCCGCGATCGCAATCTTGTACGAAACCGTGTGCCTCGTATCGTCGAATGAAGTCTCCGGCTGGACCGTCGCATCCAGATAGCCGCGCCTCCCGTACTCCTCGCGAATCTGTTCCAGTGCCGCTTCTATTTCCATTCCATTGGCGACAGCGCCCGTTTTCAATCCCAAATACGAATCCAGCGCAATGGATGAAATCACATTGTTGCCTGACCACTGCGCATCGCCAAGGTGATAGAGGTCCCCGGCAAGCACCGGAACATAAACCGGAAGTTCTTCCGGCAACTTCGCAGTCGGCGGTCCGGACAGCCGCACTTCCGGCGGCCCCAGCTTCGCTTTCAAGTATCCCTGCCGCAAATAAACCGGACGAATCTGCTCGGCCAGAAAAACATCAATCGTGGTACGCGAATACGGCTTGCCATTAATTTCCGCGAGGTGCTGTTGCACCACGGGATTTGTTGCCAGCGCCGCATCGCTAAAACTCAAACTCGCAATTTTCAGACCAGCGCCTTCCACGGTAAATTGCTGAATATTTCCATCGCCCAGCGGATTGCCAACTACTTGATGTTGAACCGACAAATCCAATTTGTGCGCGACAAGAAGCCCGTGAATCGCATCCGCCGCAACATCCACGACGTTTCCGCCCTCTGGCAGCGTCCCATCAAAAAAGGGAAGTTGCGCGCGAATCGTATCATTCAATTCCGAATCCCCAAACCAAGGAAAATTATCGTAATAAGCTGGAACTCGCGGCGACTCCGTCACATGAAAACTAAGCGTTAGCCCTTCAGCACGAGTCTTAAAATCGTACTTCACCGCAGCGAACAAGCCCGAAGCCACCAGTTTGTCCGCCGCCTTCTGCAAATCCTCCCGTCCCACCTGCGAGCCAGCCTGCAGCCCAGTCAGCCCAGCAATCTGCCCCTCCGTCAATTTCTTCTGCCCATCACTCTTCACCTCCCGCAGCTCCGCCGTCCCACTCCCCTCCGTCTGCGCGCGATTGGAAGTACTGAAGATGCTCGCCAGAATAAACAGGACAAAGTGTATTCGGATTGTCAGCCGATTGCGCATATCTGCATTCTACCGAAACCCGCTCGTTCTATCTGCATCAGAACGGCCAACGAATCGAGCTATAGCCTTGGGTCAACAGGCTCGCTCTCCAGAGCCAACACTGCAAAGACACACCCATGTACCCGCCGAAGCGGCCCTTTTCTCACAAAACGTTCCAGCGCCTCAACACCAAGCGCAAACTCACGCAAGGCGAGCGACCGCTTCGTCGAAACAGCTCGCGACCGCAAGCGCTCCAGGTTTCCAGGCAACAGGTATTCCGGACCGTAGATAATTCTCAGGTACTCGCGGCCGCCTCCCAGCAACTGCTCCAGAGCATCGTTGACCAGATGTTTCTGGTGTCTCAAGTAACGCCGTGCGATCAGTTCCCGCTCAGCAGATCTTTCAGGCGAACATTCGACTTAAGCATGACACTGAAGTATCTGCCTGCACCCCACTCCGGAAACCTTTCGTCCAGCGGAAGTTGTAACGTAGACAGTTCGTAGCCCAGGGGTTCAAACAGTTTTCGTAGCAGCGCTCAGCCACCGCAGCAGGGAAGCGCTGCAATTCGCGCCTCCAGCGCAATCGGCGAATCGGCCAACTCCCGCCGTTCTTTGCTCTTACCCGCCATTGCTGTTCTGAATGTCCGGGCAATCGCAACGCTTAGGAACGACGATGCGGTGTACGGCCGGTCATTCGCATACTGTTCAAGCGAACGTCCTTCACCGCTGGGCCCGCGGCGATTCCGCACCAGTCCGATCGGATCAATCTCCATGACCAGCGCGGCCGTGCAACGGTCGGTCGTTGCTTCAGGATAAAAAACATGCGCGTTGCCAAACGCCAACTCCGTTGTATGAATTCGCGACGGATTCTTGTGCAGCAGATAGCCCAGGTCGGTAGCCGACCGTCCAGAATAGGTTATGGTAAGCATCAGTTAAGACTATTCTACCGTAACGGACTTGGCCAGGTTGCGCGGTTGGTCTACGTCGCAGCCGCGTCGGACGGCTATGTGGTATGCGAGCAATTGTAGAGGAATGATTTCGAGGAGCGGCACCAGCAGTTCTGGCGCGGGCGGCAATTCGATTAAATGATCGGACGCTTCGCGAGCGAGATGGTCGTTTTGCGTGACGATGGAAATCACGATGCCGTCGCGGGCTTTCACTTCTTTGATATTGGACACGCTTTTTTCGTACAGCGTGACGGAAGCAGGATCGTTGTCGTCGCGGGTCGCTAAAACTACTACCGGAAGATTTTCGTCGATCAGCGCGTTGGGGCCGTGCTTCATTTCGCCGGCCGGATAACCTTCCGCGTGAATATACGAAATTTCTTTCAGCTTGAGCGCGCCCTCCAAAGCGATCGGGTAGTGAATGCCGCGCCCGAGATACAAAAAATCCGAGCAGCGGAAAAATTGCCGCGCGAGATTTTCGTAGAAGCCAGTGCGATCGGCCTGGAGAATGGTTTCAATCTTGTGCGGAATGGTGATGAATTCCTGCAAAAGACTTTTGGCCGCGTCGCCGGTGAGTGCTCCGCGAACTTCTCCGAGAAACGCAGCCAGCAAGACCAGCGCCGTGAGCTGCGCGGTGAATGCTTTGGTCGAAGCGACGCCAATTTCCGGGCCGGCGTGCGTCAAAATTGTTCCGGCGGCTTCGCGCGTAATCATGGAGCCGAGTACGTTGCAGATCGCGAGCGTGGGCGAACCTTTTTGTTTTGCTTCGCGCTGCGCGGCGATGGTGTCGGCGGTTTCTCCTGACTGGCTGATGCACACCGTTAAGGTTTTCGCGTCCAGAATCGGATCGCGATAGCGGAACTCGCTGCCGTAGTCCACTTCGACCGGCAGGCGCGCCAGCCGCTCGATCATAAATTTTCCAGCTAAGGCGGCGTGCCAGCTGGTGCCGCACGCCACGATGCGCACATTTTCAAACTCGCGAAATTGCTGCCCGGTAAGGCCCATTTCGCCGAGATAGATTTTTCCGGTGTCCTGCGAAATGCGTCCCAGAAAAGTGTCGCGAACGGCGCGCGGCTGTTCGAAAATCTCCTTCTGCATGTAGTGCTTGTAGCCGCCTTTTTCCGCCATGATCGGATCCCAGGCGACGTGATGCGGTTTGCGCTCGACGGTCTTGCCGTCGTGGTCCATGACGCGGACGCCGTTCTTGGTAAGCACGGCGATGTCGCCGTCGGCGAGAAAAAACATGTTGCGAGTGTGTTCGAGCAGCGCGGGAATGTCGCTGGCGACAAAATATTCGCCTTCGCCCAGGCCAACCACCGCAGGCGGACCAAGCCGCGCGGCAACAATTTTGTCCGGATCGCTGGTCGACAGAAAAACCAGCGCGTAGATTCCACGCAGTTGCTTGAGCGATTTGCGAACGGCTTCTTCGAGAGGAATTTTGCCGCTACCGGTGCCGCTGCCTTGCAGATTTTTCTCAACGAGGTGTGCAACGATTTCCGTGTCGGTTTCGGTGACGAATTTGTGGCCTTCGCGTTGCAGCTGTTCTTTGAGTTCCAGATAATTCTCGATGATGCCGTTGTGCACGACGACGACTTGTCCGGAGCAATCGCGGTGCGGATGCGCGTTTTCTTCCGTGGGGCGGCCATGCGTGGCCCAGCGGGTGTGGCCAATGCCGTAAATTCCCCCGCCTTCACTACCATTGATTGGGGATTTCTGGATGACTTCTTCCAGATTGCGCAGCTTGCCGGAAGCGCGGCGAATTTCCAGTTTGCCCGCGGCGTCCACGACAGCAATTCCGGCGGAGTCATAACCGCGGTATTCGAGTTTGCGCAGCCCTTCGATGATGACGGGAACAACTTTTTTGGGCCCGATGTAGCCCACGATTCCGCACATGCGGCAGCTCTCCTAAAAGGTCTTTCTCTAGAAGCGTAGCATGTGAGTCAAAAAGGCCGGAAATTTGAAAGAGAGGCTGATGTGGCATTGGAAATTGCGCGCCGGAAACGGAGGAAGAGAGATTCCTTCCGACAAGGTCGGAACCTTCGGTCGCTACGCTCCCCGCCAAGAGCGGGGCAGGCGGAGTGACGAACCCGGAGAAGGGAACGGAGTAGGAGCGGGAGAAGCAGCCTAGTCCACGATCTCGAAGCGGTATTCCTCGATGACCGGATTGGTGAGGACTTCCTTGGAAATTTTCTCGAGCTGCTGCTGGGCTTCGTCGCGCGACCAGCCATCGAGATTGAGAACGAAGAATTTGCCCTGGCGTACGTCGGTAATCGCGGTGTAGCCCAGCCCGGAAAGAGCGTGTTGGATGGTTTGACCCTGCGGATCGAGAACGGTGCGCTTCGGCATAACCCAAACGTGAGCTTTCATGCCGAAAGTATATCAGGAGCACGAAGCTTCGGAAGGGATGCGAGAGAGTCACAGAGCGCACCGAGAGCGGAGGAGCAGCACAAAGGAGGAACGATGCGGTTAATGAGGCGGAGGAAGCAAAGGACTCGAAGGCGGAGAGCGAACGAAAGGGACGCCGCGGAGACACCCCGGCCAAACGCGGCCGGTTGGCGAGCGCAGAGCGAAGACTGGGAGTAGGAACTATGGAGGGACCCGGTATTATTCGTATGAGTAGCCAACTAAAGGACTTATTTCTGCAAGGGTAAGAAAAGCGAAGAAAAGATAAGACGCGGAGACTGAAAAGAAAGGAGTTAGTGGTTCACTTTCTTGAGAGTTTTTGGCGCAAAGAGTGAAAGAGTGCGGGACGAGAATTGCGTTGCTACGAAGATCAAAAAGGGGCAGGAATCGCTGAGGTAGAAAGGACCTGGCGCCAATCCTTTGGATCTGAAGTACGCCGAAGTCTTGATGGAGTCCTGCACAAGAAACGCCGCGCGCCGGGAAACAGAGGTAAAACACCCTTGTCTGCGCTGCTTAGCACCGATGACAAAATCGCCCAGACCTTGCAGGAAGCGAAAGCGAAAATTTTTCTCACAGCCTGGCTACGTTGTGTTTTCATCTAAATTCAATAGCGGGAGTCTTCCCCGCACTTGCAAAGTGAAAGGGCAATCGAAAATTAGGCACCGGGAACTTTCGAGCGTCCGCAGCGTACGCAAAAGCTGCCGAGAGAAGGAACATCATGAAAAGACACCTCAATATCAGAAGAGTAGCGGTATTTGGATTTGCGATACCAGGGTTTGTCGTGCTGCTGGGCGGAGTGCTGTTCGCGCAGCGGGCGCCAGATAAAAAATTGTTCATCAATGGGAAAAGCACGAATGTAGCGGTCTTACAGGTGAATGGACGTTCCTACATTGACGTCGAAACTGTGGCGCAGATTACCAACGGATCGGTAAAAGTCGGGCCGAACCAGGTTGCACTGACAATCCCTGATACAGATTTCGATGCGGGCTCTCCACAAGACAGCGCAAGGCTGTCAAAGGATTTCGCGAGCTCTGCAATCTCAACAGTGGCGGAAATGAAGGAATGGAAGGGGACGCTGGGAACGCTGGTGAAGTTTGGTTTGGCGGTGGACGATTCGTGGGCGCAGGTCTATCACGAACGCGTACAGGAAAGCCTGCAGCAAACAACGATCGCTGCGTCGACCAATGCGGACCGCAATGCATTGCAGCTGCTGAACACGCAGTTTGCAAACCTGGCGAAATGGGAAAGCGCAGTCATTGCGGAACGCCAGAATCTGAACGGAGCCAGAACCGTGGCTCCGGACTCACTACAAAATGATCCGGTTCTGACGAAATTCTCGAACTGCGGGAGGTTCCTGATTGGGATGCTCGGCAGCGGGATTTTTGCCGACAATCCCAGCTGCGACTAGAAGTCATCTCACAAACACAACGCTCCGCGCGAATGAGAAGCCTAGTGAATGGGCAGCAGGTGTTGGACTTCGTGGAGCAGAGTTTCGAGCCCGTCGGACTTTGCCACTACGGCGGCGGCCCCAGCGCGATTGGCGTCAGAGTCGGTGATTGAGTCTTTGTGCAAAGTGAAAAGAACCACCTGCGTGGGAGGGTGAGACTGTTTCAAGCTACGAGTGGCATCCAGCCCGCTCATTCGGGGCATCGCGAGATCCATCACGACCAAGTCGGGATTGAAGGTGTCGGCTTTCTCGATTGCGTCCACACCGTCCACGGCTTCCTGAACGACGAATGGCGTATGCATTTCGAGGGCAGACCTGACGATCAGGCGAATGACCTCATTGTCGTCCACGACTAGAACTCGCTTCATCATAAGGCACCTCGTGCGGGACATATCTGAGAGGGGAGGCCGTCCTCAACGGTAGGCTGGCCTACATACGGTGGCAATACTGGATACAGGGTAGAAAGTATTAAGAACCTTGTTAGTGATCGGGCGGCCAAAGGAGCTTACGACAGCGGCTTGAGGGTGCGAAAGTTGAGCGAAGCGGTGCGGCGCGCTTCCTGGGACGTAGTTGACGGCGGCTGGGCTCCGTCGAGGGAGGGAGCGGTGGAAGAAGGGCGAGGGGGTTGAGGAACGTGCGTGTGCGGTATGGTTACGCGAAGGATGGTGCCGATGCTGGAGGATTCCAGTTCCAATTTTCCGTCAATATCGGCGACACGGCCGCGCATACCGGCAAGACCAACCCCCGCCGGAGATTTGCTGGTTTTGAAATTTGCTAGGACGGAAGCGGGAATTCCTTTGCCGTGATCGGTGACGGTCATAATGATGGTTCTAGGAGTGGCGGCGACCACCACTTCGGCTTTGTCGCTGCCGGAATGGCGGTGAATGTTGGTGAGCCCTTCCTGCAAAACACGGAACAGAGTGAGTTCCAGCTCCTTTGGCAGCTTGAGGCCGTCGGGGACATCGAGAGTGACCGCGATTTTGCTGCGTTGCGAGAAGCCGTCCACCAGCCATCGGGCGGCGGCGCAGAAACCTATTTCGTCGAGCATCGGGGGGTGCAGGAGATAAGAGATGGTGCGGGACTGGTTGATCCCTTCATCTACGAGTTCGATTGCGTTGGCGAGGATTTTGGAGTGGGAATCCGACCGCGTCAGCTGAACGAGTTCCATTTTCAGGGCCGCGAATATCTGGCCGATGCCGTCGTGCAGGTCACGAGCAAGTTTGCGGCGCTCTTCGTCCTGGACCTGAAGAATTTTGCCACTTAAGCGTCGAACGACTTGTTCGGCGTTGCGGCGTTCGTGCAGCTGCACCATCAATTCGATGAAATTCAGAATGGTGAACAGAAGTACGACCACAAAAGAAATGGAAAGAACCAGTTTTTGCGTAGCGTAGGTTTTATCGGAAACAAACGTTCTCATGCCGAGCAGGCGCCGCTCCTCGGCACGCATGGATTCCAATTTTGCGAAAGCCGGTTGCGACAGAGTTTGGATTTGCCCGGCAAATTCCTGCAAAAGTTCGGGACTGCCGCCCTTGTCCTTCATGGCTGCGGAAGTCCGGAGGAAAGCGATTTGTTGATGAATTAGTGGTTCCAAGGCGGACAGCAAGGATTGTTGTGAAGGATTGTCTGACGCGAGGGAGCGAAGCTGTGAGATCTGGTCGGGAAGAGCGTCCGCTGCACTTTGCAGTTGCTGCAAACCCTCGGGCCGACCTGCAAAAACGTAATCAAAACATCCGTTTTGGGCCGCGTACAGATCGGCGCGGATGGATTCCACAGCAGTCTCTACCTGCCGGGTATGAGAAACGCGATGCACGCTGTCAGCGTAGCGGGACATGGAGCCGGTAGTGGCCACGCCGACAATCAAGAGAGCAAGCAACGTAAGACTGATGAGATACCAAAGGGATCGCTCAGACGGACGCCGCATCACTGCCTCCAAAGCTGAAGCTTGATAGAAACGCAGCACCGATAACTGGCCGGGAGAGCTCATCGGACCTCAAGGCTTTGGGTATTCTAGCAGTGTTCCTGGATTAGATTACTGATAATGCAGAAGGGGCCATTTGGAGCCACCGGTAAGGGGCGGGACAAAATTCGGATGCACGAATTGAGTTTGTCAGGGGATTGCGGAGACTGGCCAGAGGGCAAAGGACCTGAGGATGACGAAGCCCATGCGTTTGTAAATGGCGATGGCGCGGGAGTTGTGTTCGCTGACGTGTAGAAAAGATTTCAGTCCCGCGGCGGCGTGATCTTGCAGCAGGCGGTTCATTAGCACTGTCGCGTAGCCTCGGCCGGCGTGCGCGGGGTGCGTAACGACTGCGCTGATCTCGCGAAAACCGGGAACTGCGATACGTTCGCCAGCCATGGCGACGAGTTCATCGTTGATGCGGATGCCGTAGTAAGTTCCCATTTCGTGAGTGCGCGAACGAAAAAATCCAGGAAATGCGAGGTCGGTAAGAGCGACCATTGCGGGCGCGTCTGCGGACGTCATGCGCAGGATGGGCGTGTCGGTTGGCGCGGCGTTTGCGTGCGGCGCTGTGGGGAAGAGCATTTGAAAACAATCGAGAGCCGGGCCGGCTTGGAGATTTTTTGCGGGTTTCGGCTGAGAGCCTATTAGATAGACGCGCTCAGCGGGCGCAAGCAACTGTGCGAGCGGCGAGAGGTCAGAATGATCGGCGTTCGCCATAGCGGCGAAGGGAACCACGTCAGCCGGGTAGCGGACAGCTGGGCCATTTCGTAAGGCGAAATGCGCGTGGACTGTGTGTAGAGCGTTCCAGACGGAGTCGAGGAGAGGATCTTCAGGCATGGCTATTTGTTTGGAGCCGAACTGCGAGCGTCGTTATTTTGTGAAGCGGTTAGTATGAAACGCTATCCATGAGCATCCGCAAATGTATCCATGAAAGGATACCAGACGCGAAAGACGCGTGGCGTATTGGAGAAAGCCGATGGGAAGGAAAGAGCAGGCGTGCGGGAAGACTCGAACGCAATTCGGCACAGAAAAGCAGAAAGGTGCCGCGAAGGTTCGGCTCACTAGGGAGAGGGAAACGCGGATTGTCCGGGTGCTTCAGCCTGCTGACTTGGCAGCAGGAGCTTCGCGGAGAGATCGCAGGGCACTATATTCGTCGGGTTCGATTGCGAAGACTTGATCGAGTTTCGTAATCTTCAACAGGTGGTGGACGTTTGCGCTTGGATTGACGAGCTTGAGCTGGCCGCCGCGGTTGCGAATGGAAGCATGGCTGCGCACAAGTTCGCCGAGCCCAGCGCTGTCTATGAATTCGACGCGTTCCAGATTCAACACGATGCGATTGTGTCCGCGCTCAAGAAAATTGTTAATCGTAGCGCGAAGCAAGCCAGTTCCTTCGGCGAGGGCGATCTTGCCGACGATATCGGCAACTACGGCGCCATGCGCTTGACGCAGACTGACAGCGCTTTTCGGGGTCGCAGGTCTTTTCATACTTAAGCTGAGTTGGTCCAGGATTTTGCAAGCGGTCGAGGCGATTTGGGACGACTCCGTGCGGACAACGACGACAGAGTAGCCTTCATTCAGGACGCGGCGGAAAAAGTCTGATTCTTGTGAGAAACGCTGATCGGACGGCGCGGGGCCGTGGGAATCGTCGGCGGCTCCGATTGGGGCACCGGTCCCCGTACCGGCTCCTTCCATCAATGACGCGGCGCCCGAACCCAGGACAAAAACGGGACCGACTCCTGTAATCGTGAAGACAGTTGCGGCGGCAACGTCTGCGGGCATGCTTGCGGCGCCTTCGACAAGGCCGCCCGGGCGGGCTCCAAGCCGTTTTCCCATGCTTTTTGCTTCGCTCTCCGATCGTGTGAGGTAGATGATTCGATATTCCGGGACCTCATGCTCCAGCAGACTCTTTACGGCGTCTTCGGCTTTTTCACGACTAGAAAATACTCCAATGGCAGTTTCCACAAAAACCTCCACTTCAAATGCCGGCGATTGCGGGAACAACAGGTTGGCCAAAGTCACTCGATCGCGATTCAAAATAAGACAGATTCGGCTAGGATAATCGAGCGAACCGAGGTGGACGTCGAAGAGGAGAATTTCTACAAAGAGTGTCAGAAACCCGAGCCTACCGCGCCGTCGATTGGCCCAAGCCCGAATTAAACTTGCCGGAGTTTAGCCTGCATGGTGGCGGCTTTCAAGCGTAATGTTGTGTGCGGCAGCGGACAGAGGCATCCGGCCCGGAAGTTGGCGGCGCGTTAATGAGAGAAAGGGAAAAGTTGGCGGGCGGAGATTCTGGCATTGAGGGAAAAAGAAAGAGCCCGCCGCGGACGGCGGCCGCTGCAAAAGGAGGAAGTCGCGTCAGACAGATCACCCCCGGGTCAATAGGCAAGGTGCCGCCAGCCAAACCGGTGTTCATGAGGCGATTCAGGAAGGCGTGGAGATGGAGTTGACTCGAGCGAGGAAGGATTGGCGGGAGGAGTCGGAGAGGAACGCATGCTCGAAGGCAGTGCGATTAATGGCGACGAGATCGTTGAGGGAAAGGCCGGTTTGCAGGGCGTACGCGAATTCCTCAAGGAGGGTAGTGCGGAACATGGCGGGATCGTCGGTGGAGAGCGTGACGGGGATACCGTGGCGGAAGAATTTGGCGAGCGGGTGAAGCGAGATTCTGCAATGAGCCGAGTTCAGTTGGATATTGAGAGCGTTGGTGCGGAGGTTGCTGGTAAGACAAATTTCGAGCGGGAGGTTGCGAGTGACGAGTGTGTTCATTAACGCGGGACTGCGAATGGCGGCGATGCCGTGACCGATGCGCTTGACTTTGAGAAGGTCGATGGCGTCCTGGATTTGCTCGGGGCCGCCGGTTTCTCCGGCATGGGCGACGAGGTAAAGGCCATGCTGGGCTGCGTATTCGTAGGCTTTGCGAAAATCGGAAAGAGCGAGCGACAATTCGTCGCCGCCCAGACCGAAGGCGACTACACCTTCGCTGTTAAGTTGCGCGGCCAGACGCGCTACTTCCATGGCGGGGGCGGGGCCGAACTGGCGGACGGCGTCGAAAATAAATTGGACTTGCGGACCGGTTCCTGCTGCGCGGTTGCGGGCGAAGACTTCGCGCAGGGCGACAAAATTTGCGGCTACGTTTTGTTTGCGCAGAAGCATTACACCGACCGAGAGAGTGATCTCGGCATAAACGATGCCTTGTTCGTGTAGAGCGGTCGCCGCGTCTTGTGCCAGTTGCGCATAATCATCGGGCTCGCGGAGGAAGGAGGTGGCCCATTTGAATAGTTCCAGGAACTGAGAAAAGCCGCGCAAGTTATAGCGGGAGTCGAGTTCGTCCAGTTCTAGCGGCACTGCATACTTTTTTGCCAGGGACATAACGCGGCGAGGCAGGAGCATGCCTTCGAGGTGGAGGTGGAGTTCGGCCTTGGGCAGTTGCCGGAGGAACAGACTGGTTTCCGAATCGGAACGCACCGGGATAGTTTAGCAGGTGAGGAACGAAGAGAACGGATGTCACAGAGTCGCAGAGACACAAGAGCTACAGAAGTAGGGGCGACCTTGGAACGATAAGTTCAAGGTTGTGTTGACCACTATCGTGAATGTCCCTACAATCCGCGCAACGATCGGAGTATTCATGGAACTCAGCCGAAGAGATCTTCTCTACAAATGCATGGCCATTGGCGTGATAAAGCTTGGCGCGGGCTTGAGTCCGGCGTCGGCAGTGGAAGCGTGGATGCGCCCGGAGAATATGGCGCGGCCGGCCACACCAATGGATCAGCTTGGTCCATTCTATAAAAAGGGTGCTCCGAATACGAAGATGATGCGCGGTGCGGGGGATCCCGGCTTGGCGCTGGGCGTGGCGGGAGCCGTGTTCAACACGCGAGGCGAGGCGCTGAGCAGCGCGAAAATCGAAATCTGGCAGACCAATCATTCAGGACACTACGACCTGAGCGGTTACAGCTATCGGGCGAATCTGATCGCCGGGCCGAAGGGCGAATACGATTTTCAGTCGGTGATTCCCGGGCATTATCCGGCACGAACCTGCCAGCATATCCATTTTTTGGTGAGTGCGCCGGGACACAGGCCGCTGGTGACGCAGATGTATTTCGGATCGGATCCGGTTTTCAAAGGGGATCCGGCCAAGAACATGAATGACGACTGTCCTTCAGTTGAACTGGTCCGGCCGATCCTGCTGACAGACCAGCCTAATGCGATGACGGCGAGTGCCACCTTTGAATTAGTCATGGAGACGCTGTGAAAAAAATCTTCGCGGTGGCTGTTGGGCTTAGTTTGGCGAGCGCGATTTGCGGACAGACCTTGAAGCCGCTGGCGAAGCTGGAGGCGCCAGGGAAAATCGACTTTGCCGTGGTCTGCGAAGGCGGCGAAAGCGTGGTGGGAGTTGCGGGCGCGCATGAGGTTTCCGTGTGGTCTCTGCCATCGGGAACGCGACGAACGATCAACGAAATGAACGGGCGCATCAGCCCTTATGGCGTGGCATGCAACCGGAAAGCGCTGGCGCTGGGGTCAAACGGCGGTACGGTGGTCGTATTCGATGCAGCGGGAGCGGAACGGCGTCGAATCGAACTGAACGACGAGGTGGCGGCGCTGGCTTTCTCCGTGGACGGAGAGATTCTTGCCGCGGCAACAATTCACTCGCCGGTGCAGTTTTGGGACGTGGCGAGTGGCAAGCTGCAGTGGACCGGCTCGACTGAATTTGGCAATACCAGCGGCATCAAGATCGCTCCCGGCGGCGATCTGATCGTTGCTGCGGACGGCGACACTCACGTTCGCGCGTATGACCGGAAAGGGAAGCTGCTGTACACAGCGGAAGCTGGTTTGCTTGAGCCATTCGACTTGAGTTTGTCCTCAGACGGCAAGACATTTGTGGTGGCTGGGGCCGAGGGCACGATTGAGTTGCATGACAGCGCCACCGGCAAAATGCTGAAGAAATCGGGAAACAGCGGGAATCCGATTTTTGTATTGGCGATGGCTCCAGAAGGAATGAAAGTGATAGGGCTGGAGCTGGACGATTTTCGCATGCAGCCGGTGGGCATCGCATACTGGAATGCCGACGGTGGAGAGTTGAAGAATTTGCCGGTCGATGCAAAGACGCTGCTCGGGTTCGGAAAGGGTGAGAAGAGTTTGTTGTTGGTGCGCCAGGATGGGCCGGGGAAGATTAGCGTGGAGAGCGTGGAGTAGACGGGGTTTTTGAGAGACAGGAAAGTCATCGCCATTTCGGCGGTAAGCAATCGTGCGAATAGAGTGATTCCAGCTGGAAAAGCGGCAGCAGGGCTGCCGCAGTACGAAGGCGCGTCCCAATTCGGTCGGGCCGCTACAAAAAAAGAGCCCAGGCTCAAGGTCGGCACTACACAAGAGAAAAATCCCACGTGCGAAAGCGGCACGCGGGGCGCCCGCGGATAAAATGCAACGGCAAGAGAAACCAAGAGAGATTCCTCGCTTTGCTCGGAATGACGGAGTAGAGCTGGGCGTTGTAGGTTCCAAAGGTGGCAGCGCATATCGAGGCTGATGTTAGTGGGGGAGTGGGGGCTGGCCGGCGTTTTTCCAGGAGGTTAGCCAGTAGGAGCCTACGTCGGTGGCGGCGTCGGAAATTTGGCGGATCAGGACTGCGCCGGCTTGGTTGTAGAAGTGGTCGTAGTATTCGTCTGTGTAAGCGTTGACGTTGCGGCGGGCTTCGCGATCGGCGTAGAGAATTGTTTCGAGCCAACTGTGCGAACTGAGGCAGGCTTCGAACGCGTGGTCGGTGGGATCGGCGATATAGGTAGCGTCATTGGGGCGCATGAAGAAAAAGGATGAATAGCGATCGACGAGCGAGGTGCCGAAACGTTCATTGATGCCATTTTGCGCGCTGAGGTGGCCATCCATGTTGTCAGTGGTGTTGAAGGGGTCGTGTGCGGCAGCGACGTAACTGGCCAGGACGGCGGCGTAGAGTTTGGCGTCGGCCCATTTCCCGGTTTGCATGGCTTCAGTGAGTTTTGCGCTGTAGACGCCGATCTGCCATGGGAGCAGGCCATTCGATTCGAGTTTGGACCTGCCGAATTTGGTGACGGCGGCTTTGTAGTTACGCGGAATCAGTTCGAATGGAAAGCGGCCGTACTTTTCCAGAAACAGAAATTGGTTCTTACGTTCGGCGGGGGTTTTTGCGACGGTGACAAAAGGATCGTTTACGTGATTGAGAAGTTCGGCGCGGCTGGCGTCAAAGAACGGACGCAAGTCGGCGGGTAGGGTATCGATTGCGCGATTGACGATGAGTTTGTTGGCGTTGTTGCCCCAGGCTCGGGCGCCCGGCGCGCAAGTTGAAAGCGCCAAAGCAAACACGAACAGGCTGTGAAGTTGAAGTTGCCATCTTCGGGACATGCTGCGCGCGCCTCGCGAGTTAATTTGACGCCATGCGTAGCGTACTGCGTTTGCGGCTATAGGAAAAGTAAATCACAAGTCCGATGGCCAGCCATACAAAGAAACGAATCCAGTTCATGATTGGCAAGCCAGCCATAAGAAGCAAGCAAGTGAGGATGGTGACAACCGGAGCGATAGGACCGCCAGGAGCGCGGAAGTGGCGGGGGCGATCTGGTTCGCGATAGCGGAGAATGAGCACGCCCGCAGCGACGAGAGCGAAGGCGAAGAGCGTGCCGATGTTCGCTAGGTCGCCCAGCGTGCCGATATCGAGCAAGCCTGCGGGAATTCCCACGACAAATCCCGCGACCCAAGTGGAGAAATCTGGCGTGAGATAGCGGTGATGCACATGGCTGAAGATTTTTGGGAACAGGCCGTCGCGGGACATGGCGAACCAGACACGAGCCTGGCCGATCTGGAAAACGAGCAGGGAAGAGATCATGCCCATGAGCGCGCCGATCAATACGACAAGGCGCAGTCCGGAGATGTGGAGTTTCTTGAGGGTGTTTACGACGGGAGCGGCGTCGTCGACCAGGGTGTCCCAGCGGACGAGTCCGGTGAGCACAACTACCACGCCGATATAGAGAAGCGTACAAATGACGAGAGTGGCGATAATGCCGCGCGGCAAGTCGCGCTGCGGATTCGTACATTCTTCAGCGGCTGTGGAGACGGAGTCGAAGCCGATGTAGGTGAAAAAGACGATGGAGCCGCCAGTGAGAATGCCCGGCCAGCCGTTGGGCGCGAAAGGATGCCAATTGGTAGTGTGAATGAAGCGCGACGCGAAAGTGATGAAAGCAATAATGGCGATGATCTTGATCAGCACCATGATGTTGTTGGTTTCCGCGGACTCGCGGATACCGCGAACAAGAATCACCGTGAGCAGCATGACGATGATGAAGGCGGGCCAGTTGAAGCCGAAGTGCCAACCGGGGCCGTAAATCATGTTCCCGGCAAGGTCCGGAAGGCCACTGGGAAGATATGCCGGAGAAATCCATTTGGGGTCGGGATGTACGCCGAACCAATCGAGAAGGTCAACCATGTGGGCGGAAAAACCCACGCTGACCGCCATGTTGCTGACGGCGTATTCGAGGATGAGGTCCCAGCCGATGATCCAGGCGATGAGTTCGCCCATGGTGGCGTAGGTGTAGGTGTAAGCGCTGCCAGCGATAGGAATCATGGCGGCGAGTTCGGCGTAGCAGACCGAGGCGAAGCCGCAGGCGATGGCGACCAACACGAAGGAGAGCGCGATGGCCGGGCCCGCGCCGGGACGGCCGAAGGATGCGGAATGGTGAACGAGGTACTGCAACAGAGGCGCGTTGAGGATGGAGGAGGTCTGGAATTTCTGGCCAGCAATGGCGGTGCCTACGATGGTGAAGATGCCGGAACCGATGACGGCGCCAATGCCGAGAGAGGTGAGACTGAGCCAGCCCAGAGATTTTTTCAGGCGGAATTCGGCCCCTTCGCAATCAGAAATAAGTTGATCAATGTTCTTGCGGCGGAAGAGGGGTGATGCCACCCGGGCGCTCCGATCGAATCCGGCGGCGAAGAGATGGGGCCGGAAACGCGTGTGGGGATTGAGGTGCGAGAGAGAATGTACCGCGAGGCGGGCGGGGACGCAACTTGGGCGGAAGAAAGAGGTACAAGGGTGTAAGGGGTTCAAGGTACAAGAGGGGCGGAGGGTCCGGCGGTGATGGCGGTTTTTGGCGGCGGTGCCGGAAAAGCGGCAACTGAGCTGCCGCCAGTCTAAGAGCGTGCCCCCGAACAGGTCGGGGCCGCTACAAAAGAAAGAGCCGGGCTAAAGCCCGGCACTACGAAAGCGCAAAAAAAAGAAAAGGCAAAGGAGGAACTAGAGCTGTTGGAGTTGGGCGTAGCGTTCTACGAATTTTTTGGTGCCGCGGCCGGGGAAGGTTACGGACAGGCGGCGGTCGTCGTCGTCGCCTTCGACGCCGATGATGGTACCGACGCCATATTCCGGATGGCGAACTTTTTGTCCAAGCAGGGGATTGGCGTCAACGCCGCGACGAGCTGCGGGGCGACCTAAACTTGGTGTCGAGCTAGCGCGCTGCGGTTGGCGTGCGGTGGGAACCGGACCACGGCGGACGCGGCGCAGGAATTCGTCGGCGGAGTAGGAGTATTCGGGATCGGGTTCGTAGCGGCGGGTCTGGCCGATTTCCGCCATGGAGCCGCGGACGGTGTCTACCAGTTCGCTAGGAATTTCCATGAGGAAGCGGGAAGGCTCCGACGCGCGGAGTTGTTGTTCGTTGCCGAAGACGCGGCGATAGACGGCACGCGTAAGCGTGAGAGTTTTACGTGCGCGAGTCATGCCGACGTAGACGAGGCGGCGTTCTTCTTCCACGCCCTTTTCTTCATTGATGGAACGGCCGTGCGGGCAGATGCCTTCTTCCATGCCGGTAAGAAACACGTGATCGAATTCGAGGCCCTTGGTGCTGTGAAGAGTGATGAGCGTGACGCCGGGCTTGCCTTCGAAAGAGTCGGCATCGCTGACGAGAGCTGCGGCATCGAGAAAATCGGTGAAGGATTCTCCGGCGTCGGTGCTTTCGGCGACCGCGCGTGTGAGTTCCTGGAGATTTTCCATGCGCGTCACGTCTTCCGGAGTGTTGCGATCGCGGAGCATGGCCATGTAGCCGGTTTCGTCCAGGACGAAGCGAATGAAGTCGGCGGGCTCTTTTTCGGTGAGGGCTGATTGAATGCGGGCGATGAGGTCCATGAAGGCGCGCAGCGGGGCGACGGAGCGTCCGGCGGCAGCAGCGGTGACAAAATCTTCCATGGCGTTCCAGAAAGACGTGCCGTTCTTGCTGGCGGTATCGCGCAAGGCTTCGACAGTCGTTTTGCCGATACCGCGTGGTGGAACATTTAGTACACGAAGAAATGCGATGTCGTCGTCGGGATGCATGGCCAGGCGAACATAGGCGAGAGCATCCTGAACTTCGGCACGTTTATAAAAACTGAAGCCACCGACGAGTTTGTAGCGCAGGCCACGGCGGCGGAAGGCTTCTTCGAACGCGCGAGATTGAAAATTGGTGCGATACTCGACGGCGCAGGTCTGATCGGAATCGTCGCCGAGCAGTTTTTGCAATTCTTCGGCGACAAATTCGGCCTCGGTTTGCGCGTCACGGCCTTCGAAGTAGCGGAGATTAGCTCCGGGCGGCTGCTCGGCGCGAAGAGTTTTGCCGAGGCGGTCGGGATTATTTTTGACCACGGCGCCAGCCGCATCCAGGATGCTTTGCGTGGAACGGTAATTTCGTTCGAGGCGAATGATTTTGGCTTCGGGGAAATCGCGCGAGAAGCTGAGCAGGATGGAGACATCGGCGCCGCGCCAGCGGTATATGGACTGGTCTTCGTCGCCGACGACACAGATATTGTGATGCGGTCCGACGAGCAGGCGCAGCAGATCGTATTGCACACGGTTGGTGTCCTGATATTCGTCGACATGGATGTATTGGAAGCGGCGCCGCCATTTTTCGCGAACGGCGGTGGAATCGCGCAGAAGCTTGGCGGAGCGGAGGAGAAGGTCGTCGAAATCAACGGCCTTGCTCTGCGCGAGAATTTTTTCGTATTGCGCGTAGATATCGGCGGTGTGACGCGCATCGGGAGTAAAAGCTTCGCTGCGCATGATTTCGGGAGATTTGGCGTGGTTCTTGGCAAAGCTGATCTGGCTCAGGATGGCGCGTGGTTGCAGTTCGTCGTCAGCAAGATTCAGTGTAGCGATGGCAAGTTTGATGGCGGAAAGCTGGTCGGCATCGTCGAAAATGGAAAAATTTGACGGGAGACCGGCGGAGACGGCTTCGCGGCGCAGCAGGCGCGCGCAAAGCGAATGAAATGTGGAGAGCCACGGACGTTCCGGTGGGACTCCCGCGCGCAGCAGGAGATCGGAGACGCGATTCTGCATTTCCTCGGCGGCTTTGTTGGTGAAAGTAACCGCCAGAATGGATTCGGCAGGAACGCCGCGCAGAATGAGATTGGCCATGCGAAAAGTGATGGCGCGAGTCTTGCCGGTGCCGGCCCCGGCGAGAATGAGCAACGGGCCTTCGCTGGTTTCTGCGGCGAGACGCTGTTCAGGATTTAGAGAGTCGAGAAAGTTTTGCATGTAGTGTGAGCGAGAAAAATTGTGACAAGACAATGTTAGCCGACGGTGAGAGTGCGCGCAAATTTCGTCAAAAAAACGGGGAATAGCGATTAGTGAATAGGGAGCAGAAAATTCTGGGCAATTGGCAATCGATGTTGATTGCAAGAGAGCAGTTAAGGTGATGAAGGATGGCTCAGGTCGATGTCGAAATACATGAGATTGCGATCTTTTTCCAGTGCGGTGAGGTCGGGGATGTACAAGCGGGCGTTGGAGAGAAGATCGAACTGGCCTTGCAGGTCGAAGTACAGAAGACCTTCGATAGAGGAGTGCGGAGCGACGACGCTGGAGTGAAGGCCGGCGTCCTCAGCAAGTTTTTTGTATTCCTCCCAATGCTTGTCGCGCCCGCCTTGGGAAGTGGGGAGAGGCAGAGGAAGTCGCGACTTGTTGCCTTTTATTCTTGGATGCAGAACGGCATCGGCGAGAAGTTCGGAGGAAAGCGGAGGGAGTTCCTGGCGATTGTTGTCGTCGAAGGTCAGATTCAGGCGGATGCGATTGAGACCGATTTTGATGCTGTCGTCGGAATCGTTGCGAAAATTCACTTTGATCGCCAGAACCCCAGCGGTGTAAGGCGACTTATTGGAAAAAGTCGATTTGTAACGTTCGGCGGAGAGCCAGGGATCGGCGGCGACGGTGAGGCCGTCGTGGGAGTCCAACGAAGATGTGGTGATTTTTTTTGCCGGCAATTGCTGTTGAAAAGTTGCCGAGGAGAGCGCCGGAATTACGATTAGCGCGAGTGGGGCGACAAATGCGATAGGCTTACGTTGCGACATCGTTATCCAGCTATAATAAACTTTCTGCATCTTGTCGCCTTCGATTCCTTGGGATTGTGCGGGGTTGCCCTGCGCCCAGCGGGTCAGACCGGAGCCTTGCTGAGTGTATCTCGTTTATAGCCTGCTGATGGGGCTCGCTGCGTTTTTGTTGACGCCGTATTGGCTGATTCAAGGCATTCGACACGGTAAATATCTTTCCAACTTAAAGGAGCGGTTAGGGCTGACGTTTCCGGCGTTGCAGAAATTGCCGGCAGAACGGCCAGCCGCGATGTGGCTACACGCAGTGTCGGTCGGCGAGGTACTGGCAGGGCTAACGTTGGCGAAACGGCTGAAGGAGGAATTTCCGGATCGGCCGCTGATTGTTTCGACTACGACGATCACCGGACAAGCGCTGGCGAAAGAACGGATGCCGTTTGCGGATGCGGTGATTTATTTTCCGCTGGACTGGGCATTTTGTGCCAGGCGCGCGCTCGCGGCGGTTCGGCCAGCGTTGGTGGTAGTGCTCGAGACGGAGATTTGGCCGAACTTTTTGCGCGAAGCTTCGCGGAGCAATGTGCCGGTGATTTTTGTAAGTGGACGAATTTCCGACCGGTCGTTTGCGCGCTCGCATACCTGGTTGAGCCTGGCGGGATTTTATTTGCGGCCGTTCTTGAGAGACGCACTGAGACGCGTGGGCGGGTTCTGGATGCAGAGTGGAAAGGACGCTGACCGGGTGAAAGCTTTAGGAGCGCTTGCGGACAAGGTTCAGGTTGGCGGAAATCTGAAATACGATTTGGAATTACCGAAGAACACTCCGCTGGCAGACTGGCTGGAGGCGGAGCTGGCGCGGTCGGGGCGGCGGCCGCTGATCGTTGCCGGAAGCGTTGTGGCGACCGAGGAGCCGCTGGCGCTGATTGCGTTTGGCGTGGCGCAGGGTGAGTATCGCAAGGCGCTGATGGTGTTGGCGCCGCGCAAGCCGGAGCGGTTCGAAGCGGCGGCGGCGTTCATCACGGAGTCGCAAAGAAAGTATGTGCGGCGATCAAGCTTGAATGTGCCCTCGCCCGGAGGGCAGGCGCTGGGCGGAAGCGAAACACAGATCCCAGATGACGTGACGGTATTGCTTCTCGACAGCATTGGAGAATTGGCTTCGTTGTATCGCCTAGCGGATGGAGTGTTTGTTGGCGGATCGTTAGTGGAGTCGGGCGGACACAACATTCTGGAGCCGGCGGCATTTGGGAAAGTGCCGGTGTTTGGCGAGTCGATGGAGAATTTCGCGGAGATGGCGTACAGATTTATGATCGCCGGTGCCGCGCTGCAGGTTGCCAGTCCCGAGGACGCCGGAGTGTCGTGGATTGAGTTGCTGCGTAATCCGGAGCGCGACAAAAAAATGGGAGAAACCGCGCGCCGGCTGGTGGACGAGAGCCGGGGAGCGACGGAGCGTGCGGTAGACGCGATTCGGACGTATATTTCCACTAGCAGAAGTCCAGGTAAATGACCATGCCATTGCCATTCCCATTCAGACTGCTTCTTTGGCCGTTGTCACTGGTGTATGGCGCGGCGGCGCGCTT
This sequence comes from uncultured Acidobacteriota bacterium, assembly GCA_963731155.1. Classification (GTDB taxonomy): domain Bacteria; phylum Acidobacteriota; class Terriglobia; order Acidiferrales; family UBA7541; genus Acidiferrum. Next base: position 151,384 of record CAVSVB010000009.1, read on the forward strand.
GCACGCGTGGCTGTACGCCCAGGGAATGTATACGACGAAACGTCTGAATACGCCGGTGATCAGCGTGGGGAACCTGACGGTCGGAGGCACGGGCAAAACGCCAATGGTGCTTTGGCTGGCGGAAAGATTTCTGGCCGAAGGAAAGCACGTAGCAATTCTGAGCCGCGGCTATCGTGGATCTGGCGGAACCAGTGATGAAGTAGAAATGATGAAAGAACGGCTTGGCGATCGAGTGGTTTTTGGTGTTGGGCCGGATCGTCACGTGGAAGGACGGCGCATCGAGGCGGAGGAGCCAGTTAACGTTTTTTTGCTGGACGATGGATTTCAACATCTCGAGCTGGTTCGCGACGTGGACATCGTGCTGGTGGATTCGACAACTTTGGATTCCAAAAACTGGCTATTGCCGGCAGGGAACATGCGGGAGCCGCTTTCCGCGCTGCGGCGCGCAAGCGCAGTAGTGTTAACGCGGATGACGAGCGAGGGCTCGGATTCCCCAGCAACTAAAGCGATTCGTAAGGTTGCGGCACACTTGCCGGCTTTTTCGGCAGAAACCAAGCTTCTTAGCTACCGATGCGTGAGCGGCGGTCAGCAAGCGCACGCAGGGGAGGACGAATTACCACCGCAGCCGGTCTTTGCGTTCTGCGGAATCGGGAATCCATCGGCATTTTTGAGCGATTTAAAGAGGTGGGGCATAGTTGTCGTTGGTCAGCAGATTTTTGCGGATCATCATTCTTATACCGCGCACGACGCGAGAACGCTTGAGGCGCACGCGCAGCAAGCCGGAGCTAAGACGCTGCTGACGACGGAGAAAGACATTCAGAATCTCAAGAAAGCGCATTTTTCCGAACTGCCTCTTTATTGTTGCCGAATTGCGCTCGAACTTCGAGACGATACGGAACTTTCCCGGCTCATCAAGAATAAGATTGCATCGCGCAAAGGGGTTGCTGCGTGAAGCTGCTGATCCGGGCCACCAATTGGGTGGGTGATGCGATCATGGCGTTACCTGCGCTACGTGCGGTGCGCAGGCGATTTCCAGAGGCGGAAATCGCGATTTTGGCGTTGCCGTATGTGGCGGACATCTATCGTGGGCAAGGCATTGCGGATGAGCTAATCGGATACGACCGGAAAGACGAGCATGCTGGATTTCGGGGCAGGGAAAGACTGATTGCGGATTTGCGAACCAAAGAGTTCACTAGCGCTTTGCTGCTGCAGAATGCGTTCGATGCGGCGTGGATTGCGTGGCGCGCAGGGATTCCGGAGAGGATTGGCTACAGTCGCGATGCTCGTGGCTTGCTGCTGACGAAACCCATTACTGTCCCGCGAGCGGGTGAAATTCCAGCGCATGAAAAGTTTTACTATTTGGAATTAGTTAAGCGCGCTGGATGGATTGACGCGATTCCTGATGTCTCGGAGATTTCTCTTTTGCTGACTGACGAGCAATCGCGCCGAGCCGAAGAGAAATTGCAGAGCTTTGGTTCGCAGCGTGGTGCAGTTCGAATTGCAGTCGGCGCAGGGGCAGCTTATGGTTCGGCAAAATGCTGGCCGCCAGAACGATTTGCGACGGCGATCAATCAATTGGTGAAAGCACGTGGGGCAGAAGTTATTCTGTTCGGCACCACAGGCGAGGCGGCGGTCTCGGCGGCGATTCAAGCAGGGTTGGGACAACCGGCGCTGGACTTAACTGGACAAACAGAAATTGCTGAATTGCCTGCACTACTCTCGCGATGCACAACGTTCTTGGGAAATGATTCAGGAGCGATGCACGTTGCGGCGGCGGTGGGTTTGCCCCTGGTTGCGGTGTTTGGTCCCACAAATCCTCATGGAACCGCACCCGTAACGCCGCGATGCACGATTGTTCAAGAGAAGCCATACTGCAGCCCGTGTTTTTTGCGGAGATGCCCGACGGATCATCGGTGTATGAAGGCCATCGCTCCGGAAAGAGTGAGCGCGGGAGTGTTGCATGCGCTGGCGGAGGTGGCCGCTGGCTAATGGAGCTGCTCGCCCCGCAGTATTTCTGGATCGCGACGGAACGGTCAGCGAAGAGGTGGGCTATTTAAATCACCTGAGCAGGTTCCAGCTGCTGCCGGGCGCTGCGGCAGCGATACGCAGATTGAATGATGCATCATTGCCGGTGATCGTGGTGACCAATCAGTCGGGGGTGGGGCGAGGATATTTTCCTGAACAACTGGTGCGCGACGTTCACGATCGGATGAGTGTAGAGCTGCTCGAGGGCGGAGCACGGCTCGATGGCGTGTATTATTGCCCACATGTTTCTTCGGACGAATGTGAATGCCGCAAGCCGAAAACCGGGATGCTGGAACAGGCGGCGCGGGAGCTGGGATTGGATTTGAATAAATCGTTCGTGGTGGGAGATCGACATAGTGACGTCGAGGTCGCGCACGGCGCCGGCGCGCGCAGCATCTTAGTAAGAACCGGCTTCGGCGAGGGCGAGCTCGCCTGGCACGCGAAAAATTGGCCGCATCAGCCGGAGTTCGTGGCTGCCGATTTGCTCGAAGCTGTTGAATGGATTTTGCAGGAAGTGCAGCGATGAGCGCTGATCAGAAAAAAGCCAGTGAAGTTTCCATGGATCTGGGGGCGCTGGGCGATATAGTGCAGCGCTTTGCTGGGAAGAAGATTATTTTGTTTGGCGATTTCGTCGCGGACGAGTTTCAGTTCGGCGAGATTTCGCGCGTGTCGCGGGAAGCGCCGGTACTGATCTTGCGGCATCGCGGGACGACAATGGCTCCGGGGGGTGGAGCGAATGCCGCGAATAATCTCGCCGCGCTCGGCGCGAGGGTTTATCCCATTACGGTTGTCGGTGAGGATGTGCCAGGGAATTCGTTGAGGGAATATTTTCGCAAGATTGGCGTGGATACGAGTGGCATCGCACGCGCGAAGGATTGGATTACGCCGACAAAAACGCGATTCCTTGCCGGATGGACGCACACCGTGGCGCAGCAAGTGCTGCGAGTGGATCGCGAGCCGGCGGGGCCGCCGTCGGAAAAGATTCTCGCCAAGATTGCCGCAAAAGTACAAACGAAGTTACGGTCCGCGGATGGAATGGCGATTTCCGACTATGGGTTCGGTGTGGCATCGCCGTTGGCGGTAAAACAAGCGATGCGCGGGGAAAGTTCAGCCACTGTGGCCGCGCTTGACGCGCGTTACCGATTGGATCGGTATGCAAATTGTGGGATTATGGCGGCGACTCCGAACGAGGCGGAACTGGAAGCGTTGCACCATGCCAGCATCGGGCGCGATTTGAAGGAATTGGAGAGATGCGGCAAGTCAACGCTCAAGAAAATGGGTCTGCAATCGCTGCTGGTGACGCGCGGAAAAGACGGCATGGCATTGTTCGAACGCGTCGGAAAAAAGCTGACGCAAATTCCAGTGCATGGAAGCGATCAGGCAGTAGATGTGACGGGCGCCGGAGATACGGTTTTGGCGGCATATACGCTCGCGCTTGCGTCGGGTGCTTCGCCATTGGAAGCGGCGCAAATCGCGAACATCGCAGGCGGGTTGGTGGTGATGAAGCGCGGAACCGCCGTTGTTACCAGCGCGGAGTTGCTCGGCGCGATTCGCGCTGAAGTTTCTGGCGGCGCGAGCTGACGCGATGCGCGCCAACGAGCGAGTAACCGGAGCAAAATTAATTTCCCGCAGCGAGGCCTCGCGAATTGCTGGTGAGTTGCGCGCGCAAGGGAAGCATATCGTGTTCGCCAACGGCTGCTTCGACATTTTGCACGTGGGGCACGTGCGATACCTTGCCGGAGCGCGGGCCGAAGGAGATGTTCTGATCGTCGGAGTGAATGCCGATTCTGGAGTGATGGGGCTGAAGGGGCCGGGACGTCCTGTATTGGATGAACGAGCGCGGGCTTCGCTGGTGGCGTCGCTGCGCGTGGTGGATTACGTGCTAATTTTCCCGGAGCCAAATGTAGAAATGCTGCTTGCAGAACTGCGCCCGGAGGTGCACGCAAAAGGGACGGACTACACCGCGGAGACGGTTCCGGAAAAAGCTACTGCGGACCGCCTGGGAATTCACGTGGCGATTGTGGGCGATCCGAAGGAACATTCCACGCGCGAATTGTTGCAGGCCGCGCGCAAGGCTCGGCATGACTGAGCCGAGATTTCTGGTGGTCCGTCTCGGTTCCCTCGGCGATATTGTGCACGCGTTCCCCGCTGTGAGCGGGCTGCGAACATCGTTTCCGAATGCCGAGATCATTTGGCTGACACATCCCAAGTGGGAATTTCTGGTAAAGACCAGCGGATTGGCAACGGAAGTCTGGACCGTAGACACAAGAAATTGGTCGAATGTGCGAAGCGTCCTCGCGCGTATCCGGAGGCATCGATTCGGAACAGCCATTGATTACCAGGGCCTGTGGAAGTCTGCGGCAATTCCGTTTCTTGGGCGAATTCTACGGAGAATTGGATTTTCTTCGGAAACCATTCGTGAAACGGGTGTTCCAATTCTCTACACAGACCGAGTGAAAGTTTCAGCGGAGCGCCACATAGCGGATCAGAATGCGGAACTGTCCGCGCGCGCCGGCGCACGAGTCTCGGCTGGAGATGTAAAGCTGCGGGTTCCAGAGGACGATGAGCAAGTAGTGCGGGCGCGAATCGCGCAAGATGGAACGGAAGAATATGTGGTGCTGAGTCCGGGAGGCGGCTGGCGGTCAAAATGTTGGCCAGCCGAGCGCTATGGAGTGCTGGCGGAAAAACTTCTTGAACAATTCGGATTGCGCAGTGTGATTAATGTTGGACCAGAGGAAGAAGATTTGGCCGTCGAAAGTGATGCGTGCCGCGGGAAATTCGCATCCGATACAATTCACAGGGAGCCTTGGACAGCTCATGGCGTTGTTGAAGAATGCGAGCGCGGTCGTTGCAGGGGACACCGGTCCCTTGCATCTTGCGGATGCCTTGGGCACGAGTGTCGTTGCGATTTTCGGTCCGACGGACCCTGCGCGCAACGGACCTTACCGGCGATCGGGAGTCGTGTTGCGTTGGGAAGGCGCGGCGACCACTTACAAACGCGAAGCGGAGCCGGACGAATCGCTGTTGCACATCAGCGTTGATGAAGTGATGAGCGCAATACGCGGGCTGCGTGCAGCGGCATGAGTAATGCTGCGGCCGTGTTTGCGCGCTGGCGAGTGCGGCTGGGATATATTTTGGCGGTGTTTGTGCTTTGGTTTGCTCGACCGACGCCGGAATATGTGGCAATCGGCGCGGCGATTGGATTGCTTGGATTGTGGTTGCGCGCCTATGCAGCCGGATACTTGCACAAACAAGAGAAACTGACGGTTGCGGGTCCATATGCGCATACGCGGAATCCCCTCTATTTGGGAAGCGCGATCTTGGCGCTGGGCGCGGGTGTTGCGACCCGGTCGTGGATTTCAGGGGCGATACTGCTTCTGTATTTTGCCGTGGTTTATAGCGTGGTGATGCGGCGCGAAGAAGGCGAATTGTTGGGACATCACGGCGCAGCGTTTCGGGCCTACGCCGCGGCCGTTCCGCTTTTCTTGCCGAGGATCACTGCGGTGAGAATGCCAGGCGCGAGCGCGGGACAGTTTTCACTCGCGCAATACAAGAAAAATCACGAATACCAGGCGGCGCTCGGTTATTTATTGTTGCTGATTGCCCTGCTGATCCTGTGGCGTCTGCGGCTTCGTTGAATTGATCTGAGCCGTGATTTCAGGGCATGCCACGAAGCACGAGACTTCCAGATTGTTTCCATCAGCAGGAATGTGAACTGCTTCGTTGGTGTCTGTGCGCAGCGTCGGAACACCACCTTGATGCAGGCGTTCGATGAGTTGCGGGCTGGGATGCCCGTATGGAGTTTCTTCGCCGGACGAAATAACCGCGCGGCGTGGCCGGACGGCGGCAAGAAAATCCGGAATCGTGGAGTTTTTACTGCCGTGATGGCCGACCTTCAGAACGCCAGATGGCAAAGACGCCGGATCGGATTCGGAAAGCATGTAGTGCTCGGGAAGTTTTTCCGCGTCGCCGGGAAGAAGAAAACTGCGCTCGCGAAATTTGACGCGGAAAACCAGTGAGTCGTCATTCTTTGCGGAAGGCGCAATTTCTTCTGGAACAATTTGCGGCCATAGGAAATCGCCATGCGCGCCGTCAAAATCGCAATGGTTTCCGCGTAGTTCGTGAACGACCCGCGCACCGTAAGAGATGGCGAGCTTGTCAAGTCGCGCCTGTTGGGGCGACGCCACTTCGCGGCCGATCCATAGAGTGTCGCTTTGAAATTCCCGAAAAATGCCGTGAGGCCACCGATGTGGTCCTGATGGGCGTGCGTCAGCACTACCATGTCGATCTGGTGGAATCCGCGCGACATAAATAGGTTGCAACGGCTTCCTTGTACAATCCAGCTACGACGAGACGTGAAAGACGCCGGTCTTCTGAAAGTTTACGGATTCGGAGCGATCCAAAAAGCTGCGATCACCCAAAAGCATGGCGCGAAGTACGGCCGCTTCTTCGGGCGCGATGGCAACGGCCGGGAGTTTCATTCCACGCGCCGTAACCGCACGAGAGCTTCGATGTGGTAGGTCTGCGGGAAAAGGTCGAAGAAATCCATCGAAGTAATTTCGTAGCGATGCGTGCTTGGAACGGAGTCCGCGGGCTTGCGCGGCGTTTGCATCAAGACGGCGAGATCGCGCGCCAATGTTGATGGATCGCACGATAAGTACGCGATTTCTTTGGGACCGAGATCAGCGAGCTTTTGCGCAGATGTTTGCCCAAGCCCGGCACGCGGCGGATCGAGCACCACGAAATCCGGCGCTTCGCTTGCGGTCTTCAGAAATGCCTCGGTCTGCACGTGCTGCGACACGATGGACGTGTCCGCGGTAGCGGCGTTCTCTCGTAGATTTCGCGTGGCGGAGAGATTGGCGTCCACGCTGACCACACGCTGAAACGTTTTGGTCAATGGCAGTGTAAAAAAACCTACGCCGGCGTAGAGATCCAGTGCCAGGTCGCCCTTGGCGCCCGCAAGCACAGTTCCAAGCAGGTCTTCCACCAAAAAGCGATTCACCTGGAAAAATGACAGATGGCTGACGCGGAATTGGTAGCCGCCTGCCTCTTGAATCAGGTAGCCCGGGCCAGAGAGTTCGAAGCGGTTCTTCTTCTGATCCAATAGCAACAGACTGTGCAGGGCAGGAACGGTGTCGTGAAAGAGTTTGGTCAGTTCCGGGACCGGATTTTTGAATTCTTTGAAGGCGATATTCAGCGCAATCTTCATGTCGGACGAATCAACGAATGCTTCAATTTCCAGAACTTCGGCGGGCAGTGCACCGCTTCGCGTGATTTCCTGCAGTCGAGCGAAAGTGTCAGCCAGCCCCGGCGACAATACATCGCAATGGTCGATCGGAACAATCGCATTGCTCTCTGGCAAGTAGTAACCGAGAGCGCGCGGATTGGCGTTGCTGACGGCCCACTGCGCGCGATTGCGATACTGCAATGGTTCGGCGGTATGCGCTTTAATTTCGCCGGTCCAGTTTACTCCACCCATACGTGACAGCGTTTCGCGCAAGATCTCGACTTTGAACTTTACCTGCGCCTCGTACGACGCTTGCTGGTAGTGGCACCCGCCGCAGGTTCCGAAGTGTGGGCACACAGGCTTTACGCGCGCAGAATCCGCTTTCAGAATTTCAGCGGGCTTAGCCCACACTAACTTTTTCTTGCGGGAACTAACCTCTGCGCGAACTTCTTCTCCTGGCAGCACGTAGGGGACAAAAACGGTATTTCCATCGGCATGTCCTAAACCATCGCCCCCATACACTAGCTTCTCAATCAATAACTGTAATTCTTCTGACATAGTTGTTCCTTATTCTCCATGATTCTCGCAAAAACTCAAACGTTAAGTCTTTCGCTTGGGTGAGTTCGTCGAGGCTGTAGGGCTATCGAAAGAACATTACGTAAGATAGAAAAGACTCAAGCGCGGAATGCGAAATTCCTCAAGCAGTCTTTTTTGCAGAAACTGTTTTTCCACCAACGCCAGCTGCCCGGCCTTCATTTTGCGCCGGTACGCCGACAGCGCCCCGTCCATCTCGCGACGCAATCGCAACAACGATTCTTCGCTGGCATGCAGTAACATTCCTGCATGGATTCTCTCGTCGAGCAAAGTCAAACGGCGCTCAAGATCCTCGACGTCCAGCGGTCCTGGCGAATCGACCAGCACTGTGCAGGACTGCAGCACACGCAATGCCTCTTCCCATAATGTCACGAGTTCAGCCTTTTCCGCGTGCGTATTCGCCGCAACTCGCAACAAGTCTGAATTGCGTTCGAAATATTGGCGCAATTCGCCGCGTCCAAACGGTGACGGTTTGGCCGCGGAGTTTGCCGGCGCGCGTCCCGCCGCGGCTTCGTTCGCTTCTTCGGCCGCATCCAGCACCGCATCTGTGCAGTACGCCAGGCTCTTCAGCGGCTTGCCCGCACCACGGCGTGATCGCCCATAACTTTCGAAGGCCTGATCAATTCCCTTGAACACCGCTTCGAGCGGCACGCCGGCTTTCTGCCACGTCTCCATGATGGCCCAATCCAGCGGCGACACGAGCAGATGCGAGCCACGCTTCTTCCAGAAATATTCTTCAATTTCCGTGAAATAGTTGAAGTAATTCCAGGCTTCCATTGCCCGGGCCTATCGGGCAGCTTTCGGTTCGTGCTTCTTCGAGGCGTCGGCGAACTGATTTTTCTCCCAGATGATGCGCAAACCTTCGAGCGTCAAGAAGTCGTCAGCGTGTTCAATATGTTTTGAACCCTTGGCCACCAGCTTCGCTTGCCCTCCGGTCGCAATGACTTTCGGCTTGCCGCCCAGTTCCGCTTTCATGCGCGCGAGCATGCCATCCACCATGTCCACTGCGCCGTAGTACAGGCCCGCTTGCATATGCGTCACCGTATTGGTGCCGATGACTTTTCCGGGGTCTTTGATTTCCACGCGAGGAAGTTTTGCGGCGCGTGCGAAAAGCGCCTCCGAGGCGATGCCCAGTCCCGGCGCGATGACGCCGCCAAGATATTCGCCCTTCGCAGAAATCGCGTCGAAGGTGATGGCGGTGCCGAAATCCACTACGATGCACGGACCGCCGTATTTGTGAAACGCCGCGACCCCGTTCACGATGCGATCCGCACCCACTTCCAGTGGATTGTCCACCAGAACCGCCATTCCGGTTTTCACGCCCGCTTCCACGAACATGGCTTTCTGCCCGAAATAAATTTTCGCCAGCTCCGAGAGGGTCCAATTCATCGGCGGTACCACCGAGCTGACGATGACGCCGGTAACTTCTTGCGGATTGAGTTCCTTCAAGGTGAAAAGATTGCGCGTCAGCACACCATACTCGTCCACCGTCTGCAAGCGCGCAGTCGTAAGCCGCCAGTGCGCGATCAATTCTTCGCCGCGGAACACGCCGAGCACAGTGTTCGTGTTGCCCACATCAATCGTCAGCAGCATGAATTCATTCTCGTCTACTTGATTTCCGCCACATCGCCGGCAAGTACCGTAACCACCGCGCCGTCTTCGCGTTGTACCTGCAGCAGACCTTCAGGCCGCAGCCCGGATGTGACTCCAACGTAAGTCTCGTTCCCGTTCGTTACGCGAACTTTTTTGCCCAGCGCGTAAGACGAAATGTGCGTGAAGCGTTCCGTCACCGAACTTGAGCCGTCGTGCAAGAAACGATTGTAATCGGTCTCAAATTCACGGAGCAACCGCGCCAGCAATTCCAGCCGTGATTGATTTTTTCCGGTTTCCACGCGTAGAGAAGTTGCAACGCGACTCAGCTCGCTGGGAAAGTTTTCTTGCTTCACATTGATGCCAATACCCACAATCACGAACCGGACCAGAGTTGTCTCCGCGTGCATCTCGGTCAGAATGCCGCCCACTTTTTTGCCGTTCAGGATCAGGTCATTGGGCCACTTCACGTCTGGCTGCAAACCAGTCTGCGCCTGAATCGCGGCGTGCGCGGAAAGTCCCGCCATCATCGTCAGCAGTGGCGCTTGCACGGGTGAAATCTTGGGTCGAAGCAGCAGCGTTACGTAAATTCCCGCCGCTCGTTCGGAATGCCAGCTGCGCCCGGCCCGTCCGCGCCCGGCAGTTTGCTCTTCCGCCAGAATGACCGCGCCTTCCGGTTCGCCCGCGTATCCGAGTTCCATTGCCACGCGATTCGTAGAGTCGGTTCGAAAAAAATGGTGAATCCGTTTCGCGAACATGCTGCCCTTCAACCGTTGGCGCAGCATGTCCGGCGTAAGGATGTCCGGCACGCGCTCCAAAAAATAGCCCGTGTTCGGTTTTCCTTTCACCCGCACGCCGACTTCGCGCAAGCGCTCGACCCAACGCCACACCGTCGAGCGCGAAACGCCGATCTCTTTTGCGATGCGCGATCCGCTGATCGCGATCGTCGCGTTGTCCGCAAACAATGTAAGCAGGGAAGCCAGCCGCCGGTCAGTGGTGCCGGGAAGGGAAGTGGGAGCCATGGAAGCTGAGCGTAGCTTACTTGTCCTCGATGGAGTCCACAAGCAAACTGAGGTTTGCTGCGGGCGCGGAGTGCGTCAGAGTACCGGAAGAAAGAAAATCCGCTCCGGTCTCAGCATAGGCTCGAACATTTTCGAGCGTGATGCCGCCGGAGATTTCCACTACGCAGTCCGGACGAAGTTCGTGCGCCAGCTCAACACATTGTTTCGCTTCAGCCGGCGTCATGTTATCCAAGAGAACGGCTTCCGCGCCGGCGGAAAGCGCTTCACGCAGTTCGCGTTCGTCGCGCACTTCGATTTGAATCGGCAGCACAGTGTCCGACGCGCGTGACGGAACTGCTTCCTCGTAAGCCGTCAGCGCATCCGGCTTGTAATGTAGTGCCGCGTACGAGTGTGCCTGGTCCAGCGCTTGTTTCACGCCGCCAGCCAGTGCGATGTGATTTTCTTTCAGCAAAATCGCGTCATACAGCCCGATACGGTGATTCGTCCCGCCGCCCTTCTTTACCGCGTACTTTTCCAGCAAGCGCAGTCCCGGTGTAGTCTTCCGAGTATCGCGAATCTTCGCGCGCGTCCCCTGAATCTTTTCCACAAAGTGATGGACCATAGTCGCGATTCCGCAAAGCCGTCCGAGAAAATTCAAGGCCGTCCGTTCTCCGGTGAGAATCGCGCGCGCTTTTCCACGTAGATGAAGCAGCAGCGTCCCTTTGCTCACCAATTCACCGTCGTGAACGCGCTGCTCCATCTTCATCTCCGGATCGAGTGCCCGAAACACTTTTTCCGCCATCGGCAATCCTGCACACACCAGGTCTTCACGAGCGATGATGCGCGCCGTACCCGTTGCGCGAGCGGGAATCGTAGCCAGGACCGTAGCGTCTCCGGCGCCGATATCTTCTTCCAGCGCCGTCTGAACCAACCGCTGAACATATTCAGAATGCCAATTCACGAGGACCGCTCTCCAAGTTTACGTACTGATGATCAGATGGCGGATTCTAACTCCTTTATTCTCTCCTGTACCTTCTGAAGCTCAACTCGGCGATCAGCCAGCGTCGCTCGAAGCGCTTGCACAATTTTCTCGGGAGCGCGGCTGAGAAATACCGGATCGTCAAGCTGGCGCACTTTCGCTGCGATGTCCTTGGTCAGCCGTTCCTCATCTTTGCGTAGGCGGGCCAATTCCGCTGCGACGTCCAGGGTTTCGACATGCGGCACCCGCACATCAAACAACGAAGTCGAACGCACTCCGCCGCCCGATTGCGCAAGCTTCGCGTCAGTAATCGTCAGTTCAGTCAGCAGCGCCAGCCTCAGGATACCGTCCAGATTCGTCGCGATAGTCTCACAAATAGCCTTGCTTTCACTGGAAAATTCCGCAGCGATGCGTTTTTTCGGGTCAAGCTTCATGTCCGCGCGGATCGCTCGAACAGACTTGACCACGTCTTGCAGCAGTGCAAATTCTTCCATCGCTGGCGCATTGCGCCAGTTTTCACGAGCCTCGGGATAACGCTCCAGCGCGATGGATTTGGCTCCAGGGCGCTGCGGCAGCTGATGCCAGAGCTCTTCGGTCAGAAACGGCATCACCGGATGAAGCAGCCGAAGCGCCGCTTCGAATGCCGCAAAGAGATTTTTCCACGCAATGCTCGCTCTCTCGCGATTCGCGCCAGTTAATTCCGGCTTGATCCATTCGATATACCAGTCGCAAAAATCATTCCAGAAAAATTGGTAGATACTTTGCACCGCTTCGTGAAAGCGCTGCGTTTCGAACGCATCCTTCACCGTGTCCAGCGTGTCGGCTAAACGCGCGAACAGCCAGGCATCAATCAGCGGCACCTTGCCCGCAAGCGAATACGGCGCCTTTTCACGAATCTCAGGAGATGCCAGTTGCTCGAGGTTCGCGCCGCCCTCTTCAAATTTGTCCAGGTTCACGAAAACGAACCGCGAAGAATTCCAGATTTTGTTTGCGAACGATCGCGCTCCCAGCAGCCGGTCGTCGGACAGAATGATATCGGTCCCAGGAGCGGCCATCGAAGTAAGACAAAAACGTATCGCGTCTGTGCCGTATTTCTGGTTTAGCACTACCGGATCGAGCCCCGTACCTTTCGATTTGGACATCTTTTCGCCGCCGGCATTGCGCACCAACGAGTGTAAGTACACGGCGTGGAACGGAACTCTGCCGGTGAAGTGGATGCCCAGCATGATCATCCGCGCGACCCAGAAAAACAGGATGTCGTAGCCAGTGATCAACAGGCTCGTCGGATAGTATTTTTCGTAATCCGACGTTTTCTCCGGCCAGCCGAGCGTCGAAAATGGCCACAGCCCCGAGCTGAACCACGTATCCAGCACGTCTGGATCTTGTTCCAGGTTCTCGGATCCGCACTCTGCGCACTTCGCCGGCGCTTCGCGCGCTACCGTGATGTGGTTGTTTTCCTTGCAATACCAAGCGGGAATTCGATGTCCCCACCAGAGCTGCCGCGAGAGCGTCCAGTCGCGGATATTCCGCATCCAGTTCAGATATTCCTGTCGCCGGTTCTCCGGAACGATCTGAATCTCTCCCCGCTCCACCACCGCAATTGCCGGTTCCGCAAGCGATTTCATTTCGCAGAACCATTGTGTCGAAATCCGCGGCTCAACGATGGTCTTGCTTCGCTCGCAAATCCCGATCGCGTGCGTATGCTCTGTCACTTTGCCGAGCAGCCCCTGCGCCTTTAGGTCTTCGACAATTTTCTTCCGTGCTGCGAAGCGTTCCAACCCTGCGTACGCTCCCGCGCTGGCATTCATGTGTCCGTCGTCGGTCATCACATCGATCTCAGGCAGTTTGTGACGCCGCCCTAATTCAAAATCGGCAGGATCGTGTGCCGGTGTAATCTTCACGGCTCCGGTGCCGAATTCGCGGTCCACCATCTCGTCAGCAATGACCGGGATTTCGCGGCTCATCAACGGCAAGAGCACGCTTTTGCCAGCCAGGTGTTTGTACCGGTCATCTTCGGGATGCACCGCAACCGCCGTGTCGCCCAGCATTGTTTCCGGCCGCGTGGTCGCCACCACCACAATTTCACCGCTGCCCACTACCGGATACTTGATGTGCCAAAGATGCCCCTGGCGTTCCTCATGTAGCACTTCCAGGTCGCTCAGTACTGTCAAACAGTCGGGGCACCAGTTGACCAAGCGGGTTTCCCGGTAAATCAATCCCTCTTCGTACAGCCGGACAAATACTTCGCGTACCACCCGAGACATTTCCGGCGAGAGCGTAAACTTCTCCCTTGACCAGTCGCAGCTCTCCCCGATTTCCTTCATCCGCTGTGTGATCTGGGTGCCCGCTTCCTCTTTCCACTTCCAGACCTGCTTTTCAAACTCAGCGCGCCCGAGCTCGTGGTAGTCAATGCCCTGATCCATCAGGTGCTTCACCACCACGCGTTGTGTCGAGATACCGGCGTGGTCAGTTCCAGGCAGATATAAGGTGTTGTATCCGCTCATCCGGTGCCAGCGGGTGAGAATGTCAATCTCTGTGTGCTCCAACATGTGGCCGATGTGCAGCGAACCGGTCACATTCGGCGGCGGAATAACAATCGAGAAAACCGCACCAGGCGCCGTCGCATCCGCGCGAAACAAATTATCCTTCACCCAAAATTCCGCCCAGCGCGGTTCTATCTGCTGAGGGTCGTAGGCCTTCGCGATCTCCCGAGGCATCCTGAATGATTCTCCTGAAATGAGGGCTTCAGGGTTTGTACTTATAAACCCCGGCATTACTTACAAACCTTACCCAGACATAAGAATGCGGATTGCGTTATGTGCAGTGCAATCTTTGACTATAAAGGGAGCAAAGAGGGATCGTCAACGCAAGCCAGGCAAAAGGAAAAAACGGCTTTCGTTCGAACGGAGGGGAGAAAAACTACTTTTTGGTAAGTTCGTCCTTGATCATGGCTTCGACCAATGGTTTTAAAATTTCGCGTGTAACTGTCTGCAACACTTCAGGATTCATTTTTGCCAGAACCTTAGCCACGATCTCATCCATGTCCGGCGCTGCAGGCGGAGCCGCAGGGTCGCTCAGCACGGGCGCCGCATATGCCGACACTACCTCCTGCTCCACCGTCGGCTCGAAAGGCAGTTCTTCTGCGACGGCGTGGGCCGTTTCTTCCGGGAGAATTTCCTTGGTCTCTGGAGAAAGAAGCGTTTCGATAGCCGGAATGTCTTCGCTCACATATGGCGAAACGGTGGGTTGTTCGACTGGCGCTGCCTCTGCCACTGGCGGTTCAACAGCCGGCTCGTACGCCGCGCTCATTACGCCGGGATCGAGAAACGCTTCGCTCGCATGATTTTCTTCGACGGTGACATCAGGCATCGCTTTTGCGGTGTCCCAGGTCGCGGCAAGTTGGCTCGCGCGCTCAAGTTCTGCTTCCCAGGGACTGACCGAACCCGCCATCCACGAATTGACGTTGCGGCTCGTCTCAGGTTGCACGCTCGGAGCCACTTCAGCAACTTCAACTTCTGGAAGGGCTACTTCCGGAATGACCACCTCTGCGACCGGAGGTGGCGGTGGAGGAGCAGCAACGAATGGTTCGTCCAATGGCGCCTTAACGACCCTGTGCTCCACGGGTTCTTCGTTTACTGGTTGCGGCCTTGACGGAAGGACGGCTTCGATGGTCTTACGCCAGTCTTCAGGGGCTGGCGAACTGGAAATCGCCGGAAGCGCATCACGCTTTTGCGCCAATTCCGCGGCTTCTTCCTCGCTAATCGCTAAACTGTTCTTCTCGATCGACGGTGCCCATCCGGACGTGTGCGTATTTTCCGAGCCGATTCCAGAACCAATTCCCGAGAAGGCCGCTTCGCGCCAATCGCCCTGCCCGGCTGGCGTTTCGCTGACTGTTTCTTCGATCGCCGAGCTGATGCGCCAGCTTCCGGTCTTGGAAGCTTCCTCGGGTTCTTCCTCTTCTTCGGTGTTCGCTGAATTTCCCCAATTCCGGTCAGGGGCAGTGTGCGTGTTGGAAGAAATCGCGAACACAGCGTCATCGTCCGGAGTCGCTGTGTCCAGCAGGCTTCCGAATGCGAGCGGTTGCGCGCCTGTCGCTATAGTCAGCGGAGTTGGTCGTGGAGCGGAAAATACTGGTGTGCCCAAGTCTTCTTCCCGGTCTGGTACCAACATCGGCGTTGGCGGTGCAATCTTGGGAGGCGGGGCAACCGGCATTGGTAGTGGTTTCGTTGCGGTGGGCATCGGCGGCGGTGGCGTGGAAGCAGACGCTCCTAGCGTGACTCCCGCTCTCGCCAGCGCAGCCTTCACCATCGAAATCAGCGGGTCGGGCGGGACGAACGGTTTCTTCAGCACGCCATCGGCGCCGACTCGCGAAGCTTCCTGCTCATCCAGCGGATCAAATGCCCCAACCAGCAAAATTACCGGAATGTGCGAAAGTGCCGAATCGTCCTTAACAAATTTGCAGACTTCGTACCCGTTGCGAACGGGCATGAAAATGTCCGCTAACACCAAATCCGGTTTCAAATCGGAAATCTTGCGGACTGCGGCCTCGCCATTGCCCACGGCGACAACTTCAATGCCCTGGTCCTTCAGGGCCAGAACAACCATCTTCTGGATATTGCTGTTGTCGTCCGCAACCAGGATCTTGGCCACCGAACTTCCTCCAATGCGACCGCACACACGCTGAACGGCCACCCGCACACAACCGCCTCACTCGATTATTGGAGCATCGGGCGGCTGGGGGCGTCAACGCAAACTGGCCTGACGTGTGTCGGAAGGGAACATGCCAGAAAAGGTGCAATTTAGCGGGTTGAATTGGATACGCACGGTTGAGAAAGCACCCGCAATCTCCGTGTTTTCGAGCCTGGTTGCTGCAGGCGAAGCGATGGGTCGCCATTACCAGTAGATGGGAGGGATCGAGAATTCTTCGTTGCTGGCGATTTTATCCCAGTTTTATTGAGCTGTTTGTTGAGATCGAAAGCCTTATCGGGGCCTTACCAGGGAATGATCTTTTTCAGTCCCTTTTTCTTTTTGCTGGTCGATTCCTTCTGGGATTCGGAAGTGCTGTCGGCTGGCTTTGCGTTCGAATCAGCCGCGGTCGTGGAGCCATTCGTCCCACCGCCCGTAGTGTCGTTGGCATCAGTTCCTGTCGCTGCCGGAGGATTTGCGGCGTCTGTACTTGCAGCCGGCGCATTTTCCGCAGCTGGCGCAGCCGCGGGTGCTGTTCCAGACGTATCTCCGTTGGCATCACCTGTAGCCGCTGGCGCTGCTCCACCGGTGTCACCGCTCTCAACCGTCGAACCACCGGATGCCCCGCTTTGCGGCGTCGCGATTTCTACCACTGCCGTATTGCCCGGCGCACCGCTTGCGCCCCCAGCCCCGAGCTGCGTTTTGCCTCCGCCTGTCAGTATGTCCACGGCGCTCGTGGTGTCATTCTCCGGCTCCATCTGCGGAGCCCCCAGCCGTGAAGAACTGCGAAGTTCCTTGTCCGGTCCGCTCTTGACCATAATCATCGGCTTGCTTAGTAAGCCTGGCTTCGGCCGCGGCGTATTCGCTTCTGCCTGCATCCACGCCAGCGCCTTGGGGTCGGCTTGCGGCACCGGAACGTGAAATGCCACCAACTTGCCTTTTGCATCCCCGACTCTGGGCGATAGCGGATATTCCTTCACAATGCGGGCGTAATAGATCGACGCGATTTCCTTCTTTTCGCTCTTCTCAAAGATATCTCCCAGCATCCAAAGCGCGTCGTCCGACCGGCTATACAGTGGATACCGTTTGGTTACCGCAAGCAACCTGCCTGCAGCGGCTCGTCGGTCACCCTTCACATAATAGTAGTACCCAATCCGGTAATCGCCTTCGGCCAGCACTTCCTGTACGTCACGCAAGTGTTGCTGCGCCTTTGGTACCAGCGGATCCTTCGGGTACTTCGCCAGGAAAGTCTGAAATTCCTCTTCCGCCGCTTTTGCTTCTGTCCGGTCGCGGTCGGGCTTTGCCATCTCCTTGTAATGCGTCATCGCCACTTGGATCTGCGCATACGGAGCTTCCGGCAAGAACGGGAAGAACACGATGAAGTCTTTGTAGCCCGCGATAGCCTGCGTAAGGTTCGCGCTTCCGCCTTCCCTATAATAGGAATCGGCGATAGCCAGCTTCGCCTTCGCCAGATACTCGCTGTCGGGATAGGTGTTAATCAACGTCTGCAGGTTCAACCGGCCCACTTCATGCCGGCCCTTCTTGATGTCCACAATCGCGCGGTCGTACAAAACCTTGTCCGGGGCCGCGGAACTGTCTGCCGCCGGGGGTGCGGCATCTTTCTTCTTTTTCTTGAAAATTTTGCCCTGGGCTTCGGCGGAAACACACGAGAAAAGCAGTGAAACGCCCAACATGGCAAGCAAAGTTCGACGCAATAGCCACCTCTTTTGGTAAATTCTGATTCGTCGCGGCAATCGGACTGGATTTCCTCTAAACTCTTCGATCGTTTCTGCACTCACCGCGAGCGACGCCCCAGTATAACCTGAACTAAAGGACAGGTTTACCCGAACTTTGTCCTTTCGTCCAGGCGCTCCCCCCAGGTCAGACTCCCGTTCCTGATGGCGGGTTGCTCCGCCCTCCGTACACAACGGAACGTTTTTTGAATATTTCGTAACATCATTTCACCCAATTCTTCGTAACATACCAAGGTTTCAGGGTTTGTACTTGCAAACCCTGACATAAAAAAGCCGTCTCGGAGCCGCGCTGACTCGCAATGGACAAACGTAAATTTCTTTTTGCTTCTATCTCCGGCCTCATCGGAGACATCGCCTGGGAAGTTCAGAAAGAAGGCCACGACGTTCGTTATTTCATTGAAGCTGAAGGCGAACGCGATATTGCCGACGGGTTTGTGCCCAAGTCCAAAGACTGGGAACGCGACGCCAAATGGGCCGACATCGTCGTCTTCGACGACACGCTCGGCCAAGGTGCCAAAGCTCAAGCGCTGCGCGCAACCGGCAAACCCGTCATCGGCGGCTCTCCTTACACCGACCGCCTGGAAGACGATCGCTCCTTCGGCCAGGAAGAACTCAAAAATGCCGGCGTCAATATTATTCCCTATGAGGACTTCGACTCGTTCGATCCCGCCATTGAATTCGTAAAGAGGAATCCCGATCGCTATGTCATCAAGCCCAGCGGCGAAGCGCAAAACGTCAAGCGCCGCCTGTTCGTTGGCGAAGAAGAAGACGGCGAAGACGTCGTTCGCATGCTAGAAGCCTACAAGCGCGCCTTCTCCGACGAAATTAAAGTGTTTCAGTTGCAGCGTCGCGTTACCGGCGTCGAAGTCGCTGTAGGTGCATTCTTCAACGGCAAAAATTTCATCTTTCCTGTGAACATCAATTTCGAACACAAAAAACTTTTCCCCGGCAACATCGGCCCGCCCACGGGAGAAATGGGCACCTCCATGTTCTGGAGCGAGCCCAATCGCCTATTCACGCAAACGCTATTGAAAATGGAGTCGAAGTTGGCGCAGGAAGGCTATGTCGGCTACATTGACCTGAATTGTATCGTCAACAACAACGGCATCTATCCTCTCGAATTCACTTCGCGCTTCGGCTATCCGACCATCAGCATCCAGCAGGAAGGCATGCTGACGCCGATTAGCGACCTCTTCTGGGAGTTAGCCAACGGCCTGGAGCCGAAGTGGCGCACTCGCTCCGGTTTTCAAATCGGCGTGCGCATTGTCGTTCCGCCGTTTCCGTTCGACGATGACGCCACATTCGATTCCTTTTCCAAAAACGCCGCCATCGTTTTCAAAAAGCCCACACAGGACGGCGTTCACATCGAAGACGTAAAAGAAGTCAACGGTCAATGGCTCGTCGCCGGAACTTCCGGCGTCGTCCTGATCGTCGTCGGCACCGGCACCACCATGAAGCAAGCGCAGACCCAGGTCTATTCCCGCATCAAGAATATTCTCATTCCCAACATGTATTACCGCACCGACATCGGCGACCGTTGGGTAGAAGATTCCGACAAACTCCACAACTGGGGCTACCTGCGTTAGTTCCAAATTTTCTTTCGCTGGGGATGTCTCCCGTTTTCTATCGCCACGCTGCTTATTTGCTATACGCGAAAGTTGGCTCTCCGGAAGTCTCGCGAATCCGTTTCAGTTGTCAAAAGTTTGTCTTTCGCCTTTCGGAATAGCCTCTTTAGGATTACAGTCATAACCGTACTTCGTAACGCATAACCGTCTCTGCGATTCTGTGATAAGGAGCAGCCTACTCATGAAACGCGCCGTTTGTGCCGCACTACTCGTCGCTGCACTGCCTTTTTCCGCACTCCTGACCTCTTCCGCGCAAAAATCGGAGTCAGTCGCTAAAGTCTCTTTAAAGGTCGGCGACAGTGCTCCCGATTTCACTCTGCTCAGCGATCAATGGAAAACCGTCAAGCTCAGCGACTTTCACGGCAAGAAAAATGTCTTCCTGGCCGTGTACGTACTTGCCTTCACTGGTGGTTGAACCAAGCAACTCCAGGCGGTCCAGTCTGGAATCGACGCAGGAAAAATCGACGCCTCGGATACGGAAGTTTTTGGCGTCAGCATGGATTCTCCCGCAGCCAATGCCGCCTTCGCCAAGCAAATCAATATCAAGTTTCCTCTGCTGAGCGACATGAATAAAAAGATGCTCACCTCCTACGGCATCCTCAAAGGCTATGACGTGGAAAGCCAGTCCTACGAGTGGGCGCAGCGCGCCAACATCGTCATAGACAAAAACGGCATCGTGCAGCACATCGAGGAAGGCGACTCCGCCGTCAATCCCAACAACGCCCTCTCTGTCTGCACCGACCTGCACAAAAAACAAGCCGCCAAATAAAAGCTCAGATTTCTTCAGCCGTGTCATTCTGAGGACATCCGATAAGGATGCCCTCAGAATCGCAACGTCAAAGCCTGTACTGCGCCATGTGCTAGGACTCGCGCCAGCCACTCAGCCCTGCCTGCCGCCACTGCAACCATCGCCGCACCGCCGGATCCCGCTCCAACCCAATCGCCATCTCATACGCCTCACGCGCTTCGCCACGCGAGCCCGTGCGCGCCAACAACTCCGCCCGCGCCGCCCAGTACGGCTGATATTCCATCAGCCGCTCATCCGCGCCTATCCCCTGTAGCGCCGCCAGCCCCGGTCCCGCGCCATGCAACTCCGCGATCGCCAACGCACGATTGAGCTCCACTACCGGCGAACCCACGACCGCCATCAGCGCGTCATAAAGCTGTACCACTTCCTCCCAGTTCGCAACGCCGGTGCGCCGCCGATACACATGCGCGGATTGCAGCGCTCCCTCCAACTGATATCTCCCAATCGAACCCATCCCGCTCGCTCGCCGCAGCAACTCTTCCGCTTCCGCGATCATCGCGGCGTCCCACAGCTCCACGTCCTGCTCCGCTAACGGCACGTAATCGCCATTCGAATCGCGTCGCGCGCGCCTCCGCGCCTCCGCATGCAGCATCAACGCGAGCACACCCAACGCCTCCGGCTCGCTCGGCAACAGCTCCGTCACCACGCGGCACAGAAAGATTGCCTCGTCCGCCAAATCGCGCCGCGCACTATCCGTTCCTGTCCCGTCCGCCCAGCCTTCGGCAAACGCGCCGTAAATCGCGTCCAGCACTGCATCCAACCGCTCGCCCAACTCCTCGCGCTCCGGCACGCAAAAGGGAATTCCCGCCTGGCGAATCTTCTCCTTCGCGCGTACCAGCCGTTTTCCCATCGCTGCCGGCGACATCAGAAACGCCGACGCGATTTTCTTCGCATCCAGTCCCAACACCACCTGCAATATCAACGGCGAGCGAATGCTCGCGTCAATTGCCGGATGCGCACACGCAAACATCAGCGTCAACCGCTGATCCGGAATCACCGCCCCGTCTTGATCAACAACAGGTCCCGCCGGCGAGCTCATCTCCAGCCCAAACCCCAGCGCCCGCAATTCTTCGCCAGCATTCTCATCGCGGCGTTGTGCGCGATACATATCAATCACCTTGCGCCGGGCCACCGTAAGCAACCACCCTTCCGGGTTCGCGGGGCATCCCGACGCCGGCCAGTCCGCCAGCGCTGCGGCGAACGCCTCCGACAACGCATCTTCTGCAGCCGCAACATCCCGCGTACGCGCCGCCAAGAACGCCACCAACTTGCCGTAGCTCCGCCGCGCCACTGCTTCCGCCGCAGCACGCGCCCGCTCGTCCCCCGTATTTACGTCCGTCGTCCGCACACCGCTGCTCTCGAACGCCAAGTCTCTCTGTCTTTCGCCAGCGGAGCCCCGCGGGCGATAATTGCGTCGCGGGACTCTCCGCTAGTCACCAGTCACCGAACAGCACTCACTAACCACGCTGACCAAGACTCCTTCTTACATCGCCCATACGGGCCGTACTTCTACTGTCCCATGACTCGCCCCAGGGCACCGCGCCGCCCACGAAATCGCCGCGTCCAGGTCCGCCACATCAATCAGGTAGTAGCCGCCAATCTGTTCTTTCGACTCCACATACGGACCATCCAGCACCTGCGGCTTGCCATTCGTCAGCCGCACTGTCGTGGCAGCCGAACTCGGCCGCAGCCGATTCGAACCGCGCAGCACGCCTGCTTGCTTCAGCGCCTCGGTATACGCCATATACGCCGCATACCCCTGTTCCTGCTGCTCCTTCGTCAACCGGTCCCAACCAGCCTCTTCCGCATGAAGCATCAATAGATATTGCATCTCGATCCCCCTTTTTAGTATCCATCGTAGTCGGGCATCATACTCCGCGTTTTTTCGCTGCCCTCACTACAATGACGCTCCCCACTCGCCCATTTGGACATCGCAAAGAAGTTTTTATTCCATTCCGTCGATTCTCCGTGACCTCTATCCTGCGAACTCGGTGCACTCTGTGTAACTCTTAGCCTTCAGGAAAATCCACCACCGTTTCCCACAACCGTCCACAGATATGCACAGACTTGCAACGCGAATTTCATTGACGCCGAAATCGGAAAAATTTATTGTGCTCCCAG
Organism: uncultured Acidobacteriota bacterium; assembly: GCA_963731155.1. GTDB lineage: Bacteria > Acidobacteriota > Terriglobia > Acidiferrales > UBA7541 > Acidiferrum. The sequence goes on from CAVSVB010000009.1 coordinate 173,794, forward strand.
ATTGAACCGGGAAGCTTAAGAACTTTACGGATCAGTTGAGAAGGCGCAGCAAACTTAACCGTATGCTCCGCCGCGAAATTGAACGCAAAGCTCCAAGCCATTGCGGTACCGGGTGGATGCGCGATCAGCCTGAAATGCAGCAAACCGAACGGTCACAAGCTGGGCGGCCCAGAGCACCAAGGCCAAAAATTTAAAGGTGGAAAGTCGAAGGTCGAAAGCCGCGAGGCCCAAAGCCGATAGACCGAAGCCAATGAAAAGATCAGCCGCGCCGCACGGAATCGCAAAGGTCAGAAACTTGACGGCTCAGTTAGAGCGAGCAACTTGCCTTACCGCGAGTTGCGTAGCGAAATTGAACTGAAAAGGTCGAAGCCTTTACGGCGCTAGATGGAGGAAGGACAAGCCAGTCGGCCACACGTCTAAGGGTCAAAAGCCCGGGGGCCAAAGTCGAAGGGTAGGTCAAGCCGCCAGATAGAACCGAAGGGTCTAGAAACTTGCAGCTCAGTTAGAGGGCGCAAACGCCGCAAGGCGAGTGCGCCCTCTCTTTATTTTGGTCGTCTTTTTCCCAGTGGTGCAGGCATTCGTGCCCTGTGTAGGGGCACGATACATCATGCCCTTGCATCCTTATACGCTTCTCTCCCTACTGCTTGGGCAACTGCAACAACAACCCACTTCCATTTCCCGCCGACTCCACCGTCGGCAACTGCCCATTCCACTTTTCAATCAACGCCCGCTGATTCTCCAGCTTCCTCAGCTCCAACATCTGCGGCGTCAACGAAGCCAACCGTATCCGGTTCGACTCCGCTTCACCCTTCGCCCGATTGATCGCCGACTGCGCATCGCCCTCCGCCTCGGCAATTTTTTTTGCGGCTTCGGCCTGCGTGGTAGCCAACTCATTCCGCGCCCGCTCCGCTTCCTGGATCGCCCGAGCCTTCGCCGTAATCGACGTAGCAATCACCTCCGGCACTCGCGGCGCTCCAATGAATCCAAATTGCTGTATCCCCACTCCTACCGGAATCACTTTGGATTGAATCATCGCCTGCACTTTCGTCAGGAACTCTGCTTTCCGCTCGCCGTAAATGTCTTCCACCGTAAACGTCGAAGCCACTTCATTCAACGAGTTGCGCACCACGTCGCGCAATATTCCGTGCGTAAAGTATTCCAACTCATTTACGCGATACTTCACATAGAAGTCCGGCACCTTCGCCGGCTCGATTGCGTACGACAAGGAAACATCCGCGTACACATTCATCCCTTCTTTGGTATTGAAGCTCATCTCCTCATTCATCTCTCCGACCGCCGCGAACCTGCGGCAACTCTGCGTCTCAGCGTTACCTTTTCCGACGCCTGGCCCTGACACAGGAAGGGTCACCACCGCCAAATCCCCCGCACCACCAACGGCCCCGCCACAACCACCCCCAAAATCACTGCCATACCCACATACAACGCCGCGTCGCTGGGCCGGTTCATCATGCCCATCCCCCAAACGATCACCGCATATCCCACAACCGCAAAAATCCCCGTAAACACACACTTCCCGTATCTGCCCATTGGCCCTCCATCACGCTTGCATCGAATTGTCAGGGAATCGTCAGAGAAGAATGTTGTGGATGCTTCACCCTACCGATGCGTCATTTTACACCCGCCTGCACTGCCTAGCGCGCACGCACCTGAATCCCCAGCATTCTCTAGTAGTTAGCTGCAAGTCCTATAGCTTGACACTATCCGTTAGACGACGCACTTCTCCAAGGAAGGCGTCCCTAAAAACGAATGGGGTGTAAGGCCAGCGCGATTTCCGTAGAGGTTTATTTTAGAGGAGAAGATTATGCGCAACGTGTGCAAGTGTGCTCTTGTGGTTCCCTTGCGTTGGGGTCTGCACTACGGCTGCTTTCGCATGTCGAAAGCGTTCCTGGTGTCGTCTTCCTTGCTTTGCCAAACCGCATGAATGGTCTTGCCGTCAGGCGCAACGGTTAAAGTCATGATGCTTATAACCTTTCCGTCTCTCTGGCCGGTTTGTTCGACCGTGTTTGCGTTGATCAATTTCAGCGAAACCGTCGTATGGCCCGGATCATCTTCCACCGGATAGAACTTGCCATCAAACTTCGCGTCGAATTTTTCGCCCAGCGGAGTTTCCGCGCTGAATCCATCCGCTGTGCACTTGTATTTGATAATGGAACCGTTCTTCGAGCGTTTCACGTTGTATGCGCGCCAAGAACCGGAAACAGCGTGTGCTCCAGCGGGTCCCTTTTCTACTCTTCGGCTGAGAGTCTCGATGGTGACGGCTTCCGCCTCGGTCGTATCCTTAACCACTTGGGTCAGCGTATTCCCGTCCGGGGAAACCGTGTCTGTTTCCGTATACATCGGTTTTCCGGCCTTCTTGTAGATGATTTCAACCGTGCGGGCGTCCACGACTCGAGCGCTCGCCGTGTCCCAATAGCTTGCCTTCGGAATTTTCTGATCGTCCCCATCGGCTTTGATTTCGACGTTACCTGTGCACCCTATGCAGCGAATCATTCCTTTAGCTACCAAATACACCACTGGCTTCTCCGATATCGTCGTCGAATCAGAATCAATCATCCACGTTCCATCGAACGGGCTCTGCGCGAATGACGTCCCAGCCCACAAAACCAGCAAAAGCGGCAGCCCTCTCATAGACTCGCCACCCACAATGATTTGACCGCCGTATTCTACTCCGGGGATCACCGCGTAGTTCCTATCCACCGAAGGAAAGGCAGTCCGGCCGCAAACCACTCGGCGCACATCGCTTCAGGAATGTTCGATTCAATTTTGTTGGGAAACTATTCCGCGATGGTCAGATCGACAACGGTCGATGCCGCAACTCTCGCTCCCGGCGTCGGCGACTGGTCGATCACCGCTCCGTGCGGCCATTGCGGCGCGCTCACGGTATTCAATTTGCGCTTCAGCGAGACGGACTCCAGCCGCCGCACTGCGTCAGCGTCATTCATCCCGATCAGGTGCGGCATCACGTACGCGCCTTCGCGCGGACCAGCCGACACCAGCACATCCACGCGCGGCGAAGCGGCTCCCGCTCCCGGCTTCGGATTCTGGATCAACACGGTATCGGCGGACACATCCGGAATCGTCACGTTCGAGACTTCGCCGACCTGCAAACCCGCGCGCAGCAATTCAATTCGCGAAACGCGCAGCGAGTTTCCTTCGAGCGATGGAATTTGCAATTGCCGCTGCCCCAGGCTCAACACCACGTGCGCCTGCTGCGAAACTTTCATCAACAATCCTGCTGGCGGCGTTTGCCGCACCACCGTGTTGATCGCTTGCTCGCTGTACACGCGGTCCGCCACCCGCAATATCAAGCCGCGCGAACGCAATTCGCTGCTCGCGTCCGAAACATTTTTTCCCACCAGGTTCGGCATGGAGACTTCGCGCCCGTGGATGGCAATGCGCATAGCGGTGATCGCGCTCAGAAACGCGGCCGACGCCAGAATAAACGCCAGCAGCAGCATCCGGAACATCCATTCAAGCCGTTCACGAAAGTTCATAGGAGGACTTTCTTCTCTTTATGCCCGTCCGTTGAATATATCCGTCATTCCGAATGCAGCGAGGAATCTCTCTTGCGTCTGTCGCTGCGTCGGCAACCCTATTTCTTCACCAACGGCGGCGCCGGATAATACGGCAACTTATCCTTGCTGGTATCCGCACGCTTCACCTGCAACTCATCGAAGAGCAGGGAAGGAGCAATCACCGTGGAAGGAATTCCGCCGGTGCGATTGCTGACCAGCGGATCGTTGCCGGCAGCACTCAAATCGCTGCGCAGTGCGCGCACGTCGAGTTCGCTGAACACCGCGCCGCGCACCAGTTCCTCGTGGCCGTCTTTACCATAGACGCGGTACAGCAGTCTGGGCGTAGTGCCCGCCATGGTTTCGACGCGGTAACCGTAAGGCTTGTCCTGGTTGCTGACCATTTCTTGCAGGTGTTTTTTCAACGCGTCCGGCGATTGCGCCTCGGAACTTTTTATCAGCAGCACGCCGAGACTCGGTCCGGGCGGAGCCGCAGGCGCCGCTCGGCCATGGCCATTCGATTCCGGAAAATCGCGAATCGGAGTACGGCCCAAAAGATAATTGGTGAGCACGCCTTTTTCAATGATGTCCACAGGCGCGGACTTCACGCCCTCGCTATCCACTTCGTAGGAGCCGGTCAAGCTTTTGCCGCCAAATTCCTTCAGCGTGGGATCGTCAACGACATCCAGAAACGGAGGCAACACGCGAGATTTGTAACTGGTGGCAAATGTTCCGGTGGTGCGATTGGGCGCACCCAGTTGCGGTTTGCGGCCCAGCACATTGCTGCCGATCAGCGAAGCGACCACGTCATCCGCGGCGTCCGGCGAAAAAAGCACTGGCCCGCGATATTCTTCCTCGACGATGGGCGCTTGCCGCAGCGCGACCAGGGTATCGAGAGCTTCCTTGGTGTCGTGGAGAAGTTTTTCTTTGCTGGGCAGTTCGCTGAGTTTCGCCACGGTCCAGGCGGGCGTGCGGCCCAGCCGCATGCCGTCGGGCGCTTGCGTGGCCGCGCTGATTTGCACGGAGTAAACTGCGTGTCCGTTACGCGTGACGGTGCCTTCGGTGTTGAGCAGGTAATCGTTGGTCACGGTGAAGCGCGCGGAAGCCGTTACCGACTGTATATCCGGATACTGACGGTACATATCAGTAACAGATTCGAGAGTCTTTTTCCACTCCGGGCCGTCCGCTTTCAGTGAAACAAGCGGTTCCACCAACTGCACCGGATTTGATTTCGCAAAATCGTCGACGGGATGTTCTTCTCCGTTGAACTGTTTCAAGATCGATTGTTTTTGCGTGAGCGCTTCGCCCGCTGACTTGTAAGCTTCGTCGGTGGCCAGCCAGATCTGGTGACGCAATGCGATTGGATCGTTGTCCAGCGGAAGCAGCGCGTTTCCGCCAACACCTTGGCCGAAGTAGCTGTCCTGTTTGTAGTCGCCGAGACGAACCACCACGCGCAACAGCCGCACGTGAACTCTTTGATCTTCGCGCGTCGCGCCGAACGCCGCTTCGGTGGTGAAATCCTCAATGTCGCTGACGCGATATTCGATGTAGTAAGGCGTTTGCAATTGATCGATTTTCAATTGCGATTTGGAGCGCTCCATTTCCACGAGCAGCGCATCGAGAACGGGATCGCCCTTGGCCGCGACTTTCGCGGCGAGCATTACGTCGCCGCCTTTGGACGCGGAATCGTTCGGCGCGGAAATGGCAGGCGTCGCGGCTACCAGAAAAATAATAAAAAGCAGCGCGGAAAGTGCGCGGCGAAAGTTTTTCACAGATTTCACGATTTTATCGTTCACGGATTCACCCCGGCCTTGGCCTGTACCGTTTGTTTTGCCGGCAAATTTTCAAAACCGGGTGGCGGCAGAATCGGCGGGCGATCGTGTTCGTGCGCACGCTTTTGCACTTCCATTTCAGAGAAAAGCATGGCCGGAGCAACTGCCGAGACCGGAACGTTGCCGCTTTCCGCTCCGCAGACGCCATTGAAGACGTGCTGCGTGTCGCCGGTAGTAATGATGCGGGTGAGCGCAGCCAGCGGAGTGCCAACAATGTCCACGCCGCGAACCAGTTCGTCCGGACGTCCGTCGGCATAAACTTTGTAGACGATTACGGGAAGGACCTGAAAGGCTTGCGGAAGGGAACGGGTGGTCAGTGTGAAGCCGCCTTGAATGTCGTCAAAATAAAGTCCGTACGGTTTATTTTGTCTTTTTACTTCGTCAATTAATTTCTGACGGAGATCTTTTTCAGGCACGGTTTGCGACGAAGTGACAATCAAATTTCCCTGGCGGCCAGTCGGCATAAGTCCGGGCTGATTGCGGCCGTGACCGTTCGAATGTTCGAATCCCTTGATAGGCATGCGCGAGGTTAGAAAACTCTTCAGGACACCGTTGGTGATCAGTTCCACGCGCTGAGCCGGAACTCCTTCGCTGTCGAATTCGTAGGTGCCGGCCAATTTTACCCCGTTGATTTCGCGCGTGGTGGGATCGTCCACGATACTCAAGAATTTTGGTATGACTTCCTGACCGACTTTCTTAGTGAAGGTCTGGCCTTCGTCTTCATCGCGCTGGCGATGACCTTCCAGGCGGTGGCCGAGCACTTCGTGAAAAAAGACCGCGGCGGCGCGGCCGCTAAGCAGGGCAGGCCCATCGTACGGTTCCGCGACCGGAGCTTTGCGCAGCGCGTCCAGATCGGTGGCCATTTTTGCGGCTTTGGCAGTCAATTCAGCTTCGGCGGGCAAGCCTTTTGTGGAAGGCGCCTGAAAAGTTTCCACGCGCAGCAAGTCCATGCCGTCGTCGGCGCGGGTTTGCGCTTCCATGAGCAAACGGGTGGAAGCGCTGGGAGTGACAATCGCGGTGCCTTCGCTGGTAACCATGCGCTGTTTGGCATTTTGTTCCTGCAAGACCACGCTGGCGAAATAAACATTCGGATATTTCCGGAAGATAGCGGAAACGCGGCGAATTTCGGCTTCCCATGCGGGGCGATCGAGATCCGGCAAGTTCACTTCCTCGCCGGTGTGCACGACCGCGGATTCTTTGGAAAAATCGGGAGATTTGTCTTCTTCCTCCGCGCGAACGGCGGTGTTGGTCTTAACGTTCAAGAAAGCAGGCGAGGCGCGTTTATAACCGCGGTCGGTTAGCTCCCACAAAACGCGGGCGATGGCATCGGAGTCCGTACCGAAGGGAATGCTGCCGGACATCATGCCGCTGCCGCGGCTTTGGCCATGAGTGTTGTCGAGTGCAGGCGAACCGACGCGCATGGTGACGTCAACCTGGCGGCGGTGAGTGCCGCTGTTGGTGAGCAGGGAACCGTAAGCGCCGGCGAGTACAATCTGGGACTGATCGTAGAGGGTGTAGCTGATGTAGTAGGGTGGTGGATCGGTTTTGGCAAGATCGGTGGTGGCGCGCTGCAGCTCGCCTTGCATGACCGTCATCACCGGATCGGGCATGACCGGAGTGGACGCAGCATGATCATCCGGAGTATCCGCAAAGATTCCCGCCGGCTGAACCAGCAGAGTCGCGAGGACTGTGGCCGTTGCGGCGCGCGCCAGCCAAGGCAATGGATTGTGTGCGGATACACCCCAGAATTGGTGCAATGTACTAGGCATTTTCAAGTATGTACTCCCAGAGTTGCGTGACGATCTACCGTGATTCCATGTTTTGAACCGCTAAACGAAAATTGTTCAGGCGGCGCCCAACTTGCGCAGCGCGACGCGCGATTTATCCGTCGTGCTTAAATCGAAGGCGAAGAGCGATTCTTCGTCGCTTCGCTCCTCGGAATGACGGCCATTCGTTGGCCTGACGGCCACTGGTTGGCCGGAATAACGGGTCGTCCTTTGTTACTGCGACGAAAGCTGAGTATGCCTGAGCGTGCAGTAAGCTGCAATGTAACGTCAGCGGAAATGTTCTCCAGATTGCAAGCGGGCGCCATTGGCGAACTCGAGCGCGGAAATTTCTTTTCGTCCTTCCACTTTGACGCAGGAAACCTCCAGAAGCGTTTCGTCGCCGCAGCCAACCAGTAATTGGGAGCGTTCGAAGCGAATCTCGCCAGGAGAAAGGTTGGATGCATGGTCTTTAGACACCGGTTGGCCCTGAAGTTGGCAAGTTGCGCCCCTGAATTCAGCATAGGCGCCGGGCCAGGGAGCGAAGGCGCGCATGCGGTTGAAGATTGCTTGCGCAGGAAGGTTCCAGTTGATGCGGCCGTCTTCCTTTTTTAGTAGAGGCGCCGATGATGCCTTCGAATGGTCTTGTGCGGCCGGGTGGAGCGTGCCGTCACGCAGGCCGCGGAGTGTTTCAGCCATCAGAGGAGCGCTGATTTCGGCCATGCGGGATGCGAGTTCGGGAGTGGTTTCGTTCGAACCGATTGGCGTTTCGCGTTGTAAAAGCATGTCGCCGGTGTCCATGCCGGCGTCAATGCGCATGGTGGTGATGCCGGTTTTTGTTTCGCCGTTGGCAATGGCCCACTGGATGGGGGCGGCGCCGCGGTATTTGGGGAGCAGGGAAGCGTGCGAATTGATCCAGCCGAGCTTGGGAATGTTGAGGAGCCGTGCGGGGATGATTTGGCCGTAGGCGATGATAACGATGGCGTCGGGACTGGCGTCGCGAAGGAATTGTTCGGATTCCGGGGTGCGGATTTTTTCGGGTTGGAAGATGGGGATGTTGGCGGACTGAGCGGCTTGTTTTATTGGGGAGAAGGAGAGTTCCTGGCCGCGGCCTCTGGGGCGATCGGGTTGGGTGATGACGGCTAGGATTTCGAAGTCGGGTTGGGCGAGGAGGTGCTGCAGCGTGGGGACGGCGAATTGTGGGGTGCCGCAGAAGAGGAGGCGCACGGTTTCTGTCCGGGTTGAAGTATACGTTGAGATCCTTTCCGACCAGGATCGGAATCTGCGATCGCTTCGCTCAGGACGACAGGTATTCGGAATTTGCGCTGGGTAAACCGAGATGCGAGGCAAAGCGATTGGAAAAAGAAAAGGATTCTGAGTTACGCAGAGTGCACAGAGGGCGGAGCACAGAGTCCACGGAGACGCTGAGATAGACCTTGTACTCCCGATCCTCATTAAGCTGGCTGGAATGGATGGAGTGCGATTCCCCGATAAAGACTGCTTCCCCTACGCTGATATTCAAGAACGTGAGGCAAAGTGAAAAGAACAGCATCAGTGTCTTGCCAATCATTCGATTTCCCTGCTTTTTGTAGTTGGCCGATTGCGATTCGAGAACTTTGAGTGGCGCTCTTACAACAACATAACGTAAACCGAAGCTCCCAGGGAAGATTGCAGGACCCAGGAGAAGATTGTGAATGCGTCTCAGGAGACTGTTAATTGAACCAGAGAACTACTCCATTTCCACCGCGTGACGTGGTAAGAAGCAGGCATGCGTGGAGACGATCAGCACCTGCATCGGGGATGTTTAGTTATGTGTCGTTGGAAGATCGGATTCCAGCCGATCATCCGCTGCGCGGTGTGAGAAAGCTGGTGGATGCAGTCTTGGTACGGAGGGCTAAGGACTTCGATGGATTGTACTCGCAGGTGGGACGGCGAAGTTTGGGCTGCCGCAGAGTTCACGGAGAAGTTGAGATCACCACTCGCCTTGTTTTTTTAGTTTTTTGATTTTGCGGCGGATCAGGTCGCGCTTGAGCATGCTTAGGTGCTGGAGGAAGAGGATGCCGTTGAGGTGATCGATTTCGTGGCAGAAGGCGCGGGCTAATAAATCTTCGCCACGGATTTCGAAGGGTTCACCTTTGGCGTCTAGCGCTTTGATGGTGACGAACTGCGGGCGGACGACGTATCCGCGAAAACCCGGGATGGAGAGGCAGCCTTCTTCTTCGCGCTTTTCGCCTTCGCCGTGGACGATTTCCGGATTGACGAGAACGATTTTAGCCTCGGGATTTTTTCCGCTGGTGACGTCGACTACCGCGAGACGAATGTTTTTGCCGACCTGCGGAGCGGCGAGACCGATGCCTTGCGCGGCGTACATGGTGGCGAACATGTCTTCGGCAAGCTCGGCGAGTTCGGCGTCAAATTTGGAAATGAGATTAGAGGGTTTCTCGAGGATGGGATCACCGTACTTGACGATGGCATAGATTTTGCGCGCGGGCCCACTGACTTGCGGCGCGGCACTGGTTTCGGCGGCGGCCGTTTTGGTGCCCGGGGCCTCAGAAGTCGTGGATTTGTCTGGCATAGCCCTCGAAGTTGCGGCGAAGCTCCTGCAGGGAGTCTCCCCCGAATTTTTGCAGAAAAGCATCGGCGAGGACAAGAGCAACCATAGCCTCGGCGGCGACGGCGCCGGCGGGGACGACGCACCAGTCAGAACGTTCGTAGGCAGCCTGGACTGGCTCTTTGGTGACCATGTTGGCGGTTTTTAGTGCGCGTCGCAAGGTCGAGATTGGTTTCAGGTAGCCACGGACGACAACGTCTTCGCCGTTGGTGATGCCGCCTTCGAGGCCGCCTGCGCGGTTGGAAGAGCGAGAGAATTTATGCCTGGCGTTGTCGTAGAAAATTTCGTCTTGTACTTCGCTGCCGAGGGAGCCTGCGGCCAGAACGCCTGCGCCGATTTCGACGCCTTTTACGGCTTGGACGCTCATGACGGCTTGCGCGAGCCGGCCGTCGAGTTTTTCGTCCCATTGGGCGTGGGAGCCCAGACCGACAGGGACGTTGTGGGCAACGATTTCGAAAATGCCGCCTACCGTGTCGCCAGCTTTGAGGACGGCGTCCACTTCGGCTTTCATTTTGTCTTGAGCCGCGGGATCGACGCAGCGGAGCGGGGATTCCAGATCGTTTGAGATGGCTTGGATTTCGTCCCAGGTGGGAGCGCGATCGATGCCGGTGTGGCCAACTTGAATGGTGTGGCTGGCGATTTCGGTGCCGAGGGCGCGAAGGAGTTGTTTGGCTAACGCGCCTGCTGCTACACGGGCTGCGGTTTCGCGCGCGGAAGCGCGTTCGAGGATGTAGCGGGCATCGTGAAAATTAAATTTTTGCGAACCGGCGAGATCGGCGTGTCCGGGACGCGGAGCGACCAACTTTTTGGCGGTGGAATCGTCTTCGGGATAGGCTTCGACGGCAAGGATTTTTTCCCAGTTGGCCCAATCGCGATTTTCTATGCGGAGCGCGATGGGAGCGCCGATGGTTTGGCCGTGGCGGACGCCGGCGAAGATGTCCGCGCGATCTTTTTCTATTTTTTGGCGGCCACCGCGGCCGTAGCCGAGTTGGCGGCGGTGTAGTTCGCGATTGATGAATTCGAGGTCAATGGGCAGGCCGGCAGGCAGGCCGGACAGAAATGCGAGCAGTGCCTGTCCGTGCGATTCACCCGCCGTGTAGAAACGAAGCATGTGGCTGAAGTCCTGAAAATAGAAATTGGAAAAGTGAAAAGAGAGTTTAACTGGCGAGTGGAGTTGCGTCTAGGCGTTTGCAAGAGTCGGTCCAGTGAGCCAGTTTCCGATTTAGCCGACGGTAGCTATCGTTTGGCTGCCAGGGCCTTCACTTCTGGAACCCTGCACGACCGCGGTAGGTCTAGTTAGTTGGCGGGAAATCCTCACAATATCGTCGATAGGTAAACTGGGTGAGATTGGAGGGCCGATGATGATTAGGGCTGCGATCTTTTTATCATTGTGCTGTTCGTGCTGCACGTTCGCTCAGGATAAGGCGGCACTCTCTGCGGCGGAAGCGGCGTGCGGGCCTCGTGCTGTCGGATTCAAGGTAACCGCCGACAAATCCCAACATCCGACACGCAAGACCCGAGGACGGGAAAGCGCTGATTTATGTGGTGCAGAAAGACGACGCCTCCACGAGGTTCGCCGCCGATGGCAAGTGGCTTGGCGCATTGAGGCGCCGGACTTACTTGTTGGCCTCGATCGATCCGGGTCAGCACCACCTGTGCGCGATCGGCCGTATAGGCATATGGAGCCATGTTTCGCTCCACGAGTTAAACGCAAAAGCGGGAGAGACCTACTACTTCGTTACTGAATATGGGGAACTGGTCCCCGACCAGTTCACTCTCCGCCAAGTAGATCCGGACGAGGAAAAGCATCTTGTCGCATGGGCGCACCTTAGCGCGTTCCATCCCAAGTAAAGGATCAATCTGCTGCCGATTTGATGCAGATGCAACGCTTATTGTGTCGGGACAACAGGCCGGTCAGAACAAGACCCGCCTGTGTTTGATCTGTGAGTAGCACCTTCTGCCTCGAAGTGGCGTTTTGCGAGAATCAGTGAATGAGTTGGGACTTTAGAACGCGCTAATTGGACATCAAGTGGTTCCGACCAGCTAAACTTTTAGCTTTCCGAGAGTTCGCTTGCCTTTTTCGGTGATGACTGTCGGGAGTGGGTCGTTTCCAGGCGAGTTCAATTCTATGGCGAGGTAGCCCGACAGATATAGCTCTCTGATCGTAAGTTTGTCTAGCTTCTTACCATGCGCGAAGACTCGCAAAAACCATTTTGCTTGAGCAGTGTCCATGGAAGAGGTTCGCCCACGTCGGGCGGCACTTGGTAATGGTGCATTTCTATCGCCAATGGAACCGAAAAATAAGTGCAAGGTTTACCTAGACTTAGGCGAATGCGATCAGTGGGAAGTTCCAGGAGGTCTACAATTGGTTACGCGGACCGAACCCTGGAGGAGGACTCATAGACTCTTCCGGGGGATCCGATAAACGTTCTAACGCGCAAACCGGAGAAATGCCCTAACTTTTCTGACTACCCTATCAATACGACTAGGATGGGCACGTAGAATGTGCGCGCAGAATGGCGGCGGGAGGTGCACTCATGGCACAGAGGGGAGACGAAAGGGAGAACCTGGAAAGCTGGTGCCAGGGAGTGTCACCTAACGACGAGCCATGCGATGATCCGGCGACCATGCATTGCGCAACGTGCGGAAGGTGGTTCTGCGACGCGCACGCCGAGAACGAGGAGTGGCATTCGTGTGCGCTGGCGCCTGGAGAAGAGGGCGGAGAGGGATAGGAATGCCCAGAAAATGGAAATTAGAAAACGCGGCCCGTACGATTCGAGCAAGGGCACTCGGTCCGGACTTACGGCAACTGGAAAATCTTCCAGTGCGGTTTCTCCGCTGCTGTCTGGCGGACCGGTCGCAAAGACCATGCGATGGCGCAAGACCGCGGGCGGCCGTTTGTCGGAAGGCTCTTTGATCCACATGAAAATTACGGTGCGCTTGCCCGGAGCAATTGTCGGCGACCCCTTCGCCCCCATCTCGGAGCCTACATCGAGCATGATCGTGGATAATTCATCTCCGGAAATGACGCTGAGTGGCTGCCTCTTGTCGCGGTCCGCGAAAACTTCTAACCGGTTCAGCGTCAACGGCACCATGTCGAAGTTGGTGCTGTGTAACTCGTAGACCGAGACCTGCTGCTCTGCGAGCTTGACTGGCACCGCACTTCGACGCGAGGATCGCTTTCTCTAGCGAATCCAGCTTCCAACATGAAGAAAGCGAGCACGGAGGTGAAAAAAACGCGTGAGCTAATTGCAAAAGAGAATGGCATGAGTTGATGTATCGTACTTTCTCGGTTGTTGGACGAGCGTTCACAAGTCGCGTAAGCCGAGGTCTTGCGGGCGGTACACGGAGCTACAAGTATCTTTCGCTACTGCGCCCAGCTCAGAGGCGGCTTAGGTCGGACGGCTGGTGCGCGGCCCCGAGCGGTCCGGGGCAAACGTGGTGCGCCCGCACACGAAGTTCGCGGCTCGTGCCGTATGACGAATTGATACGGCGCGATCAGTAGGCCCAGTAGGGGCCGAGGCCGCCGGGGGTGTTTTGGTTTTCGATTGCAGTGAATACGGGGCGGCCAAAGAAGAAGGGGAGGCCCCAATCGAAAGTGCCGGCGTTGGGTCCGGCGAGTCCATTGGCTACACCGACGGTGACGTTGCTGGTCAGAGTGTCGGCGTTGGCGACGGTGAATTGGAAAGAAGCGCTTGCGCCGTTGGCGCCCTGATTGGTTGCGGAAAGAGTCTGTGTGGCGGTTGGGCAGTACCAGAAGGTGAGGTCGGTGCAGGTGGGAAGGCTCGTGGTGGCTGTATCCAGGAAATAGATGGCGTTCGAACCGGTGTCCAGGAAAGTGGCGTTGGTGAAGGTGGTGTTGTTGAATCTGGTGGTGATATTTCCTGTGGATGGATCGAGGGTATAGACGGTAGCGCTGCCTAGCGCGTTGTTGGACTGAGTTCCGATGCCGAATATGAGGGAGCCGGTGATGCTGGTTTCTGCTCCGGTGACCGCGGGCAATTCGATGAGGACGCCATTGTTGTCGGTGGCAAAAAAGGGAACAGGATTGGCGACCTGGTTGGCGAGACTTTCGGTGGTTACCTGGCAGCCGGAAGAGGAGCAGGTGTAGTACAGGCCGGGGTTGTTCGAGCCAGTCACGGTGCAGGCATCGCCGCAATCCTGGGCAAAGGTGCCTACTCCCAAAATGCCGTTCGCGCCCAAACTCTTGAGGTCATCTTCCTCGGTCCCGTTGCTGGAGCAACTGGTTGGGATGTTGGTGAAAGTTGCGCTGCCGATCACTTGGATGGGCAGATTTTTAGCTTGCTCGCCCGCTATGGTCATATCCGCGGTCTGGACTGGACCCCAAGTGAAGCCATCAACGAACGGCAGGCACTCGACGACGGGATTGCCACCGGCGCCGGTCTGTTGGGGAAGGGAAATGGTAAGAGCCGAGGAGAGAATGCGCAGGCCGGAAGAGCCGGTATCGACGAGGATGCCGCTGATGGTCTGGCAATTCGTAGCGCTGCCGGGAGCGCAAACGGTCACGCTGGTGAACGCTTCGTTAATTGCAGGGGAATTTATCGGAGGGCCTGCTGTCGGTCCGGTATTCACGGTGATGGCTTGAACGTTGTTTACGGCAGGGGTCGAGCCGCCGCCGCTGCTGGTGCTACTGCTGCTGGAGCCGCCGCAGCCAACTGTCGCGGCCAAAATTCCTGCCAAGAGCAATGAGAAAAATTCGCGCAGTCGCGCGGGCTTCATCGAATGTCCTCGACGTGCATGCCTGAGGGCAATTGCTGAGGGACATACGCTCTGCCTACAAATGACCTGAGGTGGCCAGAAACTTGGATCACCAGACCGGCGTGCTGGATCGATATTGGGCCGTGGCCGCTGCGTTGGGCGCGCTGCGTTCGAACGGCCTGCACATACTCGTCGTAATAGGGACCAAGAAGTTGGCGCAGATCCGGATGGAAGGGACCTTTCCAAGTGACCGCGAAGACTGTGCCAACGGGCGATGCATATTCCTTTACAGCGACGCCAGTCGAGGTTTGAATTTCGTGCAGCGTGTAGGAATTGCCGCTGCTGGTGCGCAACGTGCCTTGCATTTTGGCGAGATCTTCCTGGACGGATGTGGCGTTCCGGCCCAACGAGGCTGACAGCGAAAAGGGAAGAGCAAGAATCAGGAGAATAGAGCGGGATACGTTCAGGCTCATCGAGTGCACGTTTGCGATCATAACCTGTGCGGCGAATGCCGGGAGATTTTTTGTCACTTCTTGTCGCGCTGTTGTAACACTCGGCGATGCGGGTATCGCCGGCGGGTCGGAACTGCCTGAAGATGGATGAAGAATATGGCGCGGCGGTTGCTTGGGGACAACTTGCCTTGACGACGGTGGACAGCACAGTTACGCTTTCGTCGAGATAGTTTCAGGCGGTTGAGTAACGGCGAGCGCAGCGAAGATTGCGAAACGCGCTAGCCGGAAAAAGTTTGTGGAACAGAGTTGTGGCGGAATAGGGAAACGTGGCAGACACGCCTCTTCAGGTCTCCAGCAACGAAACGCCAGCGCCTCCCGAGGCCTCGATTACCCAGGTTCTGATTGGCAGCGCCAAACGAGCGGTTTTGCAAGTTCAGGAATATTCCTATCTAGCAGCTCAATCCATCACCAACGTATTTTCGGCGCCGCATTATTTTCAAGACACGCTCGAACAGATGGACCAGATCGGCGTGGGGTCGCTGCCGATTGTTCTGTTGACCGGATTTTTTATCGGCGCGGTGATGGTGCTGCAGACGGCATCGCAGTTCGTTCGCTTCGGGCAAACTTCGCTGACGGGGGATGCGGTATCGCTGGCGCTGGTGCGCGAATTGGGACCTACGTTGACGAGTCTGCTGGTTACCGGGCGATGTGCTTCGGGAATTGCGTCGGAGCTGGGTTCCATGTTGGTGACGGAACAAGTGGATGCGATGCGCGCGATGGGAACTGATCCGAGCCGCAAGCTGGTGACTCCAAGGGTGGTGGCAACGATTCTGGTACTGCCGTTGCTAACGGCAATTTCTGATTTCATCGGGCTGGTAGGCGGTTGCGTGGCGGCGGTTTTTTCGTTGCGGCTGGGCGTGGTGCAGTTCTGGACGCGCGCCATCGATGCGCTGGATTTCGCGGACATTATGCAGGGGATGATGAAGCCGCTGATCTTCGGATTCATTCTATCCACGGTGGGATGCTACAGAGGGCTGACGGTGCGCGGAGGGACGCAGGGAGTTGGGCGTGCGACGACGCAGGCGGTGGTAGTGTCGTCGGTGCTAATCATTGTCGCGGACACATTTCTGACCAAGCTGGCGCTGTATCTGGCGGGCAAATTTTTCTAATCAAATATGGAAGCGACGATTTCCTTTCGCGATGTTCGCCTCGGTTTCGACGAAGGCGACATCGTGCGCGGGCTTTCGTTCGAAGTGTTTCCCAAAGAGACGCTGGTGCTGCTGGGAGAAACCGGCACGGGCAAGACGCTTAGTTTGAAAATGGCGGCGGGACTGCTGAGGCCGCAGGAAGGTGACGTTAAGGTATTAGGCAGGCACGTTTCCGAGATGAAGGAGAGAGAATTACTCGATTTTCGGCGTGAGATTGGTTTTGTGTTTCAGGAAGGGGCGCTGTTCGATTCGCTGACGGTTGAGGAAAACGTGGCGTTTCGGTTGCGCGAAGAGAAGGTACCAGAGGAAGAGATCGAACCGAAAGTGCGGGAGGCGCTGCGTTTCGTTGAGATGGAACATGCGATTGATCAGGTACCGTCGGAACTTTCCGGAGGAATGCGGCGGCGCGCTTCGATTGCGCGCGCGCTGATTACGCGGCCGCCGATCGTGCTGTATGATTCGCCGACGGCGGGGCTGGATCCTGTGACATCGCAAACCATCATCGCGCTGATTTTGCGGCTGCGCGATATTTACGGAGTGACAGCGCTGCTGGCTACGCACCGGTTGCAGGATGGATTTGCGCTGGCGAATTTTCATTTTGACACGGCCACGCATCGGGTAGTGAGGAACGGGGAGAAACGGCGCGGGGATGGGCCGGATGGAGAATCGAGCACACGTTTTGCGGTGCTGCGGGAGGGAAAAGTATTTTTCGAAGGGACTCCGGAGGAATTGGAAGCGGTGAAGGATCCATATTTGAAGCGATTTCTGGTGTGAAGGTAGGGTAGTCTGGAGCGCACGGAAAAGGAGTGGTCGAAGAATGGCGCAGCGCAAACAACTGACCTGGACGGAGTTGCGCGTGGGACTGTTCGTAATGGTGGCGCTTTTGGTGATTGCGGTGGGTATTTTTTATGTTACCGGCGCGGGTTTTCTGGGGCCGAAATACCGTTTGCGCACGTACTTGCCGGAAGTTGCTGGAGTGACGAATGGAGCGCCGGTGCGGCTGGATGGAGTGGACATCGGGAATGTGGAAACCATCAGGATTGTGCAGCGCACGCCGGGGTATATCCCGGAAAAGAACCGCAATATCGAGTTGATCATGCGGCTGGACAAGCGGGTTCAAGCCGACATTCTTACCGACTCGACAGCCAGCCTGGTTACGGAAGGATTGCTGGGCAATCGTTACGTGAATATTACGCGTGGATTTACCGGAGTGGCGCTGAAAGAAAATCAGGAGGTGCCAGGGACGGCGGAGAAGAGTTTGTCCGACGTAATGGCGAGCATGCAAGGATTGACGGTGGACGTTCATAACGTGATTGAAAGCCTGCAAAGTGGAAAGGGAACGCTTGGGAAATTGCTGACCGACGATCAGGCCTACAACAACTTGAACGGATTGTTGGCCAAGAGCAACGATATCGTTGGCGACGTTCAGCGAGGGCGCGGCACTTTGGGCAAGCTGATGGCTTCCGACGAGATGTATAGCAAAGCGAACGCAACGCTGGATAACGTAAATGGAATTGTCACCGACGCGCGTTCAGGAAAAGGCACCATCGGAAAGCTGTTGTACGATCCCACGCTTTACGACGAAGCCAAGAAAGCGGTGGAAAACGGCAATGCAATCATGGGCGACGTGCGAAGCGGAAAAGGCTCGCTGGGAAAGTTCGCCACCGACGACGAACTGTACAATAAATTGCGCGATGCCAGCGGGAATCTTTCGTCGGCAACGGCAAAGCTGAACGACAACACGACTAGCGCGGGAAAGCTTTTCTCCGATCCGAAACTTTACGATAACCTGACCGGGCTGACGGGAGATTTGCGGCTGTTGATCGGCGATTTTCGGCAGAATCCGAAGAAATTCCTGCGGATTAAAGTGGCCGTCTTCTAGCAGAGCGAAATTCGCGCTTTCAAGTCAGGCGCTTTGCGCGATGCGCGATGCTTGTGATGTAATTCAGCTGTAACGATCCCAGTCTAATCTATTCATAACAGGATCCGCTCAAGCCAACTTATGGAAATTCAAGAGTCGACAGCAAAACAAGGCAGGCCAGAAGCGCCGAAATCCACGCTGCCGCAGCCTGGGCGTCCGGTTCCGAATCGCGCGTATCCCGGTGCGCTGATTGTTGTGGAAGGAACGGATGGTTCAGGAAAAAGTACGCAGCTGTATCTACTGAAACGCTGGCTGGAAATTGGCGGATACCGGTTGCACTTTACGGAATGGAATTCTTCTCCGCTGGTGAAATCTGCGACGCGTCGAGGGAAACAACGGCGGCTGCTGACTCCGACGACATTTTCGTTGTTGCATGCGGCAGATTTTGCAGACCGCTGCGAACGCCAGATCATGCCGCTGCTGCAGGGCGATTACCTGGTGCTGGCGGATCGCTATATTTACACCGCGTTCGCGCGCGACGGGGCGCGCGGATGTCCGCAGAAATGGCTGCGTAATCTTTATCGCTTCGCGCCGGTGCCGGACATCACATTTTATTTTCGCGCGCCGCTGGACGTTGCGGTGCAGCGCATCTTGAGCGGACGGCCGAAGCTGAAATACTACGAGGCGGGCATGGACCTGGGGCTTTCCTACGACCGGCCGGAAAGTTTCCGGCTGTTTCAATCGCGAATCCTGGATGGTTACGACAAGATGGTGGAATCGGATAATTTTGTGGTGCTGGATGGAACGTTGCCGGTAAATAAACTACAGAAACAGATGCGCGACATTGTTGCGTCGAAGATCGATCTGAAGCGTTTTGCTACCCACGCCGCAGAGGCCGAGTAAATGGCGGATCACGACAAAGAAAAAAAAGAGCGGGACAAAGCAGCAGGCCCGGTGGTTGCCGAGCCCTCGCTGACGCCTTCGAATTCCGCACAAGCAAGACCCACGGCGACTGCGGACGAGGAGGCTGCCAGCGCGTTTTTCGCGGCGCCGCTTCCCGGTTTCGATGCCAGCGATATCACCGGCACACTGATCGTGATCGAGGGCATGGATGGTTCGGGGCGCTCCACGCAAATCAGTCTTTTGCAGGAGTGGCTGGAGTCAGAAGGCTTTTCGGTGCAGACCAGCGGACTGCGGCGTTCGAATCTGGTGGGTCGGGACATTGACGAATTGCTGGCCAAGAATGCGGTTACTCGCTTGACGCTGGCACTGATGTACTGCACAGATTTTTTCGATCAACTGGAGCACCGCATCGTGCCGGCGTTGAAATCGGGCGCGGTGGTTCTTGCGGACCGCTATATTTTCACGCTTATCGCGCGGAGCGTGGTACGCGGCATTAATCGCGATTATCTGAGCGGGCTATACGCGATGGCGTTGCGGCCGCACCTTACGTTCTGGCTGAATGTGCGTCCGGAAACCGCCTTTGGCCGCGAATTTCGCAAAGCGCAAGCGATCAGCTACTGGGAAGCGGGACGTGATATGTCGCTTTCGCACGATCTGTATTGGTCGTTTGTGCGCTACCAGACCATGATCAAGCGCGAATTCGAAGCGGTGGCGAAGCGGCATAATTTTCTAGAACTCGATGGTGAGGCCAGCGTGCCGACGGTCAACAAGCTTTTGCGGCAGCGCATTGCCGAACAGCTTGGCATTCGCACCACGAAGTACACGCCGTCTTCGGCACTCGCGCACCTCTGGCGATAGAAACATAAATGCCTGAGCCGGTTCACATCGCCGCGATTGATGCCGGTTCGAACGCCGTGCGGCTTTCCATCGTGCGCGCATATTCGGCGCTGGATATTGAACCCCTGCACAACGAACGCTATCCGCTGCGACTGGGCGAAGGAGTGTTCGTCCGCAACCGTTTCAGCGAAGATATTTTCAAGAAGGCCGCGAAGGCCTTTCGCCATTTTCGCGATTGCATGAACGAGTTCGGAGTGACGCACTACCGCGCGGTAGCCACCAGCGCAACGCGTGAAGCAACCAACCGAAAAGCATTCGTTACGCGCATTCGCGTGAAGTCCGGGATCCGCGTCGAGGTGATCAGCGCGCTGGAAGAATCACGGCTGGGCAGAGAAGGAGTTTTCGCGGCGCTTGGTCCGGAAGCGCAAGCGCGCTGCATTGCGGACCTGGGCGGCGGTAGCCTGGAAATCAGCGTGCTGCAAAATCATACCGTTCTAAAAACCGCTCAGCTTCCGGTTGGCACGGTCCGCTTGATGTCCACGCTCAACCTGCACGGCGAAATTCGCCCGGTGCAGGCAGAGCAGGTCCGGCGGTATTTGCGCGCCCTGCTGGAGTCGAAACTTCCGGCGCGTCCGAATCTCGCCGACGGTCTGACGGTGGCGCTGGGCGGCAACGCCGAGACTCTCGCTAACGTTGCGCCCGGTCCGCGGCATCACGGAATTCCGACGCTGGAACTTTCGCTGCTGCGCGAACGGCTGCCTGAGCTGCTGCGCATGGACGTTCGTGATCGCATGAAGTCCTACGGAGTGCGCCGCGATCGCGCCGACGTCATGGGAATCGCGGCGATCATTTTCGTTACGCTGGGTCGGTACTTGAACGTGCGCACGCTTGCCGTGCCCGCGGTTGGGATTCGCGAAGGAGTAATCCACGAAATCGCCACGGAAGCGTTTTCGCGGAAGGAACCGCATCGCTACGACGCCAAAGCGCGGCAACTTCTTGCGGGAGCGCGTAGCTTTTCGAGGCGGTTGGAGCTGGATCAGCGTCACGCAGAACACGTGCGCGAACTGAGTCTGCAACTCTTCGATCAACTGCAGCCGCTGCACCATCTTTCCGGTGACGCGCGGGTCATACTGGAAGCGGCGGCTCTGCTGCACGACATCGGACATTCCATCAGCCATAAGAGCCATCACAAGCACGGCGAATATCTGACGATGAACGGCGATATTCCGGGGCTGGATGGGCGCGACAGAGCGCTCACCGCAGCGGTGGTTCGTTATCACAACCGCAAAGCCGAGCCTGAGAATCATCACGTGGCGTATGCCACGCTCAACAACAGTGATCGGAGGCTGGCGCGCCGGCTGGCTTCGCTGGTTCGAATCGCGGAAGGCCTGGACCACTCTCACCGCCAGCGCATCAGTCGAATTCGGGCGGCCTTTCAGCGAGAGGCGGTTGGTTTGCAGGTGGAAGCGCGGGGCGACGCCAGTGAGGATATTCGCGATGCTAACCGCAGTATCGAGCTTTTCGAAAAGGAATTTCGCACGCGGCTATATTTTCGACCCCTAATGGGCTAATCCGAGCTAAGTTGATGACTGTATACGGCTGGCCGGGAAGGCGTCTGTATAATGTTGGAGCGTTAAGAGAGGGAATTGAGAAAAATGCTGCTCTACATTGTTCGACATGGTATTGCGATCGACCGCGAAGATCCGAAGTGTCCATCTGATCCGGAACGTTATCTGACTGCCGAAGGCACTCAGAAGACGAAGGAGGTCGCGAAAAGCGTCGCGAAGATAATCGACAGTCCCAAACTGTTTATTTCCAGTCCGTACGTTCGCGCGGTGCAAACGGGGGAAATTTTTGCGGAAGCGCTGGAGTTTTCGAAGGCAAAAATCGAGAAGAGCGACCTCTTGCTTCCGGGCGCTGAGCCCTCAGGATTTTTGCGGGAGCTAACGCGCAAGAAGTCTGTTGAGAGCGTAATGTGCTTCGGTCATGCACCGCACCTGGACGAATTGGTATCCGCCGCGCTTGGCGCAAAAAAGGATGTAACTGAGCTGAAAAAGGCGGGTGTGGCATGCGTCGACTTGTCGCGCGTGCATGCGGGCGCGGGAAAGCTCTTGTGGCTAATTACGCCGGGAGTTGCGCGAAAACTGTGCAAAGGAAAGTAGTTGGCCTATCTTTTGGGATTAGAGACTGTGCTAACGAACGATTGAAATGGGGACGGGTGGTTGCAATTCAGCTTTGGCGCTTGCGCCGTCGTCGCCGGTTGGCTCGGCCTGGATCAGAATGGATTTGCCCAGGCTTCGCTCTAACTGCTGCTTTGCTTCGGTAAAGCGCGCGGCATTTCTGGGACTGTCCGCCACTCCCGCGACGTGCAATAACAATCCTTGTGGCAAGACTTCCAAGCGTAGAGAAGAACTCTTGCTGACGCCGCATTTTTGCGCGGCGATGGCCAGGCGAAGAATTCCTGCCAGTAGGTAAACTTTCGTCTGCTGTTCGGCGGCTAATTTTGCGAAGCGCTTGTTCTGGCGACCCGGCTCTGCGCCGCGCTGAAACCGGATGGCCCAGGCTGCGCGTTCCCATTCGGAGAAAGTCCAACCCGGAGGGAGCGGGGAATCCAGCAAGAACGACTTCGCTGATTTTTCGCGCGCTTTCTTCAGGCTGCGATTGCGCACCCCGCTGAGCAGTGCGGCGGTTTCCAATACCCGGCGCTCTTTTTTATTGGAGAAAATTTCACCGGCTTTGCGGAGTCGCAGTTGCGACCAGATGCGCATGGCCATGCGGGCGAGCATGGTGCTGCGGCCCGGCTTGGGATCCATGGCGGCGCGCATCGTGCGGATGCGGGCTTTGGCGTAGCGTTCCCATTCTTCGCGCGGAAAACCGCTTTGCCAGTGAGTCCAAATGCTTGCAGCGCCAAGCGCCAGTTGGCGGTAGGTCTGCACGTTTAGTTGACGCTCGTTCTCGATGCGCAGTTCCCAGTCCTGCAGAATTTCACTGGACTGGTTCGCGGTGGCTTTGGAAATCATTTCGGAGAGGACGTCCAGGTCGTGAATATTTCCCAGCACGTCCTGCACACGCTTGAGCGTATCGCTCCACTCGGCGTGCGCTGCGGGCAACAGCGACTCAACCGTGTAGCGAAAATGCTTTATGCCAATGCGTAAAGCGTGCCAGGGTTTGGCGCTGTCCGTACGCATCGCGCGGCGATGCAGCTCTTTTGCTTCTTCCAGCCGCTCGAGAGCCAGGCAGTGCGCGGCGTCTGCATCCGGCGGGACCCGGCGGATTCGGACGCGCAGTGATTGCGAGAGTTTCTTCCAGCGCTTTTCGTCGAAGCGAGCGGCGCGGCGTTGGACTGTGTCGCGCGCGGATTTTTCGTCAGTCTCGAGCGAGTCGAGCAACTGGCGCTTCAGTGCGTCCTCTTCCGGATGCAACTTGTTCAGCGATTCGGCCATGACATGCGCGTCGCGCAGCTCACCTAACGAGCGGAATAGCTTGCGCGCACAGCCACGCATCTCTTCCCAATCCGGATGCGGATCGATTTCTTGCATTACCGATGCCACGGAGCGGCAGCGCCGCAACACCACGCGCAGGTCATGCACGGCATGGTTGGTGAGGTCTGAACGCAGGTTCGCGAGCTCTTCAAGAGAGCGCTTCATCCAATACGCTAGATCGCGGTGCTCGGACGGAGTACCGGAAAGCATTGAAACGGCGTGCGCCATGATTAAAATTACCGGTTCCGATCGGACAGCGTCCGAACCCTGTGGAACCGGGGAGATAAAAGGGTATCGCCGCGGTGAGCGCACGTCCAGTCGGGTGATCCCGTTTCCCGGCATGCAAAATTGTTGTGGCTCCGTGATACATTTCACGGTCGAGAAGGGAAAAAGGACCAGAGATTGTGGATTCGGCTTTGCAGACTTCACGCAAGCTTGTTGAGCGCATTGTCGCTGCGGAAACTCCGCGAGCCGTAAGGGCAAAAGCTCTCGCGGAAGTGATTCGTTCGCTGCGCGCCTATCGTTGGGTGGGAATTTACGACGTAGGGCCGGAATCTGTATCCGTGATTGCGTGGACTGGTCCCGAATGTCCCGCCTATCCAGTGTTCCCGATCACCGGTGGATTGACTGCCGTGGCCATACGCGAAAAGAAAACGATTGTGGTTGGTGATGTGCGGAGCGATCCGCGATACCTGACCGCACTGGGGAATACGCTCTCGGAGATGATCGTGCCAGTGCTTGATTCCGCGGCTCAGAAAGTTGTTGGCACGATTGATGTGGAAAGCGAATTGGCAGATGCCTTTTCCGCGGAGCAAGCTGCAGAGATCGAGGAATTTGCGCGGCTTGCGCTGCCGCTATGGGCGGCTGGTCTTGTAGTGAACGATGAAGATTGAAACGCACGGGTATGCGGCGCTTATAGCCGAATGCCGCCGTTCATGTTATTTTTACTTATCCCTGCCGGAGTGGCGGAATGGCAGACGCGGCGGACTCAAAATCCGTTGCCCGCAAGGGCGTGTGGGTTCGACTCCCTCCTCCGGCACCAAATTGCAGGTTCTTGCACACCTGAGTTGGTTATTTTTCCTCTTTGCCAAGAAAACAGTTTTATCCAGCATTGAATCGGTTTAATCTCACTTGCACGCCGTTGTTACTAGCAAACTGAAAGAGGGTTTATGCCTCGCCGCACCCTTTCGCTAACCGCGCTCCTCGCTTGTTTGGTGATCGTATTTCCTGCGTTTGCCCAAGTGCCGAAGTCTTCCACTCCCGCCCAGCCGGCCGCGAAGTCTCTGGAGTTGTTGAGCGGGTGGGAGATTCAGTCGTCGTGTGATGCGAAAGAACCCGGCGACAAAATCTCGCAGGCTGGATTTGCAACTAAGGGCTGGCACAAAAGCACGCTTCCCAACACTGTCGTGGGCACTCTTGTGGACGACAAAACGTACCCCGACCCGATGTTTGCCAGCAATCTGAAAAATCTTCCCGGAATGAACTACTCGAGTGCGACGTTTTTTGCGAATCAGGATATGCCGGACGGGAGTCCGTTCAAGTGCTCGTGGTGGTGGCGAAACGACTTTGAGCTGCCGGCGACGTTCGCTAGGAAAAATATCACGATTCATTTTCCTGGAATCAACTATAGGGCGAATGTATGGTTCAACGGGCAGAAGATTGCCGATGCGCAGGACGTTGCTGGGACTTACCGGATTTTCGAATTTGATTTGACGAAGTACGCGAAGCCCGGCACGAAGAACGCGATCGCTTTGGAAATTACGGCTCCAGCAAAAGAAGATCTTGGGATTACCTGGGTGGATTGGAACCCGACGCCTGCCGACAAGAACTTGGGCATTTGGAAGGAAGTCTCTGTCACTGCGACCGGACCTGTTGCGATTCGCAATCCGTTTGTGAAATCGCAATTGAATGATGACTTCACTGCCGCCGATCTGACGATTTCAGCGGATTTGCGGAATGATTCCGGCGTAGCGGTGAAAGGCGTTCTGGCGGGGGAAGTTGACGGGAAATCCGTCAAGCAGATGGTCGAGCTTGCGGCTGGAGAAACCAAGACGGTGCGCTTCGAACCGCTGCAGTTTTCCGAACTGAAATTTGCAAAGCCAAAACTTTGGTGGCCATACACGATTGGGACGCCTTATCTCTATAAAGCGAATCTACGATTTGAAACTGCGAACGAAATTTCGGACTCGGCTAGCGTTTCCTTTGGAATTCGGCAAGTCACGAGCGAGCTCACCGAAAAAGGCCATCGGCTGTTCAAGATAAATGGCAGGCCGATTCTGATTCGCGGCGCTGCTTGGGCTCCGGATATGTTTTTGCGGCCGATGTCGAAAAAATTGGATGCGGACCTGCGCTACGTGAAGGACATGGGACTGAATACGATTCGATTGGAAGGGCGGATCGATCGCGATGAATTGTTTGAGAAAACAGATGAACTGGGAATTCTGGTCATGCCGGGGTGGACTTGTTGCGACGCCTGGGAATTGTGGGACAAATGGACGCCGGATACGCGCAAAATTGCGGCGGCTTCGATGGCCGATCAGGCGCGCCGGTTGCGCAATCATCCGAGCGTTTTTGTCTGGCTCTATGGCAGCGACAATCCTCCTCCCGCCGACGTGGAGAAAATGTACCTGGGGATTTTGCATGACGCGGAGTGGCCGAATCCTTCGGTTTCGTCGGCCAGTGCAGCACCGACAACGGTTACGGGCAATTCCGGCGTGAAAATGACTGGGCCTTACGAATACGTGCCGCCGGTGTACTGGCTGGCGGATACGACGGCGGGAGGTGCGTATGGATACAACACAGAGACCAGCCCGGGACCGGCGATTCCTACGCTCGAAAGCGTAAAAAGATTTATTCCGAAAGAGCATTTGTGGCCGATGGACGATGTATGGAATTACCACGCGGGCGGCGAGCGGTTCACGACGGTAAATGTATTTACCGACGGACTAAATAAACGATATGGGACTGCAACTTCGCTGGAGGATTACGAGCGCAAAGCGCAGGCGGTTGCTTACGATGGCGAACGCGCGATGTTTGAAAGCTACGGCCGGAATAAATATGTTGCGACGGGTGTGATTCAATGGATGCTGAACAACGCGTGGCCATCGCTGATCTGGCATCTGTACGACTACTATCTGGTGCCGGGCGGCGGATATTTCGGAACAAAGAAGGCTATGGAGCCGCTGCACGCGCAGTATGGCTATGACGATCAGAGTGTTGCGGTGGTGAATGATACTTACCAGCAACGCAAAGGGATGAAGGTGCGCGCGCGAATTTATTCGATTGACGCAAAGCTTCTGGCCGACAAGGAAGAAACGATTGATGTTCCGGCGGATGCGGCGGTGAAGGCTTTCGATTTGCCCAAACCAGAAGGGCTGAGTACGACGTTCTTCGTGAAATTGGGCCTGCGTGATGCGCGTGGAAAAAGCGTCAGCGATAATTTTTATTGGCTTTCCGCGAAGGCAGACACGCTTGACTGGGCTCACAAGCAGGACACGGTCTACACGCCACAGGCAGAATTCGGAGACCTGACAGAGCTGAATTCGTTGCCGCAAATTAAATTGCAGACGAGCGCGCTGCTCGATCAAAGGCCCGGGGCGGTGACCGGGAAAGCGCATGTGCGGGTGAAGAATACGTCGTCGAGCGTGGCGTTTCAGATTCGTTTGCGGTTGGCAGATAAACAGGACGATCAGGATGTCGTGCCGGTATTTTGGCAAGACAATTATTTCTCGTTGCTGCCGGGCGAGGAGCGAATTATCTCGGTCGGTTACGACACCGCGGAGTTGCGTGGCGCGCATCCGGTGATTCAGGTTGGCGGTTTCAATATCGCTCCGGGAGAAGTCCCACAAAACGCCGGAATCGCTCACTGATTGCCGAATGCTCTTTCCATGTTTTCGGTCCGTCGAAGGATTGCAATGCATCGCGGCATCGTGCACAATTCGCGTCAATGACAGTGATCAAGATTCTCCATCCAACTGTTTATTTTTCGGTGTTATTGCCCATATTCATTTTTTCCTTGGCTTTTTCCGGGTACGCCGTTGCGCAGGACACGAAACTAACTGCCGCTGAAGCCGCAGTTCAGGCGCGCATAGCAAAGAGCGGCGGGGATGTTGCCGTGTATTTCAAAACGCTGGATGGAAAAGCGCAATGGTCGGTTCGTGGTGACGACGTGTTTCATGCGGCGAGCACGATGAAAATTCCCGTGATGATTGAGCTGTTTCATCAGGTGCAGGACGGGAAAGTAAAACTGACCGACACCTTGGTGATCAAGGATGAGTTCCACAGCATTGTGGACGGTTCGCCCTACATGCTCAACGCTTCCGATGACTCCGAAGGCGAGTTGTACAAAGCGCAAGGGCAGAAGCGCACGCTGCGCGAGTTGTGCGAATTGATGATCACGGCCAGCAGCAATCTTGCGACCAACCTGCTGATCGAAAAGCTGGACGTTGAAAATATTCGTGCCACGGTGCGCGGACTTGGCGCGGATGGAATGAACGTAGTGCGCGGCGTGGAAGACGATAAGGCCTTTCAGAAAGGGCTGAACAACACTACTACGGCGCGAGGACTTGGCAACTTACTGCAGGTAATCGCTGAAGGCAAAGCGGTGGATGCCGCCAGTTCAAACGAGATGGTTGCGATTTTGGAGTGGCAGAAATTCAACGAAGGAATTCCCGCGGGGTTGCCAAAGGGGATTCCGGTGGCCCACAAAACCGGCGAGATTACCAAAATTCATCACGATGCCGCAATTGTGTTTGCGAAGCGACCCTTTATTCTGGTAATCCTGGTGCGCGGGTTGTCGGAGAAGAAAGACAGCGCGGCGTTGATGGCGGACATCAGTAGGAGCCTTTACGAAGCAATAGAGTAGGGGCCGGGCACAACCAGATAAAGGCTACGATACATCCAATGTTCAGACGCAATGTTCGAGTGCAATTTTCCAATGCGCGGGTGTCTTGCGATTCGCGTTGAACTTCCGGAGAATCGATAGAGGGGATTGCGAGGGAAGATGACGACACGAAACATTTCGAAAGTGTTGATTACGGCGGCTGCTGCGCTGCTTTTCGCCGCAATAGGGCTTGCGGACACGCTGGAACTGAAAGATGGCCGCGTGCTGCAGGGAAGATACCTGGGCGGAACGCAGGCGGTTTTGCGATTTGAAGTGAATGGCGATGTGCAGACATTTCCTACGCACGACATCGTGGCATTGACGTTTACGCGCGGATCGGGACGGCGCGCGGCTGAACAACCACCGCCAAACAATCCACCGCCAGACAATCCGCCAGCTGACAATCCACCGCCAAACAATCCGCCGCCAAATAATCCTCCGGCCGACAGGGGAGCGCCCCAAGGTGCGGCATACAACGGGGGTGATTTCACGCTGCCGGCAGGTCAGCCGGTCATGATACGGATGATCGATGGAGTAGACTCGTCCAAGAATCACGTCGGGGACATTTTTCACGCCAGCCTGGAGACGGATTTGAACGTGAACGGAGTGCTAGTGGCGCGCAAGGGAAGCGATGTGTACGGGCGGCTGGCCAGCGCGGACCAGGGCGGGAAATTCTCCGGGAAGTCAGAACTACAGCTGGAGCTGACGCGGCTGGTGATCGATGGGAGAGAGTATCCTCTTGTGAGCAGCGACTATAACTTGCAAGGAAAAGGCCGCGGAGGGGACACCGCGAAAAAGGTTGGTGGAGGAGCGGTCCTGGGGGCGATCATTGGAGGGATTGCCGGAGGTGGCAAAGGCGCAGCGATTGGCGCAGCAGCCGGCGGTGGAGCTGGCGCGGGGGTGCAGATTCTGACCAAGGGGCAGCAGGTGAAAGTGCCGAGCGAGACGCTGCTGGAGTTCCGGCTGCAGCAGCCGGCTACCGTGACGCCTACGGGGCAATAAGCTGGCGGCGCAATAGGTTGGCGGGGCAACAAGCCCAGGTGAGAAATCGCTTTGCGAGTGTTAAATGTGCGCCGCAAGCACATGTTGTTTCTTTGGAAGCACATTCGCGACATTTCGTGGAATTCGTCCTTGCCACTTCTACTGTTAGTGACTAAGCTACCCCCTCATGCGATGAGCCCTCTTCAGTTTAGGGTTTTGCAAGTACAACTTGCTTTTCTTAGGGTTTGTAAAACAAACCCCTTAAACCCGAAGCGGCTCAGATGAGGGAAAGATGCCGAAAGAAAAACCGCAGGTAAACATCGGAGAAGTTATTAGGACATATCGCGGGCAACGAGGATTGTCGCAAGGCGATATCGAGCGCCGGACGGGACTGCTGCGCTGCTATTTGTCGCGCGTCGAGAACGGACACACCGTGCCTTCTCTTGAAACACTAGCGAAGATCGCGGAAGCGATGGATATTTCGCTGGCGGATTTTTTCCCCGGGACGGAAACGCCGCGCGACAAAGAAACGCAGAAAATGCTGGGCGAGCTTTCGCAAGACGAGATCCGGTTTTTGGTGGAAATCAAGCGCTACAGCTCGACGCTTTCGGATGGCGATAAGCGACTGGTGCTGGCGATGATTCGAAAGATGGCGACGATGATTCCACCGCCAGTGCGCAAGCCGTTGATACGGCGGTCTGCGGTTTAAGATCAAGACGGTACAAAGCACAACAGTCCAAAGTACAAAGCTAACAGTCGTCATTCCGGGCGCGCCGACGAATCTTTCTTTGATTGCCGCTGCTCCTCTCGCTCATCCGTCTCCAAGGACTGACACCCTCGTTGTTTTCCGGGGCGGCGACCGGAATTGCTGCGATGCCTCGCGAATCGCGCTGGTCTCCCGTTGCACCTTCCCACTCACCATTTTTGCCACAGCGCTCTGAAAATTAGTTTACAGGTGTGATCGGCGCAAATCGGCGGCGGTTAGTTAGCGGCTCCGCGAAACGGAATTCCGGTGGAGAGTGGCGCGGCGCGGTTAGCGGAATCTGGAGAAGACGGCGGCCACCGTAAAATCACGAGTGGTATTCTGAGAGAGTGATTGAGATGGATAGCAAAGCTAGCCAGAGCGAGGTCAGCGGAGTTTCGAACGAGAACTTGACACCAGCTGTGCGGGGGCGAGTGGAACGGCAGTTCGGCGCGCGTGCCGGTGCAGTCGCTGTACGGGCTGAGGTGGAGGAAACTCCGTGGTGGCTGTGGTGGAACCTGCTGAGCCTGGATGCGCCGACCGTGGCCGTTGCGTGGGCGCTGTTGTTCGCGTCTGCCGGTGGAATGCGGCTGCGACTTACGGATGCCATATTATTGGCGCTGAGCGTTTGGGTTATTTACGTCGCAGATCGGCTACTCGATGGATCGACATCGAAGCGGAAAAGAGTCTTGCAGGCGCGGCATTTTTTCTGCGCGCGACATCGGTTGGAGCTGGCGTGCCTACTGTTGCTGGCGATCGCCGTGATTTTGTGGATGGCGGCGCAACAATCCGAGCGATTGGAGGTGATCGCGGGAATGAAACTTGGGACAATCGTGGCGGTTTATCTGGCCGCGGTGCATGCCAGCAGCGGATGGGCGGAGCGAATTTTCCCCAAGGAACTGGCGGTCGGAGTAATCTTCGCGGCGGGAACGACGCTACCGGTATGGTCGGTGCGTGTTGGTTCGCGGGAATTCTGGGGATCATTTGCGTTGTTCGCGGCGCTGTGTTCGCTGAATTGCCTGGCAATCGAATGCTGGGAACTCAACGGGAAGGATGAAAGGCGGCACAGCGCCGTGCACCGATTGCTGCGTTGGTGTGACAGCAACACTAAGCAGATCGCCGCGGTCGTGGCGATGATTTCGCTTGCAGCGTTCATGGCCTTTCTCGCAGATGGGCTCATTGGAGCGGAGGTCTTGGCGGTCGCGTTGGGGTCGCTGTTGATCTTGGTTGTGGACGAGAGAAGAAAGAAGCTTTCCGTTCCGGCCTTGCGGGTTCTTGCAGATGCTACGCTGCTGGTGGCGGCCTTGACGGCGCTGCTATTTCGAATATGACGACCGCGTCACATACGCACTCTCAGCAGATGGATTGCGATTGGATCGCGCCGTACTACAAGTTTCTGGAACACTGCTCGTTCGGGGACGGGTTGGAGAAACGGCGCTTCGCCTTTATTGAGACAGCGAAAGAGGCGAAGCGAGCGATTGTGTGCGGCGGAGGGGACGGACGATTTCTTGCGCGACTTTTGCGAACGAATCGCAGCGTAAATGTGGACTACGTCGATCTTAGCCCGAAAATGGCAGCACTGGCGAGGGAGCGAGTCGCCAGCTTGGGAATAACTGAAGTTGAGCGAGTGCGGTTTCACATTTGTGACCTGCGGGAATTCGAACCGGACTGCGCGGGGTACGACTTGATCGTGACGAATTTCTTTCTGGACTGCTTCGACGACGAAGATGTTTTCGCGGTTGCGGCCAGGCTGGCTGCGACGGCAGGTCCGAACGCGCAATGGATGGTGTCCGAATTTTGCAACGGAGAAAGAAGAGCCGCGAGGATTTTCGGCCGCGCAATCGTTCGCGGTTTGTATTTTGCGTTCCGGATGACCACCGGATTGAGAGTGACGAAGCTTCCCGATTACGAAGCTGCTTTGAGCAAAGCGGGTTTTGTCGTGCGGCGCGAGGCGCGCGCCTTGGGAGGGCTACTGCGATCTTCCGTTTGGGAAAAGCGGCAGTTGGGTGCCGTACTCCATAGGAAGACAAAGCCGGCGAGAGCGTAAACTTTCTGTGGTGGCGCGAGTTTAGGTCAAGAGCGGAGGACGAGGCAGCCGGCGATGATGTCGTGGCCGCCTGCCGATTTAGAAGTTCATCGTTGAGGAAGCTTGACCGTTGCAAGGTGGCAAGCTTTATCCGCGCTGCTATCAAGCGCGTAGACGTCGATAGATGCGGCGTTGGGAGGTTGCCGACCAAACCCCAGCCACTTGCCGGAATCCTTCTTTGCTGCTATTTCGTTTTGCTGGATGCCCGAGCTTCCACTGAGAACGAACAGAATGTTTTTTGCAGGAGAGACCCCGCCGATGGAAGCGCCATACCCAACAATCTTATTATCCGAAACAAATACTAACCTGCGCACCGGCGCCCGGGCAAAGCGGTCCGTTGCCACACCAGAGATTCCGAACGCGCCTGCGTCCCGGCCGTCCAACATTTCTCCGGGTGGTAGTTGTTGAACGGTCGTCACTTGCCCTTCACAGCGCAGCGGCGGCGAGCTTTGATAAGTGGACGAGAGCAATTGCCCCAGGTGGTTGTTCTTTACGTCGGAAAACATAAACAAGAGCTGCTGACGAAAATAGTCGGCGTCCCGCCAGACGACGTTCGGTTCGTCGTACAACACTTGCATCGCATCCTTGTCCGGCACACCAGACAGGAGCGCCGTTGCAGCAGTTTCGGCCCGCTGAGTTCTTGTGCAGGAAGTCTCTAGCGCCAGGGGGAATGTGGCGAATGCCAACAGCATTGCACCGCCGGTGGCCGCCAGTAGCAGCGTCCTAAGAAACGCGTTAGTTCTGTCGACCAGGAGCAACAGTAAACTTACCGTCGAAAACCAGAAAAGCAGATTAAATGTCTGATAGCGCGAGGAGAAGGATTGCTCTAAACCGAGATCGAGCCTGCCGAGAGCGGTGAGAAACGCGGTAGCGATCGCGAAAAACGTGAAACCCAGGAGCGCGAATTCGAGGGGTTCGCGCTCCTGGCGCCTTAACACCATCACGACAACTGCCAGCGCCACAAGTAAACCGATTAGACCGGAAGAAATCGCAAACGAATTACGAATTCGCACTCCCCACAAGATATGAGTAATACCGAAATATTCGGCAATATATTGCCATATCCATAAGGGATGGCGTAGCGCACTCAGTGGCGCGGAGGGACCGGGAGGTTTTACGTAATGGTAGAGATAAAATAAAATGAACACGACACCGAAGCCCGCATAGCATGCAATCACTTCGACGCGAGGAAGCAACGCGATTGCAACCAAGAGCAACAATGGCCAGACAAGCATTCCGTTGGCGTTTGAATAAGTTGCCGCGGCGGCGGCCAAAATCGACAGCGCTAGATAAACCCGTTGCGGCCGGAGCTGCTGAACGGAGCGCTGGTATTTTAAAACTGTCGACAAAGCCAAAAGGAGAAAAAATCCGGGCAGCAGAAACGATATCTGAAATGCCCAACGAAAGTTTTCCCACTGCGCGGGACAAAAGAGGGCGAAGCCACCCAGCCCGACGATCGCACGCCAGAGCGTCCCCCTGACGCCGCAAAAATGCAACATCCACGCAAGACACACCAGGAATAGGATCTGGACAGCGAGGATGCACCAGAAGGAGATCCAGTGCTTGCCATGAAATACATGGATATCGGCTAGAAGCAGTAAGCGATAAAACACGATGCGATGTTCATTGTGCTGAGACCAAAGCCAGCTCAATGGAAGCTGGTGATGAGGAGCGGTTGCAATTGCGTCTATCTCCGTCCACTCATCCCAGAAAGGCACCAGGGAATGCGAGGTTACAATCAGCTTTGCGCCAATCCCCACGGTCCAGATTCCGCAAGCCAGGATGACATACGAAAGCAGTTTGTCGATGCGCGGAAAGTCCAGTTTTTTTGCGCGATCGGAGGGTGGCCTGGCTTCGAAACCTGCTGCGGTCGACATGGTCGGCATAGAAAGATAACAGGTAACGGCCGGTAAAGAGAAGATAAGTAGCCGGACTCGCCGTT
Organism: uncultured Acidobacteriota bacterium; assembly: GCA_963731155.1. Taxonomy (GTDB): domain Bacteria; phylum Acidobacteriota; class Terriglobia; order Acidiferrales; family UBA7541; genus Acidiferrum. Next base: position 207,628 of record CAVSVB010000009.1, read on the forward strand.
TGAAAGACAACGCGCACCCTCAAACAAAGCGTGCCGGGAAGCGGCGTTCTGCCATCCGCAAAGTGTTTCTTAGGTCAAGAGCGGAGGACGAGGCAGCTGGCGATGATGTCGTGGAGGGCCTGCTTTTTTTCGGTGATGCCTGCGAGGACGAAGCCGATGCCGAGAGGGATGAGTTTGGTGATGAATCTGGCGAAGTAGCGGCCTGAGGCGCGTCCGAAGGTGACACGATTGCCTTCAAGATCGGTTACCACGAGATTCATTACTTTTTTTCCGACTGTGCCTTGCCACTCGGAGCTTTCAAAGTACGCGTAATAGAGCCAACCGGCCAATACGCTCGCGCCGACGAACAATGCGATCGAGGATGCAAAGGCGACGATCGCGGCTGGGTCGGGTTGGCGATTGCGAGCCATGGCTTGCAATGCGGCGCCGAAGCCGCCGAGCAAAAAGGTGGGAACGAAAACTGCGCCTAAGACGGCGCCTAGTAGAACGCTGTCAACCAAGCAAGCTACAACGCGCAGCCAGAAACCGGCGTACACCCGAGTGCCGGGAGGAAGCCAGTGTGGAGAGACTGCGGTTGCGGCACTCATCGAACCAGCCTCGAGGGCAGGAGCCGCTACGGCGGCAGTTGCGGCTGCAGTGCCGCAAACCTGGCAGAAGGCGGAACCTGGGGAAAGGTTGCTGCCGCACTTTGAGCAGAACATGGAGACTCCATGGTTGAACAGGATGGTTTCAGGGGAGATGTTACAGGAAGCGGTGAAATGAAGGAAGGGATTAGCGGCAAGAGATTAGGAATCGGAGGCAAGGATCAGTCGAGAATTTGCGAAACGGTTAAAGAATGGGAGCGGCGACGAGTTTGCGGAGGGTGCGGGCTTTGCGTCCGAAATAGAGTGCGTTGAGCGTCTTCCAGGGAATCAGCAAGAGATAGAGAGCGGCTGAGTATAGCGCCCATGGGGAGGGCAGGACGAGAGCGGCAAGGCAAGCGATTAATCCGATGGCGGCGAGACCGAGCGCGTCCACGATGGAAGAAACAGTGAGCAGGCGCTCGATGCCATTGAGGCCCAACGATTCTCTGCGACGCCATGCGTTCCAATAAAGTGCGGCGATCAGAAAGAAAACGGTGGTGAATCCCAAGGCGTAGACAGCGAGCATTCCCATAACTTGCACGGCGGCGGCGAAGCGCGCCGAGAAATCGTTGCGGATCAAATATCCGAAGATGGTGGAGTAGAGGAACTTCAGGGGATAGACACAGAAGAGAATCAAAAAAAGCAGACAAGAGTTTAAGACAATTGTGACGCGATCATGTAGTCCGTAGCGGCGAAAAAAGACGTAATGGGAAAACCATCCCCCCAGAATCATGGCAAAGCAAATGGCGAAGGTGACAAAACCGAGCGCGTGATCGTGGATGGCCTGGAAATTCTTTGGAACTGTGAGTGAGATTGCAAGAAGGACGAAGGAAAAGGCGAAAACAACGTCGCTGAAAACATCAATGCGCGAGATGCCAGCGCCGCGCATGCGAAAGCCGTGTTCCACGGGAAATTGCTCTTGGGAGTCCACGCAAACTCTCCGAAAGAAATGAGGTCTATATCTCAGGGCTTGCGAGGACAAACCCTGATCCGTATCAACGCGCGGTGATGCTCTCTGGACGCGGCTTGGCGACGGCCGGCGTGTCCACATTTAGAACGGAGGTTACGAAATCGCTTAGCGTCATACCGAGATGGCCGACTACGCGTTGCTTGAGCGAGGTGTAGTCCTGCGTGCCGCTGAAAATATCCGCCATGATCTGGCGGAAAATAGTGCTGCGACGGAGGAACTGTACCATGCGCGTGGTGACGGCGGTGCCGAGGAAAGAGCCGCGATAAAAGCGGCGCACGATTTTTGCAGCGAATTCCAATTCGCAGGAGAAGGATGCGCGGACCCAGTCGGTGTACATCTGAGGGTTGCCCTCGGCGATGGCTTTGCCAAGGAGTTCGCCGGACCGCATTGCGTAAAAAAGGCCTTCACCGGTAAGAGGATCAACGAACGCGGCCGCGTCGCCCACCAGTGCCCAATTTTTGCCGACGACGGTACGTTGGGAAAGTGTTGGAACTTGCGGCGATGGAAGGACGTGGCTGTAGAAGCGCGCGGCTTCGGTGGAAAGTTTTTGCTTGCCGATGAAAGTTTGCAGATGCGTGCGGAGTTCGGTTTGGTTATGTGACGTCATGCTGCCGCAGATGCCGACGGATAAATGATCGCAGCGCGGGAAGGACCAGATGTAGCCGTCAAAGTGGGGAAGGAATTTGATGATGATGGAGTCGGCGGCTTGCGGGATGAAGTAGCCTTGCGTGATTTCGAGTTCGTCTTTCTGAAGAGGACGCGTTTCGGGGAGAAGCTGATTGCGGGCTCCGGCAGCGAGAACCAGAAAGTCTGTGGTATGCCACTCGCCTTCGATGGAGTAGCGCGGCTTTTCACCGGAGGTGTCCACGGCAACGACGTGCGAGCGATGCACTTGGCAGCCGGCATTCTGGGCGCGTTCCAGGAGCAAGCCATTTAGCACCATGCGCGAATAAATGACGATGGGATTGCACATTTCGAGCCGGGCACGCAGCTCGTTGCTGGCAATAAGATCGATTGAGTGAATCAGTTTCTTGGGATAAGGATTGTCGAGCAGAAAAGGAAAGCGTTGGATGGCTTTATGAGTGAGGCCGCCGCCGCAGGGTTTCTCCCAGGCGAGATGCTCGTCAAAAATATGCACCGTGTTGCCGGAGCGGGCGAGTTGTTCGCCACACATTGCGCCGGACGGCCCGCCGCCTATGATTACGATTTCAGCCATCAGGTTCTCTCGCTAAGGTGAGACCGTGTTCGAGCACGAAGTCCTTAAGCGATGGGGAGAATCGCCAGGACAAAACCAGCGAGGAGTATAGCACCGAAAATCGCGGCGGCAGGGATAGAGCGTGTCTGGACGCGTATTACATCGGTTGCCAGCCGTTGCAAAATTGAAAACAAAGCAAAATAGAGGATCAAAAGAACGAGAGTGAATTGCGCGGAGTGTAGATAGAAGATGGCGCCGACCAGAATCAGCCAGAGAATTCCGCGGGACGCAAGAAATTGAACGAAGCGGCGGAAGCGCGACGATGCCGCGGGGCTGCCAAGGGACAGTTCTTCGGCGAGATGCCATGGGAGGAAAGCGAGAAAGAGAATCGGGAAGCGGAGCCAGCGGGTGGGAGTTAGCCAGGCTTCGTAGAAAGTCAGTTCGAACCACGCGCCGAACAGCAGGATGATGAGAAGAGCAGCAGCCGTGCCAGACGCCGTGATTTTTGTGAAAAAGAACCTTAGGCGAGGAAGGGATTTCTGATGGATCGCGAGCATGGCCACGCCGACGATGAATAAAAACGAGGCGAGATAGTCGCCCTGGAAAATGTGAAGGAAGCGCAAAGGCACAAAGAAATGAAGCAGAGTCACGCCAAGCTCGGAAAAAATCGCCAGCGAGAACGCGGTGCGAACGAATGAATAGGGCGGATTCGAATCGGGAAGAGATTCATTCGGAGGCGACGCGGTCATTTCGCGAAGAAAAGGCGGCGCCAGCATGACCAGGCCGATCACGCCGAGGATGCAGCCCAGTTCCGGCATATTTCTTGGAAACGGCGCTGTAGGGTCCGTACCGAGAATTTGCGACATCCAGGAACGAATTGCGTCGAAAGTTGCAGGGGCGAACAGAATGCTGACGTGAGTGGTGCGCGGGATGACGCCGTACTTGACCGGCGAGTTGGTTGATTTGGTGACCAGATCTTGAGCGATTTGGCGAATTGAAGCAGGTTCCCATGCAGCGCTAAGGACCAGAGAATCTGCTGCGAGGACGGGTGGCGTTGGAAACAGAAGGAGTTCGGCAGCGACGTCGGGAGCGGGATGCATGGGCGCGGGCGAAATGGCGATGACGCCAGCGACGGAAACGTTTGCGGCGACGCGAGCGGCTATGGCGCCGCCCATCGAGTGTCCAGCGAGAATAGTGCGCTCGGGAATAATGGCTTTGCGCGCGGCTAGATCGCGAACCAGAGCGTCGGCGCAAGTCTCGACGCGCATCGGAGAAAAAGGTCCGGGAGATTTTCCGTGGCCCGGGAGATCGGGGACGAAAACGCGCAACTCCTGATTGGCGAACTCCTGTGCGGTGAAAGCCATCACTTTTTTGTTGGCGGAAAGGCCGTGAAAGAGAACGACCGAGCCGACGGGCGTGCCCGAGCGAGCTTCATAGATGTCGGTGAGCATGTTGCAGCCACCTGCAGTGGCGAGGACCGTGTGCATTTCATAGGGTCCTCTGCGCGGCAGGGAAAAACCAATAGCGCAGAGAAGAAGGCCAACCGCGGCATGACGTAGTGCACGGCGATTTGTTTTGGGTATGGCGAGAGGGGCGCTCACGAATGCACTCGAGCCGGTATGTTCGCTGAAAACGGGTCGTTTGCGAGCGCGTGATAAACTGTACTGTAGCGCGCGGATAGCCGATCGCCGATGAAAAAGGTGTGGAATTGGGCGCAGAGATTTTGAGTTTGCACGAAGCGATTTTGCAATTTGGCCCTGCGAAACGCAATGGGCGGCGTGTGGTGTTTACCAACGGCTGCTTTGACCTGCTGCATCCGGGACATATTGAGACGCTGGAAAAGGCGCGGAGTCTGGGCGATGCGCTGGTAGTTGGCGTGAACAGCGATCGCAGTGTACGTGAAATGAAAGGCGCTGGCCGGCCGATTATGCCGGAGCGCGAACGCGCGGAAATTCTGGCGGCGTTGGAATGTGTGGATGGAGTGGTGATTTTTGATGAGCCCACGCCACGGGCGATTATTGCGGCGCTGCTGCCGGACGTGTTGGTGAAAGGCGGCGATTGGGCGAGCGACCAAATTGTAGGCCGCGAAGAAGTAGAAGCCGCGGGCGGCAGGGTGGTTTCGATTCAGCTGGTGGCGGGATATTCGACTACGGCAATTCTTGAAAAGATCCGCAAGCTGGATGTTTCCGGCGGAACGGATCGCCCGTAAGTATTCATGATCCTACCTGTTGTTCGTGAACGATTCGAAGCGTTGTTGCGGCAGCCTGCGCTGGAGGGCGTGGTGTCTGCTTTGCAGGGCGGAGCGAAGGCAGCGGGGTGTGTCGGGCTTACGGAACTGGCGAAGGCTATCGCCGTGGCGTACATCACTTCGCAATTGCGACGTCCCGCGTTTTTGATCGTCGATTCGAATAAGAAAGCGGAAGCAATTGCGGAGACATTGCGCTTTTGTTTCTCGGTTTTTCCGGGAGCTACGGGCGGCATGGCAGTGCTTCCAGCGTTCGATGCGTATCCGTGGGAGTCACGCAGTCCGCACGCGGATATTCTGGAGCGGCGTGCGGCGACACTGTACCGCCTTGCGGCAGGCGAGACTTCGCTGGTGATTGCACCGGTGGCATCGGTGCTGTGGCGCTATCGCGATGGAACAGACTATGCGGAGCTGGCGCGAATCCTGGAAAAAGACACGGAAGTGCCGCTGCAGGATTTTCTGGCGCACCTTGGCGCTACGGGATATGCACGCACGGAAATGGTGGAGTTGCCCGGGCAATTCGCGGTGCGCGGAGGAATCGTGGATATTTTTTCCCCGGAGGCGCCGCGGCCGGTGCGCGTGGAATTGCTCGGCGACACAGTGGAATCGGTGCGGGAATTTGATCCACGGACGCAGCGATCGATTGCGCCTGTGAACTGGACGACGCTGTTGCCGTTGACGGAGTGGGCAATCGCGCAGGGTGACGGAGCTGAGGCGTGGGCGCTGCCGACGTATTGGGGGCCGGCGGGCGTGGTGTCTACGCGGAGTCTATTTGAGTTAACGCCAAGTTCGCTGGAGCCGGTCGTTTTCCTGGATGAACCTGCGACTCTGCGTCCTGTCGTGGACGCACTGCTTGCAGAAGCCACGGAAGCCTACGAAAAAGTGGGCATGGCGAATGCCCCCGACGCGGGGAATTTTTATTGGCAAGCGGAAGAATTTGATTTGGCGCTGCAACTGGCGACGCGAGTGGAGCTGGAACAGCTTGGGATGAGCTTAAGCGAGGCGACACGATTTCACTTGTCATCGCGGCCGAGCGCACGCTTTCACGGAGATGTAGTCGCGTGCGTTGGCGACCTGAAGTCGCAACTGACGTCGGGCGGGACAGTTTTTCTGACCGCGGCGAGCACAGGCGAGTTGGAACGTTACGCGGATATATGCCGCGAGTATGAAGTGCCATACGTGCTGGGCGAATCGGAAAGCGCGGCGGCGGGATTTACCGCGGAAGGGGCGTCGGAGTCCGCGGGGCTGGTGCTCGTGCGGGCGCCGTTCGGAGAGGGCACGGCGTTCCCTGATGCGAAGCTGACGATTTTTGGCAATGCGGATTTATTCGATGTAGCGCCGTCGGTAGAACGGCCGACGCGGAAGATTCGCACTTCGGGATTTTTCAGCGATTTTGCAGACCTCAAGCCCGGCGATTTTGTGGTGCACGTGGATCATGGCATCGGGCAGTTCGAAGGACTGCGGCAGATTGAATCGGACGGACGGCGCGGCGAGTTCATGCTGCTTCGTTATGCAGAAGATTCGCGATTGTACGTACCGCTGGAACGCATGGATCTGGTGCAAAGCTACCGCGTGGTGGAGGGAGCGCCACCTCCGCTGGACAAGCTTGGTGGAACGGGATGGACGACGCGCAAAGCGAAAGTCCGCAAATCGCTGGAAGACATGGCGGAGAAATTACTGGAGCTGTACGCGGCGAGAAAGACGGCGACGGGTTTTGCATTTTCGGCGGACGGAAACTGGCAACGCGAGTTTGAAGATGCGTTCGAATTCGAGGAGACGCAGGACCAGAACCTGGCGATTGCGGACATCAAGCGCGACATGGAAAAGGCCGTACCGATGGACCGGCTGCTGTGTGGTGATGTCGGCTACGGGAAGACAGAAGTGGCGATGCGGGCTGCGTTTAAAGTGATTGCAGATAACAAGCAGGTGGCGGTGCTTTCGCCAACTACGGTGCTGGCGTTCCAGCACTATGAAACGTTCAAGAAAAGATTTGCGGCATTCCCAACGAAGATCGAGATGTTGAGCAGGTTTCGAACCGCGGCCGAGCAGAAGAAAATTTTGGCGGAGCTCGAAGCGGGGAAAGTGGACGTAGTGATTGGAACGCACCGGCTGCTGTCGAAAGACGTGCAATTTCAGGATTTGGGACTGCTGGTGATTGATGAAGAACAACGGTTTGGCGTGGCTCACAAAGAGCGATTGAAGGAAATGCGCAGGGATGTGGATGCGCTTTCGTTGTCGGCGACTCCGATTCCGCGAACGCTGCACATGTCACTGGTCGGCTTGCGGGACATGTCGATTATCGAGACGCCTCCGCGCGATCGCCTCGCAATTCAAACCGTGGTTGCGCCGTTCCAGGAAGAACTGATTCGAAAGGCGGTGGAAACGGAACTGCAGCGCGACGGCCAGGTCTATTTCATCCATAACCGCGTCGAGTCGATCTACTCGCTGGCCACGCTGGTGACCAAGCTTGCCCCTCACGCTCGCGTGGTTGTGGCGCATGGTCAGATGGGAGAAAAGGAACTCGAGAAGGTGATGTTGAAATTCATTCGCGACGAAGCGGATGTGCTGGTGGCCACCACGATCGTCGAGAACGGGCTAGACATTCCTAGAGCCAACACGATTTTGATCAATCGTGCCGATCGGCTGGGACTTTCTGAGTTGTACCAATTGCGCGGGAGAGTTGGCCGTTCGAACCAGCGCGCTTACGCGTATTTGTTGGTGCCACCGGAAACGGTTCTGTCGGAAGTGGCGCGTAAACGGCTCTCGGCAATGAAGGAGTTCAGCGAGTTGGGCGCAGGATTCCGCATCGCGGCGCTCGACCTGGAACTACGCGGCGCCGGAAATATGCTTGGCCGGCAGCAACACGGGCACATTGAGGCGGTGGGATTTGATATTTACACTCAGATGCTGGAGCGCGCGGTATCGAAGCTGAAGGGAGAAGAATGCGCGCCCGAAATGCGCACCACGCTAAGCTTAGGACTCGACGTGCGTATTCCCCAGGACTACATTCCAAGCGAGAATTTGCGATTGCGGACGTACAAGCGAATTTCTTCCATCAAAACCGACGACGAAAAAGCGGATGTAGCGAAAGAGCTTGCGGACCGGTTTGGGCCGCTTCCCGCATCGGTGGGAAACCTTTTGGAATATGCTGCCCTCAAATCGGTCTGCGAGCGATTGCGAATTTCGATGGTCGAGCGGCAAGGGAGCAGAGTGGCTGTGAGGTTCCATCCGGAGACGCCGCTTGACCCGGCGACGCTGGTGCAGGTGGTGCGGTCGCGCGAGGGGATCCGGCTGGACCCTAGCGGAGTGTTGTGGATGGAGATATCGCGCGGAGAGCCGGTCGTGGAGTCTCTGAGAAACGTATTGCTCGGCCTACAAGGGCAGGGATAAACTGAAGTGACGAGGTAATGGATGAAAAACATTGTTATCGGCGCGTTGCTGCTGGCAGCCATGCCATTGATGGCGCAAGAACCGACTCCGGCGCCTGCGCCGGCACCGACTCTGGAAAAGCCCGGAATGGCTCCGGCAACCGAGGAGCAGAAGCCGGCCGCCAAGCTAAAGCCGCCCACGGCACCGGCAAAGGCGAATACCGAGAGCGGAAAAGTGGTCGAAGAGATTATCGCGCGTGTGAACAACGAGATTATTACGCGCTCGGAGTATGACAAGGCTTTGGCCACGGCGGACGAAGAAGTACGGCAGGATTGTGGGGCCAAGTGCACTCCGGAGCAATTGCAAGCAGCGCTGGAAGACCGGAAAAAGAACACGCTGAGAGATTTGATTGACCAAAGCTTGTTGGCGCAGCGTGGCAAAGACATGGGAATCAGCGTGGAAACGGATCTTGTGAAGCAGTTGGATCAAATCCGGCAAGGAAATAAGTTGGCCAGCCTGGACGAACTGGAAAAAGCAGTCACCAGCCAAGGATTGAACTGGGAAGACTTCAAAAACAATATCCGCAATCACATTTTGACGCAGAAAGTAGTCAGCCAGGAGGTTGGTTCGCATATCTCGATCGGTGAGAGCGATGCGCTCAAATATTACGACGCACACAAAGATAGTTTCGTCCGTCCGGAACAGGTGGCCTTGCGGGAAATTATCGTCAGCACCGAAGGGAAGAAGGACGCCGAACTGCCTGACTTGAAGAAAAAGGCGGAGACAGCGCTAAAGCGCGTCAAGGATGGAGAAGACTTCGGCGAAATTGCGAAACGCACGTCCGACGGCAGCACAAAAGATCAGGGAGGCTACATCGGAGCGTTCAAGCGCGGCGAACTTGCCAAGCAACTCGAGGACACGGTTTTCAAAATGAAGCGAAACGATCTTACCGACGTTCTGGAAACCAAGCAGGGCTACCTGATTATGCAGGTGCTCGAGCACTATGACGAAGGCGAACAGTCATTCGAAAAGGTGAAGAACGAGATCATGGACCGGCTGTACAACGAGAAACTGGAGCCGGCGGCGCGCGAATATTTGAAAACGTTGCGCGAGCAGAGCTACGTGGTGATCAAGCCGGGATTCGCTGAATTGGCCGGCGGAGGCAATTCTGAAATTCAGGAAGTAAGCGCCACGCCCGAGGCCAGCAAAAAGAAAAAGGCGCACAAGAAATATATCTTGTTCGGCAAGAAGACCTCAGCCTGATGAAAAAGCTGTTCGTTTCAGACATGACCTCCGAGCAATTGGTCACTGCTTTCTTCCTGGTGCATGCGAAAGAGATTCGCAACACGAAGGAAGGCAAGCAGTACCTCCGTATGGAATTGGGAGACCGTAGCGGCACCATCGAAGCGCGCATGTGGACCAAGTTCGAAGTGATGGTTCAGGACGTTTCGCGCGACGACTTCGTGAAAGTGGAAGGTCGCGTCGAATTGTATCGCGACAAGCCGCAGCTGGCTTTGCTGCAATTCCGTAAAGCCAGACCCGAAGAAATTGAACTGTCGGACTTTCTTCCGCACACCAAAGAAGATGTCGAGAAGATGTACGCGCAGTTGCTTGGTTACGCGAAGGAGATTCGAAACTCCTGGTTGCAGCAGTTGGTACTGAGCATCGTGAACGATCCAGCGATTGCGATGCGCTATAAGAAAGCGCCCGCGGCGAAGACGATGCATCACGCGTATTTGGGCGGATTGCTGGAGCACGTCGTAGGGCTATGCGGACTGGCGAAGCAGGTTGCCGGGCATTATCCGGAGCTTAATCTGGATTTGCTGCTTACTGTAGCGATTTTGCATGACGTAGGGAAGCTGGATGAGCTCTGCTACACGCGCGCGATTGGCTATACGACCAGCGGGCAGCTGTTGGGCCACATTGTGATGGAACTCGAAACAGTCGTGCATGCTATCGACAAAATTCCAGGTTTCCCGAACGAATTAAAAACGGTGGTGCAGCATCTCTTGATCAGTCATCACGGGCAGTATGAATTTGGCTCGCCAAAGCTGCCGATGATTCGCGAAGCCATGGTTTTTCACTATCTGGATGACATGGATTCAAAAATGGCGGCGGTGCGCGCGGCGTTGGCGACAGAATCTGGCGACGAAGAATGGTCCGCCTACAGCGGAGCATTGCAGCGCAAGTTCTTGCGGCTCGACCGTTACTTGAAAGGTGCGAACCCGCCAACTGAAAAGGCCGAGCCGGCCGCTCAAACTACGCTAGAGTTGAAGTGATGATTGCGGAAGAATTCCAAATCAGGGACCTGACGATTCGTCCGGCGGCAGTGCTTGCGCCCATGGCGGGCGTGACGGATACGCTGTTTCGCCGCGTGATTCGCGGCCTCGGAGGTTGCGGGTTGCTGATGACGGAGTTCACGAGCTCCGAGGGAATCACGCGCAACGCGAAGAAAACACTGCGGTATCTCTACTTTCAGCCCGACGAGCATCCGATTACCGCACAACTTTTTGGAGCGAGTCCCAGCGTGATGGCGGAAGCCGCAAAAATGGTTGAGGACCACGGCTTCGACGCGGTGGACATCAACCTTGGGTGTCCGGCAAAGAAAGTGGTGAAGTGCGGCGGCTCAGGATTGCTGCGCGACCTGGAATTGCTGGGAGAGATTTTTCGCGCCGTGCGCGCGGCAGTGCGAATTCCTTTGACTATCAAATTGCGCGCCGGGTGGGATGAAAACTCCATCGTCGCGGTGGAAGTGGCGAAGATGGCCGAGTCGCTTGGCGTTGAGGCCGTTGCAGTGCATCCGCGCACTCGCTTGCAAGGCTACAGCGGCCACGCGGACTGGAAAATTATCGCCGCGGTGAAACGGGCGGTGAAGATTCCGGTCATCGGAAACGGCGACGTGCAGAAGCCGGAAGACGCGGCTCGCATCGTCGAAGAAACCAAGTGCGATGCGGTGATGATTGGGCGCGCGGCGGCGACTAACCCGTGGATTTTTTCCCAGATGGCGGAGTTTCGAGTCAGCGGCGTTTATAAACAGCCAACGGACGAGGATCGCCACCAGTTACTTTCTCGCTACTACAAAGAAATCAAGCTGGCCGATCAACCCGACGCTGTGGGAAAAATGAAGCAGTTCGCTTGCTGGTTTACGCACGGCATTGGCAACGGAAGCGAGCTCAGAAGAAAGGTTCACGAAGCACGGACCTCCGGTGAAGTGCTTGATGCGGTAGAAGGTTTTTTTGAGCCCCGGGCGTTCGCGGATAATGAGCCGGAACCGGTTTTGCAGAGCGAGGAACCGTCCGATGACGCCAACGAGCATGCAAGTCTCCACGCAGCGAGCTGAACGCAGGATTTCCGTGCGCCTGCCGATGCAGGTGACCGGACGCGATTCGCGCGGTGTAGTATTCACTGAAGAAACTTCCAGCGAAAATTTATGCCGGGGTGGCGCGGCGTTTGTAACACGTTTTGAAGTGCCACTGGGCGCTGATCTTGATATTCGGATTCCGACTTCATATCAGGCGTGGCGCCGGGAAGACGCCGACTTCGCAACGCGCGGCCAGGTCGTGCACGTAGCCGCGGCAAGCGGGCCCGGCGAACGTCTCGTCGGCGTGCGATTCACTGGACCCAGATTTCAGAAAGTATTTCGGTCAGAATCGGCTGCGTAATTAATAGCAGTCGCTGTGATTTGCCCTGATACAAATGTTATTCAGGGTCTTATTCGGGCGAGTCGCCTGAGTCTTCCGTTTCCAGATGCAGTTCCTGATACGCGGCGCGCTTGGTGAGGCCGCGTTCCTTCGCTGCCAATTTCAACGCTTCTTTGCGATCTAATTTCGCTTGTCGCATCAATTCTTCCACGCGGTCGGCGAGGCTCTGTGAGGTATCGCGATGCGCCAATTTTCCGTCCGCGGGAAGCGGGCCGATGAGTAGCGTAATTTCTCCGCGTGCCGGTTTATCCGCCAGAGAAGCGGCCAGTTCGGCAAGCGAACCACGCCGGAACTCTTCGTGAATTTTGGTGACTTCGCGCGCCAGGCAAGCCGGGCGATCGCCAAGGATTTCGTGCGCGTCGATGAGAGTTTCCTCGATGCGATGCGGCGCTTCATAAAAAATGATGGTGCGATCCTCGATTCGAAGCCGCTCGAGCGCACGTCGTCGTTCGCCGCTACGGGCCGGCAAGAATCCCGCGAAAAGGAATTCCTCGTTCGGCAAACCCGAAGCAGAGAGCGCTGCGAGCAGCGCGGAAGGTCCGGGAATCGGAATCACTGGAATGTGATGGCGCAGGCACAGTGCCACCAGCCGATAGCCCGGGTCGCTCACCAGCGGAACTCCAGCATCGCTGACCAGCGCGATCTGCGCGCCTTGTTCCATGCCCACGACCAGTTCCGGCGCGCGCGTCAGTTCATTGTGCTCGTGGTAGCTGACCAGCGGTTTCTGAATGTTGTAGTGCTGCAAAAGTTTTTGCGTGTGGCGGGTGTCTTCGCAGGCAATCTGGTCGACTTCTTTCAGGATGCGCAGGGCGCGCAGCGTAATGTCTTCCAAATTTCCAATCGGCGTGGCCACCAGGTACAGGCATGCTTCATGTGCGTTGGATTGCAGCTCCATGCAAGCAGTCTAGCACGCGGGTTGGCGTATGCCGCGCATGCTATACTGCGGTCTTCAAGACACAAGCGGAGGAAACTGCGTTGCCACTGTACGAGTATCAATGCCTGAAGTGCGGCAAAAAGACGGAAAAAATCGAGAGCGTGTCGGGGCCGCACCTGAAAAAGTGTCCGCACTGCGGCGGCAAAGTCGAGCGGCTGCAGTCCGCTCCAGCGATTCAGTTCAAAGGTTCGGGTTGGTATGTAACGGACTACGCGGGAAAATCAAGCGCGCGGGACAGCGGGTCATCGGATTCTCCCTCGGGTGAGAAGCCCGACAAGTCAGAAAAGGCGGATAAGCCAGAGAAGAAGGATTCGTCGGCGAAAGAATCCAGCGCCAAGGAAAGTGGATCGAAGGAAACCAAAGAGAAGCAGCCGGCGAGCAAAAAATAGTTATCCGCAACTCTGTCGAGGAACTAGAGTTTTAAGTTCTTCAAATAATTCCGGAAGGGCTCGCCCAGTTTTTTGTTTTGCAGCGCCAGCTCGACGGTAGCGATCAGAAATCCCAGCTTGTCCCCCGCGTCATAGGAAATTCCTTCGTAGATGTAAGCCCACAGTCCCTGCTCCTTAGCGAGTATCTTCATCGCGTCGGTGAGCTGTATTTCGCCGCCTGCGCCCGGCTTGGTGCGTTCCAGGCAATCAAAAATTGCCGAGGGAAGAACGTACCGTCCAGTGATGGAGAGATTTGAAGGGGCCTCTTCGGGCTTCGGCTTCTCGACGAGCTCGCGAATGCGTAGCAGCCGTTCGCCAAACGGCCCCTGTGGAGCTGCCTCGCCGCCCACGATGCCGTACAAATGTGTTTTTTCCCGAGGGACCTCTTCCACCGCGATGGCGCCAATGCCGGTAGCTTCGTAAACTTTTACCAGTTGCCTGGTCGCAGGATTTTCTCCGGGAATCAAAACATCGCCGAGCAACACAGCGAACGGCTCATCTCCCACCAGATCTTTGGCAACCAGGACGGCGTGACCTAGTCCCAGCGGCTCTTTCTGGCGCGTATAACTGACTTGCACCATGTCGCTGATGCGACGAACCATCTCGGCTTGATCCGGCCTACCTTTTTCTTCCAGATAGCGTTCAAGAGTGGGGTTGTAATCGAAATGATCTTCGATGGAATTTTTGCCCTTACCGGTAACGATGATGATGTGCTCGATGCCGCTTGCGACGCATTCCTCGACTACATACTGGATCTGCGGCTTGTCCACGACGTTCAACATCTCTTTCGGTTGCGCCTTGGTCGCGGGCAAAAAACGCGTGCCCAGCCCAGCGGCGGGAAGAACTGCTTTGCGAACTTTCTTGGTGCGTGAAGGATTTGCGTTGGAATCGCTCGTAGCGGTCATAACCCTCAGGTTAAAGAAGACTCGTGAATTTACAATCGGATTCTTAGTGTACAGTGCATGGCCAGAAAACCCTGATTCCTGCCGCGTGTTAGCATAATCAGAGCGGAGTAAAAAAGCGAATGAGCGTTCGCATTCTTGGAATCGAGTCGTCGTGCGATGAAACGGCAGCCGCTGTTGTGGCGGACGGCCGCCAGATTCTGTCCAGCGTTGTCGCATCGCAGATCGACATCCATCGCAAATACGGCGGTGTAGTGCCGGAGCTCGCTTCACGCGAACACTTGCGCAGAATCGTGCCGGTCGTGCGCGAAGCCATGGAACAGGCAAGAATGCGCCTTGAGGACTTGGACGCCATCGGTGTAACGCAAGGACCGGGGCTGGTCGGCTCGCTGCTCGTCGGCATTACCTATGGAAAAACCCTCGCCGAAAGTCTAGGCAAGCCATTGGTGGCGGTAAATCATCTGGAAGGGCATATCCACTCGGTATTTCTGGAAGCTCACAAATCGGGAATGTCGCCCGCACTGCCGGCGGTTTGCCTGATCGTTTCCGGCGGCCACACCGTGCTATACCAAGTACAGCCAAAGGATTCCTCCGGTACTGATGCCGGTGGCTTATGGTCCTATCGAAAAATCGGCCAGACCCGCGATGATGCGGCCGGCGAAGCATACGACAAAGTTTCCAAGCTGCTTGGGCTTGGCTATCCTGGTGGCCCAATTCTGGATCGTCTTTCAGCCGCCGCTGGAAGCATTCCCGCGCTAGTAAAATTCGGCCCGACAAAAATGCGCGGCAACACGTTTGACTTCAGTTTCAGCGGACTGAAGACGGCAGTGTTGTACCATGTGCGTGAAAACCCCGAATACTTGCCGGAAATCGCGGAGCGCGAAGCAGCGATAGCACGCGGCGAACGCAACTTTGAACAATTGTTGCCATTGTGCGGCCCGAAGACGTTAGGTCTGGTAAGAGAATTTCAGAATGCGGTGGTGCGCGACTTGGTCGAGCGCACCATGCGAGCCGCCGAAGAGTTAAACGTGCCGACCGTGCTGGTTTCTGGCGGAGTGGCGGCAAATCGCCAGTTGCGCGCCACCTTCGAAGATCGCGCGCGTAACGCCGGACGCAATGTGTATTTTCCCAGTCACGCTCTCTCGACCGATAATGCGGCGATGATTGCCGCTGCGGCGTATCCGCGCTTCCAAAATCACATGCTGGCCGATATTTCGTTGAATGCCTCGGCATCGTTGCCGATTGCTTAGATTTGCCTTCACTCGCGTTCCGCGTGATTCTTCTTCGACGTGAATCTTTTCGCTCGCTCAAGGTAAAATGCCCGCCTCATGCGCATAGCCATGGACACCGGAGGCACGTTTACCGACTGCGTATTTCTGAACAACGGCAAGCTCGAAATTCTGAAAGTACCTTCGCAGCCGAAAAATCCCGCCGCCGCGATTGGCGCCGCACTCTCAGAAGTGCGCGCAAGCCGTGGCGCCCAAACTGGCGACGAGTTGGATTTGATCTGCGGAACCACTGTTGGTACCAACGCGCTGCTGGAGCGCCGCGGCGGACGAGTCCTGCTGATCACCACGGAGGGGTTCGAGGATGTGCTCGAAATCGGAAGACAGGCGCGCGCAAAACTGTACGATTTGCAATTTCACAAAGCGCCGCCAATTGTGCCGCGGGAACGTCGCATCGGCGCACGCGAACGTCTCGCCGCGGATGGCTCGATCATTAGAGCGTTGAGTCCTGCGGGCATTCATTCGCTGGTGCAAAAGGTCCGCCGTGCTCGTCCCGACGCCGTCGCCATCTGCCTGTTGTTTTCCTTTCGAAATTCGAAACACGAAGCATCGATTGCGAGAGCGTTGCGGCACGCCGGCTTTCTCGTCAGCGTCTCGCACGAAATCTTGCCGGAGTTTCGCGAGTTCGAACGCACCTCGACCACGGTCATTAACGCATACCTGGCTCCGGCGATGAGCTCGTACCTGAGCGAAATGCAAACGCACGCGAGCAATGCCTGGAGGGGCGCGCCGGGTTCTAAATCGACTCGCTCAGCGCCAGTTCGTGTGATGCAGTCGAACGGCGGGATTATTTCCGCGGAAAATGCCGCGGCGCAACCCGTTCGAACCGTTCTCTCCGGTCCCGCGGGTGGCGTGCTTGGCGCGGCATACGCGGCATCTCTTGCCGGCCTGGAAAAAGTAATTACATTCGACATGGGTGGAACTTCCAGCGATGTCGCGTTGCTTTCCGGAGAAACGCAAATTACAACCGAGTCGCGCATCGCGGGATTTCCCATCTCGGTTCCGATGCTCGAAATTCATACCGTGGGAGCTGGCGGTGGTTCGATTGCGCGTTTCGATGTGGGCGCTGCGCTTCGAGTCGGACCAGAAAGCGCTGGCGCAGACCCGGGGCCAATTTGTTACGGCCGCGGGGATTTGCCGACAGTTACCGATGCCCACTCCGTGTTGGGTCATTTCGGCGGGCGCGGACTGCTGAATGGCGGATTTGTTTTGCAACCGGAACGAACTCGCCGTGAACTGGAAAAGCGTAAAGGAAGTTTCCGCTCGGTCGAAGAATTCGCACAGGGAATTCTCGGCGTTTCGAACGCGGTCATCGAAAGGGCGGTGCGAAAAATCTCCATCGAACGCGGCCACGACCCGCGGGATTACACGCTCGTAGCTTTTGGAGGAGCCGGCGGATTGCACGCGTGCGATCTGGCCGCCGCTCTCGAAATGCGTGGCGTGCTCTTACCCGTATTTCCCGGGGCTCTGTCAGCTCTCGGTATCCTCAGAGCCGATGTCGTGCGCGATTTCTCTTGGACGGTCTTGCTCCCAGTTCGGGATCCCTCGGATGCGCGGCGCAAAGCCAAAGGAGTGCTGCGCAAGCTGCAGCGCCACGCGGATCATTTTCTTCGCCGCGAGGGATTTGCGAAAGGCCAGCGGCGATTCGAATATCGCTTCGACCTGCGTTACGTTGGCCAGGCATACGATTTGAGCGTCCCCGCCGGCGCCGATTTCGTCGCCGAATTCCACCGGGCCCATGAACGCGCGTACGGCCATGCAGATCCGCACAGGCCGATCGAAATAGTGAATGTTCGTTGCCGTGCGACAGGATCGTCGCGCCGCATTGAACTTCCACGCATTGGCCGCGTCGCGGCAGGTACGCATCCGCCTGCCGAACGCAAAATCAAATGTTACTTCGTCGGCCGCGCCGTTCAAGCTTCGTTATACGAACGAGAAAAATTGCGCGCCGGACATCAGTTCAGCGGACCTGCAATAGTCGTCGAATACAGCGCGACATCGCTAATTCCGGCGGGGTGGTTGGCGCGTGTTGATGCCTACGGCCAGATTCGCCTCTTAAATTTCACGAAAAACACGGGGCGCCATGCCTAGTAAAAACACAAAAAACGGTCGAGCTCCTGACCCCATGCGTCTCGAAATATTTAAAAATATTTTCCATTCCATCTCAGAAGAAATGGGCGCAGCACTTCGCCGGTCGGCGTTTTCGCCGAACATCAAGGAGCGGCGTGATTATTCCTGCGCCGTCTATAACGGCGACGGGCAGGTTCTGGCGATGGGCGATCACATGCCCGTGCACCTCGGCTCCATGCCCGCATCGGTTGCGGCAGCGCGCGCTGCATTGACATTCGAACCAGGCGACATCGCCCTCCTCAATGATCCCTTTGCCGGAGGCACGCATCTTCCCGACCTCACACTCGTTATGCCAGTTTTCGTCGCAACGAGACGAACTCCACAGTTCTTTGTCGCCAGCCGCGCCCATCACGCGGACATCGGCGGAGCGCTGGCAGGTTCGATGGGACCTGCCCGCGAGATTTTTCAGGAAGGGCTACGCATCCCGCCGATAAAGATATTCCGCAAGGGCCTGGTAAACAGAGAAGTGTTGAGCCTACTGCTCGCGAACGTTCGAACACCATCCGAGCGCGAAGGCGACCTGGCGGCGCAAATCGCGTCATGCCGTTTGGGCGAACGCCGCCTGCGTGAAGTGACCGGAAAGTACGGAACCAGCGAAGTCTCGCGATACGCAAGTCACCTGCTTGATTATTCCGGGACAATGCTGCGATCCGTGCTTAATACTCTGAAACCGGGAATTTATCGCGCGGATGATTTTCTGGATGACGATGGGGTTAGCGCCGAACCCTTGCGAATTCGAGTCAGTGTCCGGATCAATTCTGGATCCGTCGTAGTGGACTTCACGGGTTCCGCACCGCAGTGCGCCGGCAATGTGAATGCCGTCGAAGCCATTGCGATTTCCGCCGTTTATTATGTTTTCCGCTCCTTGGTTCGCGAAGACGTTCCGGCAACTTCCGGACTTTTGCGGCCAATCAAAGTGATTGCACCCAGCGGAACGATCGTCAATGCGTCGCCCCCCGCCGCCGTGGCCGGAGGCAACGTCGAAACATCTCAACGCTTGGTGGACACGTTGCTTCTCGCATTGGCCAAAGCAGCTCCAGAACGAATTCCTGCCGCCAGCCAGGGCACTATGAATAATTTTACGTTTGGTGGTGTACATCCTTCGCGCGGCGCAGATTCATTTACATATTACGAAACAATTGCTGGCGGTTGCGGCGCTTCGAGCTCCGGAGACGGGGCATCCGCCAGCCATTCGCACATGACCAACTCATGGAACACCCCCACAGAAGTGCTCGAAGAAACGTACCCAGCTCGCGTGAAACGATACACGATACGCAGCGGCTCCGGCGGAATTGGAAAGCATCGTGGCGGCGACGGAATTGTCCGCGAAATCGAGTTCCTGTCACCTGTTGAGGTTGGCTTGCTAACCGACCGCAGAGAAACCGCGCCGTACGGCTTGTTTGGAGGTCATAGCGGTAAACGCGGAAAGAATACGCTGATCCGAGGTGCAAAGAGCAAAGTATTGGCCGGGAAAACTTCCTTTATCGCTAACGCCGGCGATATTTTGCGAATCGAAACTCCGGGCGGGGGCGGCTGGGGGAAACCCACGAAATGACGTGTGGCAAGCGCAAAGTGATCAAACCGAACAAACGACAGGCGCTATGTTGTCATAAAGGAACAGTCTCTCGACGCGTCGCAATACATCAATCGCCTTAGCACGAAAATGAAAAAGGGACAGGCGTCGAGCCTGTCCCTGTAAATTCTGTGTTAAATAAATTCTACTGTTCGAAACCTTCCTGCATGATCGGAAATTGCAATTTAGCTTTTGCCAGCGATTTCAAAACCATCGCCTCAGCCGATTCGGAAGTAGTGCTCCGCGCAGTCGCCATCTCGCTCACCAGCAAGTACTTGGCACGTTCCAGCATCTTTTTTTCGCGGAAGGAAAGCGGCTTGCTCCGGCTCAGCGAGCAGAGACTCTTGAGTACCACTGCAACTTCAAGAAGGGAACCAGTACGCATACGCTCTGAATTTTCTTTGAAGCGATGCTTCCAGTCGTGGTGGCAATTTAATTTCCCGCGCTCCAAAAAGCCTAACACTTTTGTCGTATCGTTCGAGCGCATCACCGAGCGCAGTCCAACACTTTCTGCATTCGTTTGGGGCACCATCACTCGCAAGTCGCTCGAAACAATACGAATCATGAAGTATCGTTCCGTTTTTCCGTTCAACACTCCGTAATTAATTTGCTCGATGACTCCAACGCCGTGGTTCGGGTACACAACCTTATCGCCGATTTTGTAGTCCATGGTTTCGGATGCCCCCTGAGGTACACTAAGCAGTGTAGAAGCTTGTGCTTGGAGAGTCAAGATATATCGTTTGAAATGAGAAGGTTAGCGGAGCTCGCACTTCAATTTGGCCCTAAAATTGCCCTTACGGCAGGTAACGGTACTGAACTCACCGACGGTCCCAAGGTTCAGGCATTTCTTGCACAATCGCCAGTTCGCCTATACTGAGCTCATGCGATTTATCGTGGTGGATACGGCAGACGCGCGCGGCAGTGTGGCCCTATTCGACAAGACCGAGCTGGTCTGCCTTGAGGCGCACTCCACTGACGAAGACTATTCCAGCTGGCTTCTTCGCGCGATCAATCGGGTGCTCGCAAGTTCGTCGCTAAGTCTCGCTGAACTAAATGGTTACGCAGTTTGCGCTGGCCCGGGCTCGTTCACCGGTCTGCGCGTGGGTCTGACCACGGTAAAGGCATGGGCGGAGATTCACGGCAGGCCGATAGCGGCGGTTTCCCGGCTAGAGGCACTTACTGTCGCCGATTCTCAGGCTCAGGAGCCATTTATAGCAGCGTACATCGACGCCAGGCGTGAGCAGGTGTTCGCAGCTCTATATATCCGGGGTGGCGACACATTCGAACCGCTTGGCGAAGAGTCTGTTACTTCGCTGCCGGACTTTATGGCGGAGATAAAGGAGAAAGCCGACGGCAAACCAGTGCGCTGGGTTACTCCAGATCCTAAAATGCTGGAATCGCTTCCAGCGTGGCCGTCGCTTGCGGCGAGTGGCCATATTGTCGAACTGGCGGCACCGCCTTTTGCCAGGCGCCTGGGATTCTTGGCTTATCGCAAGTTCCGCAGTGGAGACACAACTGACGCGCTCTCTCTCGATGCCAACTACGTTCGCCGGTCCGATGCCGAAGTGTTTTGGAAGGGGAACAAGTCCGCATTAAAGGCGTATGGCGAGTTAATCGCGTTAGATAAACAAATTGATGCCCGATCACCTCAAAAATCCCGGGGGAGACGCAGACCGGAAGGAGCACCGCATCTTCCGGGAGAGCGCAGCAGCGGACGAAACCGCAATCCGCGAAATCCTCCGCGAAGCAAATCTTTACTTCTACTCTTCCGAGGACCGTTCGAATGACCATTCGAATAAACGGGGGAATAAATCGGGCAGCGTGGCATTGCAGGCGATTGGCTCGACATTCGTCTATCTTTGCGAACTCCATGGCGAAGTCGTAGCCGTCCTTCAGTGGCGCCATCTGGGCGAGGAGGCGGAAATACTGGACGTCGCCGTTCCCACCCGACATCGTCGCAAGGGTTATGCCCGTTTGCTTCTGAAGAACTTTCTGGCTCTGGCGCAAAAGCGCGGTACGAGCGAAATTTTTCTCGAAGTCCGCGAATCAAACGTCGCAGCCCGCTCCCTTTATCGCGAATTCGGATTTGAAGCTGCCGGCCGCCGCCCAAACTACTACCGCGATCCCCTGGAGGCGGCCCTCCTTCTGCGTTTGAAAATCACAGGCTAGTACCAAAATACCCGTCGTACCCTATTGACGTCGCGTTCACACAGCGTTAACGTCGCCACAAGTCGAGCGTCTTTCTCTGTCCAACGCGCGGCGAACACAAGCAGTCAGAATTCAATTTGCAGTATGGAGGAGGAACGCATGGCAGCCATGCAGCGGAACCCTCGGGACATACTCCTCGTAACTGACGCCGATTATCAGCGTCTGTTCGAGCAGCATGAAAAGTACGAGTCAGAGTTGCAAAGAATCCTCAAAGAACCCTACCTCAGTTCGGAAGATCTCCTGGAAGAAATCAAGCTGAAAAAGATGAAGCTCCACTGCAAGGACGAAATGGAGCGGATTGCGGCGCGTATCGAACGATCGCGCGCGCAACACGCTTGACCCGTCGCGCGCGCCTCGGTTGACAGACTGTTTCTGCACTCCGACTTGCCGGTGAGTTGTCTTCGCGCCGAGTCCGATCTCTGGTCGCGGCGGCCCGGCCGCGGAAGCATGGGGAGGCCTCGGGCCATCGGTGTGGTATCTTCAATACCGCATGGTGAAAGAAGGATATTACTTCGGTCTTCCACCGCTATTTCTTGGCGGAATAGCCTTTGTTCTGAATTGGTGGATTCTCGGGTCCATTCTGATAGCCTTTGGTCTTTTCTGTTTTTCTTTTTTCCGTGATCCGGAGCGTGTGATCTCCGCCGACCCTGGCGTCATTGTTTCTCCAGCGGATGGCCGCGTAGTGGTAATCAGCGAAGAAGAAAATGCGGGCCGGCCCGGCACGCGCATCAGCATCTTCCTCGCGGTCTGGAACGTTCACGTCAACCGTTCTCCCGCTGCCGGAGTCATCACCAAACTGGATTACCTGCCCGGAAAATTTCTCGCCGCCTGGGACGCCAGAGCTTCCACCCAGAACGAGCAAAATGTTTTTACGCTGGCCACTGCGCAAGGCACCATTGAGTTCAAACAGATCGCCGGCTTGATCGCCCGTCGCGTCGTTTCCTGGAAAAAACCACACGAATCCGTCGCCAAAGGCGAGCGCATCGGCCTTGTCCGTTTCGGCTCACGCGTTGACCTGTGGCTTCCGCAAGGCTCGGAGCTTCTGGTAAAAGTAGGGGACAACGTAGCCGGCGGCTCCAGCATTCTGGCGCGGTGGCCGTGCCAAACTGCAAATTCTTCCGGCGAAGCCTCGTTCGTAGCGACGGAAAGGCATTCCTAGCATGGCCATCCTGGATCAACAGGAAATTCCGTTCGAAGGTCGCAGACACCGCACCCAAGCGAGGTTGCGCCGCGGAATTTTTCTTATCCCGGCGGCGCTGACCTCCGCTAATTTGCTTTGCGGATATTACGCTGTTATTGCGTCCCTGATGGGCAGTTCTGAGGATTTTAACCACGCTGCAAAAGCCATCGGTATCGCCATTGTCTTCGATTCTCTGGACGGCCGTATCGCTCGCATGACCGGAACCAACACCGAATTCGGTGTTCAATTTGATTCCCTCGCGGACGTTGTGAGTTTCGGCGTCGCACCGGCGATATTGGCCTATGCTTGGGGCGTTCGCAACGTGGCTAACCAGGTTCCCTGGGTCGGGCGTCTAGGTTGGCTCTGTTGTCTGGCATTCTTAATCGCCTGCGCCTGGCGACTGGCACGGTTTAACGTCAAGGGTATGGCGCCTGGAGGCTCAAAATATTTCGTGGGAATGCCCACTCCTGCCGCTGCAGGTGTGATCGCCTCTGTCGTCCACGCGTTTCGTAGAGATGGACCGCTCGGAGTTGGTGGTCCGCTGGTCGACTCATATTGGTCCGTGTGTTGGCTCCTGCTGGCGGTGGCCCTCGCTGGGCTAATGACCAGCACCATTCGCTTCTACAGTTTCAAAGACCTGCCTTGGAGCAAGAAACAACCCGGCATTCTGATTTTGCTGCTTCTGATTTTGGGAGCGGTCATCTGGGTCTATTCAGAGATCGCACTATTGATAGTGGCCTGCAGCTATGCCATTGCCGGCGTCACTTTACATCTCATCCGCTTTTTGCGGCAGCGTGCAGCAGTGCGCTCCGCTTCGTCCTGATCCGTGGCCACTACTCTTGAATCGCGCAGAATTGTCATTGCCGGCGCTTCCTCTCTTCTCGGCGCTGAACTAAAAGCCCTTCTCGAAGAAAGCCGTTTCGCCGCGTCAGACTTTCGCCTGGTTGACGAAGAAACCGTCGCCGGATTGCTTACCGAAGCAGGTGGCGAACCTGCTGTCATCCAGCCCGTCGAAGAAGACAGCTTCAACAAAGCCTGGATTGTATTCTTCACCGGCTCCCCAGCGTTCAGCAAAAGAAATTTCGACCTCGCCAAAAAGAGCGGCGCGCACATCGTGGATTTGTCCGGTGAATTTGCAGGCCAATCCGACGCGCAAACCTGGCTGCCGAAGCTCGATAATCTCTCTGCAACTACCTCCAAGAAAAACGCCGCGGTTCTTGTTGTGCCTTCAGCGCCCGCCGAAATCATTGCGCGCCTCACAATCGCACTGCGCCAATGGAACCCCAATTCGCTCACCGCCGTCGCATTCCAGCCGGTCTCATCCAGTGCCGGAAAAGCTGGCATCGAAGAATTGGAAGCGCAAACCGGCCAGTTGCTTTCGTTTCAATCGCTCGGCAAACAAGTTTTTGATGCGCAGGCAGCCTTCACCATGCTCGATCGCTTCGGCTCGGCAAGCCGCCAGAATCTGCAATCGTCCCTGGACATTCTCCGCCACGAAGTACGCTCCTGCCTTCCATCGGACACCACGATTCCTGCGGTGCAATTACTCCACGCCCCGGTGTATTACGGAACGACGGTCACCGCATGTGCGCGGATCGCCGCATCCCCCGACGCCGCGGCGCTTGCCAAAAGCTGCGAATCGTTCGGCTTCAGCATCACACCGGAAGACTCTGCGCCAGACAACGTCAGCTCCGCCGGCGAAACGTCGCTACAGCTCGCGCCGCCGCGTCCGGACCTGTCCAGTCCGGGCGCATGGTGGTTGTGGGCCGCCGCGGACAATCTCCGTTTGCCGGCCGCAAACGCGGTAAAATTGGCGGGGAAACTACTCGAATGAATCGCGCCACCGTAACCTGCTCGCTGCTTGCAGCAACCATCCTCGCCGGTTGCGGCTATCACGTAGTCGGCCGCAACGAAGCGCTGCCGAAAACCATTCACGTGATTGCCGTTCCCGCCATCGAAAACAGGACCTCCAGCTATCGCATCGAGCAGCGGCTCACCGCGGCGACCATCCACGAATTGTTGTCGCGCACCAACTACAAAGTCGTCTCTGCTCCGGAGAGCGGAGATGCCGTGTTACGCGGCAAAGTACTCACCGTGGAAGCCGTGCCTCTGCTTTTCACCAGCATTCCCGCAACCGCCACTACTCCGGCAACCACCCGCGCCACCAACATGCTGGTTACCATGAAGTGCGAAGTGACGCTGACCGAATCCACCACCCAGAAAATTCTCTATCACAGCGACAGCTTTGTTTTTCGCAACGAATACGAAATCTCCACCGATGTGAAGAGTTTCTTCGAAGAGCAAGACCCGGCTCTCGATCGCATGGCCCAGGATTTTGCCAAGCGCCTGGTTTCCGCGGTAACGGAGAATTATTAATGCCGCCGGTCAGCACCGACGAACTGCTCTCCCGCCTCAAAAAAGGCAAGCCCATCCCAGCGATTCTTCTTCTAGGAGAAGAACCCTATTTGCGCGACATCTGTCGCCGCCAGTTGATTGACCAGTACGTTGCAGAAGCCGCGCGAACCTGGGCAGTCTCCAGATTTTCCGCCGAACGCGGCGACGTTCAGGCTGCTCTCGATCAGGCGCAAACCCTGCCCATGCTTTCGCCTCAGCAAGTTGTTTTTCTCGAAGAGACGGAAGCGATCGAGGAGTTTGCCGAAAAAAAACGCGACGAAGCGGTGAAGCAACTGGAATCATATCTCGGCGATCCTGCGCCATTTACGGTCTTGGTGATGGAGGCAACGCATCTCGATCAGCGCATGAAGCTTTCTAAGTTACTCGTTGAAAAATCGCTGGTCGTAGAAGTTGGCTTGGGTGAAGATCCCGATCAGCGAAGCGCCGCCGCAGTTGCTCTTGCGCGCTCGCTTGCAAAAGAGCAAGGGGTCGAATTCGAAAGAGGCGCCGCGGAAGATTTGGCCGAATGTGTCGCCGCCGACCTGCAACGGCTAAAGGGCGAAATTGAAAAGCTCAGCACATTTGCCGGCGATCGAAAACTGATCCGTCGCGAGGACGTTACGCTCATGGTGATTTCGGAGCGGGCGGCAACCGTTTGGGAAATGGCGGACATGCTCGCATCGCGTCAGGCAAAATGCGCGCTGGATTTTTTGCATAGGCTCTTGCGCGACGGCGAGGAACCATTGCAAATGCTGGGCGCAATGGCGTGGATGTACCGCAAACTAGTCGAAGCCAGCGAAATAAAAGGAGCGGTGAACGGCTGGCAAGCTGCGCGCGCTCTCCAGATGCGGCCAGAGCAAGCCGAACTCGCACTACAGAATTCCCGCAAAATATCAAAGCCGCGCCTGCTCGCAGGCATGCGAGCATTCCAACGCGCCGACGATCGCCTCAAACGCGGCGGCGAAGACTCCCGCGCCGTGATGGAATTCCTAATCACCGAGCTAACCGCCCGTTAGTTGCCCGTTAGTTGATGGCCGGGCAGGCTGGGGCGGCGCGCATGTGCCCCTGCGGTCGATCATACAACGCACATGTTTGCGTTGTGGTGCCGCTGTAGTGGCCGGTCTTCAGACCGGTGCCATTCGGGTGCGCTGAATCTTGCAACTCGGCCACGGGCTGAACCGTTAAAAAAAGACCGGACAAATTGTCCGGTCTTGTCGTTCCAATCTCAACTGTCGTCCAAAAAATCACTTCGCCGCTCTGGCCTTCAATCCATTAAACGCCAATGTCAACCGCGACTTGTAACGGTTTGCCGTATTCTCGTGCAGCACGTTCTTGGTAATCGCCTGATCAATCGCCGAAAGCGTTGGATTCAGCAAATTTCCCGCCGCTGTTACATCGCCCGCGCTAATCGCTCCGCGCAGCTTCTTGATCGCCGTCCGCACCCGCGTCCGGTTCGCCCGGTTCACTTCCGCCCGTTGCTCAGATTGTGCCGCACGCTTTAATACTGACTTTTTCTTCTTCTTTATTTTGGTAGCCTGTCCTTGGGCCATCTAGCTAATGCTCCTTTTGCGAATCGCTCAAACATTTAAGTCTAGGGGACGCGCGTAGGTCTGTCAAACACACGCCCCCGAGGCAGATTAACGAGCCAAACTAAATTGACTCTCACGAAAAACGACGACAAAAGCGCTGTGCAGACCGGCGGTCTGCACCCTGTTCAGAAGCCGGGCAAACGCGATGAGTTGCTGCTGCTCATCAATTCGCACAATCCAATTCTAACCATTGAAACGCCCGAAGAAGAACGCGTCGAGCAGACGCTGTTCGAAGTTGCTTCGCAGTTAAACGTTCCATTGTTCACTTGGAGTGTAACCACTGGCCTGGCCCGATTCCACGGTGCTCCTCTCTACAACTCAGAAGCGCCCGAAGCCGCGCTTTCCAATATGGCAACCGTGCAGGGCGACGGTATCTTTCTGCTGAAGGATTTTTCGCGCTACTGCGATAACGATAAAGTGTGCCGCCGCCTGCGCGAACTCGCCGAACAATTCCGCACCGCGCGACGCTCTATCGTGATTACCGCCGGTTCGATTCAGCTGCCGCCGGAACTAAGCGGAGAAGCCGCTGTATTCGATCTGGGCCTTCCGTCGGCGGAAGAGATATTTGCAGGTGTGAAACAAACCCTCGCCGACCTAAATCGCGAGAATCACGTCCCGGTCACCCTCGATCTCGCGAGCATGCAACAAGTTGCAAAGAATCTATCTGGATTGCCGTTCGCCGAAGCTATGCGTACCCTGCGGCGCTGTGTGCTGGCACAAGGTAGAGCGGACGCCTCGCTGCGGGATGCGGTGCTTGACGCCAAGAGGGAAGCTCTTCGCGGCGATGGCCTGTTGGAATCCGTTCGTCGCGATTCGTCATTCGTGGATATCGCTGGATTGCTGCGGCTGCGCGAATGGCTGATGAAACGGAAAAGCGCTTTGAGTGCTGAAGGCCAAAAGTTCGGGTTGGTGCCGCCAAAGGGCATCCTGATTACTGGAGTGCAGGGTTGCGGCAAAAGTCTTGCCGCCAAATCGATCGCCGGCGACTGGGGATTTGAATTGGCGCGGCTGGATGCTGGCGCGCTTTACGACAAATTCGTCGGCGAAAGCGAAAAAAAACTGCGCAAAGCTTTGGACCTGGCACAGAAAATGGCGCCACTGGTTTTGTGGATTGACGAAATCGAGAAAGCCTTTGCCTCTGCGGGTTCCGGCGGAGACGCCGATGCAGGCCTCTCACAGCGTTTGCTGGCCACACTGTTGACTTGGATGCAGGACCGCGAAAGCGGCGTATTCCTGGCCGCCACTTCCAACAATATTTCCGCGTTGCCACCGGAAATGCTGCGCAAGGGCCGCTTCGACGAAATATTTTTTGTGGATTTGCCGAACGCTCCGGTGCGCACGGCGCTCTTCGCGCTGCATTTGAAAAAGCGTGGCCGCGACGCCAGCGCGTTCGACTTGGAAAAACTCGCTGCTGCAAGCGGGGGCTTTTCCGGCGCGGAAATCGAGCAGGCCATCGCCTCAGGCCTGTACACCGCGTTCGCCGCGAAACAGCAATTGAGCACCGACATTCTTCTCGCAGAACTGAAGTCCACTCAGCCACTCAGCGTGACGCGCTCCGAAGACATTACCGCCATCCGCGATTGGGCACGCACCCGCGCCGTCCCCGCCGATTGACCTTTGGTTTTCAGGATGCGGGAGCTTCCGCGGTTGACACGACTCCCTCATCGTCATTCCGAGCGAAGTCCGCGGAGCGAGGAATCTCTCTTCTCTTCCTACTCGTCACAAGCCACTCGCCACTTCACGTGGTTTCTTTGTTCAGCACCCTCGTTGTAGCCCACTCACCAGGAGTCGAACGCGGGTGTTAGAGTGAAACCAACGAAGTTGCCCGGTGGTGGAGATGGTAAAGAAACAACTGGTCGTGGCACTTGTCCTTCTCCTGCTGATTCCCTTGGTCCTGGTGCTCGGCGGAGCGCTGTTCAGCCTGATCAATCCCGAAATTGCGGCGGGTCATCCGAACTATGTGCGCAACTTCCACCTGCTGAACCTGCTGAAGAAAATGACGATGTGGGCAACCGCCGCGGCTGTACTCGTGTTGTGGCTGCTGGTGTGCCTTCATGTGATCCGCGCGAAGAAGCGATCCCCCTCTTGGCTGTTTCTGGCGGCATTGGGGCCATTCGGGCTCGCCGTCCTGGCCATGCTGAACGATCGGGCCACTGAGGAGAAAGATCGCTATGCCCGGTTCGTCCGGAACCTGAACGGGTTTGTACGAGTCGGCTACGAACTTTGCACCTTCGTTATCGTATGGGTACTCGCCTATGAGGGCATGGTTCTCAAGCGCACGCTGATGATCCGGTATGAGGCCGCCACCACGGGTACTTCGATTGCGCAGGTCATCGATCGTCACAACGCTTCTGGTGGAATGTGGGCGTTTGCCGAGGGCATGGAGGTGATGTTTTTCGTGGTTCTTCTCTACCTGGTTCGCCCTGTCGTCTTTAACCTGGTGGGTCGTCTGGCAGCGACCATGGCATCGCCCAAGGCAAGCTTTTGAAAGAATTCTTCCAAGCCTGCCCACGCGTTAGAGAATTCAGACACGCCCTCGGAAAAGGGTACCATCGAGGAAATAGGCCAGAAGGAGGCCGGGGGCGGTCGACCCGTTGCTGGCCTGCAGCCAAACAAAGCCGGCTATGCAGTCATGGCCCCGCTCGCCGAAAAAGCCATTGCTGCCGCGCTGCATGCAGAAAAATGGAGTAATCTTCCGCGCTACGAACTGTTAGCATTGCGTAACTTGACCGTGACGGAGGGGTAGGTTAGGGTGAAAAGCAGTGCAGTCAATGGCATGTAGTGGAGGTTGGGGTCGGAGGGAACCAAAACTATGGGCGACCGCGAAGCGGTCAGTCGGTTTGCAGCACACGCATCAATTCCAGCCATAGGAAAGCCTGCCGCAGTTGCTTCGTCTGAAAAGTCCGCAACGTGGATGAAACGCACGATACACATCGCCGGAAAACTTGAACCGTTTTTTGGAACTCTGGACGAGAACGTGCGCCTGCTGGAAGACTCCTTGCATGTCCGCACCCATCTGCACGATTCGAAATTGACGATCGAGGGCGAACAATACGCTGTGACCCAGGCCGTGAAAATCGTGGAGGAATATAACCACGCGACGCACAGGGGAAAACAATTGACCAGCGAGGAAGTGAAGTCGCTGATGTGCGTTGCCATGGACGCGCCGGAAGAATCGCCGCGCGGTATGTTCGACCCTGGAAAATTGCGCGCCTTCGGTAAGAAGAGCGTTGTGGCGCGCAATGCCTCGCAACGCCACTACATGGAACAAATCGAACATCACGACATGATGTTTGGCATCGGGCCGGCAGGAACCGGAAAAACCTACATCGCGGTGGCGATGGCGGTGAGCGCGCTGCTGACCAAGCAGGTGAATCGAATTATTTTGGCGCGGCCCGCGGTCGAAGCCGGTGAACGGCTGGGATTCTTGCCAGGCACGCTGCAGGAAAAGGTCGATCCTTATATGCGGCCGTTGTATGACGCGCTATACGACATGCTCGATCCCGACAAGCTGGAAAGTTTTCTGGAAAAGGGAATTATTGAAATTGCGCCGCTGGCCTTTATGCGCGGACGCACGCTGAACGATTCGTTCGTGATTTTGGATGAGGCACAAAACACCACCAGCGAACAAATGAAGATGTTTTTGACGCGGCTGGGATTCAATTCCAAGGCGGTCGTCACTGGCGACATCACGCAAATTGATTTACCGACTGGAAAAAAGAGTGGTCTCATCGAGGCTTTGGAGATCTGCGGGAAAATTGAGGGCATCGGAGTGGTGCACTTTACCGACAAGGACGTGGTGCGGCACAATCTGGTGCAGCGCATCATTCGCGCCTACGAGGAATATGAAGTGGACCACCCACAGCGCGGCAATGGCAGGGGCGACGGCAAGCAAGAGCGTCGCCACACGGAAGAAAGTTCGATCGCTCAAGACAAGCAGCAGTAGAGCTGTATCAGGGCTTGTACTTAGTAGCCCTGGACTGAAATGATCCTGAACCGACAGAAGAAAGTACCTCTGGCGGAGCAACCGCTCACCGAGTTTCTCGGCAGAATCCTGCGAGAAGTAAATTTCGCGGAAGCGGAAGTGTCGATTGCTTTCGTCAGTGATGCGGAAATCGCGAAATGGAACCAGAATTACCGCAAAAAAAAGGGCCCGACCGATGTGTTGTCTTTTCCGGCGCTTTCCAAGCGGCGCGCCGGACGGCATGCCAAGAGAAAGCAAACCAATGGAGTGTGTGCAAGAAGCGCTGGCGGTTTTTTGGGTGACATCGCGATCGCGCCCGAAACCGCGCGGCGCTACGCCAATAAAAATGGCCGCACATTGGACATCGAAATACGCATTCTGATGTTGCACGGTGTTTTGCACTTGATGGGGTATGATCACGAAAGCAAAAGTGACTACGGTCAGATGAATCGGATCGAGCAGAAGCTGCGGCGGAGGCTCGGACTCGCGTGAGCAACGGATACTCGTGGCTATTCGCTCTTGGTGTGGTGCTGCTGGCGCTATTCCTGCCAGTGTACTCGTATTTAACGTTGATATATAGAGAATTAGGCCGGATGACCACCGGGCCGGTCCACGAGCATCTGGACATCTTCGAGGCGGAAATTGAGCCGCGAATAAAATTAAACCGGCGCAGTGCCGGCCGCGCCTTCCGCATCCTGGGACATTTCTGGCTAGCCTTTCTCGTGCTGGAAACGACGCGTGGAGTTTTTTATTTTGTTCCCGGCACCTGGGAATCGGTGGTCGAACTGGTCGCGTTCATTGCGCTGGAAGTGGTGATCGCGATGCATTTTATCCCAGATATCTTGCTGTATCGCACCACCGGACGCTGGCTGATTCCGCTGCTCCCGCTACTGCGTGCCAGTCTGGTGCTGGTGTGGCCGGTTCGCGTTTTTCTGGAAGGCGCGGAATCGCTGGCGCGCATTTCTGAAATCGAAATGGAAAAGAGCGAAGAGCAACGCACGGAAGAGGGGATCGAAGCCCTGGTGGAAGCGGCGGAAGAAGAGGGAATCATTGAGCCGGAGCAGGCCGATCTGATCGAGCAGGTGGTGGAGTTCAGCGATAAGCGGGTGCGCGAAGTGATGACGGCCAGACCGGACATTGTTGCGATTCAAGCCAGTGCGACCCTTGAAGATTTGCACGCAAAGTTGATCGAATCCGGATTTACCAAGCTGCCGGTTTATGAACATTCCGTGGACGACATCGTTGGGGTCGTGTATTCACAGGATTTATTGCAGGTAGCGGATACGGATCTGCTGAAGCGGCAAGTGAGAGAGTTGATGCGGCCGGTGCTGTTTATGCCGGAAACAAAAATTGGTTCGGAACTCTTGCGGGAGATGCGGCAACAAGACCAGACCATGGCAGTGATTATTGATGAGCACGGAAGCGTTGCGGGAATCGCGACGATGGAAGACCTGGTGGAAGAAATTGTCGGAGTGGGTGGAGCGGACAGCACTCACCCTAAACTGGAAATGGTGCGCGAGGGAACAAGTTCGCTGGTGATGCGGGGCAGTACAGCGATTGGAGATGTGGAAGAAATGCTGGGCGTGCACTTTGGAGAATCGGCGGACGAAACGGTAACAACTATTGCCGGACTCCTGAGCCATGTAAGCGGGAAAGTTCCTGCGCCGGGCGAAAAATGCGATTTGGAAGGATTTCGTTTTGAAGTGCTGGAAGCGAACCAGCGGAAAGTATTGCGAGTGAAAATACAAAAGTTGTCGAGCACCGCGATGCATGCGAGCCAGCCATGAACGCAGTGGAAAAAGCAAAAATAGTGGAGAAAGCAAAAAACGGACCGGCGCACAAATCGGGATTCGTTGCGGTTGTAGGGCGGCCGAACGCGGGGAAGTCTACGCTGGTAAATCGGCTGGTAGGGCAAAAAATTGCGATTGTAACTTCGAAACCGCAGACCACGCGAAATCGCATTCAAGGGATTGTCAGCAACGAGAATGCGCAGGTGGTGCTGATTGATACGCCTGGGCTGCATGATGCAAAAACCGCGCTGAACAAGCAGATGATGCGAGAAGTGGCGGCGGCGCTGGAAGGAATCGACGTGCTGGTGTTGATGGTGGACGCGACAATTTTGCACTCAGGGTCTGGAAGCCTGCCTGCGCAGGCAGGTACAAACCCTGAAGCCCGGGCGCACGTGGATAACCTGCTGATGGATAAGTCGAAACGCTTTGCTGGAAAAACGATTCTGGTGTTGAACAAGATTGATAAATTGCCGCGCCCGAAGCTGGCGCCATTGCTGGAGACATTCGGGAAGGCGCAGGATTTTGCTGCAATCGTGCCCGTTTCCGCGATGAAGGGCGAAGGCTGCGACGCTTTGCTGGATGAAGTGGTCAAGCTGTTGCCAGAGGGTGCGGCGTATTTTCCGGAAGACCAGGTTACGGATCAACCGGAACGGTTTCTGGCGAGCGAAATTGTGCGCGAGAAGGCGATCGCGCTGACGTATCACGAAGTGCCACACGCGCTGGCGGTGACGGTGGAGAAATGGCAAGAGACTCCCAAGCTGCTGCGAATCGAAATGACGTTGACGGTGGAGCGCGCTTCGCAGAAGAAAATTCTGATCGGACGAAAAGGCGACATGCTGAAGAAGATTGGCACGCAGGCGCGCATCGAGCTGGAAGAGATTCTTAACGCAAAAATTTATTTGGGATTGTTCGTGAAGGTGGCAGAGAACTGGCGGGAGAATCCGATGGCGGTGCGAGAGTTGGACTGGCATACGCAGATGGAAGCGCTCAGAGAGAACGAAGGCGATAAGTAGGCTGAATGCGTGACGTCGTCTATGGCTCCACTGGGAATAATGCAGCTGAATGACGCAATTGATGTCGGATCCACGAATTAGAATGCTGAGAAATTCTCTGCGACAGATATTCCTGAACGATCGGTTTGAGCACGTCCAGCGCTGGATTTTATTTCTTTATGTCGCCGCCGTTCTTTGTCCGGTTCGCTATCTCGAATTTAATGCGAAAGATGTAGATAACACCTGGCTGTTAGCGCTAATCCGGGGCGGCTATGCCCAGGGTCTTCATTTTGCGGTAGAGGTGGGAGCGCTCGAGGCCGATGGCGGCGGCGGTTTGCGTCATGTTCCAGCGATTTTCCTGGAGTTTGCGGAGTATGAATTCGCGTTCGTAGGCGCTGCGGGCTTCGTGCAGTGTGCCATACGGTTGTTGGGTGCTTTCGACTACGCCGCGGAAAAGTTCGGGCGGAAGATGATGCGGCTCGATGCGGACTTGCGGACACACGATGACCAGGCGTTCGACTAAATTGCGAAGTTCGCGGACATTGCCGGGCCACGGGTAGCGAAGAAGAATATCGAGAGCGCCTTCGCTGAGTTCGCGCGTTTTTTTGCCGTAGGCGGAGCTGAATTCATTCAGGAAATGGCGAACGAGAACCGGGATGTCGGCGGTGCGGTCGCGGAGCGGGGCTACGAAAAAGGGAATTACGTTGAGGCGGTAGAAAAGATCCTGGCGGAAACGTCCGTGCAGGATTTCCTGTTCCAAATCTTTGTTGGTGGCGGCGATGACGCGAACGTCCACGCGGGAGGTTTGGTTGGAGCCGACTGGTTCGAAGCGCTGCTCTTCCAATACACGCAAAACCTTGGATTGAGTGCGCAGACTCATGTCGCCGATTTCGTCGAGGAAAAGAGTGCCTCCGTCGGCTTGTTGAAATTTGCCGACTTTGTCGTCGCTGGCTCCGGTGAAGCTGCCTTTGATGTGGCCGAAAAGTTCAGACTCGATCAGTTCTTCCGGGATAGCCGCACAATTGACCTCGACGAATGGGCCCTTGTTGCGGAGGCTAGCGGCGTGAAGCGAACGGGCGACAAGTTCTTTGCCGGTGCCGCTTTCACCGAAAATCAGAACGCGGCCATTGGTGGGAGCGGTGACTGAGATTTGCTGGCGCAAGGCTTTCATGGGAATGCTGTCGCCGAGAATTTGGTTGCGATGGCCGAGAGCGGAGCGAAGAGTCTGATTTTCGTCTTCGAGACGGCGCTGTTGGACCGCGTTGCGCACGAGAACAATAATTTTTTCGAGGCTTAGCGGCTTTTCGATGAAGTCAAAAGCGCCGAGTTTTGTGGCGCGGACCGCGGTGTCAATGGTGGCGTGCCCGGAAATCATGATAACTGCGGGCGGATGGGGCATGGTCTGGATACGGGAAAGAGCTTCGAGACCGTCCATGCCGGGAAGCCAGACGTCGAGGAGAATGACGTCGAGGCCGCCGTGGGCGGTGCGTTCGAGGGCGCGTTCGGCGGATTCAGCGGATTCGGATACGTAGCCTTCGTCGGTAAGGATAGACGAGAGGGATTCGCGAATGCCAGCTTCGTCGTCGACGATGAGGATGTGTGGTTTGGGAGCCATTGATTCGACTGATAGATACAAATTAGCGCAAGTGGACGCCAGGACGCAAAGAAGTAAGGAAGTAACGAACGAAACGGCCGAGGCGGACAGAGTCAAGACGCAATGGTTGAGATCCTTCGCCCCGCTTCGCGCGGCTCGGGATGACAATAAGTCTCGCGTTCGCATGGACGAGGTTGCCGCAGTCCAAGGCGCCCGCTACAAGAACGAAATGGCTCGCTGAGGATGGCCCAAACAAGCTGGCCTGAAGGTGGTCGCTACGTGAACCTTCAGACGTCATCAGGTTGGGATGCTTGTACCAGAAGGCATTAGGAGATCCCATTTGTTGCCGCAGAGGTCTTCGAAGACTGCTACGGTTCCGTAGGATTCTTCGCGGGGAGTTTCGAGAAACTTTACGCCACGCGATTGCATGGCGCGGTAATCATTCCAAAAGTTGTCGGTATGGAGAAAAAGGAACACGCGACCGCCGGCTTGGTTGCCGATGCTGCGGATTTCGTCCGGAGTTGAAGCGCGCGCTAGAAGCAAGCGGAGGGTTGCGGAACCGTACGGTCCGACGACCACCCAGCGTTTTCCGTCACCGAGGGCGGAGTCTTCGAGCAGATGAAATCCGAGCTGGTGCGTAAAGAACGCAATCGCTTCGTCATATTCGCGCACAACTAGGGTTACTTGGGCGAGAGCTTGAGTCATCGGAATTCTCAACTTGTGACTTGAGCGGGAACGGAGTCCGCGGCGGGGAGTTCGAGAATGAAGCGGGAGCCGACTGGGAAATTGTCCTCGACGCGAAGACCACCGCCGTGTTCGGCCACGATGCGAGCGGCGATTGCGAGGCCGAGGCCGGTGCCGCGATCTTTGGTGGAGAAATGCGGGAGGAAGAGTTTGTCTTTGTCTTGCGGGGAGATGCCGTGCCCGGTGTCGGCGACGACAATTTCGACGGAATCGAGATCGGGTTTCGAACGCGTTTCGACAGAGATGTTTTTGACCAGGGAGGATTCGAGCGCTTCGGCAGCATTGTCAATAAGGTTGACGATAACGCTGCGGAGCAAGGGAGCGTCGGCGCGGACAGCCGGAGTCTGAGCCGCAAAAGATGTGGTTAGGGAAATGCCATCGAGACGGCCGGAGAAAACTTCGATGGCTTCTCGGACGATGTTGTTGACGTCGGCGGAATCGAATTTAGCGGAGGGGAAGCGGACGAATTGCGAGAATTCGTTGACGAGCGCGGCAAGCGTGCCGACTTCGCGTTCGATGAGGCGCGAGGATTCTTCGACCAGGCGATTGAGTTCGGGATCGCGAGAAGTGGAATCGCCTGACGCAGCGCGCTTTTCGAGGTAGCGGGTGAGGCGTTGAGCAGAAAGCTGGATGGGAGTGAGGGGATTTTTAATCTCGTGGGCGATGCGGCGAGCAACTTCCTGCCAGGCGGCGGCTTTTTGCGCACGGAGGAGTTCAGTGAGATCGTCGAGAACGAGAACGAAGCCGGAGTTGGCGCGGCGCGGTCCGAGCGAGCTGACGGTTACAGCGGCGTGCATCAAGCGGCCAGCGGCTACGATTTCGAGTTCGCGTGAGACTACGCCGGTGCGAAGAGCGCGGCGGAACAGGTAGCGAATGGCGCGGGCATCTTCGACGCCGACCAGATCTTCAATGTTGCGAGCCTCTTTGGCGGTGGCGCCGAAAATTTCCAGTACGGCTGGATTGGCGCGAAGAATGTTGCCGTCGGGATCGAGCGAGAGAACACCGGTGGGAATATTTTCCAAGACAGTTGCGATGAGCTGGCGGCGTCGTTCTAGCTCCTGCACAGCCTGTTGAAGATTGCGGGTGAACTGATCGATCTGCGAGCGGGAATCGCGGAGCTGGGTGGTCATGGTGTTGAAGGAGCGGACCAGGGCGCCGAGTTCGTCGTGGGTTTGTTCGGGAACTTGATAGTCGAAATTTCCCGAGGAAATTTCGCGGGTGCCTTCGGCGAGGGCTTGGATGGGAACGGTTACTTGTTTGGCGAGGTAGAGCGCGACCCAGAGGACGGAAGAAAGAAGGAGAACAGTAAAAAACGAGAGGATGAGGAGCAGCTGACTCTTTAGGGCGCGGAGATGCTGCTTTTCTTGATCGTAGGCGAGAGTTTGTTTTTTGATTTCGTTCAGGCGATCGAGAAAGTCGTTGGGAACGCTACGCGCGACGTAAGTCAGGGCTTTTGTCGAGCCGGCGGAATGACCCGCCAAAAATAGTATGCTTGCGCCGTGCCAGACTTCTGCTCCGCTCGGAAGCTTTTGCGTCAGGGCGGGCGGTTTCTGACTATCAGCGGCCGGCGGCGCGGTATTGGGGACGAAATTGTGCGCGCAGTAAACGAAAGATTCGATTGTCCCGGCCGCATTCAATTGCCAGTAAGCGTCGGCGAGCTCGCAACGTTCGGCCTGTGTGGTGTGGGAATCAACCGTCCACATATCCGCCAGCCTTGAAAGGCGATCGTGCTCGGCCCGCGACATTTCTTGTTGAAGGGCGCGGCTTTGTTCGGCGGCAATTTCGATGGGTCGAGGGAACCAGCGGGCCAGGGTGCGATTGAGAAGGGAATAGCTGACGAAAAACATGAAGAGCACGGGGAGAAGCGAAATCGCGACAGCGCCAACGACCATTTTGGTTTTGAAGCGAGCACCGAGTTGTTCGCGGCTGCGTTCGGCCCACAGGCGGAGGAGGGTGCGCGAAAGAATTAAAGCGAAAACGATGAGGGCAGCGGTGATAAATGAGGAGACGGCATAGAGCGTGAGAACGTCGCGCCAGTTGCGCGGTTCGAACGGTGTATCGAGAGAACCCAACGTGAAGACAGCGGCGAGAAGCAGCGTGAGAACGACTCCTGCAAGGAGGAGGCGGCGGCGCTGGCTGGAGGTGGTGGAGGTCATGGGAGCGTGACTGGCGACTGGTGACTCGTGACTGGTGATTCATCGCGCAAGAAAGCGCCGGTGGCGCCGCGTTCGAGAGGAACAGGCAAGAACGGATTTAAAGGGCAGTGGGAGCAGGAGGGATTAGTCTTGCGACAGAAATTTTTGCCGACGTGGACGATAAGGGCGTGAAATTCGTTGAAGAGTTGGTGATCGGCGGGGAGGGAAGATTCGAACATTTTGCGGATTTCATCATAAGCGATTTTGGAGTGAACCTGGCCGTGGCGTTGCAGGATTCTGCGAGTGTAGGCGTCGACTACAAAGACGGGATGTTTGCCGGCGTAGAGAAGAATCGAGTCGGCGGTTTCCGGGCCGATTCCGCGGAGGGCGAGAAGTTGATGGCGGAGGACGGCGGTAGGAGTTGCGAAAAGGCGCCCGAGCGAGCCCGCATGTGAAGAGTAAAGGAAGTTCACGAAGGACTTGAGCGTTTTGCTTTTTTGGCGGAAGTAGCCGGAGGGGCGGAGAAGCCGGGCCAGTCGCGTGGAGCGAACGCGGCGGACGGCTTGCGTCGACAGTAAACGCGCATCGCGCAAGTTGCGAATGGCGCGTTCGACGTTGGTCCATGAAGTGTTTTGCGTGAGGATGGCGCCGACGATAATTTCGAAGCGAGTGCGCCCGGGCCACCAGTGTTGAGGGCCATGCGCTGCGAAGAGAGCGTCGAAATAAGAACTCAGCATACGAGATGGCACAAATCCGGGCGTCGAGGTTTCAAGTGCGACGGTTTGCGGCTTGGCAAACGGAAAATCGGAGCAATCTGCCGACAACAGAGGTGTGTTCTGAAGAGTTAATGCTGGAGCATTTTGAGAGATTGTGCGAGTTGCAGCCATCTTAAAGGCACGATAACGGCGGAAAAGTAGCAAGTCAAGGAAGCTGAGTGGGCTGAAGGACGGGCACTGGTCATGAGGACAGGGGTTAGCGAGTTTAGAACGATCGCCGAAAATCGCGACCCGGCATGTGACAAGTTTTGTTACTTTTAGCCGTGAGTGAACTACCGTCTGGAGTACCCCGGATGTCGGTCCGTTTAGGCGAAATCCTGGTCAAAGAGAGTTTGATTTCTCAGGAACAGCTGCATAAGGCGCTCGAATACCAACGAGCGAATGGCGGCAAGCTGGGAAGTTGCCTGACCAAGATGGGCTACATCACCGATGATGACATTACTGGCGTGTTGTCGCGGCAGTATGGCGTGCCATCGATCAACCTGAAATATTACGAGATTGACCCGAATGTGATTCGGCTGATTCCGCAGGATACGGCACTGCGGTATCAGGTGGTTCCGTTGTCGCGCGTTGGCTCTGTGCTGACGATTGCGATGACTGATCCGACGAACGTGTTCGCGATGGACGATGTGAAATTCATGACCGGCTTCAACGTAGAGCCGGTGGTGGCGTCGGAATCGGCGATTGCTGACGCCATTTCGAGATTTTACGGCGGAGCGCACGCAAACGGCGAAGAACTCAGCAACCTTATGCGGG
The DNA here is from genome assembly GCA_963731155.1 of uncultured Acidobacteriota bacterium. Classification (GTDB taxonomy): domain Bacteria; phylum Acidobacteriota; class Terriglobia; order Acidiferrales; family UBA7541; genus Acidiferrum. Next base: position 247,106 of record CAVSVB010000009.1, read on the forward strand.
ATTTGGTGGACGAGGAGCTGGAGTTGGCGTCGGATGAAACGGAGTTGGACGCGGCATCACTTGAAAAAGCCGCGGAAGAAGCGCCAATCATCAAGCTGGTGAACCTGATTTTGACGGATTCGGTGAAGCGCGGCGCGAGCGATATTCACCTGGAGCCGTATGAGACGGAATTGCGAGTGCGGTTCCGAATAGACGGAATGCTGCAAACGGTGATGACGCCGCCGTTGAAGGTGAAAGATGCGATCACCAGCCGCATGAAGATTATGGCCAAGCTGGACATTGCGGAAAAGCGATTGCCGCAAGACGGCCGCATCATGATCAAGTACAAGGCGGACGGAAAGAAAAAAGAACTGGACTTCCGTGTTTCGACGGTGCCGACGCTGTACGGCGAAAAGATTGTGCTGCGGTTGCTGGACAAGGAAAACCTGCGGCTGGACATGACCAAGTTAGGATTCGAACAGGAATCGCTGACAAAATTCGAGCGCAGCATCTTGAAGCCGTATGGAATGGTGCTGGTTACGGGACCGACGGGTTCTGGCAAGACCAACACGTTGTATTCGTCAGTGGCGCGATTGAATCAAGTCGACACCAACATTATGACCGCGGAAGACCCAGTCGAATTTCAGCTTGGCGGGATCAACCAGGTGCAGATGAAAGAGCAGATCGGCCTCAACTTTGCAGCGGCGTTGCGCGCGTTTTTGCGGCAAGACCCGAACATCATTCTGGTGGGAGAAATTCGAGATTTTGAAACGGCGGAAATTGCGGTCAAGGCCGCGCTGACGGGGCACTTAGTGCTTTCGACGCTGCACACCAACGATGCGCCTTCCACGATCAGCCGTTTGATGAACATGGGTATCGAGCCATTTCTGGTGGCCACTTCGGTGAACCTGATTTGCGCGCAGCGACTGGTGCGCAGGATTTGTTCGAATTGCAAAGAGGAATTGGAAGTACCGCCCGAGGTGCTGCTCGACGCCGGTTACACGCAGGAAGAGTTGAAGACTACCAAGATTTATCACGGCAAGGGCTGCAGCATTTGCAACAAGGGTGGATACAAGGGAAGAACGGGCTTGTACGAAGTGATGGAAATCAATGATGAGCTGCGGGAATTAATTTTGGTGGGCGCGTCGGCGTTGGAATTAAAGAAGAAAGCCGTGGAACAGGGCATGTTGACGCTACGGCGCAGCGGTTTGGTGAAGATGGCGGCAGGAATGACGACGATGGAAGAGGTGCTACGCGAAACGGTTTTGTAGAGCTGGGTTGCGGGGTTCGTAGTTACGGACCCTGAGCAAAAGACGAGTTTCAAGGTTTGTATTTGCGAACCTTGAGTTAAAGAGGGTGTGAAGATGTCCGGAATTACGCTGAGTGAACTGCTGAAAAAGATGATCGAGATGGGCGGGAGCGATTTGCACATCACGACCAACAGCGCGCCGCGTGTGCGGGTGCATGGCCACCTGCGTCCACTGGAGATGCCGCCGTTGACTGCGGCGGACACCAAGTCGCTGGCGTACAGCGTGCTTACGGACGCGCAGAAGCACCGCTTTGAAGAAAATCTGGAGCTGGACTTCTCGTTCGGGCTGAAAAACCTGGCGCGCTTTCGCGGTAACGTTTTCAATCAACGCGGAGCGGTGGCGGCGGTGTTTCGTACCATTCCCTGGGAAATCAAGGGATTTGAGTCTCTGGGACTGCCGCCGATCGTGAAGAGTATGTGCGACAAGCCGCGCGGGCTGATTCTGGTGACTGGGCCGACGGGCTCGGGAAAATCAACCACGCTGGCCGCGATGCTGGACAAGATCAACAGCGAACGCGACGAGCACATGATTACTATCGAAGATCCCATCGAGTTTCTGCACAATCACAAGAAATGCCTGGTCAACCAGCGCGAAGTTCATTCCGATACCCACTCGTTTTCGAATTCGCTGCGCGCGGCGTTGCGCGAAGATCCCGACATCGTGCTGATCGGCGAAATGCGCGATCTAGAGACGATTGAAGCGGCTTTGCGCATTGCCGAGACCGGCCACTTGACGTTTGCCACGCTGCACACCAATTCCGCGGCTTCAACCATCAACCGTATCATTGACGTTTTTCCGGCACACCAACAGCCGCAGATTCGCGCACAGCTTTCGATGGTGCTGGAGGGCGTACTTTGCCAGGCCTTGATTCCGCGTGTTGACGGACGCGGGCGAGCGATGGTGATGGAGATTCTGGTTCCGAATCCGGCGATTCGAAATTTGATTCGTGAAGACAAGATTCACCAGATCTATTCCGCGATGCAGACAGGCACGGGACAGTCCGGAATGCAGACTTTCAACCAGAGCCTGGCGAATACCTATTTCGCGAAGCAGATCACGTTGGAGGTAGCAATGGCGCGCTCATCGAATCCCGACGAGTTGCAGGACATGATTAACCGCGGAGTGGCAAGTGCGCCGGCCGGTTCAGCAAGAGTGCCGGTGGGGACGAAGCGCTAGAGAACGAGTTTCGCGTAAGTTTCAAGGCTTTTCAAGGCAAGTAGAAACAGGCAAAGGCTTAAGCGACCGAGGAGGAAACAATGCCGGTCTATACGTACCGAGGCACAAACCGAGCTGGCGGCAACGTCACCGGCGAAATGATGGCGACGAATAAGGCGGAACTACAAAACCTCCTTAAGCGCCAGCAGATTACGGCGACCAAAATGAGCGAGAAGGGCCGGGAAATTAATCTCCCGACGTTCGGCTCCGGAGTGAACGCCAAGGAACTGGCCATTTTCACGCGGCAGTTTTCGGTGATGATCGACGCTGGCTTGCCACTCGTTCAGTGTCTAGAAATTCTTGCCTCGCAGCAGGAGAACAAGACATTTCAGAAGGTGCTGATCAACACGCGCGCGGCGGTCGAAGGGGGTACAACGCTCTCCGCAGCCATGAAGCAGTCGCCGAAAGTATTCGACCCGTTGTACACGAACATGGTGGAAGCCGGGGAGACCGGCGGTATTCTCGACACCATTCTGCAGAGACTCTCCACCTACATCGAAAAGAACGTGAAGCTACAGCGCGCTGTTAAATCTGCGCTGGTGTATCCGGTCGGTGTGTTGACAGTGGCCGGCGGCGTCATCATTTTGCTGTTGTGGAAAGTCGTTCCCATTTTCGCGACGTTGTTTGCGGGCTTGGGAGTTTCGCTGCCGCTGCCCACTCGAATCGTCATGGGCTTGAGCAATTTGATCGGAAGCTGGTTTGGCTTCCTGTTCCTGGTCGCACTTGGCGGAGGTATTTTCGGCCTGAAAACGTGGTACGGTACGCCCGGCGGAAGACTCGTACTGGATTCGATCATTTTGAAGCTTCCAGTGCTTGGCATTCTGATGAGGAAAATCGCGGTCGCGCGTTTCACTCGTACGCTGGGAACCTTGATCTCGAGCGGCGTGCCCATTCTGGAAGGGCTGGATATTACTGCGAAAACTGCGGGCAACGCGGTGGTCGAACAGGCGCTGATTAAAGTGCGACGGTCCCTGGAAGAAGGCAAATCGCTTACAGAGCCGCTGAAGGATTCACAAGTATTCCCTGGGATGGTTACGCAAATGATCGCGGTCGGTGAACAAACCGGAGCGATGGATGCGATGTTGCAAAAAATCGCGGACTTTTACGAAGAAGAAGTGGACGCCGCCGTGAAGGATTTGTTGACGGCGTTGGAACCGGTGATGATCGTGTTCCTTGGCGTTGTGGTTGGGGGCGTGGTTATCTCGATGTACTTGCCATTGTTCTCGCTGATCGGAAAACTCAGCGACATGCATTAATCCGGGCGTTGTTGGAAGCGCAGGGAGCGCATGGACGAGGGGAGCCGGGCCGGAAACGGCAGTCTTCCCTCGTCTGATTTTACGGGAAGCGTAGAATTGAATCAGAATGGAATCACAGAGCACAAAACGCGAGTGGTTGCAGTGGCTGGCGCGCGTCCGGCTGATGATGATTGTGCTGATTCTGGCCGTGGGCGTGTTTTGGCCACAGTATTCCGCGGGACAAGCGACCAGCCGGCTGTTTCTTCCGATCATCATTTTCTGGATCATGCTGGGGAGTTTGGAGTTAATCCTGGTTCGTTGGATTCCGGACGCCGGGTGGCACGGCGGCTTGCAGGTGGCCTGCGACATCGTTGTGGTCACCGGAGTGGTCTACTCAACCGGTATTCAGGACAGCTATTTTATTTCGCTATACCTGCTGGTGATCATCGTTGGCAGCATTCTGTTCACGCGACAAGGTACTTTCTTGACGGCTGCAGGCTCGTTGGCGCTGCTGTTCGCGCTGGAAATGCTTGTGTATACGGGAAAGATCCCCGTGGCCGGAGCCGTGCTTGGATCCAAGGGAGCGATAGCAGTCTGGTTCGTAAGCCACGGGCTGGGATTTCTCGCGGTCGCCTATCTTGCCAGTTTATTGTCGCACCTACTGAGGAGCAAAGGCCAGGAACTGGACGCGAAGCGGGAAGAGTTGCTGGAGCTGCAGGATTTCACGCAAGACATTATCCACTCGATGCGCGGCGGACTGCTGACGACCGACGGCGAAGGTCGCATCGTGGTGCTGAATCGCACCGGCGAAGAAATTCTGGAAAAGACTTTCCACGAATTGCGAGGAGTGTCATTGCGCGAATGGAACCGCGAGTTTTGGCTGCCCGCAATGATGACCGGCAAAGAAAAGGCTGGGCTTCGAAAAGAGATTGATTATAAGACGCCAAGCGGCAAAGAACGATATCTGGGAATCAGCGTTTCGCTGCTTCGTTCCCGGGAATCCGGGCGCAGCGGATATGTTTTTAATTTTCAAGACTTGACGGATTTGCGGCGACTGGAACAGGAAGTCGCCACTAAAGAGCGGATGGCGGCGTTGGGACGGTTGTCCGCGGCCATCGCGCATGAAATTCGCCAGCCGCTCACAGCAATGGCGGGCGCAGTAAAAGAACTAGGGCGCATGGTGCCTCTGGAGGAAGACGAGCAGCATCTGGTGCAGATTGTCAGCCGGGAATCGGAGCGTCTGAACCGGATTATCACGGATTTTCTGAATTATTCCAGGGAGAAAAATTACGAGTTCCGGGATGAAGACGTGCGAACGTTGCTGGATGATGCGCTGATGCTGATGGAGAAGAAGCCGGAGGTCGGCGCAAAGTATAAGATTGAGCGAGCGTATAACGGCAAACTATTGAAGGCTCGCGTGGATGGCAGCAAAATCAAGCAAGTATTCTGGAACCTTTGCGAAAACGCATTGCGAGCCATGCCGGACGGCGGAAAGCTCACGGTGCGATTGGATGAGACGCCGCTTTGCCTCAGGATTGCGTTCCGTGATACCGGCGTCGGCCTGGACGCCAAGCAAAAGTTAAAGATCTTTGAACCGCTACAGACCGGATTTGCGGGCGGCACGGGACTGGGGCTTTCCATCGTGTATCAGATCGTGCAAGCGCACAGCGGGCACATCAGCGTGATTTCGGAAAGAGACAAAGGGGCGGAATTCATTGTGGAACTTCCGCGTATTGTCTGAGGGGCAATGCAAGCGACCAAAATAGCCGCTAAAGAACCGGTTCGCGAAATGGCGCACATCCTGGTGGTGGATGACGAACGCTCGATCTGCGAATTGCTGGAGATTACTTTCCGCAAGGAAGGGCATCGGGTGGAGGTCGCGAACAATGTCGAATCGGCGAAGCGCAAGCTGGAATCGCAGATTTTTGACATCGTAATCTCCGATGTGCGCATGCCGGGCGCAACTGGGGTAGATCTATTGACGTTCACAAAGGAGATTGCTCCGGACACATTTTTTCTGCTGGTTACCGGCGTTCCCACGCTGGACACCGCCATCGCGGCTATCAATGCCGGAGCCGACCGTTACGTGATCAAGGATCACGAACTGGTGGATCAACTGCGCCGCGCCGTGCGCAGTGTTACGGAAAGCCTGAAGTGGAAAAAGGAGGCGGGTTATCTGAGAAGGGAACTGCGCCGGCTGACCGGGCTCGACAATATTATCGGGCAGAGCACCAAGATGCGGGCGATTTTTGATTTGATCCAGACTGTCGCTCCGCAAACCAGCAGGGTGCTGATTACCGGGGAGAGCGGCACCGGCAAAGAACTTGTGGCGCGCGCGATTCACGAGAACAGCCAGCGCTCGCAAGCGCCATTCGTCACCATCAACTGTGGGGCGTTTCCGGAGACGCTACTGGAGTCCGAGCTTTTTGGATACATGAAAGGCGCTTTTACCGGCGCCAATGAGAATCGGCAGGGGCTCTTTCATGCCGCGCATGGCGGCACGCTGTTTATGGATGAAATTGGAAACATGACGCTGACCATGCAGGTGAAGCTTTATCGCGTTCTGCAGGAAGGCAAAATCCGTCCGCTGGGCAGCAACGATGAAGTGGATGTGGACGTTCGCGTGATTGCGGCCACCAACAAGGACTTTGAGAAAGAGATCGCCGAAGGACGCTTCCGCGAGGATTTGTATTACCGGCTTAGCGTCATTCCGGTTCAATTGCCTTCTCTGCGTGAACGCAAAGAAGACATCCCGCTTCTGGCGCGGCATTTCCTGGAACGCTTCCGACGAATCATGGGAAAGCCTGTGGAGGGAATTTCGCCGGAGGCGGTTCGTAAGCTGGAGTCTTACGATTGGCCCGGCAACGTGCGTGAGTTGGAAAATACCATGGAACGCGCAGTTGCGCTTGAAACCACGAATGAGATTTCGCTGCGGGTGCTTCCAGACCGAATCGCCGGGTACGCAAGTACTCCGGGTATGGCCGCCGGAAGTGGTTCCGCAGCATTCTTTCCAGATGGTGGCGTGGATTTCGAAAAGGAAATTGCGGACACCGAGCGGCGATACCTGATGGCGGCACTGGAAAAAGCAGGCGGAGTGCGCACACGCGCCTCGGAACTATTAAAAATTACCTACCGGTCGTTCCGGCACTACGCAAAGAAACATGGGTTGTAGGAGCGGGCGACGAACGAGTTTTTTTCTGCCCCATTCGCACTAAGCAAAGAGCTGCCTTTTTGTGCAGTCGCTTGATTTAAGGCCGCGAGTCGAAAGCATCCGGGGCGCGCGTCTAGGATTAGGTGGGTACAACCAGCAGTGCAACGAGGTCGAATTATCCGTCATTCCAATTCCGCAACGGTGTGCGAAAGCTAAAACGTATGCTCGGGCAACCGCCAAATAAGGCCTGTATGGCTGGCCATAAAACGTCACTTTGCGGAGTGACGCGAGATAAGAAAGCAGCCGAGCCGCTCACTTAATGTCCTGTAAGTCTTTTAACATGTTTAACTTGGCGGCATTGAACACACTGCGATCAAAAGGCATCCGGTATGGCATGCCCCATGCAAACTCTCTTAGCATCATAGACGCGTTCTTCGGAACGTAAACCAGTCTAAGGTCTAAGAAAGTATTTCAGGAGAATAAAAGTGAAGAAGAATCAAAAGGGTTTCTCTCTAATCGAATTGCTGATCGTCGTGGCGATCATTCTGATCATCGCGGCGATTGCCATCCCGAACCTGCTCCGTTCGCGTATGGCAGCCAACGAAGCGTCTGCGGTCGGTTCCATTCGTTCCATCAACACGGCTGCAGTAACGTATTCGTCCACGTATCCGTCTGTCGGCTATCCGAGCTCCCTTGGCGTGTTGGCGCCTGCGGCCAGCGCGTCTTCGGCTACTGCGGATTTGATTGACAGCGTTCTTGCTGGTGGCACCAAGAGCGGCTATATGTTCGTGGTGGCCCCCAACGGCACGGGCACGCCTTTGACGGGTTATTCCGTGAACGGCAACCCGGTTTCGCCGAACACTTCCGGAACGCGCGGATTCTACTCCGACCAGTCGGGTGTGATCCGTTATAGTTCGGCCGCCGGTGCAACCTCGGCGTCTGCTCCTCTGCAATAAACTGCTTTGGAGTTGCTTGGATCAAATCTCAACCAACTGAAGGCACGGACCATCCAGTCCGTGCCTTCTTGTTTCGTATGTAAGAGATGCTCGGATAATTATGGTAGGCTTCGAATGACGCAGTTCGTCAGGGGAAAGGCGACAAAAACTGTCATTTCGGTTGTCTGCGGCTTCAAGAAAGATAGTCTAGTCCCCTCGTTTGCGCTCAAAACACGGGACTTATGGTGACAAGAACATTTGTGGGCAGGGAGTTCAACTTTGGAACTATGCCTGCACATTAGTTCGATACGAGAGGCGAAGAATCGGCAATCCTGATTCACTATTTTAAATCTTACAATGAGGTGTTGCGTCTTGAAAAAGCAAAAAGGATTCTCCCTAATCGAATTGCTGATCGTCGTGGCGATCATTCTGATCATCGCGGCGATTGCCATCCCGAACCTGCTCCGTTCGCGTATGGCAGCCAACGAAGCGTCTGCGGTCGGTTCCATTCGTTCCATCAACACGGCTGCAGTAACGTATTCGTCCACGTATCCGTCTGTCGGCTATCCGAGCTCCCTTGGCGTGTTGGCGCCTGCGGCCAGCGCGTCTTCGGCTACTGCGGATTTGATTGACAGCGTTCTTGCTGGTGGCACCAAGAGCGGCTATATGTTCGTGGTGGCCCCCAACGGCACGGGCACGCCTTTGACGGGTTATTCCGTGAACGGCGACCCGGTTTCGCCGAACACTTCCGGAACGCGCGGATTCTACTCCGACCAGTCGGGTGTGATCCGTTATAGTTCGGCCGCCGGTGCAACCTCGGCGTCTGCTCCTCTGCAATAAACTGCTTTGGAGTTGCTTGGATCAAATCTCGACCAAAAGGCACGGACCATCCAGTCCGTGCCTTTTGTTTTTTGTGTTGCCCATTCTTTATGGGATCGGTGACGCAAAGTGTTGTTTAGCCGCGCATGAATGACTGAAATAGTCCAGGACGAGCAATGGGATTCGGGGTTGTAGCAAGGCAGCGAGCTAAACCAAATAAAATCATAGACTTCAGAAGGCCTCGATTGTTGGATTGGCCCTCCATGTGCACCGTTATTGTTGAGAGTTAGGCGCAGAAGTCTAAAAAAATCGCTAGTTGGTCGGAGTGCATTTTATGAGAAGGGTTATGAAAAGGGCACAGAAGGGTTTTTCGCTCATCGAACTGTTGATCGTCGTGGCGATTATTCTGATTATCGCCGCGATTGCCATCCCTAACTTATTGCGGGCGCGCATTCAGGCGAATGAGGCTTCTGCGGCCGCTTCTTTACATGCTTTGAATACCGCCGAAATTTCGTACTCGTCTGCATTTCCTTCGATTGGGTTTTCCACCACCCTTGCGAATCTGGGCGATGGGGGCACAAGTCCTTGCCCCGGGTCCGCTACCGCGTCTTGTTATATCGACCCGAACTTGGCGAGTGGCACCAAGAGCGGCTATCTGTTTACGTACGCCCAGGACGCAACATCTACGCCTTCGCTGCATTACACGGTCAATGTGGATCCCGTTTCGCGGGGCATTTCCGGCCAGCGCAGTTTTTTTTCCAGTGATGCGAATGTGACCCGCTACAACCCCAGCGCAGCCGCCAGTTCATCTGACGCGCCGCTGCAGTAGGCGGTTGCGAATGTTAGACTCAGTTTATGAGACTGGGTCTGCTGCTAATTTCGGCTATTGCGATTTTGTCTCCCACGCCGGAAGCTCGCTCACCAACCGTATCCGCTTTGGTGCATCGGTTTGAATCGGCATACCGCTCGTCGAAAACTCTACAAGCAAATTTTCTTGAAACGTACTTCGATGGCGGAAAAGTCGTTCGCGCCGAAACAGGCGTAGCGTATTTTGCCAAGCCCGGTAAAATGCGCTGGGAGTATGAGTCTCCCGAGCCAAATCTCTATCTTGTAGATGGCAAGTGGTCGTGGTTTTATGTACCGGCCGATCACACCGTGACCCGAAGTCACGCAAAACAGAGTTCGGACTCGCGAACGCCGCTTGCGCTTCTGGCGGGTGAAATGAAAGTCTCGCGAGTTTGCAAGAGCGTCGCTTTTGTCGGCTCGCCAACTGCGATCAGCTCGCAGGGGGTCGCGCTGCGCTGTGATCTACGCGGATCGGATGATGCCGTTCGATCGACATCATCCACGCCAGGAATTTCGCCTGCCACTCACGGCTCTTACGCGTTATTCGAAGTGAATCCACGGAGTGGAGAGCTGCTTCGGATCCTGGTGGTTGATTCGGGCGGCGTGCAGGTCGAATTTCGATTTTCGAACTGGCAGTTTGACCCGCCGATACAAGCCTCCAAATTCAGGTTCCAACCGCCCAAAGGAGTTGTCATTGTGGATGGAGATTTCGCCGCGTCCGCAGACACGCCTGACCGAAACCCTGGGCGCTAGGGCGTTACCTCACAAACATAAATCGCTGGTTAAGATGCGTACCCGGGTATATGTATGGAAACGGCCAACCCTTCAAGGCTATCTTGCATATTTTTAAATGAGGTACACTGGGTCCTATGGGGGAATTCGTTTGCCGGGTGGCTGACGCCAACGGCCGAGTCTTTTCGCACGTCGAGGCAGCGGGAACCCAGGCGGAAGCACGCCAAAAGCTTGCGGACCGCGGGTTGTACGTGTATTCGGTCGAGAACCGTAGCAGTGTCCTCAGCGGTCTCCTGCGGCGAAGCAATTCCCGCCAGGTCGACGGTTCAGACTTCCTGATCCTCAACCAGCAGTTCAACACTCTGATCAAGGCCGGTCTGCCGATTCTCCGCGCGCTTGATTTACTTACTGACCGCGCTGCCACGCCCAGGCTGCGACCGATTGTTGCCCAGGTGCGGGATCGGGTCCGGGAAGGGAAGTCGCTTTCTGAGGCGGTGCAGGAGGCTGGTGTCTTTTCCAAAGTGTATTCGACGGCGATTCTTGCCGGCGAAAAGAGCGGTAACCTGTCCGGGGTTTTAGACTACTACATCGCATATCAGAGAGTAAGTACCGGAGTCCGAAAAAAAATACTTGCGACGCTGGTCTATCCGGTTTTATTGGTTACCGTAGCGAGCCTGGTGGTGACCTATCTAGTGGCGTTCGTAGTTCCAAAGTTCGGACAACTGTACCGCGATATGAACGTCGAGTTGCCCGTTGCGACGAAAATTCTGATTGCGCTTACCGTGGACTACCGCATCGCGATCCTGGGCATCCTTGCCGGGCTGATCGTGATTGTGCTCGGCGTATTCTTTTGGTCCCGTTCCGAAGAAGGCGGCGCTGCCTTTGACAGACTTAAATTTCGACTTCCGTTGATTGGTGACACCAGCCTGAAGTTTCAGGTCGCGCAATTTTGCCGAACGCTGGCGACGCTTTTGACGGGCGGAACCCCGTTGGTTGCGGGCCTGCAGACGGCCGCTGACGCCATGGACAGCGCGCTGCTTCGCGGCTCTATCACTCGCGCGACGCAGATGGTTCGCGAAGGCGATTCCCTCAACGCAGCTCTGGCGTCCACGCAAATCATACCGGCCCTCGCGCTTGATATGATAGAAGTGGGAGAATCGAGCGGCGCGCTGGCTCCCATGCTAACCAGCGTTGCGGAATTCTACGAAGAAGAAGTAAACATCAAGCTGTCCGCGATGGTATCGCTGATCGAGCCAGCCATCCTGGTTTTCATGGGAATATTGGTCGCATTCATCCTTATTTCGCTCTATTTGCCGATCTTTTCTTTTTCGATCACTGGAGCCACGGGGCGCTAGGAAGCTATGGGAACAACGCAAGACAATCCGGCTGTCGCCACCGCCACCGCCAGCATTTTTACCGCCGAGGAGCAGCACGACCGCGACAATGCCCGCCGTCTAGCGGAACGCTATCGCGTGCCCTTCATCGATTTGCGCGAACAACGCATCGATCCGGAACTTTTCCGCACCATTCCCGCGGACCTGATGTTCCGCTACAACTTCGTTCCACTCGAGCAGCAAAACAACGTGCTCGCGATTGCGGCGGCCGATCCCAGCCTGGTCTTGCTGAGCGATGAACTCGCCTTGCTGCTTGGAAAAAAACTGGCTCCGCGCGTGGCCACCGCAAAACAAATTGGCGATCTGCTGAAGCGAACCGAGCAATCTCAGCGTGTTCTCGAGCAAGCCACGGAAGCCTTCACCCTGCAAGTCACCAAGGTTGACGAAGACACCGAAGAGACCATTTCCGGCGACCGGCTTACACGCGACACCACCGGCAGCCCGGTCGTCAAACTGGTTGAAACGGTCATCTTCACGGCGCTCGAGCGTCGAGCCAGTGACATCCACATCGAGGCTCGCGACGCGGAAGTTGCCGTCAAATACCGCATTGACGGTGTGTTGCAGCACGCCATGCAGCCCATCTCGAAAGATTGGCACTCCGCGGTCATCTCGCGCATTAAAGTTCTCAGCGACTTGGACATCGCCGAGCGACGCATTCCGCAGGACGGTCGCTTCCGCGTCAAGTACAAAGGCCGGTTTATTGATTTACGCGTTTCCATCATGCCCGCGAGCCACGGCGAAGATGCAGTCCTGCGCGTCCTGGACAAGGAAACGCTTTCGGAGAAATTCCAGAGCCTGAGTCTGGACGTAGTCGGCTTTTCGCAAGACGAAATGGCGCGCTTCCGGCGCTATATTCGCGAGCCCTATGGCATGGTGCTGGTGACCGGCCCGACGGGTTCTGGCAAAACCACCACCCTTTATGCGGCCATCAACGAAATCAAATCCGATGAAGACAAGATCATCACCATCGAGGATCCAGTCGAATATCAGTTGCGCGGCATCACGCAGATTCCAGTAAATGAAAAAAAAGGCCTGACCTTTGCGCGCGGCTTGCGCTCGATCTTGCGTCACGATCCGGATAAAATAATGGTAGGCGAAATTCGTGACCAGGAAACCGCGCAAATCGCCATTCAGTCCGCGCTTACCGGTCACCTGGTTTTTACCACCGTCCACGCCAACAACGTTACCGACGTAATCGGCCGCTTCATCAACATGGGAGTCGAGCCGTACAACTTTGTGTCGGCGCTGAATTGCATCATGGCGCAACGACTGGTCCGCATCATCTGTCCAAATTGCAAGCGGCCGAAAAAAACTTCGCAGGACGAGCTGCGCGAAGCTGGTATGAAGCCTGAAGACGCGCAGAATGCGCAAATCAGCGAAGGAGCAGGCTGCCTGGAATGTTCGGGCACCGGTTATCACGGACGTACGGCGATCTGCGAATTACTCGACCTTTCCGACCGGATTCGCGAGATGATTATTGACAGAAGACCGACTTCAGAGATTAAGCGCTTTGCCCGGGAAGAGGGCATGATCACGTTGCGGGAAAGTGGCTTGGCAAAAGCCAGGTTCGGCATTACCACGTTGCGCGAAATCAATAAGGTGACGTTCGTTGACTGACCTCGGAACATACCGGCAGGGCATCTACCAGAGCTCGCTGGTCAGGAAAGTTGCCCTCTGGCTGGACGCTCAACCGCATCCACCGATTGCCATCGAGATCGCTCCCGATCGCATTTCTGGTGCACGCTTTACGCGCACTGGTTCGCTGGACGGTTTTGCCGTGGAAGCGCTTCCGCCTGGCGCGATCGTTCCTTCCGCAGTCGAAACCAATATCGTTAATGCTGCCGCGGTGAGAGCCGCGATGCAGGGCATCTGCGACCGTTTGCGCGCCAAAAATGAGCTCGCTGCCTTGCTTCTGCCAGACACCGTTATTCGAGTATTCGTTCAGCATTTCGATCAATTTCCTCGCAGCGCCAAGGAAGCCGTTCCCATGCTGCGCTGGAAGCTTAAGAAAAGCGTGCCGTTTGAAGTTGATGAAACATTGATTTCATATATGCGGCAGGCTCCACGGGAAGGCGGCGTTGATGTGGTCACTGCTCTCGGCCGCTTGCGCATCGTGCGTGAATACGAAGGGGCTGCCGAACAGTGCGGCTTGCAGCCTGGCGTGGTGTTAAGCGCGTCCCTCGCGGCTGTGGCGCTGCTCGCCGATCAACGACCGGCCCTTCTGGCCCGCGTGTCGGGCACTTCTTTAACCACGGCCATCGTGCGCGAAGGCGTTCTTTGCGGCTACCGCTGCACCGACTTACCCGCGCAGGTAGCGCAGCTTACACCGCAGATGCTCCTTGAAGAAATTTATCCGGTGGCAGCGTATTATCAGGACACCTGGCAGGAAGGCATCCAATCCGTGCGCGTCGCGGGATTGGGGGCGCGTTTGCCGGAATTTGTACCGCCTCTGGAATCCGAATTTCATTGCGAAGTGCATTCACTGTTGCACACGGCGATCTCCGAAGGACGGGTTTCCGCCGATGCGCGGCCACTTGCGGAACGCGAACTGGAAGGACTTGTCGGTTGGATGATGCAAAAGAATTAAACGACTTCGAGGGACCACCTAGATGCAGGTACGTTTAAACATCGCGACTAAGCCGCTTGAATCGCACCGGCGATTTCTAGTCGGCGCCGGCCTACTCGCCGTGCTTGGTGGAGTTATTTTTCTGGCGCTCGGTTGGCACGTATATTCAACGCTGCGGGCCCAGGAAGCTCTGCGGCATAAAGAAGAAGAGAATAATAATCGAGCGGCCCTTCTGGAGCGCCGGCGCAAGGAACTCGACGATTTTTTTGCCAAGACGGAGAATGCCCGGCTCAAGGAACGCGCGGGCTTCGTTAACGGCATCATTGACGAACGCAGTTTCGATTGGACGCAGATGTTCATGGACCTTGAGAAGCTGGTGCCGGTCGGTGTTCACGTGGTCACTATTCAGCCGCAACTTGAAAAAGGCCATATGTTCGTCCGCCTGACGGTCGCAGCCACCTCCGACGAATCCAAAATCAAGTTTTTGCATGCCATGGAAAATTCGCCGGCGTTTTCCAACGTCCAGTTATTGAGCGTGCACACCACACAGAGCAGCGCCGAGCAGGCCCTGGAATTGCACGCGATCTATGTGAGGAGCTGATGGACCGTACGTTTTCAGTCAAGAGGCGACTGATTTTGATCGGGCTCGGCCTGCTGCTGGCTGCCGACCTGGCGCTCGCCGGCTATAGCTGGCAGACTTCTACCGCCCTGCGAAGGCCCATGGCTCAGCTCAAGGAAGATTCGCACAAGCTGGATTTGCTGAGCAGCGACATCGAGCGAGCGGAAAGAATCCGCCACGATTTGCCGGCGACGGTCGCCGATTATGACCGCTTCGACGCCTCTCTGTTACCCGCAAGCACCGCCGATTCCACCGTCACTGCCGAACTGGACGAGCTTGCGAAGAAATCCGGCCTTCAGATTGAAAGCTTGAATCTTCGTTACAAGGAAATTCCCGGGCGGAATCTCACGCAAGTGGATCTCGATACCGCAGTTGGCGGCGATTACGCCAACATTGTAAAGTTTATGAACAATCTGCAGCGATCGCATAATTTTTATATCGTCGAGTCGCTGAGCCTGCAGGCCCAGGGACAGGGTAACGGTGCCGGCGCCATGCGCATCGGCTTGAAGATGAAAACGTATTTCCGGACGGCCGCATGAAAGAAAAAAATCAAATCATCGCGCTTGTAGGTCTCGTCGTGGTCGCCGCCATGGTTTGGTTCTGGAACACCCACCAGAGTCCAATGTCCCCCGGCACAGGCAGTATCGCTGCCGCCTACACCCCCATGACCGTGGAAAATCCTGCCATTCAAACCTGGAAAATTGCGAAAGTGCAGAAGACCGAATACAAGAGCGGTGGCCGGAATCCGTTTAGCGCCGTAGCGCCTCCACCTCCGCAGCCTAAGGTTCCACAGCCAGGCGACAAGGATTTTGTGGCACCAACGCCACCTCCGCCGCCACCGCCGGAATTGCCGGCCAAGTTCTATGGCTACGGCACGGTTCCCAATGGCACAGCGCGCCGCGCTTTTCTGACGGACGGCGACGAGGTTTATATCGTGGCCGAAGGCGATACTTTCCTCAGTCGCTATCGCATTCTGAAAATCGGCAACGCCACTATCGAATTTGAAGAAGTTTCCTCCGGCCGCCAGGGCAAGGCAAATCTGGAAGACGCAGGGCCAAATACGTGAAATTCTTTTTCGCAAATCGTCATCATCTTCCAGTACCTCGCGGAAACCAGGACGGTTACGCCATCTTGCTGGTGCTTTTTTTTGTGACGCTGATGCTTTTGGCGACCATTTCCGTCGCTCCAAACATTCTTACCGAAGGCCGCCGCGAAAAAGAAAAAGAAATGATCTGGCGCGGTAAACAGTATGCGCGCGGCGTCAAAATGTACTACCGCAAGACCGGAAAATTCCCCACTTCGATGGACGATCTGGTCAAGCCCAAGCTCGGCAGTTTGCGCTTCATGCGCCAGGCTTACAAGGACCCGATGAACGCCAAGGACGGCGATTGGCGGCTTATTTATGTAGGTCCGACGGGGCAGCTGATCGGAAGCCTCAAACCCGCGCAAACCATTCAGATCTCGGGAATCGCCGGAGGCGTCGGCACTGTTCCCGGAACGCCAGCTGCGCAACTAGGAGCGCAATCCGCTGGTCAAGGCCAGGGATTCGGTCAAGGTTTCGGCCAAGGGCTGGGGCAGGCTGTCGGACAAGTTTTCGGTAATACCGGGGCTAACAGTTCTGCGTCCGCAGCGAATGGTCTGGGGCAGCAGAATACGCCAGGTCAACCAAATGCCGGCGCACAGCCAAACACGTCGACAAACACCACGGGG
This sequence comes from uncultured Acidobacteriota bacterium, assembly GCA_963731155.1. Lineage (GTDB taxonomy): Bacteria > Acidobacteriota > Terriglobia > Acidiferrales > UBA7541 > Acidiferrum. Next base: position 263,617 of record CAVSVB010000009.1, read on the forward strand.
AATCCTGCGGCGGGTACGGACAGCACGTCCACCGATGCTTCAGGTAATCCGACGTCTGCCGGTGACGCTGCCAACGAGGCGCTTCTGGCGTCTGATCCGGCCACCGTCATCGGCGGCAATATCATCGGTGTCGGTAGCAAAATCAATCACAGTTCGATCGTGGTTTACGACAAGGCCAAAAACTACAAACAGTTTGAGTTTATTTGGGATCCTTCCAAGGACGCTATTGTGATTGGCGGCGCAGCAGGGCCACAGATTGGTACGCCGGCCGGCCAGCCTACGCAATCGACACCCTTTGGAACGTCACCCGGCAGTTCTACCCCTAATCCCAACAATCCAAGCTCGCCGTTTGGACCAAGCGGGGCGCAGCCAGGTCCACCGGAAACAACTCCGACGCCAACTCCACCGCCACAACAACCGTAACACTCCGTTTTGCTGAAGCAAGCTAGACTTACTGACCGCTCTTCGTTTCCGTGGTTGCTTCTGCTTTCACTGCGGGTTTTGCTTCGGGATGGTTGGCGTCGGCTTTCAATTTTCTCTGTGCATAAGTCTTGCGAATAGCTCGAACGTAGGAAATCGTTTCGTTGTAGGGAGGCACGCGCCCGTAACGCTGCACAGCGCCCGGTCCCGCATTGTAGGCTGCCAGGGTTAGCACCAGATCGCCCTGATACCGCGCCATCAAATCGCGCAGGTACCGCGTGCCGGCATCTATGTTCTGCACAGGATCGAAGATATCTGTAACACCGAGCCGCGCGGCGGTGGTTGGCAGGATCTGCATCAGTCCACGCGCGCCCCGCCGCGAAATTGCCTTGGCATTGAAATTGGATTCCGCCGCAATCACGCTGAAGAGCAAATCGGCATCTACGCCATATTTTTGCGAGGCGGATTGAATCAACTCCCCGAAAGGCGCTTGTGTCAACGGAACGCGCGGCGCCGCGACAAAAATCTCCTCTGGCTCGATGGCCACGACCTCTGCGGCCGCAATTTCCGCTGAACCGCCGTTTACCTGGATGCGATAGCGATCGCCGAGAAGCTGGTAAGCGGACACATTGAGCCGTGCGCCACTGCGCAACACGAGATAATCCGCGCGAGCACCCACTGCGCACACCGTCAGTGCCGCGCCAAGCGAAATGGCCAGGGTCAAGCGCACGAAGCTGCCTCGTTCAATGCAAACCTTTCAATTGCTGCGGCCACGCCACTTTCGTCATTCGAATGCGTTTCGTGCCAGCCATACGTCTTAAGTTCCGGCACGCTGTTTTGCATCACGACGGCAATTCCCGCGAACTCCAGCATTTCAAAATCGTTGTGATTGTCGCCGATGGCTAGAATCTCGTCACGCTGCAATCCCTGTGCCTTGGCCCAGTCGGCCAGCGCAGCGCCTTTCGTGCAGCCCTGTGGGAGAACATCCAGCATTGCAAAATCCTTGGATGCATATTTTGTGGAAGCGAGTTTGATTTCTGCGGCAACCTCAGAGGCCAGCAGCAATTGCTCCAGCGCGTCCATCTCTGCGACTGTTCCGGAAAACATCACCTGCAGCGGCATCTCAGTCAGGCATTCTTCGATCGGGGATACAACAGCGATGAAATCCAGGTTACGAGAATAGTATGCATAGCGAATCGAGTCGTCGCGATCCAGCCGTTCGAGAATTAGCTGATTCTCTCTTGGCCGGTCAAAGATCACCGCGGCACCAGCGCGCCAGGGATGTCCCAGTTCCAGCACAGTCCGCGCCGTCTTGACGAACAGCAAGCGTTTCAGCCGAGTGCGGCCGTCGTTCGAACGAATCAGCCCTCCGTTATTCACAATCATGGTGATTGGGCAGCCCAGGTCCTGCGCCACCGGGAGAGCAAAATCGTACCGCCGTCCGGTGACTAATGCCACCTCGATTCCGTACCGGGTAGCTTTTTGGATGGCCTCGCGATTCGCTTCCGACACGCGCCAGCGGCTGTCGAGCAGCGTACCGTCAATATCCAGGGCGATGAGCCGGACAGCCATGCTTCCAGTTTATCGCGTCTTCGCGCCTCGAACCTGCATTCTTCGCCACTGTGCGGCGAAAATAACGCTGTGGCCGTGTGATAAAATCGGGCGATGGCCACTCGCCGCCTCTACTACGACGATTCCTTTCAAGACAATTTCGCGGCCCAGGTGTTGAGTTGCGTGCCGATAGCCGAGGCCGAGGACCACGGCTTCGGACCTCGCTGGAGTGTCCTTCTGGACCAGACCTTGCTGTATCCCACCTCTGGCGGACAGCCAAATGACCTTGGCAAACTCGGCGATGCCAATGTGCTCGACGTTCAGGAGCAGGAAGATCGCATCATTCACGTGGTCGACCGCCCGGTGCTCGAGGGGCGGATTGACGGCTGCATCCACTGGCCGCGGCGGTTCGATCATATGCAGCAGCACACCGGCCAGCATTTGCTGTCGGCGGTTTTTCAAGAGCGTTTTGGACTCATCACCGTTTCGTTCCATTTGGGTGCAACCGTCAGCACGATCGATCTGAAAGGTCCGCAACCGTCGGCGCTGATTCTCGAAGGCGCGGCGCGAGCTGCCAATGCGGTCATTTTTGAGGATCGCGAAATTACGGTACGTTACGGCACTGCGGAGGAATTCGCCGGGCAGGGGGTTCGTAAACAGGTCGATCGCAAGGGTGTGCTTCGGGCCATCGAAATCGCCGGAATCGACCTGCAACCCTGCGGCGGAACGCATTTGCGCCATACAGGACAACTGGGAATGATTCTAATTCGCGGTTGCACGAAAATTCGTCAGGACTGGCGGGTGGAATTTGTCTGCGGCGAGCGCGCCGAAAGGGCTGCGCGGCAAGACGCCGAACTGATCGCTCAGGTAAGCGCAAATCTCAAATGCGCTCCGCAGGATTTGCCCGCTGCCGTCGAACGGCTCATGCGCGAAAGGGAATTGGCGGCAAAACAAATCAAAACTCTACTTCCCAGAATTGCGGAATCCGACGCGGAAGCGTTGCTTGCGGCGGCCTCGCCACGGGCAGACGGAATTCGCGTTGTTGCGGAAGTCTTGGAAAATGGTGCGACGGATTACCTGCACCATCTGGCGACAGCGCTGGCGCGCGCGGACCGCACGATCGCGCTTCTTTCGGATAGAGGAACCGGAAACCTCGTCTTCGCGCAGAGTCCCGGTACGGCAAAAGACATGAACGTGCTGCTCAAAAAGGTCTTTGAACAGGTCCCAGGCAAAGGCGGTGGCTCAAAGGACTTTGCCCGCGGCGCGCTCGTGGATGGCACGAACGTCACCGCAGCAATTGAATTGGCAAAATCCAATCTGTAGGAGGCTTAAAGACCCGGCTCGGTTTGAAGAACTGGAGTTACGCAAAGGCAGATCGCCTAGGCCACCCATTTCAAGTTTGGTTTTTTGCGTTTTCTGACGCAGTCAAGAAGATAAAGGTCGATTAACTTCTGATAAGGCAGCCCAGTCTTGTCTGCCAGACCCTTAAAATAGTCAATGACTTCCGGGCTCAGATTAATGCCCACTGCCTTCTTCTTGGCCGCATAGCGATTCTTGACTTCCTTCAACTTGGAAAAGTCATATTCCTTCTTCATAAAATCTGGCCTCTCTTGCTTGCCGCGAGCGCCGAGATGATGCGAATTATTAAATTCGATCTGTCTGTCGCAAGGAATGACCACAACTAGCCTGGCTGCCGAACTCATTGCAATAATAATGAACCGTTCCTGTTCATCGGAATGTTCCGGGTCGACGAAGCCCCTGCCATGTGGGTCGTCGCAGACGGTTTGGGCTTCTTCAAACCAGATGCCGTTTACTCCGGTTACTGCTATTTTTCTTCTCGTCCCACTCGAACCGAAGCATGCTTACAACCCTATCTACATAATTGCTAGATAGCAAGCATCGCCATTTTTTGTTTCCCAAACACGTCCAGTGGTCGCCGCGCAGCGTCCGTCTTTGCCGATCGTGCCGTCGTAACCACAGATCAGGCGACATAACGCATCCTGACGGCATGGTAGATGCTCAGGCATGCAAATCAATACGTGAGATGGGGCTCGCGCTCATCGCGATTTACCCCTGGCGGGCCGTTTTGCGCCGAAGCAGATTCCGTTATGCTGCATGGCGGGCCGCCCGCCCGCGATGTAACCAAACCCACAGCCCGAACATCAACTCAGTATTAGTCGTTACCACGACAATCATTATAACAAGGAGGATTTCAGCATGAGCACCGCCGTACAACCCGAACCCAGCGTCACCACTTGGCAGATCGATCCCGTTCATTCCAGCGCCCAGTTCAAGGTCAAACATCTGATGATCTCCAACGTGAAGGGCGAATTCACCTCCATCCAGGGCACGTTGCAACTCGATAGCTCCGACGTCACTAACTCCAGTCTGGAGGTCGCCATCGACGCCAATAGCATTAACACGCGTGAGCCGCAGCGCGACACCCACCTTAAGAGCGCGGATTTCCTCGATGTGGAAAAGTTTCCCAACATCACCTTTAAATCCTCGAGCGTCACCAAGAAAGCCAGCGGCGAATTCGCGGTCGAGGGAGACCTCACAATTCATGGCGTGACTCGAAAAGTGACCCTGAACGTCGAAGCGCCTAGCGCGCCGCAAAAGGATCCCTGGGGCGGCACCCGCATTGGGATCGAGGCCACCACAAAAATCAATCGCAAAGACTTCGGCCTCAACTGGAATGCGGCTCTGGAAGCCGGCGGGTTCATGGTCGGTGATGAAGTCTCCATCACGCTCGACGTCGAGTTCGTCAAACAATAACGCGCCACGCCACGCCAGAATACGAGCGCTAGCTGCAGAATCAGGCGATCGCCGCCGCAGCAATGGACCGCGTCACACGCGGACGGAGGTGTCCGTACACTCATCTACTAGTTGCCAGGAAACGGCGAACGGCCTAAGATAACGGCCCTTCGCTGCCGCCGCCGCGAAAAATGAAGGATCAAGGAGGCTCCCTTGGGGCTTCGTTATGATCGCGGCCGCGTCTTCGTGTTCACCGGAATCTTACTGTGCGCCGCCGCCACTTGCCTCGCACAATCCGGAACAACATCCAGTCCGAGCACTCCGGGCCAAGCCATTCCTGGAACGAGTGGAGTGAGCCCCTTCGCTGGCAGCGTTCCGGAGAAGCTCGTTCCGGGAATGCTGCCGCTATCGTTGCAGGGCGCCATCGACCGCGGACTCAGACAAAATCTCGGTGTATTGCTTTCGAATGCGGACGTTCGCACGGCTCATGGTCAGCGCTGGGAGCAATTGAGCGCCCTCCTGCCGCATGTGAACGCCGCACCGTATGTAACCGCTTCGCAAATTAATCTCGGCGAGCTCGGTCTCAGCAGTTTTGGCGGGTTGCAAATTCCATCCTCAGTCGGCCCTTTCTCTTACCTTGACGCACGCTTCGCTGTGACGCAGACTTTGTTTGACTGGAAGGCGATTAGCGCAGCCCGCGCGGCCCGCCAGAGTCTGAAGTCGGCCGAATATTCCTATAAGGACGCTCGTGACCTCGTCGTGCTTGCCGTAGGCTATACCTACTTGCAAGCCATCGCGGATGAGGCCCGCATCGAAACGGCGGAAGCGCAGGTCAAGACCGCTCAGGCACTCTACGACCAAGCTGCGGATCAGGTGAACGCTGGCACATCGCCGGCGATCGACGGGCTTCGCGCCAAAGTTGAGCTACAAACCCGCCAGCAGCAACTGATTCAAGCGCAGAACACGTTCGCAATCCAAAAACTGACCTTGGCACGCGTGATAGGCCTGGCTCCTGGACAGGAATTCGAATTGACGGACAAGTCCCCGTATCAGCCGTTTGAAATCGTTACCGTGGACGAAGCCTTGAAGCGCGCATACGCCTCACGTTCCGATTATCAGGCCGCCATGACCGATGTACGTGGCGCGGAATTCTCGCGCAAAGCTGCGGTAGCCGGCTATCTGCCGTCGCTCTCCTTCAATGCTGATTATGGCGCCGCAGGCACACACCCCAGCACGGCAACGCAAGTGTTCGACGTGCGCGGGACTCTGTCGATTCCGATCTTTCAGGGAGGTAGCGTTCATGGCGACGTTTTACAGGCCGATGCAAAACTTGCGCAGAGCCGTGAACGCCTGGACAACCTGCGCGCGCAGATTGATGCTGATGTTCGCACCGCGATGCTGAACTTGCAGTCGTCGGCAGAACTGGTCAATGTGGCGCGAAGCAACATAACCCTCGCGGAAGAGACTCTTGTCCAGTCGCGCGATCGATTCACCGCTGGCGTCACCGATACCGTGGAAGTGGTGCAATCGCAAGAAGCCGTTGCCAGCGCGCACGAACAGTACATCTCAAGCCTGTACAGCTATAATTTTGCAAAAATTTCCATGGCTCGCGCGATTGGCGTCGCCGAAAACGGCGTCCGGGAATACTTCAAGGAAAAATAAACATGGCGGACGAAAACCCAGCCCGTCCGGTTGCTCCATCCGCCAAAGAGTCCCCGATCGAACCGGCGTCGGTGACCGATACCGTGTATGCCACGCCGTCCTACGGCGGTCCAAAACGCCGAAGAACCTTCGTTATTCTGATCGCCGTCGCGGTATTGCTTGTTGGCGGATTTTTTTTGTGGCGCTACTTCGACAGCTATGAATCAACCGACGATGCCCAGGCGGACGTTCACCTTTATCCTGTCAGCGCGCGTATTTCCGGCTATGTGGTGCGCGTCAACGTGGAAGACAACCAGTGGGTGGAGAAAGGCACGGTACTCGTTGAGATCGACCCGAAGGATTACGAAGTCGCGGTCGCGCAGGCGCAAGCCAATCTTTCGAACGCCGAAGCCACCGCCCAATCGCTGAATGTCACTGTGCCGATCACCGCAGTAAACACTACCAGCCAGCTAAAATTCACCGCTTCCGATATCGAAAATGCCCAGGCAGGAATCATCGCCGCTCAGAGACAGCTGACCGCCGCGCATGCCCAATTGGAGGAAGCAGAGGCTAACAATGTGCGCGCGCAAGACGACCTCCGTCGCTACAAGTTACTGGTGGACAAGCGCGAAGTGGCCGCGCAGGTTTATGACCAGGCGTTGGCCAGCGCAAAATCCAGCACGGCCGCAGTCGCCGCTGCCAGCGCGAATGAGTCCGCCGCGGAACAATTTGTGCAACAGGCCCAGAGCAAATTAGCCCAGGCGTACGCCAATCACCAGTCCGCGGAGACTGGACCGCAGCAAGTGTCGTCTACAAAATCGCGGGTACGCGCCGCCATTGCGGATGTCGAGCAAAAGCGGGCGCTGCTCGAGCAAGCCCAGCTGAACCTTCAATACACCAAAATCGTTGCGCCGGTATCGGGCGAGGTGAACAAAACGGTTGTCGTCGGTCTCAATATTCAACCGGGGCAGCAACTCCTCACTGTGGTGCCGCTCAATGAAGTCTGGGTCACCGCCAATTTCAAAGAGACCCAGCTGCGACGTATGCGAGTTGGACAACGGGCGGAACTCCATATTGATTCGTCCGGTAAAACCCTGAAGGGCCATGTAGACAGCATTGCCGGCGCAACCGGCCCACTCTTCAGTCTCCTTCCGCCGGAGAATGCCACCGGCAACTACGTGAAAATTGTGCAACGGATTCCGGTAAAAATCGTCCTCGATCAGGGCGAGAACCATGATCATCAACTTCGCCCCGGCATGAATGTTGTGCCAGACGTATATCTGCAATGAGTTCCGCTGCTCTCACAATCGATCAGGATGTTTGGCGGCCGAAATTCAACCCCTGGCTGATCGCCGTGGTCGTCGCGCTGGCCGCGTTCATGGAGGTTCTCGACACCAGCATCGCCAACGTAGCCCTGCCGTACATGGCCGGAAATCTTGGGGCGAGCAACGATCAAAGTACCTGGGTTCTGACTTCGTATCTGGTCTCGAATGCCATCATTCTGCCAATCAGCGGTTGGCTCGCAGGTGCGTTGGGTCGCAAGCGTTTTTTCATGAGCTGTCTCGCTGTGTTCACCGTGAGTTCTTTGCTCTGCGGCTTGGCACCGAGTCTCGGTCTTTTGCTGCTGTTCCGCGTGTTGCAAGGGGCGGGCGGAGGAGGCTTGCAGCCGATGGCTCAGGCCATTCTTGCGGACACTTTTCCCCCGCAGCAGCGAGGTCTGGCCTTTGCGTTGTACGGCATCACAGCCATTATGGCGCCGACGATCGGACCGACACTGGGCGGCTGGATCACCTTCAACTATTCCTGGCGGTGGATTTTTTTTATCAATCTTCCAGTCGGGATAATCACATGGTTTCTGGTGCGGCGCTTTGTCGAAGATCCGCCTTACGTAGCGCGGCTGAGATCCGCTGGCGTCAAGTTGGACTACATCGGAATCGCTCTTTTGGCATTAGGAGTTGGAGCTTTGCAGGTACTGCTGGACAAGGGCCAGGAAGATGATTGGTTTGGGTCGCGCTTTATTACAACGTTGATCGTGATGGCGACCGTTTGCCTGATTTCGTTGGTTATTTGGGAGTGGTTCCACAAGACTCCGATCATTGACGTTCGCATGTTCAAGAGCTTCAACTTCGCCAGCTCAAGCTTGATGATGTTCGTCCTGGGGATCCTGTTGTTCAGTGCCCTGGTGCTGATGCCGCAATTCCTCCAGACGCTTTTGGGGTACACCTCGGAACTGGCCGGACTCGCGCTTTCCGCCGGGGGCCTGGTGTTGCTGTTTGAGATGCCGATCATGGGGAAACTGACAACGAAGTTCCAGGCGCGCTATCTGATCGCTTTCGGCTGGCTGGCTTTATCGATTGCAATGTTTTATTCCACAAAGCGGATCGACCTGCAGATCAGCTTCATTGCCGCCACTCTGTTGCGCATCGCGCAAGTGATTGGTTTGGGCTTCCTGTTTGTCCCGATTACTCTCGTGGCATACATCGGAATTTCGCCGGAGAAGAATAATGCCGTAGCCGGTATCGTCAATTTCATGCGCAATATGGGCAGCAGCGTGGGAACCTCTATCGTTACCACGTTGATTGCGCGCCGATCGCAATTCCATCAAGCCAGGCTCGTCGGGTACGCCAGGCCCGACAATCCTAATTTCCAGAATGCGGCAAATGGCCTGGCACAACGCATCGCTAACTCCGGAGTGAGCCCGCATGATGCGCAGGCGGTTGCCGTTGCCAGGATTTACCAGAACGTGCAAGCGCAAGCGGCCAGCTTGGCCTATATAGATGTTTTCATGGTCCTTGCGGTAGGCGCCGCGATCATGTTCTGTCTATCGTTTGCTTTGAAGAAGAATGATCCCGGTGGCGGCGGGCAGGTTGTAGTGGAATAATATTCTGGAGCGGGCGCTGCAAACCAAGTATCGGGCGCCGGAAATTCATGATCAAAATTGTCACCATCGAGCGGGAATATGGAAGCGGCGGTGGCGAAATCGCGCAATTGCTTTCGACGCATCTCGGTTGGAAGCTTTGGGATCAGTTGCTGACCGAGGAGATTGCCAGGCTTGCAAATTGTCCCAAAGCCGTGGTCCAAGTTCGCGAGGAACGTACCGATCCGCTCTACTACCGGCTCTTCAAGTCATTTTTGCGCGGAAGTTATGAAGGCAGCCTAAATGCGCACAAATTGAACGTAGTGGACAGCGAAAGCATTTTGAAAATTACCGAACGGGTTGTTCAACACGCCGCGAAGACCGGAAATTCCGTCATCGTCGGACGGGGATCGCAACATTTTCTTCGCACCAGGCCGGACACGCTGCGCGTGTTTCTTTATGCTCCGCGAGAAGACAAGCTCCGTCGTTTGCTTGCGCGCGGCAAGAGCGCGAGTGAAGCGCAGCAGCTCGTGGATACGGTTGATCGGGAACGCGCGGATTTCATCCAGAAATACTTCCACGTCGAATGGCCCGACCGTGCCATCTACCACACCATGATCAATACCGCGATCGGCGATCAACCAGTCGTTCAGATGATTTTGGATTTGATGAAAGTAGTAGATGCCAGGGCCGTCGCCTGAGGGCCGCACTAACCTGCATTATTCGTGAAAGTGGAACGCCGAACAGGTTTTTTTGAGAGCGGGACAAAGATGTGACGAGGGCAGAATTTTGTTAGACCGCGAGACTGATTCTAAAGTTCTTAGCGAGATTCACAGTCCGATTTTGACGCGTAACGAGACACCACGAGTAAGAGCGTGACAATGATTAGTTTGGGGTTGAAGAAGTGGGAGGCTTAGCCGCTTTGCGCGCCCAAGCTCAAGGCCAGACGATGAAAGTTAGCGAGATACGGAAAGGACCGAGGTAGGTGCAGCACGATGCGACGCACCGAGACCACCACCTGAACGCCCAGCTTCAAGAAATGTTCGCGCAAGGTCGAGACTTGCGCCCGGGCGTGGCGGGTCGGGGCCAGGTGTAGGCGCATCTCTTGCATCAGCACATAGGCCGCCGTTGTCAGCAGCACGCGGAAGGTGTTCGCCAAAAAGTTCGAGCAACTGGTCCGGCCGATCTGCATGCCGTCGTGCAACTCCTTTATCCTGTTCTCCACGTCACCCCGCTGACAGTAAGTCTTCTCGTAAATCCACTGCGGACTCTGTTTTAAGTTGGTGACCACGAAGCGCGGGTTGTCCTTCGCTTCCTTGTTCGCGGCGCGCACCACCTCAGCTTTGTAGATGATGCGTCGTTTCCACGGCCAAGTCTTTTTGGTAGCGTACCGGCATTCGCCATAGACATGCTCGGTTCGGCCGGAGAGCTCCGACGCACGACGAACCCGCTTCATGGCCGACTCTGCTTTGCGCTTCAACACCGCATTGGCGGCCATATTGACGAGGTATTCCACTTTCGGTTCGCAATCTAAAAAATCCAGAACTTCCGGAGACGCGAAGCCACCGTCGAGTCGCACCCGGAGTTTCGCCTTGGGAAAGGCGTCGCTCACCCGTGCAATCAAACGGCGCAAAATCCCCAGCGCACCCAGCGAGCCAGTCGCATTCCCACGCCGCAACACCGCCGCCACCAAGTACTGCTCCGCCTCCTCATTAAAGGTGAGAAAACAAACCATCGGCAAGTAACAGTAGCTATCGTAGTGGCGATTGAAAAAGGTGAACTGTTGCTGGCCATGCGTGGGGTCGTCGGTGGGATCCAGATCGATGGTGATGCGACGGGCGCGACCATGCAGACGCTTGCGATGTCGTTCAATGACGCAGTCCGCCAACGCTTCCGTCATGCGCAACAGTTCCTTACGATCCGGAGCATTTTCAAAGTGCGACAGAGTAGGTTGCGAAGCCAGATCCTCGCCGGCGACGGGATCCCGACCAACTAGCAACTTGTGGATCGGATCCGATGCCAGCCGCGCCGCATCGTTGGCATCTTCATATCCCAAGGCAATGGCCATGACTCGCTGCGTAATCAACTCACGCAACTCATGCTGCACCTTACCGGGTTGCCGGTCATCTCTCAGACCAGCCGCCAATGCCGATGTCAGGCCTAAGCGCCGCTCGGCAGCCTTCAGCAGAATCGCTCCGCCATCGGAACTGCCTTGCCGTTGATCAAATTTCGCGACCACCGGTCGATCAAAAATATCTGGAAAAAGGAGACACTCTGTTATGGTATGTTCGCTCAAGCGAAGGCCTCGTTTTTGGTCTCAAATCTGCCTAGATAACGGATTTGTACCATAGCGAGGCCTTCGGTGTTTCTGAAATCACGAATTTTCCGGGCTAAATCTGGCATCGAGGGTGAGTTAGGACAAGGGAATCTAGGATTCAATTTTGCTTCCCAAGCTTCGGATGTGGGTTCGATTCCCATCGCCCGCTCCATAAACCCTGTTGATGCAGTTGGCTTTACTGGCTTCCCACTCCGAAAATCCCCTCTAAAACCCATCATTTTGGACGCAGTTGGACGCGAGATATCCCCGACGAAAGGGTTTTGGACGCGGACTCGAACCTCCAACCCGTTGATTAAGAGACCGTCCAATGAGAACTGAGACGGATCGTGACCGACTGCTATGGTGTTGATTTCCCGCGCCATTACAGGAGATTCCCTTCCCCTCGCCTTAGCTACCAGTTGCTACCAGTTTTGAACTAGGGTGGGCACAAAATGGGGCACAGTTCGGAACGCGCTGAGTTGTCCGGCTCCATCGGTTCCACGAACGCCGACCGGTACAGGTGTGAAAGAGGAAGCGGGTTTTCCACGTCGGAGATTATAACCAACCATGTCGCGCGTAGTTCATTGCGCACAGGTTCGCGAGCAACTACTGCAACTTCGCGTACTTGGCCTAGGCTTGTTTCAGGATGGGGATGTTTGGGTCGACGTCTTTTTAGAGGGTGAGAAAGTCCTGGCATGCGGTGCGAGCCTCGAAGGTATCACCAGGCATGGCACGGGCGTGAGGCAATCAAAAATTCTCAATCATCCAGACGTTGTTGGCTGAGGTCCATTCTAAAAAAGCCAGATGTCGGCCGTCGGGAGAAGGTATGCCCCAAGTCTTGAAGATACCGGCCTGCTGCCGGAGAACTCGGGCGTGGCCTTCCAGATCAATATAAAGAAGCGTTGTGGCTTGTGCCGACTGACTGGAAGCGTACAGTCCCTTTCCATCCGCAGACCAATCTAGGGACTGAAAGCCATTCCATCCGTGGACAGTTACATCGCGCGCGGCCCCAGCCAAAGAAAGGACACGAATGCGGCTCTCCCGCTTGCTGCTCATTATAATCGCGATGAGGAAACCGTCAGGCGAGACGTCCCAGTGATAACCGCTCACTGCCGGGTCAGCATCGATCCTAGCCAGCTCATGCCCCTTGCCCTGCAGCAAGTCAAAGCTGTAAAAGACCTGGTGCCCAGGCCCTCGCTCGCTGAGGACGCACAGTCTCGCCGGAAGACGAGCGCAGCGGATGTCATAAAGGCTCGGCTCATACCGCACCAACTGAGAAGGTCCACCTGCAATGGGAACCCGCATCAAGTTGCCTGACGCAGACCAGCTAAATAAGTCGCTCTTGAGAGAAGCGTGGTAGAAAATCCAGGCGCCATCCGCGCTCACGCGAGGCATGAAATAATTCTGCGGACCCTCAACGATGACTTCGGCAGTGCGTTTGTCCAACGCTTGTTTGAGGATGTCCCACTTGCCATTCCGATCCGAGAAAAACAACACCGCATGGCTGTCAGGCGTCCAGGCACTCGGGAAATCATTCCGATCATCGAGGGTCAGACGCCTTGGCATCTTCAGACGCGTTCCGTTTCCTTCGAGTTCTCCAATGTAGACATCAGCCTGAGAGGTTCCCTTCAAGAAAGCCAGACGCTTGCCGTCTGCCGTGATGCTAAGACCGGATAGGGTAAAACCAGCCCAATTGGTGATTCTTCGAGGGCGACTTACCGCTTGTCCGGTCCGTGCATCAATTCTGATCTCCCACAGATTCGCGTCACTTTGCTTCGGTGGTGGTTCCGACACAGAATAGATCATGCGTCCGTCCGGCAGAAGGCAACCGCTTGTGAACCTGGCGTCTGAAAAAACGGTGGTGGTCCGGCCCGTTGTCACATCGTGCCATTCGACGGTGATGGCCAACTCGCCGGCGACGGAATGGCCTCTCGCGTAGGCAACATGCTGGCCATCGGCAAACCACAATGGCCCTTGAAAACTATCTCCTTCAGCGCCGGCAACAATTCGCTTGGGTTCCTCTCCATTCGCGCCCATTAACCAGATTTCTTCGCTGCTGCCGCTCGTAAAGGCGATGTGGGATCCGTCCGGCGAAAGGGACGCCCCTCCAGCGTCCTCGCGAAGCGGGTGCGGCACGCCATCCAGGATGGACATGGACCAAATGCTGGGCACATCGCCTCTCCCGGCCACCCCACTCGCAAGCAATTTGATCCCGTTAGGGAACCAAGAAAGCCTGAGTATGCTGGAGCCGGCTGGAGCAGGAAAAGCGTGTGTCTCTCCCGTCCCGACAAGTCGCAGGCTAATGCCGGTTTCATCAGCGTAAGCCAGGTACTTGCCATCCGGCGAGAGGGCAGCAGCCGTCGTCGTCGGTGTTTCAAGAGAGTTCGTAGTGAGTTGGAGCTGTTTCAATTCCGGTCGCCGCCACTCCACAAGGCCCCGGAAATACCATCCGACCACAACCAATAGCAGAACTGCTCCCGCTCCACCAGCAAGAGCCACTGCCCATCGCGACTTTTGTACGGGCACAACAGGGAGCGTCTCTATGGCCGGCGGAGCAGCCACCAGGTCGACTGCTGGTCCCCCGGCCATGGCCACACGCACGGTTCCCGAATCCCGCTTCAGGCGCTTCAGATCCGTCCGCAGGTCGGAGGCATGCTGATAGCGGACGTCGCGGTCCTTCTCCAGAGCTTTGTTGATGATGCGCCCCAGTTCCGGTGGGACCTCGGGACTCATTTGCAGGGAAGGGACGGGAACGTCGTTGAGAATGGCAGAGAGAATTAGTCCGATGCTTCCGCCGCGAAAGGGCAATGTGCCGGTGGCCATTTCGTACAAGACTACGCCGAAGGAAAATAAATCCGTGCGCGCATCGAGAGTCCAGGCGCGCACCTGTTCGGGAGACATGTAAGAGACGGTTCCAAATGTCGAGCCGGCGCTGGTCAGGTCATGCGGTGACTGCACTATGCCCGTCAAGGTATCCGCGGATTCGGCTTCGGCGAGCGACTGGCCCGCAAGTCCGATCTTGGCTAATCCGAAATCCAGAATCTTCGCGTGACCGCGCTTCGTCACAAAAATATTCGCGGACTTGATGTCGCGATGAACGATGCCTTCGGCATGCGCCGCATCGAGGGCGTCGGCAATTTCCGTAGCCAGGAGGAGCAGCATGTCGGCGCCGAGTGGCTGGCCGGAAATCAGGTGGCGCAGGGTCACGCCGTCCAGGAATTCCATAGCGATGAAGGGGCGCCCGGCTTGCTGTCCGACTTCGTAGATGGTGCAAATATTTGGATGATTCAGAGCCGAGGCGGCTTGAGCTTCGCGCTGGAAACGAGTCAAAGTGTCGGGATCGCGGACAACTTCATCGGGAATGAATTTCAGCGCGACAAATCGGCGGAGGATGGTGTCTTCAGCCTTGTACACCACGCCCATTCCACCCCCGCCTAATTTTTCCAGGATGTGGTAGTGCGAAACAGTTTGGCCAAGAAGAGACTGAGGGTCCGCCATTTGGCGGCCATCTTAGTTTGCGCACCGGAGGCAAGTCAACGAATCTGCTCGAATCTGCTCCACGAATCTGCTCCATGTGAGCAACCGTGTCCACTACGACTCGTCGACGTCTTAAAACGTGTAATGTAACGCGCAGTAAACATAACCGGGAGAACGAGGGCGCCTAATTCACCACATAGCGGCACTCGCCAAGACGCTCGCTTCCGGCCCCTTCAACTCCAGCAGTTTCACAGAGTCGTTCGAATCGCGCGGAAGAACAGGAGAGATCGAGAAATCCGGCGTCTGCTTATTTCTTGTGAAATATGGCTGATGGGAGATCGGAACACCCATCATGGCCTCGGCCAAAAAATTTGGATGCTCCTCAAAAAAGCGGTGCAACTCCCGTTCCCCCGCTTTGGGACCATTCAGCAACTGTTCGAACAGCCATGCTTCGTAATCAGCTCCATCCCGCTCGCGTCCAATAGTCACAAAGCCGTGAAAGTGCCGCCTGTCCTTCCCTCCGAAATAAAATTCGCTCTCCTTCGAGTTCGTCTTGCGAAAAGCTCGTCTGACACGATAGAGCCCACGGTCAACGGTAACCAGGAATCCGACGCGCTCGTATTCGTCCATCGCACGCAGGTGGTACTGATTGACAATCTCTTCGATATTGCTCCAAGTTACGGGGCTGCCGTAGCCCTGGAAAAGCATTAATTCTGTGACATCTATCACGAACTCGACGTCAAGACCGTCGTAAGCCTCGTGACGATGCCCCCGCTCGGTCAGGACTATCTGGGGAATTCTTTTCCACTTACGCCCGTTCCGCATCGCGCACGTTTCGGGCAGGTTGCGAATTTGTTCTGAGATAGCGGCGTTGTAGTAGTGCGCTTCCCATGACGCTATCCAAGGAAAAGGGATCAGGCGCCCATCCGGATCCTCTGCGAATCCCACAGACTTGTTCGGTTCCAGGAAAACGATCGCATCAATCGAGGCAAACTCCGAGGCAGGCGCGAACCGTAGATATCGAACAATCTCTCTTCCCGGCATCCACTCGGCAATGCAAAACTTATTCCACAGGTCTAGTGCGTCGCGGCTGAATTCAGGCGTCGTGCTACATGTCAAAAGCAGGTTCACAGAGACACTTGCACTCCTTTTTGTTCTTGCGAGCGGCACTGATCTGCCACAGAACAACAGCCGAAAAACTAGAGGTGCGCTTTGACGCCCTGAAGGGCTGGATTGCAAGAACGCAGATCGGCCGTGTTCAAGGTCGCTTCAATCAGATTTCAAAGTTCTGTTCCTTTAGTTCCTCGCATGCTCCGTCTAAGCCGGGAAACATCGAGCCCGCCGTGATGCCCATATAACTCAGCTCGTTAACGACGTGCCGGCGGTCGCTCATCGGCATATCGACCGCCCACAGGTATTTTTTCGCCGCACTCTCTTTGGACTGAATGTAGCCCTCGATGTCATCGACATTCGTGATCATGGAAGCCGCTTGCTGTGGGATCATCCGCTCGTTCTCGATCGCGATGAACTCGCAAATTGAAACGTGAAACCCAAAAGGCAAGTTCAGCTGCATCATCTGGAAGAAGTCTTTCCGCCACTGTGCTTGGTCGAAAACAAGGATGCGAACTTTGTCGGCCGGCCCAGCTTTCACGGCCTGTTTGTTTGTGATGTCGCGATAGGCAAAGAATGCGGCGACGTACGGTGAATACGTCCAATCAAGGAGAGGCGTGGGATAGCCGTGGTGCTGCACGAGATTGAAAAAGGCTCCATTTTCGTCACCGATTGTAAGATTGAAGACGTGCCTTGTCCTCGCGCTTAGTTGCCGATGCAGTGCCGGTATGTCTTCGGCTATGAATCTTTGCAAATCGGCCCGCCCCGTCCGATGGAAAGAAGTGCGCAGGCGCCAGGGCCGGTTCTGGCCGCGGAACAAATAGCGCTTGTGCAGGTCTAAAGCCCTGCGCTCTTTGTAGGCTCCCCAATGCTCTTCGGAGACGGGCAGTTCCGACGGTTGGCTTGCCTTGGATCGAGGTAGGGTGCAAGTGTGAGCCGTGCCGAGGTCCGTGCTCCACGATAATTTGAGAGCATCGTTCTCCAAAGAACCTTTCACGTCTGCGTATCTCGGCGCTGCAACGCCGGGGTATTTCGCCGCCAGGTTCTGCAAGGGAATTGGCTCTCCCGAAGGCCGGTCGAGCGCAAGTATCCAGTCTGTGCGCAGAGTGAACTGTTTATCCTTGCTCGGTATCGTGAAGGCAACAGCCGAACCCGGAAGGTTTGCGTCCGAATCGCAGAGATACGCCTGACCGCGATAGTTCGAGGCCATTTCGTCAATGTTGACCGTGATGGTTCCGTCGGACGAGCCGGAAAAAGTGCCATACCATTGCCCACTAAGTCTGTCAGATTCGCTCATGCTCCCCACCATCCGCTCTTGGACGAAATGTATCGGCAAGAATCGCGTCGAATTTGCGGCTGCCTAACCGCGCCCTGGACCGCAATCACTCGAGTGCGGACCGTAGTGCGCTAATCGCTGCATGAAGGCAATGAGCGGCAAACATCGTGGTAACTTTCGTGAATTCGTCCGACACGCTTCCGACTGTTCCGATTGGCGCGCCGCAATCGCAAAGGTACTTGCCGTTAACGACTCGAAGCGTGTGCACTTCGATGATCTGGTTGATTAGCGCATTTCTTACTTCCATCTCAGCACCCCAGTAAACGCGGCGGACTCACCGCACCTTGATTTCACGCTCGGTCAACCAGTCGAACCTGAGCATGTAGCCGACTTTCACAATGCCGCTTGCGTTCGCTGCGATTCGCGGCTTCGATCTCCCGACTATCGCGCACCTGCCGCCCATCGAGTGCGACCTTAGAGCCATGCTTGTCGCTTCTCCTCGTCCGAAAGTACGAGCAATCGTCGCATGCACGGCAATCGCTCGACAGCCGAAGCCTTGTCCGTTGGCGTCTTCCGCTTCGTATCGCGGATAAAGAGCAGGCGATTGTCCTTCTGATCGAAGCCAAACGTAAGCTCAGAGTACGCAATCGTTCGCACCTTGGGATCGAAGTGCGGGCCGGAAAGACCTGCGAACTTGCCAGTGTCCGACGTCACAAAGGGGCATGCCGTGACCAAGAGGCCGCCCGTCAAATGATCGAAGATCCTAGAAACGTCGTCGTTCTGTCGCGGCTCAGTGCCGCATCCGCCTGCGATCACTACAAGCATGACAAAAACAATTTTTCTCATCTCTTTTTCCGTAAATGAGTCCCGTCACGGCTTCGGCGTTAAACCCTCTTTCAGTTTCGGAGACGGCGTGGTCCCTTGCGCGAGACGCTTCATAATCCCGAGCGCCTGGTCGGCCCACTCGTCGCCGACGAAGATAGGCTTCGCGGCCGGCTGGTTGAACCCGAGTGCTTTCATGTTGGTATCGATGCCCGCGCCAATTAGCAGGCAGTAGTACACGCCCGAAACGTAAAAATAGTATTTCTCCTCTTCCGCACCGCCGATTTCCATACATACGGGTGGAATGACGCCAAGGAATTGCCTGCGCTTCGAAGACAGACATACCGTGAGCACCATGTCCGCGGGGAACGGAGCTTCGCGATGTACGAACTTCCGCAGAGCTTCTGTCCGCGCCGGCCCAAGATCGATATGGGTAGAAGTGCCGTCTTCAAACCGCCACGTATGCACGGCGGATTTGAAAAAGACTCCGCTCCCATATTCTAGGATCGCCGCGCAATCGACCGACGGAATCTTCGCTGCGTCGTAAAGCGTAAAATCAGGCTCGTCCACGATCGGCACCTGTTTGTTGAAAAGGTCCAACAGCTTGAATTCGGTGGTCGTGGCAATATGTCGGTGCATCCAGGATTCGCCCCCTGAATTAAAGATCTGCTCGCAGTCGAAGCAGAATACGTCGTCCCGTAGTTGCACAGGGGACTGCTTTAGAGTCTCGCTCGTAATCACAATCGGCTGCGGATTTCTGATGGATGGTCCATCAGCTTCTTATAGACCGCCTTGCCAATAAAATGGCTGTCTTGAAGGTCCTTCTCCAGCCTGCACAACATAGAGTCCCCGCGTAGTCATAGTCCCTCTATGGTTCTATCTTACTGGATACGTGGTTCTGGCCGGCCTTGCCGCTTATTGCACGACATCTACCTACCGGCCTGAAAAGATAATTTTGTTCGCCATTCAGTGCTCGCCACTCGCGAGTCAGATTCGATTTGCTCACGCTCGAACACCTGGCGAGGGCGTTGCGTTGGGCTCCGGAAACCGCTGACCAATCTCCCGTAGCAGTGCCGCACAAATCCTCAGCAGTTGTTCGACGTCTCGAATGGCGCCCTGAAGCATGGCCTTCACGAAAGGCACGGTAGATTGGCCTCGACGATTCAGTTTGAGCTTCTCAAAGGGAACACCTAGGAGATCGGGGATGATTTCGTAAGGGATCAAGACCTCTCGAGCTTTCTCGTACAAATCGAGAACCAGCACGGCAATCTCCGCATCGAGCTTCGGTCCGAAAAGGGTGAGTAAGAGCTCGCAGTTACGCATGGCACCGAGGAGATTTCTTGCGAAAATACGCCAATCGTCCTGATCCATTTGCTTCATTCTGTTGCTTGCCAGCAAGAGATCCTCTTCGATCATCGATATCATCATTTGTCGCATTTGCGCGGGGTTAGGCACTACGCCCTCATCGTTCTGAATGTCGGGAGGCGGTATCGCTAGTGCGTTTCGGACGCTCGAAGCAGTGCCGATTGCCAAAATGGTTGCCTGCTTGCCCACATGTCCCCGGAATCTCTTCCACCGCTGTTCCTCACCGCGTCGCAGAATCGCCTCGACAAAAAACACCGTCACGATGCTGCCCAAGAAAGTTGCAGCCATATTCACCAGAAGACTTCTCCAAGGGTCAGGCACACCCAGGCTGACCAACATCGATACGAGGGCCGCCATGCAGAGAGGAAAGACCAACTTTTTCAAGAGGAATTGTTTCACGAGCTCTCCTTTTAACGCGAATCCTACGAGTAGAAATCGTTTCTAGATCGGATTTCTGAAGCCTCGAAATCTAGCTCAGCCGAGCGTGGCCTCGCGGATTTTTCAATCGCCTAATCAGCGCACCTTCAGCGTCAGTTCAATTTCAGCGCGGTGCACTCCAGACTCGACCGTCGCGCCAGACTTTAGGAGCTCGAGGATGTAGTCGTGCTTCGCTTTCCAGGACAAGGTGCTTTCGTGCATCTCCCGTTCCAGCGGGAAATATTCTTCGAGGTCCCATTGCGTGACGGTCTTTCCCTGTTTACACGGCTTGAAGGAGGGCATTTTTGCTGTCGGGAGACGCTGCCGGCGCTCGCGACGAGCTCGTCCTCGATGATCTAGAGCGCATAGGAGTCCAGTTCTTGCGCCGGTGCTATCGGATTGAACTTGCTGTGAGGATTGATCCGCGTGTATTTTATTTTCACCCACTACGACACTTCCAATATCATTTGGTCAGGAGTCCGGGGGCGGTCTGTCGCCCTCGGGCTTCGTTGCACTGTAGGGCAACTTGCCATACAAGTAAAGGGGGACACCTGGATGAGCCGGCCGCGGATCAGGAGACGATGGAAATCCAAATTCGCACGCTTCGTTCTGGACTTCGGAACAACGGCGCTTTCCGAAGAGCTCGAAGTTCACCAGAGCGCCATCTACCACTGGATCCGCGGTGCGACGACGCCCCGTCCCTGGCACGCTGCAACGCTCCAGCGTCTTGCGTCTGAACGTGGCGTGAGGCTCACGCTGGATCAGATCTACCAACATTCTCGCCAGTTTCGATCGGGGCGCAGACTGGAGGCAAAGTCGGACCGGCTGGGAGCTTGCGAACAGCCGCCGCGATCGCCGGCTGATGTACTGCCGTTCCCGTCCGAGCCGGAGCGTCGCGCCGTGGCCGCTCGACTGTTAGCCGACTTAGGGAAATGAGGCTGAGCGCGTGCTATAAACGCGCGGGTCCTCCGGAGCCACATACGGGACGGGAAGGGAAGCCGTTGTATTGCTCATATCCGTTCCTGGCCATCTTGGATGCGATAAGAGACCGTTCGGTCGCATCTAATTTCTGGTAGAATGGAGTTAGCGACCAGTCGGTCGCAGGAGTATGGAAATGCGCAAGGGTGAACAAACCAGGCAGGAAATCATTCGCAAGGCCGCGCCGATCTTCAATCAGCGGGGTTACGACGGAGCTGCCCTGTCTGATCTGATGAAAGCAACTGGGCTCGAAAAAGGCGGGATCTACCGGCACTTCTCCAGCAAAGAGGCCCTAGCTGCCGAGGCGTTTGACTACGCCTGGCGGGAAACGCTAAACGCGCGGATCCACGATCTGGATACCATCTCGAACACGGTGGACAGGTTGAAGCAGTTGGTCGCGAATTTTGTTGAGCGCCGCGGAAGCATTCCCGGTGGCTGCCCACTGCTCAACACGGCGATTGATACCGATGACGGAAATCCAGTGCTTCGCGAGCGAGCCCGCAAGGCCTTAGAGGGCTGGCGCAACTACATCGTTTCGGTGATCCGTGGCGGAATCAAGACGCGGGAAATCCGCCCGTGGGTCAATCCAAAGAAGCTCGCCACTCTGATTATTTCCTCCCTTGAAGGCGCTATCATGGTCTACCGCCTTGAGCGAAATGAGCAAGCGCTGCGCGGCGTGCAGGCCCATCTCGACGACTACCTCGAAACAGAAGTTCGCGTTCGATCTAAGTAGCCACGAGGGATGGAGTCTAGCGCCCATGTGTTGCCCGCCAGTCCACCTTATGAATTCAGGTTGAAGTGCACCTGCACTTGCAACTCAACCGAAACCGGCTGACCGTTCAGGGTAGTCGGCTCATACTTCCACTGCAGCACGGCCTTCAACGCCGCGTTGATGAGCAATGGATGTCCGCTCAGCACGCTCACTTGAACCACATTCCCGTGTTCATCTATCACCGCATCGACAACCACCGTGCCCCGAATGTGCGTCTCACGCGCGAGCGGCGGATACACCGGATCCGCGGAATACGTCTGACGCGGCGGTTTAACCCCTGAGCCAACTCGCACTACCTTCTGCACCGGCCGCGGGGCTGGAGGAGGCGTCGGCATCACCGTTCCCGTTCCGCCCAAAACACCGCCAATCACTCCGCCAACCGCTCCGCCGGGAACACCACCAGGGACGCCTCCCAAATCAGGAGCTGCTTCGGCGGCATCCTCCGAGCCTACGGAAACGTTGTTCGAAATCGAAGTAGGCGCTGTCAATTTTTGCAAGGTGTAGTTCAACTTCGCCTTTGAATGCGTGATATGTGGCGCGACAGCGCTTGCCGCAGGCGCCGGAGGCGGTGCCAAGGGCGGCGGAGCCACCAACGGCACCTCGCTGTATTCATTCAGGTGAATTGACCCCGTGGTGTAGAGAGGGACAACGATCAATGCCGCTATAATTACGACATGCAAAACCATCGCGCCGGCCCACTGCAGAGGGCTCCTGCGAGCCTGTCGTGCCGTGGGCGTCTCCAACAAAGCTTTCAGAAAAACGTCGTTCTGCACGGTCGGAGCGAGACGGAGTGCTACCGGAGGTTTTCTTGCCGGTGCATCTTGGGTCGGCCCAAAAATAGAAATCTGATTAGTGTCCATAACTCCCTCTTAAGAACCACGTGAGTCGCTTCGCACATCGGCGCTTGGATTACGGGCTATGCCCTTGAACATGTGAACCTCGGTGCCTCGCTGTTCGAACGAGACCTCGTCCATGGCCAACTTCATGAGATGAATGCCGCGTCCGTGATCCGCTTCGAGGTTTTCGATAGTCACGGAATCAGGAACAGTACGCGGATCGAACCCTTGACCCTGGTCTGAAACGATCAACGAAATTCCGTTCCCGACCTTGCAGTGGCAGCGGACATGAACTAACTTGTGTGCATCCAGCCGATTGCCATGAACGACTGCGTTATTCAGGGCTTCCCGGAGCGCCAGTTGGACCGAGTGTTCTTCGCCTGTGACGCAATGCGACCCTTCGATGAGCCGCATCAGCCGTTCCACCAGCGGCGAGATCGCGCTGATCTCGCTTGGTATCCAGGCGTCGACTTCGAGCAAACTTCCGCCTCCGCGCTTTATGGCCAAATGCGTTCGCAAACCGGAGCGTCCGTTCGGGGCTTCCATTCGAGCCATGATGCATCCTCACCTTCAGCCGCGCGCCAGCCACAGCCCATACCGCACAGAATGAAAACGTCCAAAGCCCTTGCGGTAGCGCAGCACGCGATACGACTGCCTCCACTTGCGGACGAAACTCAGAATTGAGAACATGGGATTTCCGCCTCTCATCTGCTTGCCTGTCCAACTGCACCAGCGAATTTCTTCGTACCTTCGTCAGATGTATGACGGTCGCGAACGTGACAAAAAGAGAACTAGGCGGAGAGTTGCAGATCGAATAAGCGCGTAACCCACTGCGGGAGTGTCGCCTCGCACATTGAATTGGATCGGCGAGTCGAAGCGCGGGGCTCTGCATCTACTTGACTTGTACGACGGTGCGAAATTATCTTGGGTGCAAGATGGACGATCTTTACGCGATCAATTCAGCGAAGACAGAATTTCGCGAGGCCTTTAACACGGGCGATCCAGAACGGCTGATCGCATTACTCGATCCAGCGTTCGTTTATATGCCGGATGGAGTCCCTACCGCGAACGGGACTGGCGCCGCAGAAGCCATCGGTGCGCAATTGCGAGAACTCACAGCCCACTGTTACGTGCAGTTGGTTCCCATCATCATCGAAATTCGGATTCAGGACAGCGTTGCGTGGGACTACGGCTGGCATACGTGGAGAAAGACTTCTCGCGATGGGGGCTCGCCGATCACCGTGAAAGACCGCTATGTGAATCTTTGGCGGAAAAACGAGAGAGGCGAGTGGAAGCTTTGGATGTACATGAGCAACGGCCTGCCGAGTCAGCTGCCAACAGGAACCTGATCAGCGGAGCTTACTGAAAAGGCGTTCGCTAAATCCGGCGGGCACATCGAACGTTTGGCCATCACCGATCAATTTCACGACATTCTTTGTGCCGTCGAGAACGGCTTTGCAGTTACTGCACACCGCGAAATGGGCTTGCATCCGCGCTCGCAATTCCGGATCCACCGATCCCTCCAGGAAGTTGGAGATCTCGCGCCATACCTCAACGCAACTTATTTCAATAACCTTCATGATGTCTGTTCCTAGACGAATTGCCTCCGATGGCTGTACTTTCTCCCGGCCGCGACCGCGTATCCATGCACCATCGAAGCCCGGGGCTAACGCGTCGCGCATGCGCAATCGTGCCCGATGTAACCGCGTCCTCACGGCTTCTCCGCTGAGGCCCAAGGCCTCGGCGGTTTCAGCTCCGCTGAGGTGCTGAATGTCGCGCAATACCAGGACTTGACGGTACTTCGGCTCCAGCGACGCCAGCGCCTTACTGAGCGCTTCGCGGAGTTCCTTTCGCTGGAGAGCCTCGATGGGGATTTCCCTCCAGTCGGCAAAATCCTTGGGCCAGTAATCGCCGTCCTTATCGGCAGTGGACTCGTCCAGCGATTCGTAGAGTTCCCGATGCTCTTTGCGGAGCTTCATACGGGCCTCGTTGATGGCGATCTGGATCAGCCAGGTGCTGAACTTGCTCTCGCCACGAAATTCTTCGATATGCATAAATGCCTTCAGCACCGCCTCCTGCGCGGCCTCTTCGGCATCCGCGTCGTTGTTCAGCACCGACCTTACCGCAGAGGATACCGCTCGCGCGTAAGGGCTGACCAAGCCGTAGAAGGCTTCCTTATCGCCTCCTCGCACTCTGCGGATCAGCTCCTGCTCCGTCGGGTCGACTTGCGGCTGCGGCATCAGTGTCATACTTGCTTGCGTGGCGATCCGCGGGGAACCCGCAGACCTTCGCCCAACTATATACGATAATCCGGGCGCTACCACCTCATCCCCGAGGGACCGCATCGCCCTGCCTCATGATGTGATGCTGGCGGTATTCTTCCGCACGATAGAACCGGGTCGCGGGCAGTATCTCGGTAACAATTGGCCGCGTGAACCTGCCGCTCCGTTGCAGCCGCTCTTTCGAGGCGCGTGCCATAGCTTCCTGCTCAAGCGAATGGAAGAAAATCGCGGAGCGATACTGACTACCCACATCTGATCCTTGCCGATTGAAACTCGTAGGATCGTGGGCATCCCAGAATACGTTCAGCAGTTGTTCGTAGCTTACCTGGCCCGGATTAAGATTTACTTCGACCACTTCAGCGTGGCCCGTTGTCCCCGTACATACGTCGAAGTAACTGGGATCGGGGGCCCACCCGCCAGCGTAGCCGACCATCGTCTGTTGCACGCCCGCGATTCTGCGAAATGCCTCCTCGACGCGCTCGAAAGATCCCGCGGCAAAGGTCGCTCTTTCCATGAAAACCTCCACACTACATGGGATGGCCAGTGGCAAGAAATGTGACAAAGCCGGTTTCTACTCCTGGGAACCCCGTTCGGCCAACGCGACATTGGCGACGAGTGGCTCATGGTTGCATCACTTAAGCAGGTCGATTGCATACCTGGAGGGAACGGCAAGATTCGAGCCTCCGAAGTCCGTGATGACTGCGACATTTATTCCAATAACTTTCCCGTCGCGGTTAAAGAGCGGCCCGCCCGAACCGCCCGATGTCGTCGCGGCATCATAAACGATCTTGTCTTTAAGGACGTCCCCTATATGTCCCTGCGTGGTGATCGGCCGGATAAGGTGCTGCGAGGCGAGCTGCGACATGACGATAGCGAGGTTTCTGAGTACCGCCTGCAATCTTCTGCGCAACTTCTGGTTCCGCTCTCGCCAGAATGCCTTCCACCCCGGTAGGATACCCGATCAGGACTACAGGCCCTCCGGTCACGCTAGCTTCACTTCGATCATCAAGTTCCAGCAGCTCCGCACGTGGCGGCGCCGGAGCTTCCAGTTTTAGCGTTGCGAGATCGGCCTTTGATGAAATCCGATCCAGCTTGGCCCGAATAGGACCAGACCTTCCGGGGAAGTAAGCTTCGTACGCCTGGACGTGGGCCTCAACGCCGTGGTCAAGAAGCTGCTTCATTTCATTGTCATGCCACCACGGCTCCACTACATGATGATTGGTAACAATGATTCCATTGCCTCCTGCGAGAAAACCTGTACCAAAGACATGGATCTGAACGGGAGGTCCACTGGCACCGACCTCAAGCTGGGCCATCCCCTTCTCATCGACTTTTGTTTTGCCCGTCGCGTCTACCACCACTCGGAGTGGCCTCCCTGATTGTTTGTCCGCAAAGTTCACTACAATGTGGAGCAAGCAAACGCTCGGTCCATACTTATGAACAATGGTCTCTGCGCTCTTTCCTTCTTTTTCCAGCAGGGAGAGGCGATTCTGCGAGTCCACAAGTTGCTGCTTCAGGAAATCGGAATCAGCATCATCAGAGGCGGCCACCTTCCTGCGAAGATCTTCAGATCGCGCCTTTAGAGAATCTCGTTCCGCGGAGGCAGAGCGGGAGATTGCGTCGCTAGAACTGAGTGTTTGCTCTGCACGATGTAGCAAATCACCTTGTGATTGTAGACCGTTGTTCAAGCGCACAATTTCCGCTCGGAGCTGCAGCGTGTCCTTGCGGCTGCCACGGGTTGAGATGCCCATGAAAGCTGATGCGAGAACGGCCATGGCGCTAAGTGCGAAGAGTGCCGGGATCAGCCAGAAACGGCGCTTACTCGCTCCGCTGAGTGATTCCACGGCGACGTCCGCGTGGTGCCCTCTCTGCGCGGGATCATTGAGAATCGTCTCGAGTTCTTCACGCTCCCGAAACAATGTCCTAATCTTTGCGGCGAACTCCACTGCATTGAACGGAAACGAAATGACCTCGTCCGTGCCAAGGTCCAGTGCACGCGCTCTCTCGAGTGCCCCTCCATGCACAATCATCATGATTTTGAGCGATGACCTGGTGTCGGCCAGAGACTTGAGCTGGGTGATAAGCTCACAGCAACTCAGGTCAGAAGGGGTTGCTTCGGTTACAACGACCTCGGGAGATAGCGCCAGAACTTCCTCGACGTTTAGCCCCGTCCTTGTAACGATTTTATGGCCGTATCCGGCTAAAGCAGCATTGACTGCTTCAAGCGACACAGAGGCAAGATTTAGAAACAGGATTAGCATCGACGTTTAGAGCTGCGCGGCTCACGATTCAATTCACAAAAGTGGACTCGATCTTGTATTCCTCCTCCGTCGCGGGGCGTCGGATCACCGTAAGCCCGGCATTGCTCAGTTGGAAGGTTCGCGTTCGTTTGAACACTCGCGGTCGCCGCGATTACGACCGCCATTATGCTCTCGCTGGCAACTCTACTTTTCACTGTACTGCTCCTTTTCTTTTGCTTCCGTTGTCGCCAGTCGCCAAACCGGAATCAGGTTGGTCCAGGCCAGGCACGACACTCATCCACCTCGAGAACAGTGTCGGAAAAAGCCCTTTTCTGAATCAAAGTCGTCTAACCTTCTACCTAAAGTTCACTAGCACCTGCAGCTCGACCGAAATCGGCTGGCCGTTTAAGGATGTAGGTTGTAGCTCACTTCCTTTTTTCTCCTTTTGCGGTGTCTTTGTGTTTTTCGTGGAGCTCACGTTCGGCTTGCAGCCAGTCGTTGAGATCGGAACCTTGAATTCCGCCGCGCTCGATGTAGATCTCAAATGCACGCCGACGGATTTCCTCTGAAGTCGGCACACTGCGCCTTCTTTCTTCTTCTTCGATATCGGACAGAAATACGATCCTCGATGCCGCCCTGGATGCGCCTTCCATGTTGATAACCGTGTTTCGCGATTTCATGACCAGTGTTCCTCCTTGAACATTGCTTCCCGCGCCGAATCTGGCGCACGGCTGTCACGAGCTTGATTTGGGAATGGTGCCTTTTTCACTGGCGCACACAGCGCAGAGGATCTGCGTTGTGCGTGATTAGTTGCCTGGGTTAGCTGAGGCAGCATTCTCGTTGGTAAAGGAAAGCGATACCTCAGGAAGGTCCACTCCGATAAGTGTGTTGGACACGCTATCGGTACGGACCACTGGACTGCTGTATCCGCTGCGTTCTTGAGTTGCGTGAGCCGGTACAGTGGCGATCACTTTCTTGCCTTGTGAGAAGGTCACTTCGGCGTTCGACGCGCTCTGCGTCCACGTCATCTTGTATTCACCCGGAGCAAGCTCGGTCGAACCAATGTGTACGGCTTGGTAGAGATGAATGTTCGCTTTCATCTTATCGTTCGCCCATGCGCTCACTGACAACAGCAACACCAGCACGATGCTGCTCAACGTAAACTTACTTGCTTTCATAGGCGTCTCTCGCGCACTGTTGATGGCAGGAACTTCTCAGTCGGGTCTTCCTGCTCTCACCATGCGATGTTGAGGAACCCATTTTGTGACAGACCATTTCGCGCACTTGAGAGCCTGCAGACAGCAGGTCTGTCACGAATTCCATCATCGCGAATCTGATTCTATTGAGCCGTAATCAGGCAGTCGCAGAAGACTGAAACGGCTTGACATGTATTTCGAACAAGGAAGGGAAGTCCATCCGTGGCGACAATAACGTTAGATATCCATGGAAAGGGAGTTGCGCTCCACTCTTATCATGACAAAGTTCAGCAATTGACCGACGTTATCGTCCGCCACTTGACTCGCTTTCGTCGCATCGCCCTGCGCTTTCTGGGCAACATCGCTGACGCCGAGGATGCAGTTCAGGACGCTTTCCTGTCGGCCTTCACACACCTGGATCAGTTTGGAGGACAGGCGAAGATGTCCACGTGGCTCACGGCCATCGTCATCAATGCCGCTCGCATGAAGTTGCGTCAACGTTCACCGCAAGCGCAAGTTTCTTTAGACGAAACCCACGGAGAGCAAAACCTTCCGCTAGCGGAGATGCTGCCAGACCACCAACCAAACCCCGAAGAGGTATGCTCGCAGGCAGGAACTTGCCGAAAGACTCGCCGACGCGGCAACACAACTCTCGCCTACCTTGCGTAAAACCTTTCAATTTCGGGACCTGGACGGCTTGAGCATTAGCGAAACCGCACATCTCCTCGGAGCGCCAAGCGGTACGGTTAAGGCTCAGCTCGCAAGGGGTCGTGTAAGACTAAAAGAAATAGTGGGAAAGAGCCTGGGAGGAAACCGTGATGCCATCCGAAGTACACGGGCTGATAGCAATCACATAAAAAGCGACCGAAGCGCGGCCACGGCGCCTCAACTGACTGATCTTTGGGAAGACTGAATTTGTGTGGATTGACATATTCATGTGGTTAGAGACTCGACGCGGAACAGAATGCACGTCACATTTTTCACATCTAGGGAATCTGATTTCTTGAATGCATTAATTTTTGACCGTAACCAGAAGTAAAGGAGACTAAGATCATGGCCCGAATTAAAATTGTCGATCCCGCTCAGGCGACCGGCAAGTCAAAAGAATTGCTCACCGCCCTTCAGAACAACATCAAGTCCGTTCCGAACCTGGCGAAAGTATTGGCGAATTCTCCCGCGGCTCTGAAAGCCTGGATGGAGTTCGAGAGTGCGCTTGACAAAGGCAGCCTCGATGCGAAATTGAGGCAGGAAATCGCCTTGGCAGTGGGACAAAAGAACGGCTGCGAATATTGTGTGTCCGCTCACACGGCAATCGGTAAGTTCACGGGCCTCACGGACCAGCAAATTCTCGGCAGCCGCCAGGGGCAAGGTACATCATCCAAGGACACAGCGGCGCTGACGTTTGCCCGTGAATTGTTGGAAAAGCGTGGGCAAGTGCCGGCGAGTAGCATACAGGCGCTTCGCGACCACGGCTTCACGGATGGAGAGATCGCTGAAATCGTCGCTCATGTTGCGCTGAATGTCTTCACCAACTACTTCAACATAGCCCTCGACGTTGATGTTGATTTCCCACGCGTGGCATTGCATCAGGTGGCTTAAGCAGCCTTCAAGGAGGAATGGAAATTATGAGTCTGGTTCTATCAGGGCAAGCAATTAACGCGGAGCAACAAGACCTCTCAAAAGACGCCAAGAGCAATTTAACCAAATTGGCTGCATGGATAAATGATCGTAATATCCCTTTCCTGATCACCAGTATCGGCATGATTGTTATGCTTCTCTGGGCAGGGTCTTACAAGATGACTGCTCCCGGAGCCGAGGGGATAGTTCCTCTGGTTTCTAACAGCCCGCTGATCTGGTGGCACTTTAAATTATTCGGCCCTTATATCGGCTCCGATATCATCGGCCTTACCGAGCTCGCTGCAGCGATATTGCTTATCGCAGGCTATGTGAAGCCTAAAGCCGGTATCATCGGCGGATTCATCGGAACACTCATGTTCTTTACAACCAGCACTATGCTCATAACTACTCCCGGTGCGATTATTTCCGTTCCTGGAATTCACCATATGAGGTACATGAGCTTCTTGGGCCTGTTCCTTTTCAAGGATGTCATATCGCTCGGAGCATGCTTTTACCTGATCAGCTACTTCGGCCGAAAAGCCATCCTTTCGGAAAATCAAAGTCAATAACTAGTTGTCCACTGGATGGGAGTAGCGCCGTTGCAGCAAGATGTTCTCTTTGGTACGTACGACGAAAAATGCCGAGCAGAGAGTGAACACGAATAAGCGCTCAAAATCGATGTAGCCTCGGTCCATAACATAGAACGCGCCGGCCTCCGGCATGATCTCGTCCAGGATGTTAACGTCGTGCACTTTACCATTGGTAATGCGGATAAACGTAGGGATATTGCCGTGCAGGTCCAACAAGCGTGTGCATCTTTACGGCTGCTTTGTGTTTGCGAAACTTCGCCCACGGAAATAAAGATAGGCACAGGTCGATGGTCGTGGAGTCCAACGCATATAAGCTCTGGTCCAGATCGACGCCGATCGGATCGTGTACATAGAGCGGGCGAGCGATGGCGATCAACCGCTGCGCGAAATCGGCGAAGATGCGCCAGTCATGCGTTTCGTTGGCATCGGCCAGAGTGGAGCGGGAAACCCGGCCCCGAATGCCCATGTGGTAAAGCTTGTCAGGCGAAGACAGAAGATACCTCGGGAATTTTTCCTAGGCGAAGCGTGCGCATAACTGAGTCAGACGGGGCATGTGCGCGGCAAGATTGTATTGAAAGCAGTGGACCCGATGGAAGGAAGCACCTCAATTTGCACTGGGAAACGGTGCAGACCCGCTTGTCCGGGTTCGCATCCACGCAAATCAAGCGAAGCGCAAGACAAAAGGCGGCGTGATTCACCATAGGGAAGTCAAACGTTAGTTAAGGGTTCTACTGAATTGCGGAATGAAATGAATACCATGCGAACTCGGCTTCCCACATTTTACTTAACTCATGGCGGCGGACCATGGCCCTACATGACAGGACCATTTCGCGGCAACTTTGTCGTTCTTGAGGCCTCCCTGAAAGATTTGCCTCAGCAGCTTCCTGTTAAGCCGAAAGCGATTCTTGTGGTCTCGGGTCACTGGGAGGAGAACGACTTCGCGGTGATGGCGAGTCCGACTCCTCCGATGGTGTATGACTTTGGAGGTTTCCCGAAAGAGCTCTACCAGATCCGCTATTCTGCTCCTGGTTCGCCCGAACTCGCGCGCCAAGCTCACTCCCTTATCCAAGGCGCAGGACTGCCAACTCACTTGGACCAAAAACGTGGATTCGATCACGGCACCTATTCGCTCCTGGCCGTGACACATCCTGAAGCTGATG
Source organism: uncultured Acidobacteriota bacterium (assembly GCA_963731155.1). Classification (GTDB taxonomy): domain Bacteria; phylum Acidobacteriota; class Terriglobia; order Acidiferrales; family UBA7541; genus Acidiferrum. The sequence goes on from CAVSVB010000009.1 coordinate 295,295, forward strand.
TCCCCGTCATTCAGGTCTCAATCCGCTCGGACTATGATCCTGAAGCACACTTGCAACTCGGCAGAGCGCTCGCTCCTCTTCGGGATGAAGGAATCTTGATCATCGGAAGCGGCAGCAGCTACCACAACCTCGGCGCCATGATGAGGAGTGGCGTAAACGGCGACATAAAGCAAGAGTCGGCGCAATTCGATTTGTGGCTTAAGGAGACTCTGGTGGACTCCAGGCCGAAGCAGCGATCCGAACGCTTGGTGGAATGGGAACGAGCTCCTTTCGCGCGCACCGTTCAGCCGCAGGAAGATCATTTCCTTCCGCTTCACGTCGCCGTCGGAGCAGCGGAGCAAGAGCCGGCAAAAATCATCTACTGGCAGGACGATTTCTTCGGCAAGGTCACCATGTCGAGCTATCGGTTCGGGAGCTAATCAATGGGACTCATATTCGGCGAACGGGCAAGTGGGATCTCCGAACATATCGCCCAACCGCTCCAGGGCCCTGGTCATCGCCGGCTGACTCAAGAAGCTTCGTTTCGCCGCACGGGTGACGTGGCCCTCCTCCAAAAGACCATGGAGGGGATATATGAGGTTCAGATCCAAGTTACGTAAATGCACATCGCGCATGACAGACACTCTAACAATGCGTCGACCAGATAGCGCGCCCGAGTATCTAAGAAAACGTAGAAAGACGAAGAAGGAGAAACACATGATCCGTACTAACGTTTGGATGAAGCTACTCACAAGTGTTCTTTTGACGGCAGTCACCGCCTTCCCTCAGTCGTCAGATCGATTGCCGGTGGCCGACGCAGAGAAGATCGCGGACGCATTGCGCGCCGGTCCCGCGTTCATCACTAAGGACGCGACTGTGCTCGATTGGCCATCGGCGCCTGGAGGTGAATACCAGCTTCTTCGCAGAGGATCGAACGAATGGACCTGTCTCCCGGCTATTCCTGGGTATCCGCACGATGAGCCAGGGTGCTTCGACCCGATATTCCTGCGATGGATGCAGGACAGCCTTGCCGGCCGCACGCCGCACATTGATCGCATCGGCATCTCGTACATGTGTCTCGGCGCCTGGAAATCGGCGAAAGATGGCTCCTCCGGCCATGAGTTCCACGTTGGCCCACACCTGATGGTTGTCGGTCCCAATCAAGACGAATTTCAAGGATTCAATCGAGACGCAACGAACGGAATGCCCTACGTGACGCATTTGCCGAATCGCACGGAGCTATTCCTGGTTATGCCAGTGCGGCAATGGAATGAATGACAGGCTGGCTAGAGAGATCTCGCGTACTAAGAACTTTTCCGTATCGCCGGCGCTTGGAGGCGGCAATTTTGCTGAACACTTGCTGAACTCTAGACTTCCGTATACTCGGCGTCCCAGCATCGTCACCGTTCAGAAAGTATATCCACTGACCATCGTGGGACCAGCTAGCCAGGCTGTTGTCCCGCAGATCGATGCTCAACTTGTGAGGAACACCGCCGCGAGGATCAACAACGTAGATATTGGCTTCGCCACCCAAGCGGGAGTCGAACGCGATGAAGTTGCCATTTGGGGACCAGCGTGGCGTTCCAGTCGTTGTCTGGCCAAAGTTGGTCAATTGTTGAGCATTTGAGCCATCGGCGCGGCAAACCCAAACCTCGATTGCGCCCGTTCTGCTGGACTCGAAGGCAATCTTGCTTCCATCGGGCGAGATGCTTGGCGCTCTCTCTTCACGAGATGAGGCCACGAGCATGCGGGCTTGCGGTGGCGATTTGAGCAAGTCTAGACGCCAGATATTCACGTCGCGAGTCCCTCGCACGTAGGCCAGCCCGCGGCCTGCCGGGTCGGTTACGAGACCTTCGGCATCGTGTCCAGTGGGCAGCCTTTCGGTGTGCATCGGGCGGTCCAGTGAGACTTCCCAAACAGCTCCGTCATGCTCTATGGAACTGAAGACAACCCGGCGTTCGTCTCTTGACCACGCTACGCCAGTTATCCCGTCGTCAAAGCTTAACAATTGACTTCGATGGCCATCTTTCAGCCGTAACAACCACAGAGAAGAGCTGGCTGCAGCCTTGTTGCAAACCCATGCCAGGAACTTCCCGCCAGGTGAAAACGTGGGGGTCGCTACTGAGTTACAGCCTGTGTCAACCTGAGTCCTTTCCAAAGTCTCCAGAGATAGAAAGAACAGCTGTAACGTTGCGTCTGCGATGGCATTCGCGGGGTGATCGATGAACGCCAGTTGTTTTCCGTCGGGAGACCAGTTGATCCAGTTGACCTCGGCGCCGAACCAGCTTACCGGGCTTCGGGTGGCTAACATCCGTTCCGGTCCACCTGTAGGCGGAATCAGATAGATGCCGGAATCATCTTTTCCGGCTCCCCGCGATATTGCGATGTTGCGGCCGTCGGGTGACCAAGCCGCGGAGAGCCTGTCCGACGGATGGTGCGTTAAGCGTAACGGCCTATCCGATCCGATGACTTTGACGTAGAGATCATATCCATTGGCAATGCCTCCTCCATCCCATGCAAATGCAATCTGACTGCCGTCTGGTGAGAAGGTCGGCGACAAAACTGTCCCTGGCAATGTCGTGAGGGGAACTTCGGTCAAGCGCTGCAGCTTAACCAGTCTCAGTAATCTCTCCCGGCTCGGCTTTATGCCCATGTACAGCAATCCCGCGACGACGAAACATCCGGCAACTGCAATCATAACTGTGCGCTTCTTCCACGCCCCGCGCGCCGGGGCGGCAGCGATTCCGATTTCGTCTGGCGGAGAGGAGCCGTTGACCGGAGCGATGAATCGATAGCCACGTCGAGCGAGCGTCTCGATGTATACGGGAGCGTCGGCCGATTCGCTCAGCGCATCGCGCAGCCTCTTGATCGCGGCATTCAGGCTGTGATCGAAGTCGACAAAAGTATCCGCGGGCCAAAGTTTGCTGTGCAATTCCTCTCGAGTAACGATTTTCCCCGGATGGTCCAGCAGAGCGGCCAACACTTGAAACGGCTGTTCCTGGAGTTTTACTTTCTGCCCGCCGTGGCGGAGTTCGCCGGTTTGGAGATCAAGCTCGAACGTGCCGAAGCGGACGATCGGGGATGCGGAATTGGCTGACATAGCAGACGTCCAAGTGGCCGAAGTTTAGCACCTTTCGAGCGCATTCCGATGTATCCGTGCTTCGTAAGAGGTTCTGACGGAATTTTTTTCAAGCCAAGGCAGAACAGGATGCGAAGACGCGGGAAGACTGCGCCGATGTTGGGGATCTGCACGCACATCGCGAGTGAAGAGGATCGAAGGTTTGCGGAGCAAATTGGACGGAATCCTGCGCCCAATGCACCCCAAAAGGAAAACGGCTTGGGAGTGGAGCCTCCTAAGCTGTTGTACCTAAACTAAGAAAATGGTTGCGGGGGGCAGATTTGAACTGACGACCTTCGGGTTATGAGCGCAAAAAAGCCCTACACGCGGTACTACGCCACACAACGAAACATTTGCCAGGCTATTGTTAAGGTGCGACGGGATCGGATGCTTTCAGCATGACCAGCAGGTTTCGCGCCTGGGGGTTTGCGGGATCCAGGAGTAAGGCAGTCTGCGCATCGTCTCTGGCTGACGCCAACTCGCCTCGGCCATAGCGAATTACAGCACGGTTCGACCAGGAACGCGGGTACTCGGGGTGCGCGGCGATCTCCTGATTTAAAAGCCTCAGTGCCTCGTCATTCTGTCCGAGTTTCATCAGTAGCGCAGCCAGGTTTACGACCCGGAAATCGTGAGTGAGGTCGTCGTCTAGGGTAAGGGACAGTGCAGTGCGAAGCAGGCGAAGAGCATCTTGGTCACGGTTGACGCGTGACTCGGCTAGCCCATAGCCCTCAAGGGCGTAGGCTGAATCTGGGTAAGTGCGCAACGCGGTTTGGAATTCGATGCGGGCGGGTTCCACGCGGTCACGCATCAAGTACTCGCCTCCGAGATTCGCGTGCATTTTTGCACTTCCTGGAACCGTGCGTACGGCGGCTGAAAAGAGCGTGAGATTGTTCCGCCAGTCGCGGTTGCGGACCACCGTCCGCATGGCTGAGGCTGCCACAACAGTGGCGAAGACCGCCCATGCCAGTTTCCGGTTGCGATTCTCAAGCCGGATCCAAATCAGGACAACCAGCAGGCAAAAACCGGCCGAAGGCAGGTACGCGAGCCGCTCACCCATGATCGTTCCCGTTGGCACAAGAAGGTTGGCCGTAACCGCAAATCCGGCCAGATAGATCGCTCCGGCCAGGAACCATTCCTTTCGCTGAACCCAAAACGCCCAGATCCAAATAGCCAGTACCAAGGCGGCCGCAACGGCAGCAGGCAGTGTTCGTCGCCAATCCGCATAAAGGAGAATTGAACTGTAAGAATAGTCACAGGAAAGTGCGGCCGGATAGATATGCAGGCCGATATATTTCCAAGCGACGCGCAGCGCGTTGAGAATTCTCCATGTGGCGGGAAGGCTGGCGAGCGGATTGTCGAGAAAATTGACGCCCTTCGCTCCGAATCGTCCTCCCTGCACTTTCCAGAGCAAGGAAATGTACAGCGCTGTGACGCCGGCGATCCAAGCGTAGCGCTGAAGCGCCTTTGGCTTGCCGCGGGCATAATCGCCTGCGAGCGCCAACGGCAAGAAAGCCACGGCCGATTCCTTCGACAGCAGCGCAAACGCAAAAGAAACCAGTGCGAGGACAGGCCGGTCGTACAGGTGTAGAAGCCAAGCTGCCAGTAGAAATCCCGCGGCGAGCAACTCGGCGCGTCCGACAATGGAGGTTACAGCCTCAGTGTGAATTGGGTGCAGAGCGAATAACCAAGCCGTCGCCAAGGCAATGGTCGCTGCACCAGGCACTGGATCGAGGAGCGTCCGTAAAACCAGGTAGAGCAGCAAAATGACCATTGCGTGCAGCAGCAGATTGAAGAGGTGATAGCCGAACGGCTGGTCACGGCCTACTTTCCAATTCAAAGCGAAACTGGCAAATGTGACCGGGCGAAAAAGGTTGTTGGCCTTGCTCGGCTCGAATAGTCCTTTTACAGAAGGACTGGTCACAGCCGGGTTGCTCGAGATGTACACGTCATCGTCGAAGGTGAAGCCGTTCAGCAGTGCGTTCCCGTAGACCACCATGGCCACGGCCAAGAGCAGCAAGATATGCGAACGTTCATTCATTGAGGGCAAAACCTTTTCGGCCACGCTACGGCGCTAATTTCTAGAGTCAGTTCAGGTCGAGACTAGCCTCAACGCGAAAACGGCTACATCAGCCAACCCAGTCCGATGGCGACCAATACGAACATGGCGAAGGACCACGCGGCGTATTTAAGGCGTTCGAGTGGATCGCGGCGACCCAGCGTGCCGAACGCCAGCGAAATGATCACCGCAAAAAGCAGCAGCGACTGAAAGCGCGACAAATGCAGCGGCACCATTCGGGTCACGCCTTGCGCCTGCGCGCCGCATCATAAGCGTGCAGCGCCGCCAACAGATTCCCGCGGTGGCCAGAAAGCGCGCCCCGTAATCGCCGTCGGCGTGGGAAACGTCGGCGCCTGACGGTTCCAGTTTGCGTGCAATAAAATAAAAGCTGCCGTTCCTAAGTCGGCTGTGTAGCCGAGCCGCGCCCGTCGTGCAATCCCAATAAATCACCTATTTATACTAATTCTTGAATTGCCAAAATACTAGTTCTGATATAGCCTTATCGTACATCAAGTGGTTTTTGAGCAGGAACACGTTTCCGATACTGCAAGACTCAGAGCCGGTTGTGAATGGGCATGAAAAATCTCTGCTCGAAATAAGGTTTCTTTCGTATCAATAGCAGATGGCCGAGCTGCAGGCTATCGAAGGTGTGGCGTTTGCTCACCTTAAGCCGAGCGGAGGACGTGAATTTTAGCGGCCCTTGATCCTCAACCGCACGTGCGGCAAAAAATGGGTGCTGTGCCTCCCCCCAACCGAAAGCACAGCCACCGGACTGATGATGGGTCACGCGCACGTCGGCGTGACGCATTGTCGCGTCTCTCTCGGAAGATGCTTATCGCCTCGCTTGTAGCGACCCCCTGTTCGAACCCGAACGCCTTATCAGGGAGGACGAGAACCTTCGAGCTTATCGGCTCGCGTGGCTCGCAGCGTTGTTGTCCCTGATTCGTCCTGCTCAAATCAATCTCGACTTGCTGACTCGAATTGACCGCGAGGAAATTTCTCGAATTGCTGAGACATTCATCCGCGTACCAGACGGACCTCAGAGAGAAATCGTCGGGCAGTTCTTTCTTTTGTCCCTCCGATTAGAAGAAATCGGGAAGACGGGAAGAGTGTCCAAGAAAGCAATCTCGGATAAGACCCGCACAGCATTCGTGGAAACAGAAGGCATGCGCGGTCAAAGACGGGCAAATGCTATGACCACCTTGGGAGCGGACTATTGGTCGCCCCTGACCGCCCTCCAAGCGTATCAGGCAGACGATGGTAGATTTTCGCGAGACCTCCACAAATTGAAGTCCCGGATTCGCCGCAAGACCAAGAAAGCTAAAGAATCTTCTCCCGCTCCCGATTAAACCGGAGGTTTTTCCCGGAAGTAAAACAATCCTAATCAGTTAGCCCCTTCTTGAGGTATCGATCCACACCCTTCTGCAGGTGGTGAGGCTCCAGGCCCTCACGAGTATTGTACGTGCCGAACGGAGCATGCTGCCAAAGGCGCGCATGCGATTCGAGGAGTCACTATGCGGAAGAAATATTTTTGCGCGGAATGCAAGGCAGAGTGTGTTGACCCCACATATCTGCGACTGCATTTGACTGCCTGTGGGTGGAGGCGAGTTTCAAAGCTAGCGCGCTGGCAGCGTTCGATTCCGGTTGGGCACCGTTGTGAAGAATGCCTCACGATGCGTGTGCGCACTGCTTTGAAACGCGATTTCGACTTGTCTCAGGTGAAAAGGCATTCGAAGCCCGCGAGCCTGTCCGCTGGGTCTGCGCACACAAGAGGCGTCCTCATGAACTCCGGCAGAGTTCCAATTTCGGTAAAGGCTGCGGGAAACCGACGTCGTTGCGCGGTTAACCACCGGTCAATTGATCCTTATTGATTTCACGGTCGGCTGGAGTTTTGGCGAACCATAGGAGGGGCCGGTGTAGTGGTGGCAGAAGACGCGGCGACCTGGGAGACTACTATAAATTCGAACGATTTTCCGTCGGCCTTAAACTTCATTTTATTCTTGTCGAGGGTGAACTGAATCGATGTATTTAACCCAATGAGTGTCTGATCGGACGGTTTCGGCTGACGTATGGTGTATTCGGTGGTGCCGGAGCGGACGACATACTGCTGGCAAAGGAGATCGATCTCCTGCTTCTTGGACTTCTTTGCGCCGCACGTGACAGAGGTGTGGGAAACAATTGTGCCCTGCTGCGGTTTGGATCCAGCGAAGGCTACCGCTGTACTTAGCAAAACAGCGATGAAGGAGACTTTAGACCTCTTCATCTGGACTCCCGGAACAGACGGTGAAACAGCTTAATTCAGGTCAAGCAGCTTTATGACACTATGAAGACGCACTGAAATAATAAGATTTGGTTTAGGACGTGCTACTGGTAATAGTTACAGGAGGACGAACGGGGTTCCGATCCCCGAATTTCCCTCGGGATCTGTTGTTACGTTGTCGGTGACGCACAACGGGTGACAATGGAAAAGCACGCCGGATTTGAGAACGGCAGCCGCTTCATTTGGACTCTACGACCCAAGGTAGTTTGTCAGCACTTCTGCAAGCGGCTCAGGCATCGGCACCGTCGCCACACTCCGCGTGCTCTTTGGCAAGATGAGATGCCTGTACCACGCTGACAGCCGGACGAAAATCAACCGCTGCGCCAAATCCAGATCGTCAATCGAGAGTCCGAGAACTTCGCCCGGCCTAAGCCCCGTCATCGTTGCAATGGCGAAAATCGTGTGCCGCGGTTCCAAAGCATGTTTGAGAATCGAGCGCATTTGCTCCGTCGTGAAAAACCGTCCGAGTTTGGCCGGCCTTGAACACGGAATGACGAGATCACCTGCGTGAATCCACAGCGTAGCCTCGCTTTCGCGGCATCTTGAGAACAGGTTACCTCCGAAGCCCTCACGTTACTCGCCGGAGAGTTTTTCTCAAGCTGCGCCAACTGCGCACCGCGAGCATTTACAGCCTTGCTACTGATTGGCGAACGTGGGCGAGGTGAAATTGGTCTTGGGGTCCGAAAGCTGGGTATGCAGCGACGCTTGCGGAGCGCGCACTGACTGTTGAGCAACCGGGTGCACGCACTGCGTCGAGTCTGACTTGCTGCGCGCGCTGCTGGTGACATTCCCTCAGCATTGTGTCCTTTCATTGCTGTAATTTTTGACAGGTTCTGGCGCCGCGATTTGAACCCTATTGTTTCATAGGAGGACGATATGCTTCGTTTACGGTTTTTTCTAGCAATACCGATTGCTCTTGTTGTGCTTACCTCGGCGCACGGCCAAGATGACAGCAAATGGCTCTTCAATGTGGGAGGTGGTATTGGCTTCCCTCAGGGAGACTTGAGTTCCTTCGTCAACAATGGGGGACATTTTGTTATCGGCGGCGGAGTTAATTTTACCAAGAATATCGGCGTAGATACCGAATACATGTGGCACGACTTGCCCATCAACTCGACAACCAAGCAGATGCTTCAGACACCCGACGCAAGCGCCAGACAGCATGCATGGACCTTCAATCCTATTGTCCACTTTCGGTCCGGACAAAAGTTCGGAGCTTACGTGATCGGTGGAATAGGCTGGTACCATCGCTCTGGTGAGACAACGACGCCCGGTGTGGGTGTCATCTGCGATCCCTACTGGTCCTGGTGGTATGGATGCACGATCGGGAGCGTGAACATCATAACGGGAAGCAGAAGCGCCAACGCATTTGGCGAGAATATCGGCGGAGGCCTCACGTATCGGCTGGGGGAGAGTCACGCGAAGCTCTACACAGAGGTCAGGTATCACCACGCTTCTTATGATAAATTTTCGACCAATATTCTTCCCCTTACGTTCGGCATCCGCTGGTGAACGAGCAGATCCATCTGATAGGAAGTGAAGCGGAGACTTTCAAGCGCGGTTACCGGCAACTTGGGCAACCAAGATAACTGACGACCTTCGGGTTCGAAAGGTCGTTGTGGAAGTCGCCTCGTTGAACTGGATTCGGGCCGTTCAATTGAGTGGACTGGCTCATTGTACGGTTAAACCTTTCAATGACGGGCTTTCCTAGATCTCAGCCGTTAGGACCAGTGCTCTTCTCATTATCAGATTTTCCAGACTTGCTTCTCTGCACCATCCGCTTGAAGTCGGGCGCGAATTCTCCCAACCAGTGAGCGCACACACCAAAGGCGACTTGGGTTATCATGCTCTGATAACCTCTCGTGAGCAGATTGGGATTGGCGGGCGACCAGGTTCCTGCAATGACACCGGCACCGAATGCGCCGCCATACAAGGCAAGCTGGGGACGCAGGTGCTGCTCCGTACGGTCATAGGTTACGAAGTTCCGGATAAAGGCGTGGCGTGTGCGTGGCCAAAAGCCGGTGCACTTGCAGCGATCGTATCGAGGCTCGAAGCCAAGGAGGCCATTGCCCAATCCCACCAACGCATTTTGCGTAACAAATTGTCCGTAGCGCGAACCGAGTCGTTTGCCATAGCCGCCAAACCCACCACCCCATTCCGGAGGAGTGTTCCCGGCCTGATCTGCTAGCGAAAAAAGCGCGGTCTTGACGTACACGCCGGGCGTGGTAAAGCTCTGGCGCAAGACGAGCTGGAAACGCTGGTGATTGGAAAGGGATTGTAAAGGCACATCCTTTGGAACAAAGGCTCCGTAAAGCCAATTCACTTGCAATTCCTGATTTGGTTTTGGTTCGGGCGAGGAAGGCGGCTCGCCCGGAGTTTGAGCGAGGCTCATCGGCCCCAGAAGAATCAGACTGAACGCGCTTGCGAGCAGTAATCTCCACCGCCGCGCACTCAGTCCGTGTTTTTTCTCGGGCTTCATGCTAATTCTGTGTGCGGAGTACTGGGCAAGCTCACTGTTTGACCGCCAATTGCTTCGCTCGTTCACGGGCGGCCTTCCGTTCAGCCATCAGCTCCCAGCCCACATAATATTTGTAGATGTTACCGACATAACTAACAGTCTCTCTGCCGACCTTTTTCGCTACCGCATATTCAACGTTGTGGAACCACAAGTTTGGATTCAAACCCATGTCCGCGGCCAGCGCCCGGCATTGCTTCAGACGTGCGGGCCCTGCGTTGTATGCCGCCAGGGTGATAAGCGTCTTGTTCAACGGGTCCATCGGATCATCTCTAAAGTAATCATCACGTATGTACTTCAGGAGCTTTATACCGGCATTAATATTAGGTTCGAGCTTGGCCACATCCGAAATTCCGATTGGCGGGTTTGCAGCGGTGGTTGGCATCACCTGCATAACGCCGACGGCTCCCGTGGGCCCACGAGCGTCCTGGTTCAAGCCCGACTCCTGGTAAGCCTGTGCTGCAATCAGCATCCAGGGAAAGTCGTACTGATTCGCATACTTCTTGAACAGCGTTTGCATCTTTCGGAAGCGCCGCGTGCTCTCGGAATCCGCGTTGTTCTTGATGAAGCGCGCGCTTTTCAGGTAGGTGTTGGCTAAAATGGCGAAATAGGCTGTCTCTTCACGGTGCGAGCGGGCGAACTCTTCGAGCAATATCCGCAGCTTGGGGGAATCCTTGCGCACCGCCCAACCGGATTCCATCTTGTCTGTAACTGGGAAGTCTTCGTAGATTTTCAGGTCCGTCAGCACGTTCTTCCAGAGTTGCGCGAGATGCGAAGGGACGACGGCGTACTGCAGCAACCCGGCACTGGCCATTTCCAGGATATCTTCGGGCTCCAGATTGTCGTCCGCGGGTAACAGGTTGATCTTGACTCTCTTTGCAGACGAAAATTTTTTGTTCAGTGCCGTCAGGTTCTCCCAAGCCAGTGATTCCTTGACGACACAGACCTCCTTGCCAGACAGATCGTCCAGGCCAGCAAGTTCCGGCGCGGATGCACCGGAGACGATTACATCGTGCCTGCTGCTCGCGAGGGGAACGAAATCCGCGATCTTCTTGCGCTCCTCGGTAATGTAAACGGCCATGGCGACGATATCACCAAAGCCATTCTGCAGGTCGGAAGCCACCTTGGACGGAGTCGTGGGCACCAGCACGACATGGATCTTCTCTTTACCGGTACGATCATTGGGATGCAGCTTGCGGTTTAGAAATTTCTCAAACTCCACCAGCGCGTCGTATGTCATTCCTCGCGGGCGCTCGTTATCGAAGAAAAAGGTCGTCTTGTTGAAGCTGACCAACGCGCGCACCACGCGGCGTTTGTCCATCTCATCGATGTCGCCGGTGTGCTGAGCCATGCGGACTTCCGGATTTTCCAAGTCGGCAGTCTGAACCTGCGCCGCTGCTCGCGCGCCACGAACGGCCTCCGTGGAGTTGGCATCCGGGGTGGGTCGTGACTGTCCGCATGCCGCAAGGCCACAAGCGAGCACCAGCACATTGACCCAGCTACGGAATATGCCCCACGTGACTCCGGGTGTTGCTCGTTGTTCATACCAGTGCAACTGCTGAACGCCGTGGAGCAACGCACGAGGTCTGACCTCGGGCTTTGCGGGTGTACATTCTTCACAACTTCGTGTAATTGCTGTTTTCCACGAAAACCTTGCACTGCTTGCTGACTCCATCCACATGCATAGTTGAGATATGATTGGTGCCGTCGGGAAACTTCGCTCTGTTTCAAGAGTGGGTGACCGCATTAAAAGGTGACCTGCGTCCGCGTTGCAAGGTGTTAGCAAAGCTCGTAATCGTAGACATCTCTCTCAACCACGACCAAGACAACCCTCAGCTCATCTTCGAGAGCCTCAACTCCACAGGCCGTGAGCTCAGCCAGGCCGATTTAAGCCGAAACTTTATTTTGATGGGGCTGGAGCCCCAATTACAAACAAAGCTCTACGAACAATTCTGGCGACCGATGGAGCTTGAGTGCGGACAAGAGGGCTACGCATTCCATTTCGACAGTTTCATGCGCCACTACTTGACGGTTAAAACCGGCGACATTCCCAACCTGCGTGAGGTTTATGACCATTCAAACAGTACGCCCGCTCATGGCACTCGTTGCTTTTAACGTCCTGCATTACTTGACGGCTCGCAATGATTCCGCCGATACCCATTGTTTGTTTCGAACTCAAACTCAATTTCGGAAACTTTCGCTCAAACGCTGGTCTGATCCTCTTGTCAGGACTCCCAAAAAACCAAACGGTACCACGGTGACGAACACTACGTCTTACGTGCAATACCGGACCGTGCACACCGTTCGGGATGTCCTTTCATCCCATCGCAAAAAACTTGCAGTGCCCGTCAGCGCTAACACGAACTCTTGGATAGAGAATTTCATTTGCCGGTCTCTCCGGCGTATTTGCCACTCAAACGTCCGTACGCGCTGGCTTCCGGGTCGCTCACTCAAGGCAACAACAGGGATTCTAAACCGTCCCAGTCGCGAAGTTTCGGGACGATTCCGGCCATCATTTTCTCCCAAAAATTTCCCAGGCTACCCTCGTTTCGCTCGCATCTGCGAAGGTACGTGTCTGCAGGACCTAACATTGCGGAACCTTGATAAGTGCCTTCCTTGGGCCACATTGGGATGAAAGGCAACCTCAGCCACCAGGGAGCTACCATCCAATCGCGCAATCTTGCAGCTGTGCCATTGCCCCTTGTTCTTGATAAAAGGCGGGCCCATTTGCTCAGATCCAGAGATTTCACTATTTCGAAGGAAAGCATCGAGCGTGAATTTGCTAATGTTTCGCTCGGAAATCCCAAACAGGAGCATTGCTGCATCATTCGCCACGACAAGACGGTGTTTCTTATCCATTAAGACGACGGCATCAGGAGTGTCCGTCAACAACTTCGTGAGACGAATCTCTCGCCGCCGGGCCGCTTCTTTCATTCGCGCGCGTTCCCTTATTGCTTTCCATCCGATCTCGAAAACGCTCCTGCGTGCCCACTGACGGCACGCCCGCAGTTGCTCACCGACTCTGAACACGGCAGATCGGATCTTGGCGGTAGACAGAGCTACCCAATCGTCGATTAAAATATGGGACCTTTTCGTATCTACTGTCATTGGTTTCTCCGTGGGGGCAGCGCGTCAAAGCTCCAACCCATCGAAAATCGGGCATCCCTCCGGCGCGGCTGTTGGCGGACATGTTCTCTATTTCTTGTAAAGCGCAGGAGATAACACTCCAACTGCGAAGATTTACAGTACCACCAGGGGTAATGCCGCTGGTCTAACCCCGGGCGGTCCGCCTTTTTGAATGATGCGTTGGTCCCAATCCCGACGAATCCTGCCGGCGACCCTAGCAAACTTCCGCCAGCCGCAAACGGCTGTTAGGCGAGGATTTCGATTTGAGGACCCTTCCTCGGAATGTGGCCACATGATCGTCTGTAGCATGAGAGTCGTGCGGATGAACATAGCGTGGCAACAGCGGCACGGATCAGACGGTCACTTCCTGGGTTTCCGGGCGAGGCTCAACTGCGAGAACATGCCGTCTCCCCTGCGTGGATGGTGCGAAGAAATCTCAACGTTCGCTGAACTTGCTGACTTGCATCGAAACTACATGGGCGGTGTCGAGCGTGGCGAGCTGAACATCGCTCTTCTAAATATAGTCGCACTGGCGCACGCTCTCAAAGTGCGGCCGAGTAAACTTATTGAGGCCGTTCCGTAATACAGTTAGAGTATTGGCAGGCCGCACAATACATTCCGTTTCAAATGGTCCTCGAATCTTGCTTCCCTAAGTGCTTATTTTGAGTTCCGATCCAGCAGTGATAATGGCTGTATTTGATTTGGTACGTCTTCTGACGAGATCGTCGCGACGTGCGTTTCTCGCTGCCGCGGCGGCTCGGGGCTCTGAGAGTCTGATGGACGCGTCGCGACGGCTCAAGCAGGGATAATCTGTCAGGCCGGATAATCAGTCTCAGTTTTGGCCGCGAACTCCGAGTACTAAACCGGTCGGTATCGTAAGGTCGTTGATACTATACTCGACGGAGCGGCGGGCCGCCGTTTTGGGATTAGCTACGCGCTTTCTGATTCGATAGCAAAAATCGACCCAACTTGTTAGTTCATCCGTTCGGTCAACGACCGTCTTATCCCAGGTCTTCGTTAGCTTTTCGATGCCTTTGCGATCGCCGAGCCATCGGATGTATGTCCAGTCCGCCGTTATCGGATCGAACTTCTTCGACATCTCTGCAAATCCCGGCATGTTCGAGATGTCTTGGAGCACGCGTGCTATGCCGCGCTCTCGCAGGAGATCGGCTAACGTGGCCTCGACCAGTTCTTGTCCTGCGGGCGCACCCATAATCTATGGAGGGCATCAACCAGCATGTTAAGGGTGTGTTGAGTACAACGAGGTTCTGCTTCAGGCACTCGATTTCCGACTGCTCGTATTCGATTTGTTGCTGCTCGGCATCGAGCTGGGCTGCCGTACTCAGCATCCACTCAACGTTTTCAAGGATTTTTTATTTACATAGAAAGCCAATTAGAGGTATATAAAACAATTCTCCTTCTCCTGGCCAGCGGTCTATAGCCGTCTTTAATGGTCGCACGGAGGCCCTTTATGTCTTGTCAATTATGCGGGTCGGGCAATGAGGTAGAACTCGATGCTGAGATGATCATTCATTTCTCCGGCCCCAAAAATCTGGACAAACCCGGCGTCTGGGTATTTCCGAACGTGTTGGTCTGCTTGGATTGCGGCTGCTCTCGCTTTACCGTTCCTGCGAGGCAATTGGCGTCGATCGCGAAAGACACTCGCGAGGATAAATCCTCCACGTTGGCGTCGAGTGCTGGCGATGTCCCACTCAGTGGCGGAAGTGCGTCTCAGGTGGGAAGTTAGTTGCTGATAGGTTACTGATAAACGTCTTTCCCGAGAGGACTGCTTCCACGGCAGCGAACAGGTCGGCTTGTGCCTTAGATTTTGTAAGGTAGCCCCATGCTCCCACGCTTAGGGCCTCTTGCACCGTGTCGGCAGAAGTTTCTCGCGTCAAGAAGATGATTTTAGATTCTGGGACAAGACTCCGCATTTGTCGAGCGACTGCGATTCCGTTCAGGCTCGGCAGGCCGATGTCCAGCAGAATCAAATCCGGTCGTAATTCTACCGCCTTCTGCAGCGCTTCCAGTCCGTCGGACGCTTCGCCCACGACCTGTAATTCCGGTCTTTTTCCCAACAGCTCAACTACGGATTGTCTATACAACGCGAAATCATCCACCACCAGAATACGGACTGTCGAAAGTTGCACACCCTTTCCTCCGAGTCGAAGTACTGACCAGCTGAGATGAACTAAACCCCAGAACGTTACCAGTGCAGCCTCGTGCTGTCGTTGCTCCAGAACGACCTCGTACTTGCTCAGGGACAATAAGCGAAGCCATTATATACATTTGGCTTCGAGTTGCTAGGATTTCTCTGGTGGCAGCTGTCGGTCGCTCTGTCGACGTATAAGCTAAGTCTTGGTAAGCCTTATCACGTGGCGATGCAAACTACGCTCCCCTGCATTTGTACGGTGCGACGCCTGGCCGCCGACAAAAATCCATGTGAAAAATTGTTCGCGCGCGCCACAGCCGAGATGGAAAGTGAATCAAACCCGGATTCAAAGAGGCTGAAATCTTGCCTATAGGAAACCTTTGGCAAAACTACCGCCGACTCCATATCAGCCACCAAATTATCCAGTTCTGACGCCGAGTAAACGCGCGCAAGCCCATTCGGCTTAGGTAGTCTTGCAACTCGATGCTTCCATTGTTTGTCCGAGCGTTGCGCGGTGGGCAAATGCCGTTCCCATGACCGCGTGTGAGAAGTCCAGGCCATCACCATTCCGCAGAGGCATCCGGTCTTGCACCAACGTACGCACAAGATGGATGTAGGCAAAACAGGCTGGCCGCAGCGGGCTGAATGCTATTGGTGGCAGCTTTTCATCCAGCGAACGCGGGCTCTCGTTCAACTGACGCGTGTGTTCCGCAATAAGTTTTCGCAATACTTCATCCATGTTCGAGGAGCCTTCTCGAATGGAGTCCCGCTGTTCAGCTACCCAGTCCATTACGGCTCCCAGACGAAAGAAGTCATCGGACGTCTCAATAATCTTTCCGGAGCCCGGCGCACAGTCCCGCAAACGAACGTTCATGTAATCGATCAACAAATTACGCGATACGCGGACACGTTCGGGACTGGCGCCACTCATCTCCCGCTTCACAACTTCGATTGCGTCAAGTTCCACTGGAAACCAATGAGGACCGAGTTCGTCTAGAAATTCGTGTACGGAATCGGCAGACCGCCCCCGAGGCCCCGAGAGTTCCGCCACGTTTGCAGCCGAGAATATTAGGTCCGCGCCAGAATGGATAGCGCGGACCAATCGCGTGCGGCGCGAATGGTCTCCCTCAGCAAGGTTGCCTATCGCCCAATTATCGAGATACATTGCCAAGCGGGCAACGCTAGCGGTGAGAAATGGACCGTCCGCCTTTGCGATCACTTGGATCAATAGGCCGTTACACCGATTGGTTCGGGTCTGAAGATTACAGACCCGGAAACCTGACCGCACACGGGGCACTGAGCCGCGTATGCGCCCTGCAGCATATCTTTCGCCAAGTGAACGATCCAAACAACTCCACGGTCAGAGTCGCCTTCTTGCAGTTCGGGCAGGGAATGGTGGTTCGCATGGACTTCGGCTCCTTTGTTTCAGCTTCACATAGGATTCAGCTAGAAGGGAAGTACGCCAAGCCACCGCGAATCATCCTGCGGTAAACCCGGACCCACCCGTTGCCGGGTGATTTGTAAAAAAGTGCGTTTTTATTGGGATTTGGTGGACGAGACCGGGGTCGAACCGGCGACCTCATCGTTGCGAACGATGCGCTCTCCCAACTGAGCTACTCGCCCACGAGCAGTGTTTGTAAGTTTAACAAAGGACAAGAATCTTTCCAACCCTGGAAAGAGGACGCGTTTCGCGTAAATCGTTCTAAAACTAACTCAGGGCTGATCGGTCGCGCCGCCGGTGCGTTGCGCGACAATCTTTCTGGCGTTCTGATACAGAGCGCGTGCCTGGGGCATCGCCTCGATCCCTTTTTGTAGCTGCGGGTCAGCTTCCAGCAGGACCTTAAAACCATCCTGCATGCCGAAAGTGGACATGAAAACTTCCTGTTTAATCTTGCGCTTGATCCACTCTTGATTTTCCGAGATTTCAGCTTCGGAGAAACGCACGTTGTGCTTGGTCAGGTAGTTCCGGAACTGGTGCATCACTTCATCGTCAGCGGTGAACTCGTGCGTGATGGTTGGCCGGGTACCAAGGTAGTAGCGTGTGAATCCGCCTACACCAGCTTCCGCCGGGTAGAAAACATCCGCGCGGAAAAGTTCCTGCTCGAACTTAGTATATTTCGGAGACGCCACGATGATGTCCGGAGTAATTCCGCCGCCGCCCGTTACTTGCCGGCCGCTGTCGGTTAGCTTGATTTCCGTGGGATGCTCGGGAACTTTGCGCTCGTAGTGATATTCGTAGAGTGAAACGGTCTTGTAATCGCGCTGAATCAATCGTCCGCTGGGCGTGTAGTAGCGCGCGGTGGTGAGGGCCAAGCCGGTGTTCTCGCTCAGCGGCTGCACAGTTTGTACCAATCCTTTGCCGAACGTGGTTTCGCCGACGATCAATCCGCGGTCATGATCCTGCACGGCGCCGGAAACGATCTCCGTGGCCGAAGCGGAATTATTATTCACTATGATTACGAGCGGAATAGTCACGCCCTGATTGCCGCGCACTGCATAGTAACGGCGTTCCGGTGAGCTCCGTCCGTGGTGTGAAACAATCAGCTGATTCTTTTCCAGGAACACGTCGCCGACCGCGACCGCTTCATTCAAAAGGCCGCCCGGATTTCCACGCATGTCCAGAACCAACCCGTCCAGATTGTTGACGTTCAGCTGTTTCAGAGCTTCTTCGATTTCACGATCGGTGGTCTCGTTGAACGATGAGAGCCGAATGTAGCCGATTCCCGGCTTGATCAAAAATGAGATGTCCACGGAGTGACGGGGAATTTCACCGCGGGTGACGGTGAACAAGAGTGGCTCGGTAAATCCTTCGCGCGTGACGACAATCTTGACTACCGTGCCCTTGGGCCCCTTCAGCAGGTCTGCAACCTCGGTGGTGGAAAGATTGTCGGTGGACTTTTCGTCGACCTTGACGATCATGTCGCCGGGGCGCAGGCCCGCGTTGTAAGCCGGCGCGCCAACGTAGGGCGCCATCACCACCGTGTGATTTTCGCGCGGCGCGACGATCATCCCAACGCCGTAATACTTGCCGCGCTGGTCCTCGCGCAGCAGCGCAAACTGGCGGGCATCAAAAAAGCTGGAGTGCGGGTCCAAGACGCGGAGCATGCCGGGAATAGCGCCTTGGTACACCTCTTTGTCCACGTCCACCGGTTCGGCGTAGTTCGCCTGAACGACGTCAAGTACCGTGGTGAATTCGCGGACGGAAGACTGGCCGTCTTCCGCAGCCGTGGAGGTGGCTCGGACTGAAGGCCCGTAAATCCATCCAAATACGGCAGATGCGACCAAGACGGTGAAAATAACTACGAAGCCGCGACGATTCTGGTTCATTCGGCCCTCACGCGACCAGAGATTTTACCCGCTACGATAATAAAGTATATCACGGCTAAAGGAAAAGACTGGTTTGACAGTGTCGTACACCCTTTCTATGATGCCAGAGAGGCGTAACACGGCTACACCTAACCGCCCATGTTTAGCGTTCCCCATCTGGTGATCATCTTCATCGTGGTGCTGGTGGTCTTTGGACCGCACCGGCTACCGGAGCTTGCGCGCGGCTTGGGCAAAATGATGGCTGAGTTCCGCAAGGCGTCCACTGATTTCAAGATGGCCTTTGAAGAAGAAATGCGGACCATCGAGAGGCAGGCGCGCGACGCGGAATTCAAGAAAGCCCAAGAATCTGCAGCCGCTGCCGGCAGCGCGCAACAGCCCGCGACTCCTGCTGGCACCGAAACGCCGAAAATCTTATCGGAAACTGTGACGCCGCCTGAGCCTGTTATTTCGCCGGTCACGGAAGCGGTTTCGCGTGAAGCGCATTCCTCCGGCGAGAACGCCGTCACCGAACAACCAGCCACGGAGCAATCGGTCACGCAACAACCAGTCAGTGACCAACCTGTTACGGAAGGAACCTCCGCCAGAATCCGAAAAGATGGAACCTGGCCCACGGCCCGCCAATGACCAGCGACAACCAGCCTGAAAAAACTACCAGCGAGCCTGCCGCGCCGGAAGAGGGCGGCGGGCAGATGACGTTTTTCGAGCACCTGGTCGAGCTGCGCAAACGCATCATCAATTCGCTGCTCGCGGTGCTCGTCGGCGCCGGAATCGGATGGTTCGCGGCACCGAGATTCGTGAACGTCATTGTCGTGCCGATTCAAGGTGCGCTAAGGGCGCATGGCCTGAAAACCGATTTGTTTTATACCGGGCCAACGGATTACCTGAGCCTGCTGATCAAATTGAGCATTTACATCGGTATCGTTCTGGCTTCGCCGGTGATCCTGTATCAAGTCTGGTTGTTCGTTGCTCCAGCCTTGTATCGCAACGAAAAATCGGCGGTGACAGGATTTCTGTTTTCCACGGTCTTTTTGTTTCTGGCGGGGATTGCCTTCGCTTATTTTCTGGCGTTGCCGCACATCCTGAACTTTCTTGTGGGCTTTCAGGGCCCGGTAGTGCCGCTGATCAAGATTGACGATTATTTTGATTTGGTGCTTCTGGTCATCGTGGCGCTGGGACTGGTGTTCGAGTTGCCGGTGCTGATCTTCTTCCTGACGCTGTTCGGAATCGTTACGCCTAAGTTTCTGATTCAGAATACGAAGTACGCGATATTGGTGATTACGGTGGTTGCGGCGATTGTTACGCCGACTCCGGACGCTGTGACCATGCTTCTGGTAATGGGCGTAATGACCATTTTGTATTTCGTCGGCGTCGCGGTTTCGTGGGCGGTGGTGCGGCGAAGAGCAAAACGGCTGGCAGCGGAAGCAAGGGGCTGATACATGAAATGCAAATTATGCTGGCAGACCCGAGAAGCACTGTGTCTACGGTTGGCGATTTGCAGCGTGTTGCTGTTGCCCGCGCTGGCAGGTTGTAAAGCGAATCGGACGGATGACCACGCGAGCGCTGCAAGCAAGCCGTCCGCCTCTGTTCCCGTAGCGACGCCACAAGTTCCGGAGGACTCGTTGCCGCCGGAAAAGACCGGAGGGTTCAATGGAGCGCTTGCTTACAACCACGTTGCCAAGCTGGTCTCCTTCGGTCCACGGCCTTCCGGTTCGCAGGCCATTTCGCAAACGCAAGATTACATTACCTCGCAGCTTTCCAGTTTTGGGTGCACCGTGGATACCGATGCGTTTTCTTCGGATACGCCCGCGGGCCGCCTGGCCATGAAAAATATCGTGGTGAAAATTCCCGGCGAACGGCAGGGAATTATTCTGCTGGGAACGCACTACGATACGAAAAGGCTGGATAACTTTGTGGGCGCGGACGACGGCGGATCGTCCACTGGCCTGATGCTGGAGATGGCGCGGCGAATGTGTGAAATGCGTCCGCGCTATTCGATTTGGATCGCGTTTTTCGACGGTGAAGAAGCCGTTCGGCAGCAGTGGCAAGATCCGGACAATCGTTATGGGAGCCGGCAAATGGCAGCGAAGATGGCGGCGAGCGGCGATCTGAAGAAGATTCGTGCCATGATTCTGGCGGACCTGGTTGGCGGAAAAAATTTGCAACTGGAGCGAGAACAGTACTCGACGGTAGAACTGGTGGACCTGATCTGGAATACGGCGAAGCGGTTGGGGTATGGAGCGATATTTGTGGACCAGACGATGCCGGTGGACGACGATCATTTGTCTTTCTTGCAGCGGAACGTGCCGTCGGCGGACATTATTGACCTGGTGAACTCAGCCGGCTATTGGCATACGGCACAGGACACAATGGACAAGGTCAGTGCGAAAAGCCTGGGAATTGTCGGGCACGTGGTTCTGGAGAGTGTGCGCGAATTGCAGACGAAATAATTAAGCGTGCTGGCGTTTGCGTACCTTTGCGGCTTGCTTACCGAGAGCGGTGCGAACTGCTTTGGGCAGATGTGCGATGGTTCGCTTTGTTTTTGCGGCGGCGGCCGCTTTCTTAATGTTTTTGCGCGCCGCGCTTCGTTGTTTTTTCGCTGGCCATAAATATCCATCCTTGAACTAATGGGCCTTGAACTGGCGGCCCTTGAATTGACGGGATTCTCCAAAAATAGAAAGAAGAGGCGGCCTCCGGGTGCCGCCACAGGCTCTGTCGCAGTGATTACAGTGGAGGATTTGTCGCGGCTATTGGGGAGTTCCAGTAGAAGATGGGCCGATGGAGTTTGAGAGCGCATCGAATCGAGCGGGAGTTAACCAACCATGAAAACGCCATGCGATGAACTGGCGATTCGTTCCGGGAGCATGGGCAAGGAGTGCGCGGAAAAAGCCGGCCCGTGGATTCTGGCAGCGACGATTCTTGGATCGAGCCTGGCATTTATTGACAGCACGATCGTCAACGTTGCCGCGCCGAAATTTCAGAGTACGTTTCAGGCCAGCGTGGTGGATGTGCAATGGGTGATCGAATCGTACGGCATATTTCTCGCGGCGTTGATTCTTGCGGGCGGCGCGTTGGGAGACTGGCTGGGCCGGCGTTTGGTGTTTCTGGTGGGCGTCGGAGTATTCGCGGCGGCATCGGCTGGCTGCGGTTTGGCGCCAAGTATTCGCGTATTGAGCATTGCGCGATCGGTGCAGGGAATTGGGGCGGCGCTGTTAGTCCCGGGCAGCCTGGCAATCATCAGCGCCTCGTTCGAGGAAGAAACGCGCGGTCGTGCGATTGGAGCATGGTCCGGCTTTACGGCGATGACTACGGCATTGGGTCCGGTAGTTGGTGGCTGGCTGATCGAACACGCGTCCTGGCGATGGGCATTTTTTCTGAATGTTCCGCTGGCCGTTGCAGTAGTGGCGCTTTCGCTATGGCAGGTACCGGAGAGCCGGAATCCGCAAATGAAGCGACTCGATTGGGTGGGCGCGTTGCTTGCGACGGCGAGCCTCGGCGGCTTGGTTACCGGACTTCTCGAATCCTCGAAGGCGGGATGGGGCAGTCCGATTGTGGTTGCTAGCCTGGCAGGAGGCTTGGTCTCTCTAGCGGCGTTTTTGCGGGTCGAATCGCGCGTGACCCCACCGATGGTCTCGCTGGCCCTTTTCAAGTCGCGTTCGTTTCTTGGCGCAAGCGTTTTGACGCTTTTTCTCTACGCAGCGATTGGCGTTTTTTTCTTTTTATTTCCCATTGCGTTGATGCAGGTTTACGGATACTCGGCGACGGCCGCGGGAGCGGCAAGCCTGCCGGTAATCTTGTTGCTGTTCTTCCTGTCGAGGTGGTCCGGCGGGTTGGTGGCCCGCTATGGAGGAAAGATTCCATTGATTGTGGGGCCGCTGTTGGCTGCCGCAGGCTTTGCAGTTTTTGCCATGATGCTGACGAGAAGCGGTGGCTACTGGCGTACGTTTTTCCCCGCGGCGTTGGTACTTGGACTAGGAATGGCGGTGACGGTCGCTCCGTTGACGACCGTGGTGATGAGTTCAGCGGACAAGGATCACAGCGGCGCCGCATCGGGAATCAACAATGCCGTGGCACGTTTGGCCGGAGTGCTGGCCATTGCCGTATTTGGGATCGTGATGGTGAAGATATTCGCGGCGCATTTGGATCGCCGTCTTCCATCGCTTTCGCTGACGCCTGAAACCGCACAAGAAATTCGTTCGCAGGAAATTGAACTTGCCGGAATGGAGTTGCCGAAGAATTTGGATGTCAGTACGAGTACGGCCGTTAGGAATGACGTGTCGGAAGCATTTCTGGCGGGGTTTCGGGTAGTTCTATTTTCTTGCGCGGGTCTGGCGATGGGGAGTGCCGGAGTTGCGTCGCTGTTGGTTTCGAAAAAGTGAATGGGACGAGAGACAGACGGAAAGCTGCTTCGTGTGCCGCAGAAACAATGGGCTATGATTCGAAGGTGACGTCTTTAGAGCGTTTGATTAGGGAGTGTTTTTGGAAGAGGTCGTCGTCGCGGTAGGGGAAGTCTGAACGGTAGTGGCTGCCTCGGGACTCTTCGCGGGCCAGGGCGGAGCGGGCCATCAATAAAGCTAGGCTGTGGAGATTGGAAAGTTCGTAGTCTTGGCGGCCGGGATGTTCGGAGCGAGGCAGTTTCATGTTTTCCAGGAGTGCGACGGTGGCGGAGAGTTCTTTGCCGTTGCGCATGATACCTACGTGACGCCACATGAGATCGCGGATTTGCATAAGGGCTGCGGCCACGGCGGGCGGGTCGAGTGCTTCTTCGGGTGCGGCGGAAACCGCTACTGCTGATTTTGTGGAGTGTCCTGGTGAAGATGCAGAGGCGGCGGATAGAGCTGATTTTGCGGCGTGTGTGTGGGTGGAATGTGAAGCGGCTGCGGCCCTTAATTTCGCGGAGTGAGGTACTGCCGAGCGCGACGTTGCCGACGAGTTCGAATGGTTCATGGCGGATGTTGCGTGACCTCCCGCTCCATCGTGCGAATGCGAATCGGGCTTGGGAGCTGGGTTGCCGGGCAGAGCGGATGCTTTGAACTTGGCCCCGTGCGCGGCCTTCTGTGACTTGTCCGAAGCGCGGTCGGCAATCATAGCCTGACCGCTGCGCGCGCCGAAGACTAAGCCTTCAAGAAGGGAATTGCTGGCCAGGCGATTGGCGCCGTGGACACCGCTGTCGGCGGTTTCTCCCGCGGCGTAAAGGCCGGGAACGGAAGTGTGTCCCCATAGATCGGTCTTGACTCCGCCCATCATGTAATGAGCAGCGGGGCAGACCGGCGCCATATCGGTGGCGAGATCGAGGCCGTAGCTCAGGCAGGTGGAGTAGATACGCGGGAAGCGTTTTTGCAGAAACTCGGCGGACTTGGCGGTCATGTCCAGGTATACGTGTTGCGCATTGGTGCGATGCATTTCGCTGACGATGGCGCGAGCGACGACATCGCGCGGAGCAAGCTCCTGCGCTTCGGCGTAGCGCTTCATGAAGCGCTCGAGAAGAATATTGCGGAGGACGCCACCTTCTCCGCGCAGGGCTTCGGAAAGCAGGAAACGCGGCGCGCCTTGGATGGCTAACGCGGTGGGATGGAATTGCACGAACTCCATATCGGAGAGGACCGCGCCTGCTTCGTAGGCGATGGCCATGCCGTCGCCAGTGGCTACGCCGGGGTTGGTGGTTTCACGATAGATCTGGCCGAGGCCGCCGGTGGCGAGAAGAACCGCGAGGGCGCGGACTTCGTGAAGCGAGCCATCGTTTTCGTCGAGGAAGCGGACGCCAACGGCGCGGCCATCTTCGAGAATCAGGCTGGTGGTGAAAGAGTGCGCACAAAGATGGAGATGCGGGATTTTGTGCGCGCGGGCGAGAAGAGCACGGCTGATTTCGCGTCCCGTGGAATCGCCGTGCGCGTGGAGGATCCGGGAGCGGCTGTGCGCGGCTTCACGCGTGAAGGCAAGTTTGGTGCCGGCACGATCGAATTCGGTGCCCCATTCGATAAGCTGATTAATGTACGTAGGGCCTTCTTCGACGAGAAGCGCCACGGCCTCGTGGCGGCAGAGACCGTCTCCGGCGTTGAGCGTGTCCTGTTCATGGAGAGCGATTTCGTCTTCGTCGCTGAGTGCTACGGCGATGCCGCCCTGCGCCCAGGCGGTGGCGGAGTCACTGAGATTGGATTTGGCGAGGACGAGGACGCTGCCGGCGCTGCTGAGTTCAATGGCGGCGCGCAGACCAGCGACGCCTGAACCTACGACGGCGTAATCAGCTTGGTAGGTCTTGGAGGACGAGGTCATAGGACGTTTTCTTGCGGACGTATTAGAACTAGGTAAGTACAGCTTCTTTCAGATTTTGCGAAACAATCCCCCGAAAGCGTTTTTGATCTCAGGGTTTTATAAAACAAACCCTGAAACCTGAAACCCTAAGTATGGTAGGAACAATTCTGCAATCGCGCAAGGGCGCGCGGCGCGGGACGAGATGCGCTATATGTTAGAGTTAAAAGATTTCCATGAGCAAAATTAAACGTATCCGAGTGCGATCCGCGGCGGGGAGTTATGCGGTGGTATGCGGGGCGGGTGCGCTGAAACGGCTGGCGCGCGAGATCGCGAAAGTCGGAAAATATTCCAGTGTGCATGTGGTGACATCGCTAAAAGTGTGGGCCGGGGTTGGCAAGAGCGTGCTGCGCGGATTGGGAGGGGCGAAGGCTGCGCAAGTGCATACGTTTGACGATGCGGAGTCAGCGAAGAATTTGCAGAGCGTGGAATCGATTGCGCGGAGCCTGGTGAAGGCTGGGGCGGACCGCGGGGCCGTGGTGGTTGCGGTGGGCGGCGGAGTAGTGGGAGACGTCGCCGGATTTGCGGCGGCGAGTTATTTGCGCGGAGTGGCGCTGGTGCAGGTGCCGACGACACTTGTAGCCCAAACCGATAGCGCGATCGGCGGGAAAACCGGTGTGAACTTACCGGAAGGCAAAAATCTGGTGGGGGCGTTCTACCCTGCCCGACTGGTGGTGGTAGATGCGGAAGCGCTTGGGACGCTGCCGGAAAGAGAATTTCGCGGCGGCCTAGCCGAAGTGATTAAGTATGGCGTGATTGCGGATGCGAAGCTTTTTGCGTTCCTGGAAAAGAATTTCGAGAAATTGTTGGCGCGCGATGCGCGAGCTTTGCAGCATGTGATTACACGGTCAGTGGAGATTAAAGCGGAAGTGGTGGGAAAAGACGAGCGCGAATCCGGGTTGCGGGAAATTTTGAATTTTGGACACACGTTTGGGCATGTGCTGGAGAGTGCGACCGCTTATAAGAAATACCAACATGGCGAAGCTGTGGCATGGGGAATGATGGCGGCAGCGTTGTATGGACACGAGGTTCGAGTGACGCCGGCGCCGGATGCTTCGCGCATTATGTCGTTGATACGGCGGATGGGGAAATTGCCGGCGTGGCCCGACGTGCCCGCCAAGCGACTGATTCGCTTGATGGGATCGGACAAGAAGACGCGCAGCGGGAAACTGCGATTTGTGCTGACACCGGGAATCGGAAAAGCCGCGACGTATGACGCGCGCGAACCGGAAAAACTGGAACTCATCTTGCGTGTGACGGCGCCACTGGCCAAAGCGCACCCGGTGCTGCATGGCTGAGGTTGCGGCATCGCGCAAAGTGCCCAATGGGACGCGTCCCGAAGGCGCGGCGACTGAGACAGACGCGTCGCGCAAAGTGCGCGAGATGTTTACGCAGATCGCGCCGCGCTACGACCTCCTGAATCACATTTTGTCGCTGCAGATGGACCGGATGTGGCGCGCGCGTACGGCTAAGATTCTGCAGCCGATTCTGGAGCGTGGCGACGCGACAATTCTGGATTTGTGCTGCGGGACCGGGGACCTGGCATTTGCATTGAGCCAGCGAGGGAAGGCGCGGGTTTGGGGCGCGGACTTTGCCCACACGATGCTGGTGCGAGCGCGAGCAAAAGCGGCCGAGGCCACCGCGGAAAACGGGGCGCGTGCGATTCCGTTTGTGGAGAGCGATGCCTTGCGGTTGCCGTTTGCGGATGGATCGTTTGATTTGGTGACGGCGGCATTCGGATTTCGGAATCTAGCAAACTATGAGGCGGGATTGCTGGAAATTCGTCGCGTGCTCAAGACTGGCGGGACAATTGCGATTCTGGAATTTACCGAGCCGAAGCCGGGGTGGTTTGGAGATTTGTACCGATGGTATTTTCGCGAGGTGTTGCCGAGGATTGGCGCGATGATTTCCGGGGATAAAGTGGCGTACTCGTATTTGCCGAAGTCCGTGGCGCGGTTTTTTCAGCCTGCGGAGTTGACTGAGCTGATGAGGAGCTGCGGATACGACGGAGTGAACGCGCGCGTATGGACGGGAGGGACGGTGGCGCTGCATACGGGAATGACGAAGGCTATTTTACGTCGGGAATGACTCCCTTCGTCCTTCAGTGTCGGTAAATTAGTGACCTAGCTGAGATTCTTTAACTAGGCTGCGCTGCGCTCGGAATGACAACGGTCGCCAGGACTCGGGCCTACTTCGCTCCGTTAGGAGCCGGGATTAATTTTCCAGGCCAGTGGCGCGCATTTTGGTTAGCAGCGTTTTGGGTGCAATGCCCAATTTTTCGGCGGCGCGAGTTTTGTTCCAGCGACATTCGCGAAGGGCGTTTTCGAGCAGAATGCGTTCGACGTGCAGTTGCGCGCGATTGGTGACGTCTTCCAGGCTGCCTTCCCAGGAAAAAGAATCGGGAACAAGATTTGCAGGAGCACTTTCCGTTCGCACGGGAATTGCGACGGACGGCAATAATTCCGGGCCGATTTCCGGGCCGTCGGTGAGGATCGCGGCGCGTTCCAGTGCGTTCTGGAGTTCACGCACATTGCCGGGCCAGGGACAGGAGAGAAGCTGACGACGAGCGCTATCGTTGAGGGAGAGTTGGCCCTTGCCGAATTCGCGGCCGAATTTTTCCAGGAAATGTGCGGCGAGCAAAACGAGATCGCCGTCGCGTTCGCGTAGCGGAGGAATGGTGAGTGGCACGGCCGAGATTCGGAAGTACAGATCTTCGCGAAAAAGCTTCTCCCGGACGCGGCCGGCGAGATCGCGATTGGTGGCGACGATGATACGGACGTCAACTTCGATGGATTGCGTGCCGCCCACGCGTTCGAAACAGCGTTCTTCGAGAACGCGCAGAAGCTTGGCCTGGCTGGCGAGAGGGAGTTCGCCGATTTCATCGAGGAACAGTGTGCCGCGCTGGGCCATTTCGATTTTGCCGGCTTTGCGATTTCCGGCTCCGGTGAACGCGCCGCGTTCGTGGCCGAAGAGTTCGTTTTCGACGAGGCCTTCGGGAATGGCCGCGCAATTCAGCGCGATGAACGGCTGTTCGCGACGATTCGAGAGATGGTGAACCGCGCGCGCGAAGAGTTCCTTGCCGGTACCACTTTCGCCAAGCAGCAGTACAGTGGCTTCGGTCGGGGCGACGCGTTGCAGTTGATGGCTGACAGCTTTCATCACGTCGGATTCGCCCACAATGCGCGGAAAGCCGTAACGCGCCGAAAATTCCTCACGCAGGATGAGATTTTCGCGCAGTAATTCCTGCTGGCGCGTGGCGCGTTCGACAAGCAGTTTTAGATGGTCAAGGTCGACGGGCTTTTGGATGAAGTCAAATGCGCCTTCCTTCATGGCGGAAACGGCCTCTTCGACCGAGCCGTACGCGGTGAGCAGAATGACGGGGATTGTGGAGTCAGCTTGCTTGGATTCGCGCAGCACTTCCAAACCGGACGCGCCGGGCATTTTTAAATCGGTAACCACCATCTGGTAGCGCTTCGCGCGAATTTTCTGAATCGCGGCGGAGCCGTCCGATGCTTCTTCAACCCGAAAACCGTTACGCTCCAGCGCTTTGCGTAACATGGCGCGGAGTTCAGTCTTGTCTTCAACGAGGAGTAAGGGTTCCATCGGTTTCGAAAAGGTTAGAACGGGCGCGTGCATGGCATCGGACACCGCAAATCAGGATGAACTCCGAGTTGTCCCGTTCACGCGGCTAGCGCGCCCAGCCCGGATCACCCCCTGAGCTGCGAAGCTGGTCTTCCATATCGCTGAGTTGCTGCTTGAGGTCGGCAATTTCTTTTTTCTTTTCGGCGATTTTGTCGTTCTTGGCGTTGATTTCCGCACGTGTATATTGTTCCTGCAAAGCTTTCTGCGGGTCAGGGTAATACTGGAGATCCGCTTTTTCGGCTTCGCGCTGAAGTACGCTGAGCGCCTCTTCGGCATCGGAGATTTTCCTTCGCTGTGCGGCAAAGCGTTTGCGCCAGGCGGCTTCTGAGTTGGGATCTTCCTTTTTCTCCGCGTCGGTCTTTGAAACTGGAGCTTTACCTTGTGCGGCAACATCGTCGGATTTATCGGGAGCCGTCGAAGTCTGAACATCGGCCGGCGGTCTGGTCGCGACGTCATCATCGGTAAAGACTTTTTTTGGCTTGGGGGCCATTTTTTTCTGCTCGCGGGCCTTGCGGGCGGCATCGGCCACGGGATCGCCGGTGTTCGCTTGTGATTGATCTTGTTGGGCAATCGCGACGGAAGAAGCGAAAGACAGGCCGAGTACGAAGAGTAATGACGCGAACAATTTGATGCTACGCACGGTGCTACCTCCGAGGGCGCGCATTGCGTCCCCAATACGTTAGATGGTGACCTCTTTTGATTCTACTGCCTCTGAAATCGTACGGGCCGCGGGTAGCGTAACGATAAACTCCGCTCCACCCCCGGAGCGGTTCTGCGCTTCGACGCGGCCACCATGCTGCAAAAGAATTTTTTGAACGACGGCCAGGCCGAGGCCGGTGCCGTTTACTTTGGTGGTAAAGAAAGGACGAAAGAGTTTGGGCAGGACATCGGCGGAAATGCCCGGGCCACTATCCAGGACGCGAAGGCGTTGAAAGTTTTCGTCGGCGGAATGAACCGTTTCGCCGCGGAGTATTACGGACGGAACGGTAGCGTGGCTGGAGGCGGCTTCGGCGGCGTTGCGGGCAAGATTTAGGAGCGCCTGGCGAAGCAGCCCTTCATCACCGGTAATCTCGGCGAAATCGCCGTCGACGGTTATTTGCACGAGTGGCTGAAGTTCTTTTATTTCGCATACGATGCGATCAAGTAGCGAGCGAAGCGCAACAGGCTCCTCTGAGATTTCCAGCGGGCGGGCATAGCGCAGGAATTCGGTAACAACGTGGGTGATGCTGCGCGTCTGGTCGAGAATTTTCGCGGCATTTTCGGGAGTGTCGGCGGCGTTCGGATCGGATTGAATCATCTGCGCGTAGCCGGAAATAGTGGCCAGGGCATTCTTGAATTCATGCGCGATACCGGCGGAAAGTTCGCCGAGCGCGGCGAGATTTTCGCGGAGTTGCATTTGCTTCTGCAGCGATGCCAGTTCAGTCAGATCGCTGAGTAGGCAAATGGCGCCAGTAGCTTTTTGCTCGCCGCGACCGATCGGCGAGATGGTGACGCCGAGTTCGCGATGGCTGCCGTCGGGAGCGATGTGCGCGGCTTGTTCGCGACGGAAAATTTTCCCCTCCGCAAGGCACTGCTGAATCAAGCCGGTGAGAGTGCTTGATTCGCCGAGCGCTTCGCTGAAGCGGCGAAATACCAGACCCTGGATGCCGAGCGCTTGTTCAGCGGCGGGATTAGTGCCGGAGATCAGGCCATTGGCGCCGATCACTATTAAGCCGGCTGGCATATTGCGCGTGACTTCTTCGCTTAAGCGAGCGGTGTTTTCGGCACGTTCGCGTTCGGCTTTGTGTAGCCGTTCCAATTCCTTTTCTTGCTCACGAAGCTTCAAAATTACCGCCTGCATGGAGGCGGTCATAAATGCCGGCACGTTTTCTGTGCGAGGGACGGGGTCGTGGCCGGGAAGATCGGCGTCGTTCGAACGGCCGAGAGTGCGCCGCAGCAGGAATATGGCAAGTCCGAGAATCCCGACAAGGATCACGGCGGTCATCACAAAAAAGAGCCGCGGAAACGGAAATCCACTCTGCTGGGGAACATGTACGAAAATGAGGAGTTGTGAGGGCATGCGCGCGATTCTCTAGCCAAGCGGCAGCAAAGACCAACGCGAATGGGTCCCAGGCCCAAAAAACATGATGAGGAACGCGGCGATACCGAGAAAGGTACCGAGGGGAAGTTGGTAGCGGCTGGCGATGGTCCAGCGCAGGCTGCCGATCCCGCCCAAACCCATCTTACTTGCCCGCCGGGCCAAGGCGCTTTTCCATCCGGAAGCAAAGAGGACCAAAATGACACCCACGCCGATAACAGTTCCAAGGAGTGTTCCCAAGAGTATAGTAAGGAAAGCGCCGCGGACTCCAAGAAAAGTACCTACCATAAACATCATTTTGACGTCGCCAAAGCCCATGCCTTCGCGGCCGCGAACCGTTTTGTAGAGAAGCGCTGCCGCCCAGAGAAGGCCGCCGCACAGAATCGCTCCGAGCATGGCGTCGAAGACTCCAGGGGCCCAGCGTGGGAGGGTGGCGCCGAAATGGCGACCCAGGAACATGCCGGCGATGCCGTCGGCCGGCGGTACGCAAACGGCAAATGCAATACCCAAGCCAACGCCGAACCAATTGACCAGGTCTGGCAGGATGCGCTCGCGGTAGTCGGTAACGATCAGCACTACCAGGATACTACTGAAACAAAGCCACTTAAGCGTGGCGACGGAGAGGCCAAAACTCAGGTAGCAAGCCGCAAAAAGCAGTGCGGTTACGAATTCGATGGTCGGATACATCGCGGAAATCGAAGTGTGACAGTTGCGGCATTTGCCGCCCAGGACGATCCAGCTGACTACCGGAACATTATCGTATGCCTTGATAGCAACGCCACATTCAGGGCAACGCGACCGCGGCGACACGACGGAGACACCCGCAGGAATCCGCGTGATGCAGACGTTCAGAAAGCTGCCAATCAACAGTCCGAAGAGGAAAAATACAGTGATGATCACACTCCACTGTGACATAGGAGTGCAACGGCCTCAATTGCGACACGGCGAAGCGTGTCCGATGCCTAACGAGGAAGCGCGATTTTGTGAGCTCGAACGGTTGGGCTATAGTGAATAACGAGCGCCATGAACTGGTTCGAACAGAGAATTCGCCGCTATGAGCACCGGCGATGGACGACTGATGATAACCGGCGCGTACGCCCTTTCGAATGGGGTACGGAGCACGCTGGGGGAAGTCCAGACGAAGCCAACCCGCAGGGTTTTTTCGCGGAATGCGCGCGCCAAGCGCTGCAAAACAGCCGGGATTGGTACGAAACTGGTCCAGCGAGCGATTACCGGCTCGATTCAGAGAATGTGCTTACGTTTAGCTCGTCGATCAAGTCTCCCTGGACGGAAAACAACACGGTACATGCGCAACTGTTTCCAGCGAAGGACAAACGCGCGGCTGTGCTGGTTTTGCCGAATTGGAACGCGAAGTGGCATGGTCAGCGGGGGTTGTGCGAATGGCTGCAGAGGCTGGGCATTTCCGCTCTGAAGATGAGTTTGCCGTACCACGACCGCCGAATGGCCGAGGGCCACGAGCGCGCCGACCAGCTGGTTGGCTCGAATATCGGATTAACTCTACAAGCAAATCAGCAAGCGGTGCAGGATGCGAAGCGGTGTCTGCGTTGGCTGGAACAGAGCGGATGTACGCGCATCGGGATCTTAGGCACGAGCATCGGGTCTTCGGTTGGCTATATCACGATGATGCACGACCAGGGAGTACACGCTGGAGGTTTCTTCCACGTTTCGACGTATTTTGCCGATGTAGTGAGTGGCGGCATGACCACCAATCACGTGTGGGAAAGCCTACGCGAACACGTAACCGTGGACGAATTGCGTGAATACTGGGCGCCGGTCAGCCCGATGCCCTACGTAAAGCTGGGCATGGGAGCAAAGCGAAATACATTTATGGTCTACGGCAAGTACGATCCTACTTTTCTGCCGGAGCTGACCGAGAACATGGTGGAAGCGCTGCACGCGCACGGTGCCAATCCCCGAACGCTGGAGTTGCCTTGCGGGCACTATTCGCTGGAGTTGATGCCATTCAGCTACATTGCCGGTTACCGAATGCTGACCTACCTCCGGTCTGCGCTGCGGTAATCCTTTGTAGGGGTAACTGACTCACAGAGTACGAACCGCCAATTCATTGACCGCTTTGATTACGTCGCCTACTCTGAATGAAAGCAAAGATCGAATTGATTCCGAGAACTGGGCAAGAGTGCGTTTACAGGAGAATCCTGTGTCAGGCGGAAGTGAACAGAGTTTCGAACTGAGAATGAAGCAATTGCGCGCCGGGAAGCGCGTGAACTCTCGCGTTCCGGTGGCGATTGAATGGGAAGAAGCTCGCGAAAGGCACTCGACGCAAGGATGGACCGTAGATATTAGTCCGACCGGCTGCCTCGCCGTGGTGCCGCAGGGATTTCCGGTGGGCCAGAAATTGGATCTAGTGAACCTGGTGAACAAAAACGTTTGTAAGGCGGTCCTCGTTTGGCGTGGCCACGAAGGGCGCACCGGCTGGGAATTAGGGCTGGAACTGCAGAGTCCGCCTGAAGATTATTGGGGCTTGGATTTCTAGATCTTAGGTGGGATTACGGCGTCGGTCCTCAGAATCGATTCCTCACACTACGAGTCCTTCTATAGGTTTTCCACCGCCAGGCTCCTCAACTTCCACTTTTTCCTTGCGCTTCAATCGGCTGCGAACGTATTGTTAGCCTATCTATAGGGGGCTTATCACGGACGGCACCTACATCTGGGAAGCCGGTTGCCGGAGCGCAAGACAAATTGCGTGCCGCGCGAACGGAGGCGCATCGGAATGACCGCCATCATCACGATTGCCAACCAAAAAGGCGGAGTCGGAAAAACTACTACGGCGATCAATCTTTCGGCAGCTATCGCAAATCGCGGCAAACGAACACTCCTCATCGATCTCGATCCACAAGCCAATTCCACAATTGCATTTTTCGCTTCGGGCGAAGTTTCGTCGTCGATGTTTGACGTGTTAAGCGAATCGCGTACGCCAATGGCCAACGTTATCAAACCCACGAAGGACCCGAATCTTTTTGTGGGTCCGGGCCGATTGGCGCTGGCGAAGTTGGAACAAGTGCTGGCCGGACAGTTCGACGCACCGTACCGGCTGAAGGACGCGCTGACGCCGGTGTTGAAAGATTTTGACTACGTCGTGCTGGACACGCCGCCGTCATTGGGAATTTTGACCGTGAATGCGCTGGTTAGCTCCACTCACTTGTTGGTGCCGATTCAGGCGGCTTACTTTGCGATTGAAGGAACTGACGATCTGCTGGAGACGTACGAGCGGATTCGCGCGCGGCCGAATCCTGGATTAAAGGTTCTGGGCGTGGTCATCACGCTGTTTGACAAGCGGACAAACATTTCGCGCGACACGCACGGACAAATCCGCACCGTGTTTGGCGAGGTTTTGTTCAAGACAAAGATCAGCAAAAATGTGCGGCTCGAAGAGAGTCCGGCTTACAAAGAAACGATTCTCACGTTTGCGCCAAAATCACCGGGCGCGATCGAGTACAAGAAACTTGCGGCGGAGGTCATCCAACGTGTTGAAGAAAGCAGGGTTGCCCGTCACGCTGAAGATGCGGCATGACGCGCACTACATCGAGCAACTGACCAGTTACAGCGGCGCAGCAGTGGGCCGCATGATTCGTGTGGACGAAATCCGCCCGAATCCGGAGCAGCCGCGGAAGGCCTTAGGAGATCTTCGCGAACTCACGGAGTCTGTCCGCGAAAAGGGCGTGCTGGAGCCGTTGTTGGTCCGTTTTATCTCCAGCGAAGGTTGCTTCTATATTATTTCAGGCGAGCGGCGATATCACGCGGCGCGCGCCGCGGGATTGCGCGAAGTGCCGTGCATCGAGAAGACGGTTGACGACGCGGAGACTCTGGAAATCGCGCTGATCGAAAACATTCAGCGCAAGGATCTGACCGCTTTCGAAGAGGCTGACGGCTTGCAACGGTTGGCATCACAATTCGAATACACGCACGAGGATATGGCCAAGAAGATCGGCCGGGCGCGTTCGTCGGTGACGGAAACGCTGTCGCTGCTCAATATTCCCGAACCGCTGCGCAAGAAATGTGTCGAGAATGGCGTGACGTCCAAGTCCCTGCTGCTACAGATCGCGCGGCAGCCGACCGAAAAGAAAATGGTCGAGATGTTTCAACGCATTCTGCAAGGCGGTTTGACACGCGACGAGGCGCGCCGCGAACGGCGGGAAGAGCAGAACGGTCCGCAGAGACCGCAGCCGTTCATTTTTCACTTCGAACCACAGAATGACGCTTTCAAGTTTCGCATTCAGTTCAAGAAGAGCCACGTTTCGCGCGACGAGTTGATTTCAACGCTGCGCGAGATTCTCTCGCAGTTGGAAGGGACCGCCTCCGAATCTTCCAACGCGGACTACACGGCGGCGTAGTACATTTACATCCAGCGAACAGTTTCCGCAGACAATCGGGTGCGAGGCTTCGGCTTCGTACCCGATTTGCATTTCCGGCATTCCCTCGGCAAACTAAAAATCTATGAAGAAATACGACCTTATCTGTATTGGAGCGGGTCCCACCGGGCTGGCGTGCGCGATTGAAGCCGTGCGCGCCGGGTTAACGGCGCTGGTGATTGACAAAGGCGCGATTTGCAATTCGCTTTACCACTATCCGGTCAACATGGCGTTCTTCACGACGCCCGAATTGCTCGAAATCGGAGATTTGCCGCTGGTATGCGCCGCGGAAAAGCCCACGCGCATGGAGGCGCTCAAATATTATCGCAAGGCTGCGGAGCACTTCGGATTGGAGTTGCGGCTTTATGAGCAGGTAACGAAACTCGAGGGGGAAGATGGCAATTTTGTCGTATCTACGAAAGCAGAAAACGGATCGGAAGTTGCGTATCACGGTGCGAAAATCGCGGTAGCGACCGGCTATTACGATTTGCCGAATGAACTTGGCGTGCCGGGTGAACAGCTTTCACACGTTTCCCACTATTACACGGAACCACACGCTTTTTGGAAGCAGGATGTGGTCGTGGTTGGAGGAAAGAATTCCGCAGCGGAGGCTGCGCTCGATTTATGGCGCAACGGCGCACGAGTAACGATGGTGCACCGCGACGGACAACTGGGATCGACCATCAAATACTGGGTCAGGCCGGACATCGAGAATCGCGTTAAAGCTGGCCAGATTCCGATGCACTTTAACTCCGTTGTGAAAGAAATTAAGCCCGACGCGGTGATCATCGAAAATTCCCAGTGGAGGAAGACCTTTCCTGCGAAACAGGTTTTCCTTTTGACGGGATACCATCCGGACTTTGAATTCATCGAGAGTCTTGGAGTGAGGCTTGATCCGCTGACCAAAAAACCGCAAATGGACCCGGAGACTCACGAAAGCAATATTCCAGGTGTATATCTGGCGGGCGTGGTGATTGGCGGGAGACATACCAGCGAAATTTTCATAGAAAACGGCCGATTCCACGGGAAACAGATCGCTCTGGCGCTTACCGGACGGCGCCTGCAATCTGCCTAGCGCACGGTTGTTTGCCCGCATTCCTGCGGTTTGGTAAACTCGTTTCATGGCATCCCCGATTCGTGAAGTGTTCGACGTCTTCCGGACCATGTTCAACGGTTTCAGCGTGACGTTCCGCACGATGTTTCGCAAGGGTGTGACGGAAAGTTATCCGGAAGAGCCGGTAAATTTCCAGCCGCGCTACCGCGGAATCCACGTCCTGCATCGCGACGAAAATGGACTAGAAAAATGTGTCGGGTGCTTTCTCTGCGCGGCGGCGTGCCCGGCGAATTGCATATACATCGAAGCCGCGGAAAATACCGACGCCAATCGCATCTCTGCCGGCGAACGTTATGCTTCCGTTTACAACATCGACTATTCGCGATGCATTTTTTGCGGTTATTGCGTGGAAGCGTGTCCGACGGATGCTATCACGCACGGCCATGACTTCGAACTTGCTCCCTACGATATAAACTCCCTGGTGTACCGCAAAGAGCAGATGCTCGAAAAAGACGTCCTGCCGCAAGCGCCCGCCGGCCGCTGAGTGCTGGTCAAAACATGGGGCGAACGCCTTTTCCGGTTCAGCGCAGTCGCGGCACGGCCCAGGCTCCATGCAACGTACAGGGTCATCCCCATAAGCTCTTCAGGTCCCAGCCAGCAGACAAGATTGTCATGCCGCACGCTCCAAGACATTCAGACACCAAAATTCCTGGATGAGTTCCCGCCCGTCGGGCTAGAGCACCAGCGCGGCGCCGACGCGTAAGAGTTTGCCTTTTTCGGTGGATGGGACGCGGGTGTTGGTGGATAAGCGATAGAAATGGTCGAACCGGGCGGCGGGCGATGTCGCGGGCAGGGAAGCGCGGCGCATCTCGCTGAACTTTTTCTGGAAGCCGACTAGTTCTTCGCCGGTGCGTGGGTTGCGCGGAGGAACCGGACAGCGCGCGCATGGATTGCTGCCCTCGAACGCGACTTCGCCGATTTTAAAACGTACCGGATAGTTTTCGCGCTCGCCGAAAAGCTGGTCTTCCCAGAATGCGGGCACGCCATCGACTTCCAGCGTGGTGCGGAAGCGTTCACGCGCTTCGTGCAAGTCGATA
Organism: uncultured Acidobacteriota bacterium; assembly: GCA_963731155.1. Classification (GTDB taxonomy): domain Bacteria; phylum Acidobacteriota; class Terriglobia; order Acidiferrales; family UBA7541; genus Acidiferrum. Next base: position 332,455 of record CAVSVB010000009.1, read on the forward strand.
CTGGGAAAAAGTTCGCAGACCGCCTGCAACGAGCCGGTCGAAACAATCGTCGGTCCGGTAGCCAGGCCATCATCGGGAACGCCTTCCGGCACATGGCGCACCACGACCGTTTGATCAAAATATTCCGAGAACCACGCGGCAGCTCGTTCGTAGTCCGCTGGAAACGCGAAGCGTGCCGGCCTCAAACCGTCGAATTTTTTCCCATTGTCAGAAACCGAAAGCGTAACCATCGAGACTAGCGGGTCATACTCGGCGCGAATGTGATGAATCGCGGTGGTGCGTTTGCCGTTGATCCACTGGCCGTCCACCGAATAGAGCGCCCACACACGATCCAGTTCCAGCCCGCCATTCGGCCCGATGCGCGCCTCAGGCACGCTGACAGGATCGAGACCTTTGATGGGGTGGAGGCGAATGTTCGCCAGCCACGCAGTACGCGGGTCACTGCACATGAGTGGATTTTAACAGGGCACGGCGGTTTCCGAGGCGGCCAGTTTACAGTTTGACAACGACGGCTCCAAGCAAGCTTTAAGCGCGATGCTCTAAGCCAGACCCGACCGCAACTTCTCCGGTATTTTCGTGATTGACAACGTACCCGTACAGAATATAGAGAGGGGGCCTAAGCCCAGCAATTCAGCGGGATGGAGGCCTCGATGCTCAGAAAGCTCTGGTTGCCAGCGGTGATGGCCATATGTCTGTTGTTTTCCAGCACGATCGCACGCGCTACGCAAATGGAAATCTACGGCGCATGGCATTGCAGCAATGATTTCTGTACCTGGGCCACGGTACGAAACATGACCAACTTCGACACTGCGAATCATTGGATGATTGATCGTGGCGACGGCACCCCGAGTGTGAACCTGGTGGTGCTGAGCTTCGTGAATCCGCTGAAGCTGCTGAATCAAACCAACGATTCGCAAACCGTGAACGGCGCGCCAATCGGAATGAACGCCGCGGTCGTCAGCTACTTCACCAGCCATAACATTCGCGTGATGCTCTCGATCGGCGGCATCACCTACACCAGCGATTGGGACACCGCGCTGAGCACGAACGGAGCGCAACTGGGAACCAACGCCGCGAATCTGGCGAAGCAGCTCGGCGTTGGAATTGAAATCGACTACGAGAACAACACCAGCCCGAACCTTACCGCTCTGCAGTCGTTCATCAGTGCGTACCGCGCGATTCTTCCTTACGACGCCACCGGAGCCAATCCCGCGGCGCGGTTGACGATTGATCTGGCCGCCGGCGATCAATATCTGGTGCCGCTGGCTGCAAAAGCGACGACCGACTGGCTCAATACCAGCGCGCCGGTGCTGGATTATGCGAACGCAATGGTCCCCAACAAGCAGCCGACCAGCGCATCCAGCGCGGAATCAAATTGGCAGCAGCATATCAGCGGCTATCCGCGAATCACGCCGCCAGTGCCGCCGCTGGCTCCAGCAAAAATGACCGGCAGCCTGTACATCGTCACCGGGAAAAATCCTGCCCCGGAGTGCACGACCTTCAGCAGTTCGCTCGAAAACTCGACCGGAACGTACGTGGAAACAGTCGCTCCAGCCGGCGCGGGTAGCACGCCGGGAATGTTAGGAATGATGTTCTGGGCCGCGGAATGCCAGGGCGCACATTCTATTTGCACCACTCCCCCGAACACTTGCCAGGGCGGCGTAGGCGTGGGCTCGAAGACCTACAGTATTCCGTTCCCGATGCCGGCGCTGCGGCAAAACTGAACGCAAGCACCAATTTTTTCAATCGAGCTACACCGAGCAACACTGGACCGTGCCTTTGTGTAGCGGCCGGCGTGTTGCATCCGCGGGACTAGTCGCGTCCAGTTGCAAACCACACATCGTACGGCGGGGCAAGCTGGGGTGCGCAGGCCGCCGCAGCGGGCGCCCCTAGGTTGATTTGTTTTTATTTTGATCACAGATCGGTGCGAAGAAAACAGAAGGGGGCGCGGGCGAATGTCCGCGCCCCTGAGGGACGCTAACGATTCGCGGCGGTCGCCGCCTTCGTTATTGGTTTGTAGCCGCACGTCGCGGCTTTACGCATTGCGTCCTGAGCTTCAGCGGCGGTCAGCAGGGTGGTGGTAGCGCAATTCCTTACCGTGCCGCCACCGGCAAACGCCAGAGCGATTGCTGCAGCGGACACGTTGTCCGGCATTTCGGTGATGAGCACAGCGTCATGGTCGCCAAACGCAAAATAGCCGTGCTCTACTCTGCCGCCCAGTTTTTCAATCGGGGCGCGCACAGCTTCAAAGCGATCCTGCGGATGCGCGATCAGCTGCGCCATTGCTTCGGGGGTATAGCTGATTTGGTGCAAAAAACGCGGCATTGTCTGAACTCCTTTCGAGCGAGGGTGGGCATTACGGAGGATACTGAAGATGCTCCTGTGCCTTGGGAGAGTCAAGAGGGAAGTGAAAAATAAATTGTTGAAAATATTGAAAAACACTAATGCTCGGCCCGTGCGGACGTTTTTCACACAGGCGTCAGTAGGTGTCTTTGACCGGCGGCGGGCTCGGCCAGCTAGCCGGCGGCACGATGCCATTCAGCCGCAGATAAACTGTCATCTGCCCGTAGTGATCGGCGTTGTGCCAGATGATCACCACGGCGAGTCCCATGCGGGTATTCGGGCCGGCATAAGGACCTTCGATCGGATCGAATTGATTTTTCGCAGTGATGGCCGTGAAGGACTTGCGAATCGCCGCAAACGAGTTGCGAAGATAGATCAGTAGCTCGCGTTTTGTTTTGGCTGGGTCCGGACCGCCTTTGTCGCAGCCTTCGGGCGGCTTATCGCCATTGAGTTCTGAGGTGAATGCAAAATTCGCGCAGGCCACATGCTTGACCTGTTCGGCAAACGTGCGTACTTCGGCGGGACCGAATTCAGGCTTCTGATCCTTGAACTTTCCCTCTGCCGGCCGGTAGCTGTACAACTCTTCCGGCATGGCCTCGGCGGCGGAGCGCACTTCGTATTCCTGGAGCGCCGTGCTGCGCAGGAAAGCGGAGGCCACGGATTCCTTTTTGCTTAACTCCATGGCAGTGGGCTGCTGACCCTGCCGGCTGAAGGCGGGAAGCGCGAATCCTGTCGAGAGGAAGGTAATTGTGAGGATGGCTTGGGTGGAAAAGAGGCGAGGAGAGTGCATAGGGTCGCTCATGAAGTCGGAGTGTAGCACGCGAAAATTGTGGATGCGACGGGCGTTGAAAAACGAAGGGTCTGGTAAAAAGAGAATTTACTTGACGATGCGGTTCCTGCATTTCACAAGCAGCCGTTTGGCTCAGTTTCTTAGGCATTGCTAGCCCAGCCACTCTTGGCTGTGCGGACGTCTCTGCATCACAAGAACATAGCTGTGACCCACCGACGGGAGATTTAGCCCTACTTACTTAGGCGCATCGCCTACCACCAGGGTTCTTCTTGTGCCGGTTCGTTGCGGCTTAGAAACAAAAATCCGAACGCGCCGACAAGCGCGATGGCAAAGAACTGATGCTCCCGGCTGTAATTCAATTTGTGTAGCAGCACCACCGCCAGCGTGGCAATGATCAGAGCGACGCCGGAGGCAACACGCCTCCAGTGCAGATTTCCCATAAGTCCTTCAATTAAGACGAAAAGCTCGAACTGCAACCGTGATTGCAGTCCCGTGATGCGTGCAATTTTATTGGCTGTAAGCGGTGAAAGTCCAGCGCCACATCATGAGAATGCGCTAAAGGATTCACATCAAGCATGCGGCGATAAAAAGACTTGATTTGGTTGAAAGGACTGCTTGCTGCAGCCATCAGCGGCGGGGCGGGCAGAGTCCTCACCGGACTTTGCGGTTGTCGGCATCGATCCGCAGCATCTTAATTCACAAGCCGGCATCGGCTCCACAAAAACTGCTCTGGTCGTCGAGTAATTCGTTGTTGGCAACGTGTCGGGGGATAACCCGACAACCACATCAGACTCACTTGAGAAGGAACTCCTAGGAATGATTTGAGCCTGATATTTGTTGTGGAACAGCAGAAAGGCACCTCGCGTCTCACCCACGCGATTGAGTCCACCCCAACCTAGACTGCCCTGCAAATGGGGTCCCTTGTTGACGGATTCCTTCTTCGGAAAATGAGTACTGGATAACGCCACGAAGATTTGAATCAGCTTGTCTGCAGCACAGGTAACCTGCTATCCGCGGTCTTTGCCGAACGAAGAAACAAGAACGAAAGCAAGTACAACACCGCCGCGATAATAATCAGGGATCGTATTCCGGTCCACAGCGATACTGACTCCAGCATGCCTCCGACCAGCGCTCCTAGGAGATTCGAACCGAGCGCCTGGCCGCTGAACTTGCATTCCGCGAAGCTGCGAACAAAAACAATCGACGCAAACGCTACCGGTGAGCACAACGCAAGAGTCGCGACCACCGCTTTGACCCAAAACTCCTGAAAAAACAATTTCTCCAGCGGCAAAAAGTACGAAGCCAGCGTACAAATCGCGATTCCTCCGTACGCCATTCCCACCGGTACCGACGGCCAGGAATTTACCAGAAAATTGATTATGACGATGATTACAAGAATCGCCGCGATCACAATCGAATTAACCAGCCACGTCGTGCCAAATAGCATCGCCATTCGGCTCACGATCTGCGCCTCCAGCAGCAGGAACCCTGCTCCCAAGAAGAAAAAATGCCAGTTGATTGCCGTACTCGCTGCTCCGGTCTCCCGTATCAACAACCGCGTCAGCGCCACCAGCAGGACCGACATGATGATGATAATCAGCGGCAGCCCCGGCTCGCGTTGATAGAAATACGGCCAGTCGTCGGTGGTCAGCCGAGCTTGTCCCGTGTCCACACCGCTGTGCGACTTCACGTACGCCGCCAGCTCCGGCGAAGACAACGCTTGCTCCAGTCGCTTCCTCGATCCCACGATGAAAAAATGCCCGCCACTGCTGTACTTCGAGGCGTCAGCATAAAAATCCATGGGCGCCTGTGCAAAGACTTTCTGCAACAGCTCGTGCAACCTTCCCGCAATCCACGAGGTGTGCACCTGGAATTTCAGCACCAGGATTCCGTCGTTGTTCAACAACCGCTTCGCCGCCTCCAGCGCTTCAACCGTGTACACATAGTTGTCGATCCTCACCGAAGAATAATTGGAAACGTTGGTGTGCGAATCGAGCAGCGAATAAACAATGAGATCGAACCGCTCCTTGCTGTTTTCAATATAGCTGCGCGCATCGTTAACAACGGCGGTGACCTGTGGCGAGGAATACGGCCGCTCGAAATGGGATTCCCGCCCCAAGTGTTGGATCAGCGGATCGATTTCCACTGCCACCACGTGTCCCGCTCCGTTGCGGACCGCAGCCGCGACGTCGTTTCCCATTCCGGCGCCGAGAACCAAAACATTGGGCGGATTATCATAGAAATGATAAGGAAGGTTATAGGCGTCCCATTGGATCGGCACCTGCTCAAAAAATTGCGGATGCGCCGCAACAAATTCCGGCGAGAGATTCACCACCTGCTGGAACCATGTGTGGTTGGTGTCCAGTTGATACGCGATGACTTCTCCGTTTTCCACTCGTTTCGAAATTTCCAGATACTGATACGGCGACCAATATTGGCGTCCTATCCCTCGCGGCTGCAGCAAAAACAGCGCCATGCAGAGTCCAAAAGTAACGATGGCAGCCCAGCGCAGTGGCGCGATTTTCCCCACCAGTAGAACCAGCAGCACTCCTGCTACGGCGAACCAGACCACCGGCGGCTGCCAGTACTGGCAGAGCAACGTGAACAGCAGAATGCCTCCCAGTCCTCCAAGCACATTGACTGAATACGCGAAGATTCCACGCGGAGCTCTCTCCAGATACCCGCCTACGATCTGTCCCAGCGGGACAAAAATCATGGCGTTCAAAATAAACAGCGGTACCGTGATTGAAATCGCCGCCCCCAGCGCCAGCAATGCTAGTCCGGAGAATGGCACTGCGGGAATCCCCATGGAATTGACTTCCGAAGCCACTCCCAAATACGACGGCAGCGCGCTGATCAACTCGCGCATTGGCCGCCAAGGGAACTGAATCAGAAAGACAATCGAGATCAGCGGCACAGCCATGGCGATCAGGTTGATTCGCTTGCGACAAAGAAAGCAGCCCAGGCCGAAGCCCAGAAAGCATGAAACCAGCATGTAGTTTTTCAAAAACGCGAAGATGCGCACTTCCGATGACATCCAGCGAATCATCAACAGTTCGAGGAACAGTCCAAGTACGCTCGATAGGATAAGGCCGCTATATTTGAAGCCGCCAAGCGTATCCAACGAGAATTCAAACGCGGTAGTCCAGCCAGGCAATTTCAATTTCCAGCCGCTGGCCGATTCGTCTCGATAAAAGCCGAATGTATATAAGCAGGCGATTAGACCGATGAATAGCGTCAGGCAGAAGGCAATTTGAAAATCCAGACGTGCAAGATTCTCTCTCAAACTCTTGCTCCGGCGTACCAGATTAGTAATGACGCTGGGGGCTACAGTGTACATCAGATCAGATTTTCGTCGCTGCACCCATCACTGAATTTCACCCGACGATTTTTCTCGAAATTCACGAGCCCGAACTCCATCGCAATTGCCACGACTTTCTCCTGGCAAAAGGTTCAGCGATGAAGAAAGATACGGCCAACTCTAACAGCAAATTGGAAACTGACGAGCCGCTGACGGTCAGCAACTCCCGATAAGCCCTATAAAGGTAGAAGCCCAAAAAACACGTCTCCTGCGACTGGTCGGCGGTCTGAAGCGTTCTGCTGAATGAAATTTGGCGTGGTCTCAATAAGCCACGCAGGTTTGCGAACTTTCTGCAAAGTTGGCATCGTAGCGTACACCGATTGCCCGATCAGCTTGCGCTTCTCGATGAAGTAGCGTCCGCAGTGTGAGGTGCGCGTTCGGGTCCTTGCCGACTTTGTTCGCAGCATCCCGAATGCGCCCTCAAGGCACAATGTCATCCTGAGGTGATCCGATAAGGATCGCCGAAGGATCTCAACTTTGGAATTGCGCGAGATATGTCACCCGATGTCCTTCGCGGCGCGTGGTTGCACGTTTGTTATACTGGCGCGTCTATGAACGAGCCACGCGCGAGAACATCCATCATCGAAGTGCTCCTCTGCTTTTGGCTGGTCGCCGCGCCGGTCTGGTACCTGCTTCAGTTCCGGCCGCTAGTAGCGTTTTTCGCGGCAAGATTTTTTCCAAAATCATGACCGCCTGGCACACGCTTGGTCTGTGCGTCGCGCTGGCGGTTTCCGTGCTACTAGTGGCGGGCGCCGGTTCGATGCTGCGTCGCATTTTCGGTTTAAAAAACGCGAGCGCTTTCGACGCGTTGCTTTTTTCCGCTGCCACCGGAACGATTCTGCTCGAGCTTGCCGTCACCGCGGGCGAACTCGCGCCAAATATTTATACCGGGGTACGAATTGCCGTAGCAATCACTGCACTTGCTGGCCTTGCGGGACTTCGATCGGTTCTCACGGCGCTGTGTCAGATTTTGCAAAAACTTCTGACTCTGGGTGCGACCGAAAAAGTTCTCACAGCCATCTTTTTTCTGGTCCTGGCGCTGCAAGGTCTCACTTCTCTCGTGCCGCTCACCGGTTCTGACGCGCTACATTATCATTTCGCCATGCAGTCGCTGTATCTCTTCGAAGGTTTTCGCGCGCAGTGGTCCTTGCTGCACGGATTTTTTTGCGGCCTCGGTCATCAGTTGATTCTTGCTGGTCTCGCGCTTGGCAGCGGCCAGCTCGCGCAAGGCTGGCTTTTTTTTGGTGGCGCTCTGGGAGCGCTGGCTACGCTGCGCCTGGTGCAATTGTGGAGCGGTGGCGTCTGGCCCTGGCTCGCAGCGCTGGCGTTTACACTGACTCCCGTAACCGTCTGGCAAACCACCGCTGCAGGCGCTCCGGACATCTGGATGTGCGCATTCGTTCCGCTGTGCCTTTTGGCAATTGTGCATGCGGGCAGCACTTCGTCTTCGAGGTTCGTTGTCCTGGCGGGCGTGCTTGCAGGAGCAATCGCCGGTACAAAATATACGGGAATTATTTTTGCGGCTGCGCTGCTAGCAGGATTGCTTGTTGCGGTTCGCCCCACCGAAAAACGCGGGGTAGGGAAGAGCTGGATATTTTTCGCTTGCGCGGCCGGAGTGGGAATCTGGCCGTACCTGCGTAATTGGTTCTGGACCGGCGATCCGGTTTTTCCTTTTCTGTTTTCGCGTATGCATCAGGCAGGTTCGCTGGTAAACGAAACCGCCCTGAACGCGATTCTGCGGGACACCGGCGCGTCGCACACCTTCAGCTTATCGGCACTTTTGAAATTTCCGCTGTTTGCGGCGGTGGATCAAAGGCACTTAGGTGCATGGCAGCTCCTGGGACCGCTAGTGCTAATGTTCGGCCCATTCGCGATCTGGCAATTCCGCAAGAATGCAGCAGGACGAATCGTGCTACTGGTTTGGATACTGGGCGCGCTCGGAATCGGCGCAACCTCAGCCATGCCACGATTTTTGCTGCCGCTGCTGCCAGTGGCGCTCGCCGCAAGCGTGGCCGGCATCGCCTTAGCCACGCAAGAACGCTGGCGCATTCTGCGAGCACTGTCGCTGCTGGCTCTCGGCGCATTCATCGTCGCCGGCTTCGGCGCGATGGCGATTTATTCGCGCCCGGCATGGTCCGTGCTTGCGGGGCGCACCACCGGCGAAGAGTATCTGCTGGCAAATTCGCCGGACTACCAGCGATCTGAATTTGTAAATCGCGAAATCGAGCGGCTGGGCCAGCCCGGCCGCGCGTTGATTTTCTTTCGCCATCTGTATTACGTCCGTATCCCGTTTTTCAACGGCGACCCGGCAGACAGTTGGGAAATGAATCCACTGCGGCTGAATTCTTCGGCCGATTGGATTCGTCTTTTCGCGCAGCACCAAATTCACTGGGTGCTGAAGTCGCCGGACTATCCCGCGAAAGTTGCAGATTCGCTGACGCGCCTCGAAAATGAAGGCGTGCTGCGGCCCTGTGTATCCGGCGAAGTCGAAAGTTTTCTCGGAAACCGCATCGAAGGCAATCGGGTCCACGAACCTATTACGCTCTATTGTGTGCAAACCTTTAGACCAACGCGCTGATTTGTGCTGCGCAGCGTAGCCAATCGTGGCTGCGCGCTGTGCGGTGGCACGCACTTCACTCTGTGTAGGCCGAAGCCTGTGCTACAGGGACCGCTCACTGCTCGCCAAAAAATCTCTTGCCACCAACGACAAACAGTAACCGACTCTCGCTCCTCATACGCTACCGAATCCGCCCCGACCGGCGCAGGCTGCCAGGGCAAGCAAGGCCCACACAAATATCCACAGGGCCCCTCGAAATCCGAAGATTCCTCCAGACACTGCGTCTTATAAGTTATATTATGTTAACTACGAAATCGGCCTCGACTCTGCGCCTGTGGATTATCTGTGCAATCCCCAAAGCCTTTTCTAAGTCGGGCCTTCCCTCTTAGCGCTGAGCGTCAGTTCTTCTTCGCGGCAGGATGTTGTATTTCGTACTGCAGCAGCAATTCGAGCTGGTGCGGATCAGCTCCGACAATTCGCCGCCCATTTACAAACAGCGTCGGCGTGCTGGTCACGTCCAGCAATTTTGCGTTGGCGATGCTCGCGTCCACAGCCGAAGCTGCTTCCGGGCTGGTCATGCAGGCCTTAAACGCATCGGTATCCAAGCCGGCATGGCTGGCATAGTCCGTCATCTTGTCCCAGGCATTCGCCGCCGAGATCAGGTCCTGGTTGTCATAAAGAGAGTCGTACATCTTCCAGAAGGCCTTTGGGTCCTGCTGGTAGGCACAGCGTCCCGCCAGGGCGCCGGTACGAGCCCACGGGTGAACCTGCTCCAGCGGAAAGTCCTTGAACACCAGCCGCACCTGCGGATACTTCGGCAGCAACCCTCGCAGCGCTTCGTGCAGATTCCGGCATACCGGACACTCGAAATCGGCGAACTCTACCACGGTAATGGCCGGCTCGGAGTTGCCGGTGGACGGAGCGCCCTTCAAGTCCAGCTTGGCGCGAGTTTCCGCGAAGCTGTCCTTGTTCATGTCATTCAACTCGCCGCGAAGGAGGAATTTCCCGTCCTTGCTGACCCACATCTTGGCGTTTTCCTTGTTGCCTTCGATGGTCACGGCGATTGTCGTCTCAAGCAGTCCCGGCAACCCAGTCTCCTTGAAGTCGCCGACCACCAAGGTGGTCTCCGGACCAAACGCGAACATGTTCCGCAGGTACAGCTCCACCTTGTGCTTCAAGTCCTCTGGCGAAGGATTCTGCGCCAAAACAACCGGCGCGCAAAAGCTCGTCGCCATACCCAAGATCAGCACCGCGCAGAGTTGTCGTAACCAGCGTTTCTTCAAGGGAACCTCGCGTTTCATGGAGTAAATCGCTGTGCGATCGGGAACGGCCGTCCAAAACCAAATGCCCGCGAAGTAATCTTCAGTCCAGGCGCGGCTTGCTTGCGTTTGTACTCGCTGCGGTCCACCAGCATGGCGATCTCGCGTACCAGCTTCAGATCGAATCCATATTTATCCGCAATCTCCTGGGGACTGCGCAGATCCTCGATGTATGCCTTCAAAATGCGGTCCAATATGTGATACGGCGGCAAGCTATCTTCGTCCTTCTGGTCGGCACGCAACTCCGCTGACGGCGGTTTCTCAATCGTCGAGCGCGGAATGATTTCCCTTTGCCGCGTACCTGCTTCGCGGGCGCCCTTCAGGTTGATGAATTTCGCCAGCTCATACACCATCAGCTTGGGCACATCGGAAATCACCGCAAGTCCTCCGGCCATGTCGCCGTATAGCGTGCAATACCCTACCGCAAGTTCCGATTTATTTCCGGTGCTCAACACCATCGAGCCAAATTTGTTCGATAGCGCCATCAGATAATTTCCACGAATGCGCGCCTGGATGTTTTCTTCCGTCACATCCGCTTTCCGCGCGCCAAACACCGGCTTCAATGCCGCGCGATAAGCGTCGAACACAGGAGAAATCGGTATCGTCTTCAGTTCAATCCCCAGATTCTGGGCTACAGTCTTGGCATCAGCGACGCTGCCTTCGGAAGAAAATGGTCCGGGCATGGAAACGCCCAGCACGTTTTTCGCTCCCAACGCCTCGACCGCTATCGCCGCCACAACCGCGGAGTCGATTCCGCCGCTCAAACCAACTAAAGCCTTCTCGAAACGGCACTTATGCACATAGTCGCGCGTTCCCATTACCAACGCATGAAATGCGTAGGCAATCTCTTCCGGCGGCTGCTCATGAACTTCGCCGCGCCCGGTTGCGGTATCGAACAACACCAGGTCTTCCTCAAACGCGGCGGCCTGCGCAGCGACCTTGCCGTCTACCGTAAGCGCCATACTGGCACCATCAAAAATCAGGCTGTCGTTGCCGCCCACTTGGTTCACATAAACGATAGGCAACTGGTGGCCCAGCGCAATCGAACGCAGCATATCCACCCGCAACGCGCGCTTGTCTATGGTGTAGGGTGAGGCCGAGATATTGATGATTACGCTGGTTCCCTGCGCGGCCAGTTCGGTTACCGGATCGCGATCGTAGCGTCGCACCGCCCAGAAGTTCTTGTCGTTCCACACGTCTTCACAAATTGTGATTCCCAGCTTCTCGTCCGCGAAGCCGAAAATCTTTTGTTCCGCCGCTGGCTGAAAGTAACGCGACTCGTCAAACACATCGTAGGTCGGCAGTAACATTTTGCTTTGCTCAAACACGATTTTGCCGCCGCAAATGAGCGCTGCCTTGTTCGAAATGCCGCTGCCAGTGCCATTCTTGTTTTTGCCAACGTAACCCACAATCGCGGGCAAGGCGACCTTCGCCGCCAACTGTTTCAATTCTTTTTGGTTTCGATCGATAAAGGCAGGACGTTCCAGCAAATCCTGAGGAAGGTAGCCGCAGATACAGAGCTCGGAGAAAACAGCGAGGTCGGCTCCTCGCTGCTTAGCGCGTTCCGCCAAAGCGAGGATGCTTGCAGTATTGCCCGCGAAATCGCCGACGGTGGGATTGAACTGCGCCAGCGCAATTTTCATGTTTGCACTCTAGAATACGTTTGTGCCATCCGGTTTGCAAATATCCGTAAACCTGCACTGTTTTGATTTGCTGTAGCAGCGGCTTTATTCTTTCGTTACGCCGCCGTCCTCGCTGTTCGCTTCCCCATGGCACAGCCACTCCTGCTGTGCAGCGATGTCAGCACGACCACCAAGACCATATGGCGCTGTGCCGCGACGGCACACTCTGCCAAGCCCTTCGCCACAAAATCGGCACTATGGTTCCTATTCCAAGCATCCAAATACAAAAAGGCTCCCGAAATGGACTCTAATCCCTTTTCAGGAGCCTTAAACTTTTGGTCCCAGCCAACTCAGTTCGGACAAAACTGTGAACTTTCAACTGTCGACTGCGAACTACCCTTAAACTCTTACACGCTAAACGAACTGCCGCAGCCGCAGGTGCTCTTCACGTTCGGATTATTGAACTTGAAGCCGGCGCCCTCAATCGTTTCGATGTAGTCGATTTCCACGCCTTCCAAGTACATCGAACTCATCTGGTCCACGGCAACTTTCAAGCCGTTGAAATCCACTACTTCGTCGCTGTCGTTGGTCTGGTTCTCGAATGCCATGTGATACTGAAATCCCGAACAACCGCCGCCGACTACCGCTACGCGCAGCGCCGTAGGCACAGGGTTCTGCATTCCCATGATTTCCTTCACCTTGGTGCTTGCTGTAGGAGTAAGACTGATCATTTTCTGGCCTCCGCCGCGGCAAATCCGCGGAACTCTCACCAACTAAAGTTTATCAGATTAGGAACTATAGTGCATCTTTTGCGGCCAGGCCTCGCGTCATTTCCAGGAAACTCGCTATTACCTACCGCTTCGACAACCCTAACCTGTTCTCATATAATTAGATGCACCTATGAGACACAAAGTAACACTGTTGCCCGGTGAAGGCATCGGCCCGGAAGTCTCCAGCGCCGTTCGCCGTATTCTGGAAGCCGCTGGCGTGCAAATCGACTGGGAAGTCATAGACGCGCGCGCCGCGGCCGGTTCCGCCGACAACGGTCAAGTCGTCAACGAAAAAGCCATCGAATCCGTGCGCCGCAATGGAGTCGGCCTCAAAGGCCCGATGGCCACAGCCGTTGCCGGTGGAGCGCGCAGCGTTAACGTCGCTTTGCGCAAGACTCTGGATTTCTACGCCAATCTTCGCCCGGTGAAAAATCTGCCCGGCCTGAAATCTCGCTTTGGAAATGTAGACGTCGTAATTGTCCGCGAAAATACCGAAGACCTGTACTCCGGCTTGGAGCACGAAGTAGTACCTGGCGTCGTCGAGAGCCTGAAAATTATTACGGAAAAGGCTTCCACACGCATCGCCCATTTCGCCTTCGCTTACGCCAAGAAAGAAGGCCGCAAGAAAATTCACGCCATCCACAAAGCCAATATCATGAAACTTTCCGACGGCCTGTTTTTGAAGTCTATCCGAACCGTCGCCGCAGAATTTCCCGAAATCGAATACAAAGAAATGATTGTGGACAACGCCTGCATGCAGATTGTTATGAATCCACAGCAGTTCGATGTGCTGCTTCTGCCTAATCTCTACGGCGATGTCATGAGCGACCTCGCTGCTGGACTCGTAGGCGGCCTCGGCGTGGTTCCCAGCGGCAACATCGGCGATAACGGGGCACTTTTCGAAGCGGTTCACGGCACGGCGCCGGACATCGAAGGCAAAGGCCTTGCAAATCCCACTGCCCTGCTGATGAGCAGCATTCTTATGCTCGATTACTTGGGAGAACGTTCCGCCGCGCGCCGCATCGAGACAGCCTTGGAAAAGGTCTACACTGAAGGCAAACACACCACTCACGACGTCGGTGGCAAAGCCGGCACGGACGAATTCACCGACGCTCTGATCGCGGCCTTGCCCCTAAAGATAGCTTAAAGATACTTTCTCTAGCCCGGAACGGGCGGGTACATCTGGTACACCATCCAGTAGACGATCACGCCGGTTACGCAGACGTAGAACCACAGCGGCAGCGTCCATCTGGCGAGCGCGCGATGTTTGTCGAAACGCTCTGTAAATGCGCGGCGCAAGGTAATCAGAATCATCGGCACAATCACGATTGCCAAAATTGTGTGTGAAGCCAGCAGCACGAAATAGACCGGGCGAATCCATCCCTGGCCTTGGAACGGGACGTGGCCGACGCGATAGTGGAAAATCAAATAGGAAATCAGGAACGCGCACGACACCACAAACGCGGATATCATGAAGCGTTTGTGTAACGAGATTTTGCCTTGACGTATCGCGGTGTAGCCGCCCGCCAGCAGGATTGCGCTCGTCCCGTTGAGCGTGGCGTTTAACGCGGCGTGAGAAGAGAACATTGGTAAGTTGGGCGAGAGCGATGCCCGAAGGAATTAGCGTGCGATTTTGTCGTATACCATCAGGCCAAGCAGGATCGGTATATGAACGATGGTGGCATGCATCAGCCACTTTGCGCGAACGTTGGTCTTCTCCGCCGCGGCCCACAAACAAACCTGAACTAGCGCCATGCTCAGCACCAATGCACCAAAAAAGTACAACACGCCGGCAAGCCCTAACACCGAAGGCAACACGCTAACGCCGACCAGCATGCCAGCGGTGATGATGATTTGCCGAAAAGTTCGCGTTCCATCGCGATCCACTACCGGCAACATTTGAATGCCGGCACGCGCGTAGTCTTCGCGGTACATCCACGAAATTGCGTGAAAGTGCGGGAACTGCCAGAAAAATAAAATCAAAAACAGCAGCCATGCACCCTTGTCGAGCCGTCCGCTCGCGGCGACCCAGCCGATCATCGGAGGAATGGCCCCGGGAAACGCTCCGACAAACGTCGCCCAAACAGTCCGCTTCTTCAGCGGCGTGTACGCCAGCAAATAGCTCAGGCAGGTCACTGCGCCAAGCAGCGAAGTCATCCATCCACCAACGAGCCACAGATCTGCCGCGCCCGCAATTGCCAACGCCACGCCGAACCACAACGCTTCGGCCGGCTGCAGCAGGCCACTCGGCAGTGGCCGCGAAGCGGTACGCCGCATGTGCCGGTCGGATTCGCGTTCAATGTAGTGGTTCAACGCAGCCGTGCCCGCCGCAATTAGCATGGTCCCGAACACGGTGTGAACCAATTTCAGCCAGTCCACCGGCCCGCGCACGCCCATATAAAATCCGGCGGCAGTGGTCATCAGCACCAGGAAAGAAACGTCGGGCTTGGTCAGCGCGACGTAAGCGCCGGCGCGGCTTAGAAGCGTGAAGTCCGTTGATCGAACTGTACTCATTCGGTGGCGATCTGCGGCCGGGATGCTACCGGGACGGTTCCCTGCCGTAGCACAAGACGATAGCACATCAGTACAACCAGAATCGACGATGCGAACACCAGCGCGCCAAATACGGTATGGATGACCGTAAAGAAAACCATCGACGGCATCGGTTGCGGAGCGTCGCGCGTCGCCAGCCTCGACCAGTACGCAAGAACGCCCAGGAATAACTGAGTGCCGACTGTAGCGTGCAACAATTTCCGGCCAAAACCCAGTTCGCGTGAGGCCGGGAAACGTTTTCGCAAAGCAGAGGCGGTGCGCATCATCGTTTCGACCGCGATCACGGCGCCAACAATGTGCGGCCAAATGGGGGTGTACTGGTGTCGAAATCCAGCGCCCAAAAATACCTGGACGAACATCATCGACGCGTTTATCACTGCCAGCGTATGAATCGAGACGCCGCCTTGATCCTCAAGCGGTTCTCGCCGCGCAGTCCACCACTTGCTGGTAAAGACCGCCAGGCTCAAGATCGCGCCGAACATAATCTGCGCAAAACACGCATGCAGCACCGGCAACCAGTAATGCAGTAGCCGCCGCACTACTTCTCCACCCAAGACCGCCTGGGCCACCACTCCTCCGACTGCCGCCACCGCAAACCAGCGCAGCCAGCGGCGCTCTTCAACAAACCAGACGAGAATGGCTTCAGCGAGCAGCAGCAAGCCAAGAATAAAAGCGATCACGCGATGGGCATGCTCAAAGAAGGCCCCGCCGGTCAGCAGCTTTAGCGACGGGAAATAGGTTCCAAAGGACGTCGGCCAGTCGGCCACGGAGAGTGCCGCATCCTTCGAGGTTACCAGCGCTCCTGCGCACAGCAGCAGTACGGTCCAAGCAAACACGAACACCGCGAACCGGTGCACGCCAGGATGGTAAGCCGTTTTCATCAATAATTTTCCAAGCGAAATTATACTCCAACTGTTATTGCGTGCGCTCTCAGCCCGCCGCACGCAAGTGCTCTTGTTCTTGCTTAATCCCGAGCGCTTTCAACACCACGTCCTGCAGCGCCGCAATAAACGGTGCCGAATCTCCGACCGCGGGCATCATCCGGAATCGCTCGATTCCCCACTTTTTCGCGTCGATGCGGCCGTCAATGTTGATTTCGTGAAGCGTTTCGATGTGTTCGGTAACAAACGAAATCGGCACCACCAACATTTCCTTCGCGCCTTCGTGGCCCAGCCGTTCCAGGGTCCCCAAAAACGGCGGCTCCAGCCATTTCGATGGCCCGACGCGGCTCTGGTAGCAAAGTAAACGCGTCTTCGGCCACCCGGCGTACTGCTTCGCGCCGCTCTCGCAGACCAGGCGTACCGTTTCTGCAATCTGTTTCGGGTACGGGTCGCCTTTTTCGACCAGGCTCATCGGCAGGCCGTGCGCGCTGAATAGCAAATGGATCCGCGAACTATCCGGGAACTGCCGCAGGCACACGCCGATTTTCTTCACGACAGCTTCAATGTAGGAAGGATGCGAATAGAACGACTCGATGGTGTGCTCCGGCGGCCCACCCGAGGGATTGCCGTATACACGCCTCCACTCTTTCATACTGCTCAGCGTCGTCGCGTAAGAATAGTGCGGATAGAGCGGCAGCAAAACCAGTTCGTCCAGTGATCTCGCAGCCTCTAATGCCTTCACCGCATCCTCGGTAAACGGCCTCCAATACCGCATCGCTATGACCACCACAGGATCCATGTACGGCGCCAATGCCAAAGTCAGCTTTACGCGTTGCCGCTCGGTAAGAATGGCAATCGGCGAACGCCGCCCGATCATCGCGTACCGCCCGGCTACTGGCACCGCGCGCTTCTTCGCAATGTAGCGTGCAAGCGGTCCGCGCAGGAACCCCAGCGGCCCCATAGGAATGATGTCCGGATCGAGGAAAAGGTTCTTTAAAAATGGCTCGACCGCGTCCAGCGAGTCCGGCCCGCCAAGCTGAAACAGCACCACGCCAACGCGTTTCTTCCCTTCCGCCACGCTATTTCTCCCGGGAATTTACCAGCGCCGACTTCTTCAGGCGCTCGACTTCAGCTCGCAAATCGCTCGAACGTTTGGCAATGCTCAAATAAAAACCAAAAAAAATCGCCCAGCCCAGGATATACGCCCAGAAAACGCTGTCCAGATTCTTCATATTGCTTCCGCCTCCTGGCGCACCAACTCCACTTCGTTTCTCATTTTTTCCAGAGAATAGCGTTCCGCGATCAGGAACCACATCAATATATGCATAGCAAACACGGCGAAGAAAAACGTTCCGCGCATTCCGGGCGCAAGGCCTGAATTTGGTCCGCCCATGATGACCGGTGCGGGATGCTGCGTCCGCCACCAGCGAATCGCGCCGAAAACGATGGGCACGTCAATGAAAGCAAAAATTCCAAACAGCGCACTCAGCAAAGCACGGCGGTCCGGCTCTTCGATCAATG
Organism: uncultured Acidobacteriota bacterium; assembly: GCA_963731155.1. GTDB lineage: Bacteria > Acidobacteriota > Terriglobia > Acidiferrales > UBA7541 > Acidiferrum. The sequence goes on from CAVSVB010000009.1 coordinate 350,172, forward strand.
TGCGCAACAAAAGGTACGAAATATAAAGCAGCCATAAAACAAATGTCGAAGTCAGCCGCGCATCCCAAGTCCAATAAATGCCCCACGCCGGCTTGGCCCAGATCGGCCCGGAGATCAGCACCACGGTGGTAAACGCAAGGCCAACTTCCGCGCAAGAAACGCCGAGCCAATCATATTTCTCCTTGCGCTTCCATACGTAAAGTAGATTGCCCAAGAAACCTAAGGAAAACGCGGTCAGTCCAGCCCATGCGCAGCTCACGTGAAAATAAAAAATCCGCTGCAGCACGCCCATGGTGCGTTCTTCTGGCGCCACAAAAAAGGACGCATACGCGGCCGCAATCACCAGCAGCACCGCCGCAGCGCCCAATAACACGCGTTTGGCCATTCCCGCTTATTCCTCCAGAAGATATTCGCCGAAAAGCCACAGCGCCGTCAAAAACACTACATCAAACACGGCAAGAAAACCGATTCCCTTCCACTGCATGAATGGCTCGGGAGCCATCAGGCTAACCGTCACTTCCGTGCTCGCCACCAGAATTGGCGCGAGCAACGGCAACAGTAAAAGCGGCAACAGCAACTCGCGCATCCTGGCTTGCGCGGAAATGGCCGCCAGTGCCGTGCCGGCAACCGAAATTCCTAGGCTGCCGAGAAAAAACGTCAGCAAAATTCCCGGCAAGTGGGCGCGAAAGCTTACATTAAACAGCGCGGCGAAAACCGGCAGCATCAGCAGCTCAGTCAGAAGCAGAAAAAGCGTGTTCGCGCCGATTTTCGCTAGAAAGATCGCAAACGGATCGCCGACCGCCAGTCGCAGCGCGCTAAGAGTGTCGTTCACCTGCTCCCGCAAAAAGCACGTCTGTAGCATCAACGAAGCCGCAAACAGAAACGCCAGCCACAACAGTCCCGGTCCAAAGCGGTGCGATTCGTTCGTCGTTGGATCAAACGTAAAACTGAACAGCACTACCACGATCAACACAAAAACGATAGTAGTACTCAGTAGTTCGCGCGAACGGAATTCCGTGCGCACTTCCTTGCCAAGCAGCGCTGCCGCGTTGGAAAGCAGTCCCATTCAGCCGCCCGCGAACGAAAACACGGATTGAAATGTCGCGCCGCTACGAGTGTCCGCGACTACGCTTCCGGCATCCAGCCGCACCGCGCGTGTAGCCAGACGCGCCACTTCCGATTCGCCGTGCAGACTCATCAGGATGGTGCAACCGGAGTCGCGCAGCTTTGCCAAATGCCCGGTTAGCCACGCAGTCGCCTCAGGATCAAGTCCCGTCCCCGGTTCGTCAAAAAGTAGCAGCGTGGGATTCGCCAGCAATGCGCGTGCGATCGCCGCACGTTGACGCATGCCGCGCGAAAATGTGCGCACCAGCGAATCCTTGCGCTCGCTGAGCCCAACTTCACGCAGCAGTTCGTCCACGCGCTGCCGGCGATTGGCTACACCGAGCAGCTTCGCGAAGAACAAAAGATTTTCCTCGGCCGTCAATTCGTCATACACCATCGAAGCATGCGCGACAAAACCGGCTCTTGGATTTTGATTTTCAGTGACACCGGAAAACGAAAGGCTGCCGCGCGTGGGCCGAGTCAGGCAGGAAGCAATTCGCAATAACGTGGTTTTGCCCGAACCGTTGCGGCCAGCCAGCGCGACACATTCGCCGGGAGCAATCGCCAGCGTCAGGTTGCGCAGCGCGTACACTGCGCCATAGCGCTTGTCCACTTTTTCGAATCGCAAGCCAATGGAAGGTTCCGCAGCCGAAGCCACCGCTCAGCCCCGAACCAAATCTCGCAGGACTTGTTCGGCCTTGGCGCGCTCGCTCGAATATTCGTCGTCGCTGATGGTTCCGGCCTGGCGGCGCAACTCCAGGCGAAACAGTTGATCTTTCAATTGCTCCAGGCTGTTGGTGGTATCGCGATCAAGCGCAGCCAATGAATTTCCGTTGACCGAAGCTGCAGCGTCGGCGGATTTCGCAGTGTTGCCACGCGCGGCTTGCGGTTTTTCAACCGACGGCCGGGCGGGAAGATCGGGTCCAGCAACGGTAACGGAAATTGGTTTCTTCCACAACAATACAGCCGCAAAAACGAACAACACGCAAAAGCCGCCCACCAGCCACCATTTGTATTCGTCAAGGCGCCCGGGAATCGACTGAATCGCGGCTGACGGCGCATCGCCGCCTTGTACATTTTCAGCGCGTCCTGGCGCGCCACCAGCATCCGGCGCATTTGCAGCTGAAGGAGGAGGCGCAGTCCCGGAAAGGTTGACGGTGATCGTCGTTCCCGTCGCAACGCTGGCGCGTTCGTAAATATTCATTCCCTGCTCTTGCCCGGCCATCTGCAAACCGTCTCCGCTAAGCTGCACCGATGGCGGCGCCACCACGATCAATCGCCCGCCGCCATACAACGTAGGCAACTTGACCGCTATTTTGTTGTTCGGATACGGCAGTTCGTACGATAGCCGAACTTCGCTCTCGCCCGGCCGGAACGCAAAGGAAATCGCGTATTTGTTTTTCCCTTTATCGATTGGCGCTTGCACTACCGGCATTCCCGAGGGACCAGATGCGGCAATCTGTTTCAGTTCCGCGTTGTCGGGCAAAGCCGCCTCAAAATTTCCGTCAACCTTGAAGAACGCTTGCGGCGGCTTGGAATCGTTCTTTACGCCGTATTCTTCTCCAACGATCAGCGACGAGCCGTTGGGCTGAAAAATGACCACGTGCGATGGCACGGATATCGTTTTCGCATCGCCGGTCGGTTCGAACACTTCCACGCTGATCGAGTCTTTTCCCGGTGGCAGCGCCTGGTGAAAATTCACGCCTTTGTATACGGCGCGAATCAGCATCGCCTGCCCTCCGATATTCGGATTGTCGAAGGTAAAATTTCCCGAGGAATCGGTTTTGGTATTGGCGACCGGCTGCATGCTACCCTTTAGCTGAATCAGGACCACTTCCACGCCCGCGCCGGGCTTGCCGGTTGTGCCGTTATTCACCGTGCCGTGAACGGTTGCCGCGGGATCTGCGTGCGCAAGCGCTAGAATTGCCAGCGCCGCCGCGAAATAAAACGCGAGACGTTTCATCGCGGGCCTCCATCCGGCGCCGTACGCGGCCCTCTCGGCCGCTTCACTCCCGCTTCGGTTACTTGATCGATTTCCGCCAGCACCAGCGCGGCCTCCGTCTCCATCGCGTTTTTCATCGCCTCGAAGTCGGCCTCAGAATATTTTCCAGCGCGGTATTCAAATCGCAGATCGCGCAGGTTGTCGTAAATCGCGTCACGGCGTTCCATTAGTTGGTCCAGCTTCGAACGGTGCGGCGCCAAGTCAGAAGCGTCAGGCTGAATATAGAAAATAAAGAGTACCGTCGCGGCGGCGAGCGCAAAACAAGCGCCCAGAACAGCTCCCGTCGTGGAAATCAGCAGGGACATCATCAGGAAAATCGCGGCAAGCGGCACTGCGGTCAACTTACTCCTCCGTCTCGCGTTGCGCCTGTTTGCGCGCTCGAGCCAGAAGCTCCGGCGAAACGTGAACACCGTTTGCGCCTATGGCTGAGGCGATTGCTACCGGCCGCTTTCTCCACCGCTTCATTACCACAACCACCAACGCGAGGCCACCCAGCAAATACAGAATCGGCATCAGCCACGCGACCAGCCCAAAACCAGTTTTGGGAGGCTCGACATATGCCAACGGGCCGTATTGTTTAATCATCGCATCGAGAACCTGCTGATCGTCCATGCCAGCGGCGATGTGCGTGTCAATTTCTTTCAACATGGTTTTCGCGGTGTCGCACGGTCCAGAATAGGCGCCGCCCACGTGATAGCACTTTCCCGCTGCCTGGTCGCAGCCGTTACACATGCACTTGAGCTTGGACCCGATCTGGTGCGTGCGGTCGGTTTGATCGGCCAGCAGTCGCGAGGCGCCGGGCGGCAGCAACGCCGCGCACGCAAATAAAATTCCGGCCGCGATTCGTGCGCGATTCCTCATGGATTAATCATGGCCTTCCCGCAGCGTCACTTGCGCAGGCCGCATTCCGCTCAGTTCCCTGGCTCCCGACGGCACCTCGGCACGCGCAAGCACCACTACCGCCGCGCGGTTCGGCACAAGCGCAACGATGGTTCCCATCACGACGACCATTCCGCCCCACCATACCCACTTCACCAGTGGATTGATGAACGCATGAACCGTGGGCAAATTAGTTTGCGGATTCATCCCTGCGTACACGACATACAAATCTTCTTTCAGCGTGGAATAAATCGCCACCATGGTGCCGGATTCCTGATTGGTTGGAAAATTTCTGCGCTCCGGATACAGCATCATCACCGGCTTCTGATCTTTCATCACTTCCACGATCATGCGGTCCGCGACGTAGTTTTTCTCCTGCTTCCGGTCCATGCTCTGCAAGAGCAGGTCGTAATTGCCAATGCTGATCGTCGATCCGATGGGCAGCTCTTTCTCCACTTCCTTGTTAAAAGCTTGTCCGGCAAGACCGATGAAAATCATCACCATGCCGATGTGCACGATGTAGCCGCCATAGCGGCGGGTGTTGCGCAATGTCAGATCTACGCACGAAGCCAGCCACGAAGCACCAGAGCGAATTCGAACGACGCGCGCGCCTCGATAAAACTCCTGCACAATCGTGGCGGTCACAAAGATGCACAGCGTGAAACAGATCAGCGAAAACATCTCGCGCACGCCAAAAATAAAAAGCAAAACGCCGCCGATGATGGCTGCTGTTACCGGTCCCTGGAAATTGCGCCTCATGCTGTCGGTGGATGTCTTGCGCCACGCCAGCAACGGGCCGACGCCCGTCAGGAACATCAACATCAAGCCGAGCGGGATGTTCACCTTGTTGAAGAACGGCGCGCCCACGCTGATGCGCGAGCCGGTGAACCACTCCGAAAACACCGGAAAAAGCGTGCCGGAAAGCACGGCAACACAGGCAACAAGCAAAACTAAATTGTTGAACAGAAAACTCGACTCGCGCGACACCAACGAATCCAGTTGGTTTTCACTTTTCAAATAATCTTTATTTTTGAAATACGCCGCCAGGCAAACGCCCATCACGATGCACAAAAATCCGACGAACCAGTTTCCTATACTCGACTGCGCAAAGGCATGCACCGAGCTCACTACGCCGCTGCGCGTCAGGAGCGTCCCCAGAATGCACAGCATGAACGTGATGAATACCAACCAGACGTTCCACACCTTCATCATGCCGCGCTTTTCCTGCATCATCACGGAGTGCAGAAACGCCGTGCCCGTGAGCCACGGCAGCAACGAAGCATTTTCCACTGGATCCCAGCCCCAGTAGCCGCCCCAGCCCAGCACGGCGTACGCCCAGTGCGCGCCAAGCAGAATTCCCATGGTCTGGAAGCACCACGCAATCATGGTCCACTTGCGCGTAAGGTGAATCCATTTTTCACCGGGGTATCGCGCCAACAGCGCTGCAAGTGCAAACGCGAACGGAATCGTAAATCCGGTATAGCCGGAATAAAGGTTTGGCGGATGAATCACCATCTCCGGATACTGCAGCACTGGATTCAGTCCGTTGCCATCGGCGCGCGCGACAAGATCAAATCCGCCCGCCGCATTCGCCACTCCCAGCGCTCTGAACGGGCTCGCCACGAAGTTGCTGATGGTCAGAAAAAACAATTGCACGCCGGCAAGAATCACGCCGACGTACGGCATCAACTCACCATTTTTGTTGCGGTAGGTCAGCAGGACGGAAACAACATAGATCGCCAACAGAAAGCTCCAGAATAGCAGCGAGCCTTCCTGGCCGGACCACAACGCGGCAACCTTGAAAAACGTAGAAAGATCGCGGTTGCTGTGCGAAACCACGTATGCGACCGAGTAGTTGTCAGTGAAGAAAAGATAGACCAGGCTCAGCGTGGCGGTGAAAATCAATCCGCAAACCGCGATGCCCGCCTGCCGAGCGCTCTTGATGAGCAAAGGATGCCGCGTAATGACCGCTGCTATCCCGCCAACAAACGCGTACACCGCGCACACAAACGCGAGAAGCAGCGCGAACGAGCCGAATACATCCATGCAGTTCCCGCCTCTCCTTTAGAAATTTCCACGGTCAGCAGCGCAGCGGCTACCCAGAGGCCTACCCCCGAAATCTACATCGAGCTGCGTTGACTCGTGCCTGTCGGCGCGGTTTTGGGCTGGTCAGATGGTGTCGTGTTCGGGCCCCCGGGCGCTGCTTCGTACTTGGACGCGCACTTCGCCTGTACGTGGTCGGCGACGAATCGTCCTTCGGCGGTGGGCTTGCCTTCAATCAGCGCCTGCGATTTGTCCACAAAGGTGTCCGGCAACGGGTCGCTTCCCACGTAGCTCACAGGAAGCGCTTTGCCTTCGCCTTCCAAGACAAAATCCACCCGACCGGTCATGCGGTGAATGCTGCCGGCTTCTACCGTACCACCAACCCGCATATGTTGATTGCGCGCTGAACCCTTCAAGCCGTCGAGTTCAGCCAGAGTATGGTAGTAAGTCTTGCTTTCGCCGTAGCCGAGCCACGCCAGGCACGCCATCGAAATTACGATGACCCCTATGCCGATTCCAAACTTGGCTCGCTTCTGCATTCCTAAATGCTCCCAGAGCTTCGCATTTTCCTCATCGTATCATAAGGCTGGCACCGTGGCGGCCAGTTCTTTGGTCAACATATTGTCGCCCAGTTCGTTCCATTCGAACGGCTTGCCGTTACGCAAAATCAGCGCCGCGTCCAGATTTGCCGCCATAAATTGTGGGATGAACTCGGCCAACTCTTGGCCCAACAGCACCAAACGCTTTGGCTTGAACGATCGCCGAATTCGCGTCAACGTCGCTGGAATTCGCCGTGCCAGCGCTTCCCTGCCCACCCCTTCCGCTCTGAGCGTGTCGCCACAATCTAATAGATGCGCCAGCAGGTATCCGCGACGTTGAAAATCTGCCAGCGTCGCTTCCAGCAAGCGTCCCGTGTCTTCGATGTGCAAAGCCTGCAACAGGATTGCGCCTTCTCCTCGAAAGGCGTCTCGCGCCGAATATAAATAGTCCCCGGCGTCCGCCGGACTCGCCGCCCCGAAAAACAATGCCTGCACATGAATTGGTCGGTACCGCGTCATGTCTTCCAAACGCTTGAGCCGCCGAGCGATATGCTCCGCGCTGGCTGGTTGTCCGCACCCGTCACACAAAATGACTCTAGGTGATTCGTTCATTCAGAAATCGTAGTGCAGTCGTCACACGAACGCAATTAGCCTTGCCGCGATACCGGCAGTCGTGCGCGCCGCCAACGTACTCCGTTCGGAACCGTGCCTTTCCGAATTGAGAATTCATTGCGCTTTAATGCCCCTGTAAAGCCTAGTCATCATCCTCCAACTCCCGCCCCTGGAGGGCTCACCTTGATCACTAAACTGAAAGTAACAGCTCTGGGTTTTTCTCTTGCGGTACTCATAGCCCCGCAGGCCAACTCCCAGAACATTAACCAGCGCAACGGCATCCGGCGCGTTTTGCTGGTCAGCGTCGATGGCATGCACGCCGTGGATTACTTGAATTGCGTAAGCGGCGGCTACTGTCCCAATTTGGCCGCGCTTGGCAGAACCGGCGTGAACTACACGCGTACCTCCACTTCCAAGCCCTCGGACTCGGCCCCTGGATTGGCGGCGCTGGTCACCGGCGGAACGCCACGCCTAACGGGAGTGTACTATGACGTCGCCTACGACCGCGTTCTGGCGCCGCCGTTAAACGACACGGGTAACGGCGTCTTTTCAGGCACCTGCACTGCCAACACACCGAATGGCACGATCACGGAATACGAAGAAGGCATTGACATTAACCAGACACTGCTGAACGGCGGAGCGCCGGGGGCAGGACTAACAGATGGTGGCGTAGCTTCCATCGATCCCTCCCGCTTGCCACGCGATCCTTTCTTCCGTGAATATTCAGTGCTACGACACCCTCAAGGTGAACGCCATCCTGAACGAGATCGACGGCAAGACACACCTTGGACTGAGCAAGGCTCCTGTACCCAATATCTTCGGCATGAACTTTCAGGCCGTCAGCGTCGGCCAAAAGTTGATCGAGAAGATCAGTGGCAATAAGGTTTTTGGCGGTTATACCGATGCAGCCGGAACGCCGAGGGCCCCGCTTAAAGATGCAATCGAGTTCATCGATGCTTCCATCGGCGAGATGGCGAATGAGTTGAGGAAGCAAGGTCTCTTGGACACGACTCTGATAATCGTTACCGCCAAGCACGGTCAGTCGCCCATCGATCCTAACCGCTTCCGGGAACTCGGCAACGGCATCACCACCACGCCGGCCGATGTGGTCGCGAATTTCCTTCCTGCTCCTCCATCCCCACAGAATCCCAACACTCCAGCGAAAACCGTCACGGTTGCCCGTCCGCCGCTGACTCTGGGGGAAATGTTGGGCCCAATCGGACCGACGCAAGATGACGTCTCACTGCTTTGGCTCGCTGGTTCAGCCGATACCCCCGCGGCGGTAGCCCTTCTTGAGACCGCGGGCAGCCTGGCCGACAATAACTCTATTGGCCTCGGCCAGATTTTCTACGGGCCCTCGCTTGAAACGATGTTCAACGCGCCTGGACTGCCTCCCAATGGCGATCCTCGCACGCCCGATATTATTGTGGAGCCGAATGTCGGAGTGATCTACACGGGAAACGGGAAAAAACAAGAGGAGCACGGCGGCTTTGCTCACGACGATACCAATGTGATCATGCTGCTTTCGAATCCGGGCTTCGCACCGAGTACAGTGACCAGCTTCGTCGAAACCACCCAGGCAGCTCCCACCATCCTTCAGGCGCTGGGACTCGATCCCGGCAAACTCGACGCCGTGCAAAAGGAAGGAACTCCGGTCCTCCCAGGTCTGCCTTTGAAGTAAAGAACGGGCTGATTACGGGCGAGTGCCGGGTTCAGGCCGGCTGTGTGCTCTCGTATCCTTGCTGATGCCATGACGTGATGAACGTCGAAATACCGGAGGTGCGATACGCATCTCTGGTATTTTCGTCAGATCGGCTTATCGGAGATTGACCTAATATCCCATTTACCGGCGGTATTAGTGGATTAGTTCTCAAAGCGCGCATCCCTGCACAGCGAGGAGAAATAGGGGGCCGCGTCAATCGCAGCGAAGTCGCGGAATCCTGCGTCGAAGCTTTTTTGCAGCGCGGTCAGAGCGCTATCATTGTCGCCTTTTCAGGCGTACGCCGCGCTTAACCAGTAATAACCGATTGCGTTGCCTTTCGCGGCTTTCTGCGCATATAGGCGATAGCCTTACAAAAGGCTGCTCGGAGAAACCACGCTTACGAATTCCCGTCCACGGGACTGAGATTGTCGTGTGGGCGGTTCCGAACGTAGCTTGACCGTGGACTAGACGGCTCTACGGCGTGACCGTTTCATCCTGTGGCAGCTTCGTTCGCAGACACCACTTCAGCTCCTGGCTCAGCTCGGTAACTTCCATTCCCGGCATCACGATGAATTTGCACGCCAGCATTTCGCGCGAATCATCATCGTCCGGCAGTTGGCAAGTGACGCGGCAATACTGACAATCCTGATTCCAGCAGAAGCGGCCGTACGGGATGGTTTCCGGGCTGATGAATTGGAAGCAGCGCAGCAGCGAATTGCGCTCCGGCACTTGAAACTTCTTGCCCAGCAGCGTGATCTCGACGAGTTTTTCGTAAGGACGGAAAGGTTCCGACATGACGCAGTCCAGTTTCCGCGGGCTTTGTAGCCGTTGCTGGGCGCAACTCCCAGGGTTTCAGGGTTTGTTCTACAAACCTTGAGTTGAGGGGGCACTACCCGCATGCTCTTTTACTCAATTAGGCTAGCGCGCAGCGTTGCGCGTGGGCACTGTTTCCTGCCCTGGCGTTCCCTATCTGCCACTGGGAGGTACTCGGACTTGGCGTTGATTGATTGGATGTGAGAAACAAAATCAACAAAGCGAAATGCAAACCGACCTATACAAATCGGCACGCCACGGTTATGCCTGGATGTCGAAGAATTGCCCCATCTGACGAAACTTTTTGTACCGCGCCTCAACCAGAGCCTTTACCGGCTCGTTCGTTAGTTCGATCAGTTGCCGGTCCAGCACTTCGTCCAGGAATTGCGCCGCTGCCTCAAGGTCGGTATGCGCTCCGCCCTCGGGCTCCTTCACAATTTCATCGACAATGCCCAACTCTTTCAGGTCCATCGCCGTGATTTTCATCGCTTCCGCGGCCGTTTCCGCTTTCGCCGCGTCGCGCCAGATGATGCTCGCGCAACCTTCCGGCGAAATCACCGAATAAAATCCATTCTCAAGAATATTCACGCGATCACCGACTGCAATCGCAAGTGCGCCGCCGGACCCGCCTTCTCCCGTAACGGTCACAATCACCGGCACCGGCAGCCGCGCCATCTCCCGCAAATTCCTCGCAATCGCTTCGCCCTGGCCGCGTTCTTCCGCATCGATCCCCGGGTACGCGCCCGGCGTATCCACAAACGTCAGAATCGGCCGGCCAAATTTTGCCGCCAACTGCATCACGCGCAGCGCTTTGCGGTAGCCTTCCGGCTTGGGCTGACCAAAATTTCGCACCACTCGCTGCTTGGTGTCGCGCCCCTTTTGCTGGCCAATCACCGCCACCGCACGACCCTTAAACTTTGCCAGACCTGCAATCAATGCGCGGTCGTCCCCAAACGCCCGATCGCCGTGCAGCTCCACAAAATCGGTAAACAGCAGCGGAATGTAGTCCGTCAGATAGGGCCGCTGCGGATGCCGCGCAATCTGCGCTCTCTGCCACGGACCGAGATGGTTGTAAAACTCGCGCCGCAATTCCGCAACTTGTTGGCGCAAACGTTCCAGCTCGGCATCGGCATCTTCGTTGCCAGCCAGAAGCTTCAGGTCGTCAACCTCTTTTTCCAGCTTCTCCAGCTCCCGCTGACGACCGACGGTCACCGTCTCCGCGGATTTTTTCTTCTCTTTAACTGACATGCACTCCCCTAAGCCGCAGCCGCCTTCTCGCGGATTCCTCGCACTGCTTCCATCAGCTCCGGTGACGCCTTCACGCGTTGCTGCGACGGCAACACCGCAATGGTCCCGTCAGCCGACTCCAATTCAAACACAACTTGGCTCGTTCCGGGTGCCGCAGCGAACAATTTCTCCAGGCGATCCAGCGTGTCCTCGGTCATCAACGGCATTTCAATCCGCACACGGAACTCCTGCTGCGCCGCTGCCTTCTCCGCAATGTCCGCAATTTTTCGCGCTTCCTGCAGCGATAGCCGAGTTCCTGCTTCCTCGATCTGCACTCGAACCTTTAGCAACAACGGCGTTCCGGGCTTGAGTGTCTGCTCGTGTTTTGAAAAACTCTCCGGAAATGCCAGCAACTCCTGCACACCGGTCATATCCTGAATCGTGAAAATTGCCCAGCGCGCGCCCTTCTTTGAACGCATCGGCCGTACGCCCACAATCAGCGCCGCCACCGCGATCTCTTTGCCGTTGCGCTGCCCTTCCACTTCTTCGAGGCGCACCACACTCCATTCCGCCAATCGCGAACTGTACCGTTCGAGCGGATGACCCGAAACATAAAATCCCAGCATCGCGTATTCGCTGGCTAGTCGCTCTTCTTCGCTCCATAGCGGCGCATCTCGTAGCAAAAATGGCGCGGCAGTTTCCGTCGCGCCGCCAACGCCAAATAACCCGTGTTGTCCAGACTCGCGCAGCCGTGAAGCTCGCTGCAGCGAAGCCAATGCATCGTCGATTGAGGCCGCCATAGCCTCGCGCGGTCCCAGCGAATCCACCGCGCCGGACTTGATTAAACTTTCAAATACCCGCTTATTCAAAAACCGTGCTGCAATCCGTTCGCAAAAGTCGTAAAGCGCTTTGAATTCTCCGCCCGACAGCCGCGAATCGCGAATGGCTTTGGCCGTGTTCTCACCAACGTTCTTGATCGCCGCAAGCCCGAAACGAATTGCTTCTCCGATCGGCGTGAAATACAGGTCGCTCTCATTTACGTCTGGCGGCAAAATCGAGATACCCATCCCGCGCGCTTCGTTAATGTACTTCACTGCCTTTTCCGCGTTCCCGGTTTCAGAGGTCAACAGTGCAGCAATGAATTCCACCGGGTAGTGCGTCTTCATGTAAGCCGTCTGGTACGCGAGCAGCGCGTACGCGCAGGAATGCGACTTGTTGAAGCCGTACCCCGCGAACTCTTCCATCAAATTGAAAATGCGCTCGGCCTTCTTCTCTGGAATCTTGTTGTTTGCGCATCCGTGCAAAAACTTCGCGCGCTGCGCCGCCATTTCTTCTTTTTTCTTCTTGCCCATGGCGCGGCGCAAAATGTCCGCTTCGCCCAGCGAAAAACTTGCCAGACGATTGGCGATCTGCATCACCTGCTCCTGATACAGAATTACGCCGTACGTCTCCTGCAAAATATCCTGCAGTTGCGGCAATTCGTAGCTGACCTTCGTTTTTCCGTGCTTGCGATTGATGAAATCGTCCACCATGCCGCCCTGAATCGGCCCTGGACGATACAGGGCGTTCAGGGCCGTCAAATCCTCTATTCGCGTCGGCTGGTAGCGCCGCAGAATGTCGCGCATGCCGTGCGATTCGAACTGGAAAATCGCCGTAGTGTCTCCACGCGCGAAAAGTTTGTAAGTGTCCGCATCGTCCAGGGCTAGGTTATCGATGTCGATTTTTACGCCGCGGTTCTGCTCCACCATCTTTACAGCGTCGTGCAGCACCGTCAGCGTCGTCAGTCCCAGGAAGTCCATCTTCAGCAGGCCGATTCGTTCCAGGGCATTCATGTCAAACTGCGTAGTGATTTCGTCGCGGTTGGTCTTGTAAACCGGCACCAGGTCCGTCAGCGGCTCCGGCGAAATGACCACTCCGGCCGCGTGCGTGGAGGCGTGTCGCGCCAGTCCCTCCAGGCGCAGCGCCACCGCCATCAAGTCCTTCAACTTTGCGTCGCTGTTTACCGCTGACTTCAACTGCGGTGCGTCTTCCAGGGCGTTTTTCAGTTCGATTCCCAGCGTGGTGGGCACCATTTTCGCCAGCCGATCCACTTCCACGTAAGGAATTTCCATCGCGCGGCCCACATCTTTGATCGCCGCCTTCGCCGCCATCGTTCCAAAGGTGATAATTTGCGCGACGTTGTCGCGCCCATACTTCTGCGTCACATATTCGATCAGTTCGCCGCGCCGCCGCATGCAGAAATCGATATCGATATCCGGCATCGAAACACGTTCTGGATTCAAAAACCGTTCGAACAGCAGGTTATATTGCAGTGGGTCCACGTCCGTAATTCGCATCGCGTAGCTAACCAGGCTACCCGCCGCCGATCCTCTTCCCGGCCCTACTGGCACATCCTGTGTCCGCGCGTAGTGAATAAAATCCCACACGATCAGAAAATATCCTTCGTAGCGCATTTTCTGGATCATCTGGATTTCGCTGGTCAAGCGCCGCTCATACTCGACCAAAGGATTTGCCAGCGTGCCGGCCTTCGCCATGCGCTCCAGGTACGGTACGCGCGACGCAAATCCTTCCCGTACTACTTTTTCGAAATAACTTCCCGGTGTGTGTCCGCTCGGAACCTTAAATTCCGGGAAAGGATTCTTGATCCGCTCAATCTTCACGTTGCAACGAGCTGCGATGTCCACCGTGCGCCGCAACGCTTCCGGAATTTCGCCAAACACCTTCGCCATTTCCGCCGCGCTCTTGAAATAAAACTGGTCCGTGGCGAACTTCATGCGATTGGCGTCGCCCATGGTCTTGCCGGTCTGAATGCACAGCAGAACTTCCTGCGCGTGGGCGTCTTCGTGATGCAGGTAATGGCAATCGTTCGTCACCACCAGCGGAATTCCGCTTTCTTTCGAGAGTCGGACCAGATGCGGATTGATGTTCTTCTCGATTTCCAGTCCCTGGTCCTGAATTTCCAGAAAAAAATTCTGTTTGCCGAAAATGTCTCTCAGTCGGTATGCATTTTCCCGCGCCTGATCGTATTTTTCATTGACGACAGCCTCGGTCACTGGACCTTTCAGGCAAGCGGACAGCGCGATCAGCCCACGACTGTGTTTTTGCAGGAGTTCGTAGTCGATTCTCGGCTTGTAGTAAAAACCTTCCAGGAAACCCGAAGATACGAGCTTGATCAGGTTGTGATATCCCTCGAGGTTTTCGCAAAGCAATACCAGGTGATTGCTGCCGCGTGAGCCTGGCTCCATCTCATCGCGATCGCCATTCGGCGAACGATCGTTTCCATTCGCTGTCTTGTCGCCGCGATCGTGCCGGCTGCCCTTGGCAACGTACACTTCGCAGCCGACGATCGGCTTTACGTCACGCTTGCTGGCTTCATAGAAAAAATTGGCGGCTGCAAATAGATTTCCGTGATCCGTAATCGCAACGGCGGGCATTTTCTGGCGGGATGCTTCATCCAGCAGCTCGCCGGTCTCGCAGGCTCCGTCAAGCAAACTGAAATCAGTGTGAACGTGCAGGTGAACGAACTCTGGCTGCCCCATGAACCTTGATTCTAAATCGCCGCAGAAAAAATTGCGACGCTCTTTAGCGCGTTTTCAACAGAAATATTTTTGCCGGACTTATGTAACAGCGGCTTTTTGCCGCTGCTCTTTCTTTGCTTTCTTTGCTTTCTTTGCTTCAAAACAATTCGCGGAATTACTTCTTCTTCCCTTTCGCTGCGCGCTTCGCCGGTTTCGCCGCAGGTTTGTGCGCCGCCTTCGCTTCCGTCGCCTTGCCTTTATGCTTGCCTTGCATCTTCATCAGCGCGTCGTGCGCCTTCTCCGAACCTTTGCCGCCTTTCTTCTCTTTGCTCTTAGGCTCTTTCTGCTTCGGTGGCTCCTTGATTCCAGAAAGCTTCCGCAACGTTTTTTCCCTCTCTTCGGGCGTCTTTCCTCTTCCCGTCAATTGCAGCGCGAACATCTGCTCGATCACCGCATCAAACTTCGGTCCTTCCGGCATTCCAATTCGTTTCAACTCGTCGCGAACCGTGGCAATTCCAGCCCGCAACGGCCGCCATTTATTCAGATACGCCTTGATCTTCGAAAGCGCTCCAGAATTTCGCGATTCCGCCAGCAAGTAGCCGACCCGATCCGCCGGCATTTTTTCCATAAACTTGAAGGCGTCAATCGGCGCATTCAGTTTCTTGCCCGACAATTCCTTGGCTGACGCCTCAGCCTCTTCGGCAAAACTCAAGATCGCCTCGGTCTCAGCGGCCCGGAATCCCAACTTCCCCAGCAGGTTCGACTGCTCGCGATCTTTCAGCCGCCCCAAAATCGCCAGCAGCATCGGAGTCGCCAACCGCGGCCGCAAACCCGCCATCATCAAGTCGTCCCGCACTTTGCTCAACTGGTTGATCGCGTCGTAGTCCGGCTTCTTCTTCGCCAGCAGCGGGTGCACCACCTCCAGCAATTTGTGCTCTTCCCACGACTTCAGCGTGCCGGTCGGTTGTTCTTCCTTTGCCAGCGCGCGCAACTCCTCGCCGGCGTCTTCCGGCGTGATGCTGTGATGCAGATCGCGCTCCATCGCCAATTCCAGCCACTCTTGCGTGCGTTGCTCCAGCTTAAAGCCCATCCGCGCCGCGTATCGCAGCACCCGCAGCAATCTCGCCGGCTGGTTGGTAAAACTGTGAATCGTCAGCGCGCGAATCTCGCCGCGTTCAATATCCGAAAGGCCGTTCGTTGGGTCCAGCAGCAGTCCGCGCGAAGCCGGATTCAGCGAAATGGCAATCGCGTTCAGCGAAAAATCGCGCCGCCGCAAATCCTCCATGATGGTGGACCAACGAATATCCGGCCGGGTTCCCGGCCGTACATAATGGTCATCGCGCGCCGCGGCAATGCTTCCCTCGCATTCGCCCGCAAACAATAAATCGATCTGCCGCAGCTTTTCGTCTTCGTGCAGCACTTTCGCGCCGCCCTTTTCCAGTTCGCGCGCAATTTTTGTGGGATTGCCTTCCACCGTAAAATCCAGGTCGCGCAATGACGCTCCCGTGATCAGGTCGCGCACCGTGCCGCCCGTCAAATACACATTGAAGCCCAGCGCTGCGGAAAGTTCCTGCACCCGCATCATCGCCGCGCGCTGCTCTGGCAGCAGCCGGCTCTCCAGCAAAAACATATAATCAGGCATCGCTCTCCTCGGGTTTCAGGGTCTGTACTTACAGACCCTGAGCGAAATAGACTTCAGGGTTTGTACTTACAACCCTGAATGAAATCGACTTCAGGCCGGCTCTCTCCCAGGTTCCTCTGAGCCCATACCTGTGTTTACGACTCGTGTCCGCCCGCGTTATGCGCGCGGATGATGCGCCTTATAAATCTGCTTTAGCCGTTCTTCCACCACATGGGTATAAATTTGCGTCGTGGAAATGTCCGAGTGTCCCAGCATCAGTTGTACCGACCGCAAATCCGCCCCGCGCTCCAGCAGGTGCGTCGCGAAGCTGTGCCGCAACATATGCGGTGTCAGCGGCACACGCAATCCCGCTTTTCTCCCATACGACGAGAAAATCTTCCATACCCCGACCCGGCTGATCCGACCGCCCCGCCGGTTCACAAATAAAAACGCGCCAGCCGGCCCGCGCCCGGGCGTAATCAACGCCGTACGCCCATCGCGCAGGTATTTCTCAACAATCGCCAGCGCTTTGCGTCCCACCGGCACAATCCGTTCTTTGTCGCCCTTGCCGATACACCGTACACACCCAACCTTCATGTCCAGATCCATCACCCGCAAACTGGTCAGTTCGCTCACACGCAAACCCGTGGAATATAGCACTTCCAGCATGGCCCGGTCGCGCAAACCCAATGGCGTCGTCTGATCCGGCAATTCGAGCAGCTTTTCCACCTCGTCCAGCCGCAAATAGCCAGGCAACGACCTGCGTATCTTCGGCGATTCAAGATGTGCTGTCGGATCCTCGCTGATCAACTCCTGAACCTGCGCGTGCCGGAAAAAATTCCGCAGCGTTACCAGATGCCGCGCCACCGTCTTGCTCTCCAGCTTCTGCCGGTACAGGCTGGCCAGAAAATCCACCAAGTCATCGCGTTTAACTGCGGCCAGAGCCAGCTTGCGTTTCTTGGCAAAATCCTCAAATTTAGCCAGGTCCCGCCGGTAAGCGCTCAGCGTGTTCGTCGCCAGGCCCTTTTCCACCACCACGTGCGTCAAAAATGACGATACCGCCGCTGCAATTTCCATCACTCCACGTACGCTTCCCCGCCGCGCTGCCGCCGCGTCGCTATTCCATAAATCTCTTCAATTTCACTGCATCGGAACACCCACGCGAGCGCAAGGTACAACACCGTCGCGCCGCTAATCAGTCCTAGGAACACTCCGACTTGCACCACCAATCTCGAATGGATCGTGAATTCCGTGTACTGTCCGCCCAGCCAGCACGCTACACCCATAATCCCTGAGCACAAGGAAATCTTTGCAAAGGACCGGAGGATCTCGCGCATTCCCATGATTCCGTAACGCAACCGGAAGATCAGCAGCAGCGCAAAAAAATCGAAGTAACACGCCAGCGCCGTCGCCAATGCCGGCCCGCCGTTCTGCACTCGCTTGAAGAAAAACTGTATGAAAATGATGTTTAGCACCACATTGATCACCATCGAAATCGCGGCCACGATGACCGGCGTTCTGGTGTCCTTGGTCGAATAAAATGCCGGCACCACCAGCTTCACCGTCGCCAGGCCCGGTAGCGCGATCGCGTAATACAACAGTGCCCGCGCCGTCAGCTTCGTTGACTCCGCAATAAACGCCCCGTGCTGGAACAGCACCCGGATGATCGGCTCACGCAGAATCATCATTCCCAGCATCGCCGGTATCGTGATGAACGCCACCAGCCTGACCGAAAACGCCAATGTTTTCTTCAGGCCGCTGAAATCGCTCGCGGCAGCCTGATGCGACATCATCGGCAAAATCGCCGTTGCCACCGCGATTGCATAACCTCCCAGCACCAGCTCCATCACGCGGTCGGAGTAATACAGCGCGGTCAGGCTGCCCTTCGGCATGATGCTGGCCGTCGCAAACCGTGTATCCACCAGCAAATTGATCTGCGCCACGCCAATGCCAAACAACCGCGGAATCATCAGCCGCGCTACATTGCGAATTCCCGGATGCGTCAATGAAATTCCAAAATCGAACGTCATCCCCTTCTGCACCAACAGGGGCACTTGAATCAGGAACTGCAACACGCCCCCGACCAATACTCCCACCGCCAAGGACGTCGCCGGATTCTTGAAGTATTTCCACACTGCCGCAATCGAAAACAGAATCGACGCCAGATTCCAGAACACCGGCGTCGCCGCCGGCAGCCCGAATACATGAAAACAATTCAAAATCCCCATCGCCAGCGCGGCCAGAGCCACGAAAAACAGGTAAGGAAAGATGATCCGATTCAATTCCACCGCCAGGTCCAGTCCACCCGCGCTCTGCACGTCCGAAGTGAACAAATGAATTACATACGGAGACAAAACCATCCCCAACACGGTGATCGCCGCCACCACTAGGGCCAACGTCCAGAAAAGCTTGTTCGCAAAATCCCAAACTTCCTCCCGGTCCTTCTCCCGCATATAGCTCGCGAAGACCGGAATAAACGACGCGGTCATCGCGCCTTCCGCTACCAGCCGTCGAAAAAGATTGGGGATGCGGAAAGCCAACTGGTAGGCAACGGATACTTCGGTCGTTCCCAACAGGAGGGCGATGCGTTGGTCGCGGACATAACCAAAAATACGACTGACAATGGTGACAAGCGAGATAATCGAAGCCGATTTGAGGATTTGCTTCTTCTCAGTCAACGAGCTTCGCCCCCGGCCCTAAATCCATTAAAAACAATAGGTTGACAGGAATTTCGCGCTTAACATAACATACAATCTCATTCAGTGCAAATTAGGCTCTCACAAGGGGTTAATCCCGTCCTTTGAAACTCCGCGCCCCAGCCAGCACCCACAAAAAAGTGATCGTCGAGCTCCTCGACCGCAAGTCCTTCCGCGGCTACCTTAATCCCTCGCGCCTCGGCCAACTCGATCCCCTCGACCTCCTCACCCAGGACGGCGAGCACGAACAGTTTCCGCTCGCCCGCATCCGCTCCATCTACTTTGTCCGCGATTTCGACGACGATTTCGAACCTGAGCGCCGCGCCTTCCTAAGTCGCCCAAAACTCGACGGCCTGTGGCTTCGGCTGCGTTTCCTCGACGGTCAATCTCTCGAAGGCGTCGTCCCCAACGATCTTCTCTCTCTCCTCGACAACGGCATCCAAATCACCCCTCCCGATCTAAACTCCAACACCGACCGCATCTTCGTTCCCCGCTCCGCACTCACCGAAGTCACCGTCCTCGGCGTAGTAGGCATCGCCCGCCGCAAGCCCGCCCCCGCCATCCCCCAACCCACGCTCTTCAATGAATAGTTTTCCCAGCGCGGCCGGTAGATTAGCTTCGCCGCGTACCCTCTCAGCAAAACCTACAACAACACTCAGGGCATCACATACTCCCCCGCGAACAGCTACGATCCCGCCATGGATTGGGCTCGCTCCGATAACGATCGCCGCCACAAATTCGATCTTCTCGGCTCATCCCATTTCACGGATCTCTTCATTCTCGGCGCGGCTCTCTCCCTTTATTCCGGCAAGCCCGTAAACGTTACCACCGGCGCGGACAACAACGGCGGCGGCGGCGTAAACGATCGTCCCGCCGGCTTCGTGTGCAATACACGGCACGGCCCCGGCCTCATCAATCTAGATATCAACCTTTCGCACGACTTCACCTTCAAACCGAAATCCGACAAACAAAAAGACGTCCCCACCCTCACCGTCGCCATCAATTCCTTCAACATCCTGAATCACCCCAACCACGTCACTTTCGTCGGCGTCGTCACCTCCCCATTCTTCGCCCAACCCGTCGCCGCCAACCCCCCGCGCCGCACCCAACTAAACCTGGATTCAAGTTCTAACGCTTTCCAGTTTCATTTTCAGATGGCCGTCATTCCGAGCGAAGCGACCGAAGGTTCCGACCTTGTCGGAAGGATCTCTCTTGCATTCTTTCCCGCGGGGCCCGTGCGCTTCGTCAAAGGCCTCCCGTTTCGCATTTCCTCAGCGGACTCCGCGCCTCTGCGTTAGACTCTCTTTTCAACCACCGAGACGAGGCAAACATAAATGAAACGACTCCTAACGCCACTCCTATTCCTCATTCCATATATCACGCTAGCCCAATCCGCCCCTCCCACCACCACGGTAGGCGAAGTCTCCTTCCCCAACTCCGGCTCTGCCGCCGCACAATCCGACTTCCTCCACGGCCTCGCGCAACTCCACAATTTCGAATACGAAGACGCCGCTAAGCACTTCCGTCGCGCAGAGGAACTCGACGCGAATTTCGTCATGGCCTACTGGGGCGAAGCCATGACCAAAAATCACGGCGTCTGGCATGACCAGGATCGCGACGCAGCCCGCGCCGCCATCGAGAAGCTCGCTTCGACTCCCGAAGAGCGTCTAGCGAAGGCTCCCACTCCCCGCGAAAAACAATATCTCGCCGCCGTCGAAATCCTGTACGGCGAAGGCTCCAAGGACGACCGCGACCAGAAGTACGAGGCGGCCATGGCGCAGCTCCATCAAAATTTTCCCGATGACATTGACGCCACCGCGTTCTACGCACTCTCCATCCTAGGCTGCGCAGAACATGGCCGCGACTTCGCTACCTACATGCGCGCAGCAGCCGTCCTGGAAGAAGTTTTCCCGCAGCACTCGCACCATCCGGGAGTAGTCCACTACCTCATTCACAGTTATGACGACCCCATCCACGCGCCCCTCGGCCTGCGCGCCGCACGCATCTACGCGCAACTTGCCCCCGACGCTGGCCACGCGCAGCACATGACTTCGCATATTTTCCTGGCTCTCGGTATGTGGGAAGACGTCGTGAAGGCCAACGAAACCGCAATCGCCGTAGTCAATCGCCAACGTGCCGACGCAGGCCGCTCGCCTCGCGCCTGCGGCCATTACCCGTATTGGCTGGAATATGGCTACATGCAATTGGGCCGTGTTTCGGACGCTCGCCGCATGCTCACTGCCTGCCGCGAAGAGGCTCTTCGCCAGGCCGCTCGCAATTCACAGGGTACCCATGCCACGGTCGACTCGGACAATAGTTCCATCGGCTCCTACGCGGAAATGCGCGCCAACTTTCTCATCGATTCGGAACTCTGGCAGGACGACGTGGCCCGTTGGACCTTTCCTGCCGTGAACTATCCCTTCGCACAACTTACTTTCGACTATACCGACGCCCTCGTCGCTTACAAGTCTTCCGATCTCGCTGCCGCTCGCCAGGCATTCTCCCGCGCGGAATCCGATTTTGAACGCGCGAAAACCTTGACCGAAAAAGGCGTATTGGATGATCCCGACAAATTAAACGACGCCGCCATACTAGTCGATCAACTGCGCGGTCTTCTCTCTTCTGCTGGCCCCGCCGAAGTCATCTCCGCACTAAAAACCGTCGCCGAAAAGGAGCGCTCTCTTCCCTTGGAATTCGGGCCTCCAGTCACCTTTAAACCCACCGACGAACTCCTCGGCGAACTCTATCTCCGCTCCCATCGGCCCAGCGACGCCAACACCGCCTTCCAGGCCGATCTCGCCCGTGCTCCCGGACGCCGCCTCGGCGCCCAGGGTCTGGCCGCATCCGCACAACACATCTCGCCAGACAAAACTCCCGCCCTATCCGCAAAGCCAGCCCTGACAGAAAGTCACGTCCACAATTAATTGTTCAGCGGGAAAGAATTCTCGGAACAAATCCAGGATAGGAAGAAGTTCGGAAAAAGTGACCGAGCAATCATCAGCGCAAGAGCCGTCATTCCGAGCGAGGCGAGAACTTCCCTCTCTCCGAGCGATCTCTGCGAGGAGAAATCTCTCTTCGATCTTCACACGTTGGAAGAGGCTCCGCAGGATACGCCGTGTCCCCACTACAAATCCGTCGCATCGCCGTCCCGTATTTGCTCAGGCTCGCGGAGGTTTGATATGATCGCAAGCAGTCCGGAACCAGCGCGCCTGCCGTCACGGCGATCAGCGCCAACAAAAGAGTTTCAGCAATCGTTTTTGCGGTCCATAACGTCACCTCGCAAGACAGCTGCCGGTTCAGGATCGCACCCCACTCCATTTAACCCTCCGCGAAGCCCGAGCAAATACTGGAAATTCCCGATGTTACTCGGATTTGATCCCAGCGTATTTTGCCGTAGACCATCAATCCATCGACGCGTCTCACGACTTCGCCCGAAACGCTTCCAGGCTCCATAGATCCTTGCCCTCATCGTGGCAGAGCACATACCGGTTCCCGTCCGACGCCACTACCCGGAAATACGTTGCCCGCGGCGAATACCACCGGTCTTCCACCTCGATCACCTCGTACGTTCGCCCGCTCATCACAAATCGCACTGGCCGCTCGTCCGCCCGATACCCCGAATAGCACTCCATCTCAATGAACATAGCAATCAATCGCGGCCAATTGGCTAGCTCAAGCTGACTTTGCCAGTCGCCAGATCGTAAACTCCGCTTTCCACCTTCAACTTCCCGCCCTTCAGCGCGTCCTTCACGACGGTCGACGACGTTCGGAGCAGTTCAGCCTGATGTTCGGCATTCAGGCCAATCGCCTTATCCAGATTCCCGCCGGACTTTTCCACCGCTGGCCGCAAATGCTTATAAAGCACGCTGATCTGCCCGGGAACCGTGTCGCTCTTCATCGCCGCTTTCACGGCGCCACAACTCGTGTGTCCCAGCACCAGCAGCACTTTTACCCCCAACGCCGCCACTCCATATTCCAGAGTCGCGATGATTTCCGGCGTCACCATGTTGCCTGCGACGCGCGCCACAAAAATGTGTCCAATGGTCTGATCAAAAATCAGTTCAACCGGCACTCGCGAATCAGCGCACGCCAGCACTGCGGCGAACGGTTCTTGTTTGCCCGCAGTGTGTTCTTTCAGAATCTCCAGATCGTGTTCTACCGATGTCAGTTGATTCGCCGCGAACCGCCCGTTCCCCGCCAGCAATTCTTTCAACGCCGCATCCGGCGTCAGGTTCGTTTGTGCTGCCAACATTGCCGGCACTCCCAATTCGATTCCTGCCTGTGCTGCGATTCCAACTGCCGCCCCTGAAACCGTACTGCACAGAAATCTCCTCCGGTCAATTTTCGTCCCAGACCCTTCGTGATTTCCCATAAGTCCACCACTTTCTTGATAGTGTCGCGGCGCGAGCATAGCGTCACGCGTAGGCATCATAAGTTAGGTGGGGATATTCTGGTAGCGTTTCACTTCGCGATCATCGTATTTTTGCTCTTCACGCGTTTCGTGGCAAATCGCGGCAAGATTCATACTCTTTATTCCGCAATAGTTCCAGGACTATCCCATAGAACGGTTTTCAAAATTGTCCAGCCGCACAGTAGATTTCCCCTGGGCTCCGCCCTATTCTCTTCTTTTGATTTGATCGCAGCCGCTGCGCGCTTGTCGAAGGAGAGTTTTTGTCCGTGCCCGTCTCGAACCTTCGGTGTATCAGCCGCCAGCGCTTCCCCACGCCCTGTCCATCCCATCTCTTCGCTGTGTCATTTTTCCCGCGCTGAACGACTGCAAATTCACTCGACTAACCTCTTTCTTTTCAATTGCGGCTTTTCACTTTTCTTCACTCTTTTTCACTCTTGTAGAAATAAGCCATTTGTTTGCATACCCATAGGAAAAATACCCGGCGGTGGGGCCCTCCCACATTTCCATTCTGGGACGGCACCACGCACAGCTTTCGCTGCCTCGCTCTACCTCATTACCTCGTTACGTCATTACCTCCTTCCGCCTCTTTGTGCGAGACTCGCTCATCACTCTCACGAGGAGCCCTCTCAATGAAACTCTCTGAAGTCGCAGAGAAACTTTCCTGCCGCCTCGAAGGCGATCCCAACGCCGAAGTCACTGGCATCGCTGGCATGGACCACGCCACCGTCGGCCAGATTACTTTTCTGGCCAACCGCCGCTACTTTCCTCTGCTTCACACCACTCGCGCCACCGCCATCTTCATCGAAGACGGTATTCGCATCGAACGCGACCCTGGCCTCCCGCCTCTCGCCGCCCTTCGCTCCAACAATCCTTATCTCGCTTTCGCGCACGCCATTGAACTTTTCTACCAGCCGCCCGCTTACGCTCCAGCCATACATCCCACAGCGGTCATTGCCAACTCGGCGAAAGTCGGTTCAGGCGCGCACATCGGCCCTTACTGTTTCGTGGATGACAACGTCACCATCGGCGATCACGCCGTTTTGCATAGCTTCGTCACCATCTATCGCGGCGCAAAAATCGGTAATCACTTTTTTGCGCATGCCCACGCCGTGGTTCGCGAACACTGCCGTATTGGCAACCGCGTCATTCTGCAAAATGGTGTAGTCATCGGCGCTGACGGCCTTGGCTTCGCAAAACAAAAAGACGGTTCCTGGTACAAGATGGCGCAGTCCGGCCCGGCCGTTCTCGAAGACGACGTGGAAATTCAAGCCAATTCCTGCATTGACCGCGCCACAGTCGGCGAAACTCGTATCGCTCACGGCGCAAAAATCGATGACCTCGTTTTAATCGGTCACGCTTCGCAGGTAGGAGCCGACGCCATGCTCTGCGGCCAGGTTGGCCTCGCAGGCTCAACAAAAATTGGCGATGGCTGCATTCTCGCCGGACAAGTCGGCACCGCGGGGCATCTCACCATCGGCAACGGCGCAGTCATCACTGCAAAAAGCGGCGTCCCGAATGACGTTCCTCCCGCTGGCCTCTACTCTGGCTATCCCGCAGTGGAAAATCGCCAGTGGCTCAAAACCCACGCCGCCCTGAATCGCCTTCCCGATTTGCAACGAAGAGTCCGCGAACTGGAGGAAGAAATAGCAAAACTAAAATCCTCCCGCTAGCTACATGGCGGGTGGCAAGAAGCGGTGTCATCCTGAGGCGAACCCGCAAGGTTCGTAGAAGGATCTCAACATAAGCGGCAACGCAAACGTAAACGGAAAGCGCGATTGGCAGGCAGCAGAGTTCGAGTCACGCCGCGCCAGAAAATCCAATCGGCCGCTGATCCGGAGGCAACCCCGCCGCCAACGCATCGTGCACCACCGCGTTGAGCTTCTCCCGCTCCTCGAACGTGTACTGCGAAGCATCAATCGGCGTAAGAAATTCCACCAGGATTTCTCCCGGATGAATTTCCAGCGACCCCTTGCGCATAATGCGATGCGCGCCCGAACACGCAATCGGCACAATCGGAACGCCAGTCTTGATTGCCATCACTACCGCGCCTTTTTTGAATTCCTGCAGGCGTCCGTCAGGACTGCGTGTCCCTTCCGGATAAATCAGGAACGATTGCCCGGCACGCATCGCCTCGATGGCCTTTTCGAGACTGGCGATCGCCGATTCCTGCTTCGAGCGATCGACGGGAATAAAGTGCGCCAGATGAAATGCCTGCCCGACAATGGGATACGCGAACAGCGATTTCTTCAGCAGGATCGCAATTCGTCGCGGTATCGCGCCGACCACCGCGGGAGCATCCGCCGTGCTGGTATGGTTCGCGACGAACAAACAAGTGCCGGACGGAATTCGCTCCTTGCCCGCGATGCGCACGCGCACTCCAACCGCGCGCACAAAAAACATCACGCCTCGGACTCCAGCCCAGTACAGCGCATCCGGATTTTTTGAAATGACGGTGTAAAGGAGCAGCGGAATTCCAGCAACGATGATGTACAGCGATAAAAAGACGCCGATGAAAAGTGTCCGCAGCATGAATGAAGTTGACGCTAAATCTCTCGAACGCTGTGGCGCGCGTCAAGGCGAACTTCGCGATTGCGCTCAGCGCGTCCCGGCACCGGCAGCTTGCGCCGCAGCCGCTGATCCGTGCAGCACTCCTTCGCGGATCGCGCGCGCTCTTGGCGAAGCTTGCGGATCTTCCACAATCGCAAAAACGGATTCCGACTTTCCGCCGAGCGCGAATGCAATATCGAGTGCTTTTTCGTTTCGCAGCACCCGCAACTTCAACGGGTCGCCGGGATTTTTGTTGCGCAGCCAGTGGTCCGCGCGCCGTGGAACATTCTCTCCGTTAAAATTGCTGACCTCGTCTCCGGCCAGTAATCCCGCGCGTTCTGCGGGCGATCCCGGAGCGACAGAGCGCACCACGGATTTTCCGCCCGCATCCCGCTCCATGGAAAATCCAAGTTCGGCGCGAACGATTTCCTGCCGCTGCAGCAGCAACCCCGCTTTCGCCAGCACCGATTGGTACGGGAGAGGTTCGGCGTTCGCAACATATTTTCGGAAGAAATCCTCGAACGAACCGCCCGCGACTTCTTCCGCGGTCAGGCGCACATCCAGACTGTCGCGATAGGTTTTTCCATTTTCCGCGAAGTCCTCGTTCATCTTTCGCATTACATCGTCGAGCGAACGCTCGTTGTCGGTGCGGTCGCGAATCAGAATGTCGAGGAGGTCGCCAAGAACCTGTCCTTTTGTGTAATACGACACGCTGAATTCCGGCCCGTTGTAGTAATCGTATTTGTCGAGCCAGGTATCCAGGCTCGATTGTTCGGCGCTCTGCCATTTGTTTGCGGGGCGCGATTCCAGTTCGTTGATTTGCTGCGCGAGGTCGGCATAGAAATCCTGTTTCGACCAAAGCCCGGAGCGCACTTGCGCGTATCGCCCGTAGGTGCTGGTGACGCCTTCGGCAAACCACAACGCACGAGTGTATTGCTCCCGCGTGTAGTCGATGGGTTCGAGCGCAGCGGGCCGAATCCGTTTCACGTTCCAGAGGTGGAAAAATTCATGCGCGGAAACGCCGGCGAGTTGCGATTCGGAGTTTACGTTGATGGCGGTCGAGTTCGCGTGCTCCATTCCGCCGCCCGCGCCCTGTGTATCTTTGCCAACGTGAAAAATGAAAACGTAATGGTCGAACGGAGCACCGCCCATCAGCTCGATTTCATATTTGCAGATTTTGCGCAATGTATTTTCCACGTCAGCCTGTTTCCATCCGTCGCCGTGAATCGCAACAGAAATTGCCGGCTTCGATTCCAGGGATGCGGAAAAGTTTGAACGTGCCAATTTCGATCGGCCCATCGGCGAAAGCGTCATAGTTTTGAGCAGAGACGGTATGCGCAGTATTGGGAGCGCTCTGAAACGTCGAGAGGTCGAGAGCCGTGGTGACGTTCCAATTGGAAGGAAGATCTTGGAGAGCGAGAAAAATCCTCTCGTCGCGGCGTTCCGGAAGATACATGAAAACCATGGCGGGATTGATGAAAGCGTGGTCTGCGCTGAGCTGCGAAGCAAAAGGGCCGGGACTATCCCAGTAGATCGAATATCGAACTGTGACGATGCCCTCGCCGCGAACGTGCCAGGTAAGCTTGTCGACTTTCTCGATCGCTAGCGCTTGTGATCCCGTAAGTGCTTCGACACGCTGGATGCGGCTGCTGAAATCGCGGATTTCATAGAGAGCGTTCCAGGCGGGCATTTGAAGAATCAGATCGCCATGCACATCGGGCACGTTCACGGTCACATGGAAAAGATGCTGGGAAGGATTTGCGAGCGACAATTGGTACGAGATCGTTGCATTACATGGCGGTGAAACAAAGGTGGCGATGAGGAGATGCAGGAGGATGAAAGCGCGGTAAGGAAAGCGAAAATGGAAGTGTTTCACCTAGAGTTGGCCTCGGCTGGCGCTGGCTGCGGCGCGGCTAATGTTTTCAGAAGCTTTTCGCAAAGTCCATCGAAGCTGCCGTTAGACATGATGAGCAAAAGATCGCCGGGCTTGGCGTTGGCTGCGAGAAAATCGGCCATGGCTTCGCCGCCGGAGACTACGTTGGCTTCTTTGCCGAGAGTACGAACGCTGGCTGCCACCGATTCTGGATCGAGGCGATTTTCGTCGCCGAGCTGTTGGGCGCGGAAAACTCCGCCGAGCGCGACGCGATCCGCTAAAGCAAGCGCTTGTGGCAGAGTTTCCTGGAAAACCTTGCGCCGCATGGAATTGGAGCGTGGTTCGAGAATCGCCCACAGACGGCGATGGGGCCAGCGCCCGCGAGCGGCTTCGATGGTGGCGCGTACGGCGGTCGGGTGATGCGCAAAATCGTCAACGACAAGAATTCCATGATGCTCGGCCTTGACGTCGAGGCGGCGGCGAACGGAACGGAAAGACGCCAGCGATTCTTGTAATGACTCGACGGAAATGCCTCTTCCCTGCGCGACGACGATCGCTGCTAGCGCATTCAGAACATTGTGGCGTCCGGAAGCGGCAAGCGAGAATTCGCCGAAAACTTTCCCTTTGTGGGTGACGCGAAATTTCATCGCGTCACCGGAAAATTCCGGTTCACTGGCAATCCAGTCGTTTTCCGAGGAAAAGCCGTAGGTGATTATCGGGCAGAATGCTTTGGCGGCGGCTTCGCGCAACGCGGGACCGGATTTTTCCGTGTCTCCCCAAATCACAACGCGGCCACTGCGCGGCACGAGATTGACGAGGCGTTTGAACGCAAGTTTGTACGTTTCGAAGTCGGGATAGATGTCAGCATGATCGTATTCGAGCGATGTGACGATGAGATCGTCGGGATGATAGTGAAAGAATTTCGGTCCGCGATCCCAGAAAGCGGTTTCGTACTCGTCGCCTTCGAGAATCATCTCCATTCCCTGCCCGAGACCGTAACTTTGGCCGAAGTTTTCAGCGACGCCACCGACGAGAAAAGTAGGTTGTTTGCCTGCCGAATGGAAAATCCAGGCGAGCATCGCCGTGGTGGTGGTTTTTCCGTGCGTGCCGCTGACCACGATGGAATGTTTGCCGGGAAGAAAAACTTCCTCGAGAATTTCCGGCATGGAGCGATACGGAATTTTACTTTCGAGAGTCTCTTCGAGCTCCGGATTTCCACGCGCGATGATGTTGCCAACGATCACGAGATCCGGCGCTGGATTGAGATGCGCTGCTTCGAAGGATGGAAAATACGCAATCCCCAAACTGTCGAGTAGCGTGGAAGCGGGAGGATAAACTCCAGAGTCGGAACCCGTGACTTTGAAACCGGATTCGCGCAACATTCCGGCGAGTGGCGCCATGGCCGAGCCGCCGATGCCAATGATGTGAATGTGTTTTGGCTGAGTTACTTGTGCCTGAGTCATTCGATGACCGCCGGTTCGAGGATTTCGAGCGTACCGCTGCCTTCCGCACTGAGCCGAGCCCGTACGCCAAGTGGAATCGTAAGTATGGAGCGCGCGGTGTGGCCGATGGGCGCACCGTAAACAATCGGAATTCCGAGCGGCGCAAGAATTCTGGCGCACACATCGCGCACGGATGGGCTGCCTGCCACAGGCGGTTCGCAATCAGGAAAATCACCGAGGACGAGTCCGCGAATTTTAGATAGTTTTCCGGCGTGTTTCAGGTGCATGAGGACGCGGTCGATCTGGTAAGGCTTCATGGCGCGGTCTTCCAGGATTAGGATTGTGCCGTCAGTATCGAGCTCCCACGGCGTGCCAATGGTCGCTTCGAGTAGAGTGATCGCGCCGCCCAGCATAATTCCTTCTGCTGAACCTGCTTGCAAAATTTCGCCTTGCAGCGGAATCGTCCAAGTGCCAGAGGTTTTCGTGAGGGCGTTTCGAAACGACGCTTCGTCGTATCCGCCGGGCGCGCCAGCACCGTGATCGAGACCGGCGGCCAGCATCGGACCATAAAAGCCTGCCCAACGATGTTTCTGCCATAAATAAATTTGCAGCGTCGTGATATCGCTGAAACCGATGAGCGGCTTCAAGGGCAAAGATTTTGGCAGTCCTTGTTCGAGAAGATAGACCGAGCCATAGCCACCGCGTGTCGCGATAGTCGCGTCACTCGCGGGATCGGCTAGTGCGTTAAGAAATTCGCTGTGACGCGCATCAGCGGAGCTTGCAAAATATCCTTCGGACGGGAGACTTTCCGGGATTGTGACGGAAAAACCCAGACGTTCCAGTTCTTTCTGTCCGGCCGCGACACGATCGCTTTTTCCTGGGGATGCCGGAGCGATGACTGCGAAACGCGAACCTTGACGCAGCGTTTTGGGCTTTTGCACGGCGGCAGCGGCAATCATTCGGATTGCCTTTCGACGGGCAGCATTTCGAGCGAAATGCCTGGCCGGGTCATTGCCGCCAGTACATGGCCCTGCTGGCGCTGCGTGACGTCGGCGTCAAACTGGATGATGTGCCTGGCTCCGGTGATGTTGACCTGAAAATTGTCGAGCTTGATATTCTGATCTTTAAAAATGCGATGAACTTCGGGAACCATGTCTATGGCGCTGTCCGTGGTGACTCGGAAGAGCATGTAGCGGCACTTCAGTTTCAGCACGTTTTCGAGATAAATGAGTCCGGTCAGTGCAAAGAGCACGATGGCGGCAGCGATGCCAGAAACGCCATACAGTCCGCCACCAGCGCCCATGCCGATGGCAGCCTCGGCGAAAATTGCCGAAGCAGTGGTCATACCGATCACGCTGCCGCGTTCGCGGAGAATGACTCCCGCGCCGAGAAATCCGATGCCCTGTACGATGTTGGAGGCGATTCGCGTGGTGCTGGGGTCGCCGGTGGCTTTGGCAATTTCCGAGGAAAGAATTGTGAAGAGAGCAGCGCCTACGCAGACGCACAAGCTGGTGCGCATGCCTGCGGGGCGTTTGCGCACGCTGCGTTCGATGCCGATGACGGAGCCGAGCAGAGCGGCCCAGAGCAGACGGTAGGTGATGGTGCTGAGAGGCAGCATGCGAGTTTTTGCGCCGGGATGGAGAATGCCGGGGCTGAAATGGATTTTACACGGAAACGAGTATTGGCATGCAGAAGCAGGAGGCGGGAGAGTACGAAAAGAGCATGAGTTGCTGACGGCTTCAAGGTAGCTGGGGACCAGAAGAAAGAGAGTTCCTCGCTGCGCTCGGAATGACCACGATAAGGACAAGAAGGACGCTAGCACCCCCTCCATCAGCCAAAGGTCAGAGCTTGAATTGGGTTAGTTTTAGGAAGTGGCGGGCGCGCGATTCGATTTCGCTGCGTTTTAGTTTGCGGAGGCGTTCGGGGCCGAATTCTTCTACCGCGAAGCTGCCTAGAACGGAGCCGTAAACCATCGCGCGACGGAGGGCGGCATCGTTCGAAGCGCCGCAGCCTGCGAGGTAGCCCATGAAACCGCCGGCGAAAGAATCGCCTGCGCCAGTCGGATCGTGCGGTTCTTCCAGTGGGAAAGCGGGAACGCAGAAGACGCCGCGTTTATCAACCATCATGGCACCGTATTCGCCGCGTTTGACGATCAGCGTGGATGGGCCGAGCTTAAAAATGTGGCGGGCGGCGAGCAGAAGATTGTGTTCACTGGAGAGCTGGCGCGTTTCGGAATCGTTAATCATCAAGATGTCTACGTGTTTCAGGGTTTCGCGAAGTTCTGCGGGGGTGCGTTCGATCCAATAGTTCATGGTGTCGAGAGCGACGTGTTTCGGCGAACCTTTGACCTGCTTGAGGACATCGCGTTGCAGATCAGGAGCGATGTTGGCCAGGAAAACGTGTTTGGAATTGCGGAATTTCTCGGGGAGTTTGGGCTTGAATTCGGCGAAGACGTTCAATTCGGTGATCAGCGTTTCGCGCTCGTTCAAGTGCTGCGAATATCTTCCGGACCAGAAGAAACATTTACCGTTAGCGCGTTCGAGGCCGGCGGTGTCAATTTTGCGGTTCTTGAAAATCGTGGCATCCGTGGCAGAGAAATCGTCGCCTACGATGCCGACGAGATTTACGTGGGTGAAAAAACTGGCGGCTACGGCGAAGTATGTGGCTGCGCCGCCGATGATTCGATCGACCTTCCCGTAGGGGCTTTCGATGGCGTCAAATGCTACGGAACCTACGACGAGTAGTGACACGAGTTTTCCTGTTCGAGAAATCCGGCAAGGATTTCCGGGATGGAGTATAAAAGCAAAATTGTCCGCCTCCCTGTGAAACACGGGACAACCGCCAGCCGGCTTCTGGAGCGGAAAGAAAAGAACCGACTTGCCCCTCGGCTCTCGGGGTAAAAAGGTCGGCCGCTACAAATGCGGGCATCGGCGTTGTTGATGATTCCGATACGAATCGTCACGAGATGTATTTTCCGATGATGGCGTTGAGGCGTTTTTTTGTGGCGGCGGGGACTAGTTTGGGGTCGGTGATTAGCGCGTGAGCCAGCGTTGAATCGCATTTGCATTCGTGTGCGATTGGGATGGCTTTGACGGCTTCGCGAACTACTTGTTGGGCGTTTTCGGCGTTTTGATTTAGGGTGGCGATGATTTGCGCGCCGGTCACGGATTCGTGATTGGGATGCCAGCAATCGTAATCAGTGATCATGGCGATGGTGCCGTAGCAGAGTTCGGCTTCGCGGGCGAGTTTGGCTTCGGTGACGTTGGTCATGCCGATGACGTCGAAATTCATGGAGCGGTGCATGTGGGCTTCGGCGAGGGTGGAGAATTGCGGGCCTTCCATGCAGACGTAGGTGCCCTTGCCGTGGACTTTGACGCCGCAGTGAACGCAAGCGTCGGCAAGAACGCGGGAAACTTGCGGGCAGGTTGGCTTGTCAAAAGTGACGTGAGCGACGAGGCCGGCGCCGAAAAATGTGGAGATGCGATTCTTGGTGCGATCGACGAATTGGTCAGCGACGAGAAATTCGCTGGGAGCGAGTTCTTCTTTTAGAGAGCCTACGGCGCTGACGGAAATGATGCGGTCCACGCCGAGAAGTTTCAGTGCATAAATGTTGGCGCGAAAATTGATTTCGGTGGGAAGGATGCGGTGGCCGCGTCCGTGACGCGCGAGAAAAGCGACGCGTTTGCCTTCGAGAGTTCCCGTGACGATCGCTTCGGAGGGATCGCCGAAGGGCGTTTTGACGCGAATTTCTTTGCTGCCGGTGAGGCCTTTCATGGCATAGAGGCCGCTGCCGCCGATGATGCCGATGGTGGCTTTGGGAGTTTTGACCGAAGTCTGCGCCTGCAACGTTTTCAAAGCAATGTTCCCTTTCGGCTTGCGTGTTATCGGTTGATGTCTACGGGTTCGAATGCAATTTCGTTTTCCCGCTCGTGCAGTGTGGCTGCGGGAATGTCCGGGTCGTGGCCGAAGACGACGATCCAGTTCTCCTGGACGATGGTCTGCAACCATTTTCGCTTGGTTTCGAGCGTCTGCAAAGGGTAAAGGTCGTAGGCCATGATCCAGGGGAGAGAAAGGTGGTGGCGGGTGGGAAAAAGATCGGCGACGAAGAAAATGGTTTTGCCGCCGCCAGTGAGTTTTATTGCTTGAATGTCGGCGTTGTGGCCGGGAATGCCGACCGCGGAGATTCCGGGAACAATTTCGGTGTCGCCTGCGAGCGCGTGCCACTGGCCGGATTGCTGCATGGGGAGGAAATTTTCTTCGAAATAGCTGGCGCGGTCGCGTTCGGTGGGATTGGCGGCGTGAGCGATTTCCGCGGCTTGAACTATATATTTGGCGTTTGGAAAAGTGGGGACGGCTTTGTCGCTAACGAGTTTTGTGTTGCCGCCGGCGTGGTCGAAGTGGAGATGGGTGTTGATGACGACGTCGATTTGATCGGGGTGGACACCGTGTGCCACTAGGTTGTCGATGAGCGGATCGCCTTCTTGAATGCCGTAGATGTCGCGCAGTTTGGGAGTCCATTTCGTGCCGTTGCCGGTTTCGATGAGGATGTTTTTGTTTTGCGTTCGAACGAGCAGACTGTTGGCGGCTAGCCGAATGCGGTTGCGATTGTCGGGAGGGGATTTTTTCTCCCAGAGCGGTTTGGGCACGACGCCGAACATGGCGCCGCCGTCGAGATAGAAATTGCCGCCGTGAATGTATTGAATTTCAATTTCGTCGAAGTGCATGGATAGTGGGTTCCTAAGTTTGCAGGCCGCTCTTAGCGAGGATTTCGTTGACGGCGGCGAAGGGATCTTTACGGCGCTCGGCAACATCGGCGGCAAGTTGATTCAGCGCGGCTTCTCCGCCAGCGGCGTTTAGGACCCGCTCGACCAAGCGGGACTCGAGAAGTTCCAAGAGATGATTGCGCCAGTGTTCGGTGTGTTTTTTGGCGCGTGCGCCGCTGGATTCGAAATGGGTGCGGAATTTGGCGATGGCGGCGGCGAGATTGTCGATGCCTTTGTTTTCGGTGGCGACGGTTCGAATGACGGGCGGATGCCAGCCTTCTCTGGGCATCACCAGTGAAAGCATGGCTTGGAGTTGCTCTTCGAGGCGGTCCGCGCCTTCGCGATCGGATTTGTTGAGGACGAAGATGTCGGCGATTTCCATCAAGCCGGCTTTCATGTTTTGAATGTCGTCGCCCAGGCCGGGCACGAGAACGACGACTACGCAATCGGCGAGACGAACGATGTCGATTTCGTCCTGGCCGACGCCGACGGTTTCGATGAGGATTTGATGTTTGCCTGCGGCGTCGAGGAGCAGCGCGACTTCGGCGGTGGCGCGAGCGAGGCCGCCGAGAAATCCACGCGTGGCCATGGAGCGGATGAAAATGCCGGCGTCGCCCGCGTGGCTTTGCATACGAATACGGTCGCCGAGAATTGCGCCGCCGGTGTAGGGACTAGTGGGATCAACCGCGATTACGCCGACTCCTTCGTTTTGCTTGCGACGTTGAGCGGCGAGACGATCGACCAACGTGCTCTTTCCCGTGCCGGGGGCGCCGGTGACGCCGGTGAGATAGGCTGCGCCGGTTTGCGGGAAAAGAATTTTCAGCAAGGGCTCGGATTGCGGGGCGTGATTTTCGATCGCAGTGATGGCGCGAGAGATGGCGCGGATTTCGCCGGCGCGGATCTGCTCCGCCCATTTTTGAATGGCAGGGAGATCTTGATCTTGCGGAGTGTGTGCGGGCGAAGCAGGCAGCGGCATGTAGCTATTATTTCTTTCCCAAGAGCTGCCGCGCAATAACCAACTTTTGGATTTCGCTAGTGCCTTCGCCGATGGTGCAGAGCTTTACGTCGCGATAAAACTTTTCCGCGGGATAATCCTTGATGAAGCCGTAGCCGCCATGAATTTGTACGCACTCGTTGGCGACGCGGACGGCGACTTCGCTGGCAAAAAGTTTGGCCATGCTGGATTCGCGGGTGAAGCGGACGTTGTTCTTGTCGGCGAGCCATGCCGCTTGATAGACGAGGAGGCGAGCGGCTTCGACTTCCGTGGCCATGTCGGCGAGTTTGAACTGGATGGCTTGAAATTCGCTGATGGGCTGGCCGAATTGTTTGCGCTGCTTGGCATATTTAATGGCGGCATCGAGCGCACCCTGCGCCATGCCTAGCGCTAGAGCGGCGATCGAAATGCGGCCGCCGTCGAGAATTTTGAGGCTGCCGGTGAAGCCCTCGCCTTCGTCGCCGAGAAGATTTTCCTGGGGGACACGGCAATCGGAAAAAATGACTTCCGAAGTGTCGCTGGCGCGCAGGCCGAGTTTGTTTTCCTTTTTGCCTGGTTTGAAGCCGGGAGTTCCCTTTTCGATGATGAAGGCGCTGATGCCGTGCGAGGCTTTGGATTTGTTGGTGACGGCCATGGCCACGCAAACGTCGGCGTAGTGGCCGTTGGTGGTGAAAGTTTTTGCGCCGTTGATGATCCAATGATTGCCGTCGCGTTTGGCGGTGGTGCGCGTGCCGCCCGCGTCGGAGCCGGCTTCGGGTTCGGTGAGCGACCAGGCGCCGATTTTTTTGCCTTGCGCCAGGGGTGAAAGATATTTTTGCTTTTGCGCTTCGCTGCCGAATTTGAAGATGTGATTGGAGCAGAGCGAATTGTGCGCGGCTACGATGATGCCGACAGAGCCATCCACGCGGGAAAGTTCTTCGATGGCGATTACGTATTCGATGTAGCCGAGGCCAGCGCCGCCATATTCTTCAGGAAAGATGATGCCGAGCAGGCCCATTTCGGCGAGCTTGGGCATGATTTCGATGGGAAAGTGGGAGACTTCGTCCCACTCCATGACGTGCGGAAGGATTTCGCCTTCGGCGAATTCGCGAATGCCGCGGCGGAGTTGCTTTTGCTCATCGGTGAAGTGGAAGTCCACGAGTCCTCTTGGTCAGCTGATTGGAGCAAAGAACAGACATAGCTGAGCGAAGATAATTTTATACTAAGCGGCTAATGAATGGGCGGCTAGCGAATGCCCTTGCATGCCGCAGTTCCTTGTGATTTTGCCACGACGGCACGAAGGACCTGCAGCGCGCGTTCGCAGCCTTCTGCGTCTACGTCGCAATGGGTGACGAAGCGGACGGAATAACGTGCGGTATCGAGGGCCCAGATGCCGTGCGGCTTTAGCGCGTCGCATAGTTGCACGGCGTCCATGCCGGTTTGTTTGCAATCGAAGATGACGATGTTGGTTTTGACGACGTTAGGCTCGATCTGGAGAGACGGGATTTTCGCGATGCCTTGGGCCAGGAGCTGTGCGTTTTGATGATCGATGGCGAGGTGTTTCGGGGACTCTTCCAGCGCGATTCTACCTGCGGCGGCGAGAACGCCTACCTGACGCATGCCGCCGCCAAACATTTTGCGGTACATGCGGGATTTTTCGATGAAAGCGTGCGAACCGACAACCATGGAGCCTATCGGGGCGCCGAGACCTTTCGAAAGGCAGAACATGACGGAGTCGACGTCACGCGCGATTTCGGAGACTTCGACGCCAAGCGCGACGGCGGCGTTGAAGACGCGCGCTCCATCCAGGTGAACTTTTAGGCCGCAGGCATGGGCGTGATTGCAGATATCGCTGATCTGGGCGGCAGTATAGAGCGTGCCGCCCGCCATATTGTGGGTGTTTTCAAGGCAGACTAACGCGGTCTGTGAGTCGTAATAAATTTTCGGACGAATGACGGCTTCGATTGCCGCCCATGTGAGAATCCCATCTTCGCCACGAGCTACGCGCGGCATGCATCCGGCTATCGCAGACATTGAGGCCAGTTCGTAAAGATTGACGTGGCTACGTTCCTCGCAAATGACTTCGTCGCCGTGATGGGTCCACACTTTTATGGCGATGAGGTTGCCCATGCAACCACTCGGCATGAACAGGGCGGCTTCCTTGCCGAAGATTTCGGCGGCGCGAGCTTCGAGGGCGTTCACGGTGGGGTCTTCGAGATAAACGTCGTCGCCGACTTCGGCTTCGGCCATGGCGCGGCGCATCTGAGGAGTGGGGCGGGTGACGGTGTCGCTGCGCAGGTCAACTACGTTGGCTACGCCCAAAGGGGGCTGTAATTCCCTTTCCGGGTCGGTTGTGGATTGTGCCGGCATATTTTTCTCCGCAATCAAAATGATTCAATCTGCTAACGCATTAATTCGACGAAAA
Organism: uncultured Acidobacteriota bacterium; assembly: GCA_963731155.1. Taxonomy (GTDB): domain Bacteria; phylum Acidobacteriota; class Terriglobia; order Acidiferrales; family UBA7541; genus Acidiferrum. The sequence goes on from CAVSVB010000009.1 coordinate 387,362, forward strand.
CTTCGTTCGAGATGCTCAGGTGTTTCGGTGCTAGGCGGACGACAGGTCCATCGCGTTCGAGAAGGCCTGAAGACTGGAGCGGCTGAAAGCGATCGGATATCGAAACGCCATAGAATCTTTGCAGACGGTCCAGATCGATTCCGGCGAGCTGGCGGAGGCCGAGGAAGAGTTCTTCTTCCAGGGCCTGCGGCGCGGAAATTGTCTCTGCTTGCTCGATGGGAATTTTGCCCGATGCGACGGACTGCACGTAGGCAGCGGCATCGTGCGCGTTCGCCCAGCGTTGCGTTCCAGAAAAGGAGTGCGCGCCAGCTCCAAAACCCAGATACGGCGCGCGGCACCAGTACTTGCGATTGTGTTCGGATGCGAAGCCGGGCTTTGCGAAATTGGAGATTTCGTAATGTTCGTAGCCTGCGGCGGAAAGTGTGGTTCGCGCCAGATCGTAGGATTCGGCCATCGCGTCGTCGGATGGAACGGCGGAAGCGGAATATCTCGTGCCGCCGCGGAGGAGTTCGCTGCCTAGACGGCTGCCTTCGTCGACTTCGAGGAGATAGATGGAAACGTGTTGTGGCGCGAGTTGAATTAGTTCGTCGAGCGAGTTGCGCCAGCTTTCCGGGGTCTGGTGGGGCAGACCAGCGATCAGATCGAAACTGATGTTGCGAATGCCGGCGGCATGAAGAATCGGAACCACGCGGTAAATGTCGGTGCGGCCATGCATGCGTCCTGCGGCTTGTAGCTCGAGGTCGGAGAAAGATTGGACGCCAAGGCTGACGCGATTGATTCCGGCGGCGGCCCAGCCTGCGGCTTTCTGCGAATCGACGGTTTCGGGATCGGCTTCCAGAGTGACTTCGCGGAAGTCGTGGAGAAATGTATCGCGAATGGCGTCGAGCATGCCGCGCAGATGCTCCGGATCGAGCAGGCTGGGCGTGCCGCCGCCGAAGTAGATGGTGTCAGTTATTTCCTGCGCGAGCGAATTCGGAAGAACTATCCCCGCTTGTTGGAGGCGACTTTGATGTTCGCGAATTTCGCTCTGGACAGCGGCGGCGTAAGGAGCAAACCGGGCGCTTGAGACCACACCGGTGTGAAAATTACAGTAGGTGCAGCGGGTCTGGCAGAACGGGACTTGAATGTAGATGCCGAGGCTCATTGGGTAAACCAAAACTTTAGCATACGGAAGGGATGGAGGTTGCGCGCCAAAATGGCTGGAGTATCGAGATTGCAGCGCGATGGCATACAAAAGGCGCCTCCGACCGGGTCGGGGCCGGGTCGGGGCCGCCACGATGGATAAAGAAAGAGCGAATATTGGGAGTCGCAAGTGTGGGCGCTAGCTTTCCACGAAGGCGCGGAGGCGGTCGAGAGCGGCGTCCCACTGCCGCGATATTTGATCGAGGTAGAAGCGCGCGTCTGCCAGGCGCTGCTCGTTGAGCCGCCAACGACGTTCGCGGCCATAGCGTGAGCTGCGGACCAGGCCGGAACGTTCCATGACGCGCAAGTGCTTGGAGATTGCCTGGCGCGTGACTTTGGAGCCGGACGTGAGCCGGGTGATGGACATTGGTCCTTGACCGCTCAGGCGAGTCACAAGGCGCAATCGAGTGTCGTCTCCCAAGGCCGCGAAGACGGCTGCCGGAACTTTTGCCAGGACAATGGGCACGGCCTTACGCATTCTTCGCAAGATATTCCTCGATCAGCTTGATCACCAGCGTCCAGCCACCCTCGTTTGCGCTGAAAGCTTTTGCGCGACGGGCAAGCGGGATCTGGTCAAAGCCGGATTCGCTGACGGTGAGTTGCACGCCGTTGGGAACTTTCTGAAGCGTGAAGACCACAAGAGTGGTCGGCTCGGAGGCGTAGTCGAACCCGGGCTCGACTGCGCCGGGATGCCAGCGGAAGGAGAACAATCGCTCCGGTTGCATCTGCTCGATTTTTATTTCGAAAGCGATGCCTTCGTATGGTTTTTGCATTTTGGCGACTTCCTGGTTGACCGTGGTGGGGACAATTACTGCGGTCATGGTAGCTCCTGGCGCGAACCGAGCGTTGAAGCGCATGCCAAACCAGCTGCCGAATTCCGTTGAATCGGAAAGGGCGCGCCAGACGCGTTTCAGCGGCGCACGCAGAAGAATTGTTTTCTCGATGCGATCCGTTGACATATGCAACCCCCTGGTTGCATATTAGCAAAAGGCCCGGGTGTTGCGCAACCTTTTGGTTGCATAAGGCGACGAACGGCGAAGCCCTGCTTGTGCGGTTTGCTTTTGAGGCGCTGATTACACCGTGCACAGGTCTAGCGAAGGCGGGGCGAGCAGGAGTGGCTTGCTACTGAAGAGGGCGGAAAAAAGAAAGAGCAGCGGCATAAAGCCACAGCTATATAAAGCGAGAAAGAACAACCTTGGGTTCAGCGGTGATCGGAGACGATTTTTACCTGGACGGTGCGCTGGCGCGGGCCGTCGAATTCGCAGAGGAAGATTCCTTGCCAGGTGCCGAGAGCGAGTTTGCCGTTTTCGATGAATGCGGTCTGACTCGTTCCGGTGAGGATGGCCTTCATGTGGGAATCGGTGTTGCCCTCGGCGTGTTGGTAAGGGCCTTTGTGGGGAATCAGGCGATCGAAGATTCCTTCGACGTCGCTGGCGACGTCGGGATCGGCGTGCTCGTTGATGGCGACCCCGGCGGTGGTGTGAGGAACGTAGACGTAGCAGACGCCGCTTTTCACATCGGATTCGCGGACAGCCTGTTCGACTTCGCGCGTGATATCAACAAACTGCGTGCGGCGATTCGTTTTGACGCGGAGAGTTTTCATTACCGTGAAAATGCTATGGGATGGGGATAATGAAGTGCGACCCGGTGCTTTTGATGCTGGAGTGGCGCTCGATTTCTTCGAAACCCTGTTGGCCCCAACGGGCGGCGAAGGGGAGGAAACACAATTCGCGAGACTGCAAGGATTTGTCAGGGTACAAAAGGTTCGACAGGAATTGTTCGTGCGCGGCGAGCACGTTTTGCTTGTGGTCCAGTGAGCGGCCGATTTTTTGCTGCAACTGCTCGGTCTGATAGGCGATTTTCTTTTGCGCGGTCTCGACCGCGTCTTTCAAGGTCGGATCGAGAACGGACACCAATTCAGACCATTGCTGAAGGCGTTTCTTGATTTCGCTGCCGTTTTCTTCCAGCAAAGTGGAAACATTTTCCGGGACGCTGGCCTTGCTGATTCGTTTGCGAAGTTCCTGCGGCCCGTGCCACACGTCTTCTACGGCCAGCCCGTATTGGGCGAGGAGACGCTGGGCTTTCGTGTCCACCAGGGTAAAGCCGGCGCGCGGAAGCATGACTGGCATGCGGCCGAGAAGATTGCGATAGAGGACTTCGGACTGGGCGAAGTATGAAATCTCGGAAGGTCCGCCGATATAAGCAACGGTCGGGAGCAGAAAATCCTGAATCACCGGCCGAAGCAAAGCGTTGGGACTAAAGTCTTCCGGTTCGCTCTGAATGGCGCTGAGAAGTTCCGGTTGAGTCCAGGACTTATTGCCAGACGCAAATTTCCCCGCACTGCTGGTGATTGCCTGGCGGCCATCGCGCGAAATATGGAACAGGACCGTGCTGCGCGAAGTCACTTTCACTTGAGCCGCATAGCCTGCTTTTTCAAGCGCCTCGCCACGGTCCAGGAGTTGCTGCTCCAGTGAATCGCGCTGTTCAATCGCATGGGTGAAGACCGGCTGCGCAATTTTGTGCAGACGCAGGTCGAGAGGATCGAGCAGAATCAAGCCCAGGTTACCGAGAAGACGGGCAAACATTTTGCCGAAGGCGCTGCCGAAAGTTTCTTCCGGGCGGTAACATTCGCTGACAATTTGAGCGATCTCGCTACCGCCTCCAGCGCCCAGGATTTTCGCGGCGTCGGCTTGCAGCCCAGCAATTTCCGCGCCGAGCGAAATCCTGCCAACCGGCGCGTTGTTGCCTACATTCGCGGGCAATTCAAATTTCACCAACTGCCCTTCGTGGAAAAAGGAGACTTTGCGGACTTCGTCGAGGTCGTGATCTTCCGTGGCCATCCAGAAAACCGGGACAGCGTCGATGCCCTGCTCTGTCAGGTCTTTTGCGATGCGCACGGCGGCGATGGCTTTGTATACGGCGTAGCATGGGCCACCGAAGAGGCCAACCTGTTGACCGGAGACGACGGCGACAGCGCCTTTTTCCAGGCGATCGAGATTAGCGCGCGTCGCTGCACCAGATCCGAGCAGATCGTTTTGCTGGCGGAGAATCGCTGTGACCGCGCTACGGCGGTCAGCCGGAAACTGCAGGTCTCGCGCAACGCGCAACACACTTTCCAGTTGCGGTTTGTGCTGGTAGAAGGCGCTGACTCGGTCGTAGGAATTCAGGTAATCGAGCAGCAACTGCGGCTGATGGGGGAGTGCTTCGATCGGAAGGGCGCGACAATGCATGGACGTTTGATGATAGCCGGACGATTCGGTCACAGACAATAGACGGAAAGAAAGGCGCTTGGGGAGCAACTTGCGCCGTGCGAGGTCAGGCGCGGGCGGAGGCGGGCTCAAATCGGGAGATGACTTGCGCGATCTGTGCTTTCTTTGCGTCTGCGAGCGGAAGCAGGGGGAGTCGTGGCAGGCCGCCATGGTAGCCGCGTAAATCCATCGCGTGCTTTACACCGGCAATGCTGCCCTCGGAGACGATAGCCTTGGATGCGAGCGCGAGGTGCTGCTGCAGAGTCTGAGCGGTGGCGTGTTGGCCGCTCTTGAAGAGTTCGAATAGCTCAACACACTTTTCCGGTAACGCCGAGGCCAGGGCCAAAATGGCGCCCTTCGCGCCACTGGCGAGCGCAGGGTGAAGCACACCAGCGGAGCCGGTCAGAATTTGGAATGTTTTTGACGCTTGGGCGGCCACTTCCACGATGCGCTGGATCGCTCCGGAGCTGTCTTTGATGCCGATGACGTTCGCGTGCTCGGCTAGGGCAACGATTTCGGGAGTTTCCAGCGTAACGCCCGTAAAAATCGGAACGGAATAGAGCAGGATTGGGATCGGAGACGCATCGGCAACGGCGCGATAGTGGCGGAGGTACGTTTCCGTCTTGTAGGCGGGCTTGTAGTAGTAGGGAGTTTTTACCAGGGCAACATCGTAGCCGAGAGCTGCGGCGCGTTTTGTTCTCACGATGGTTTCGGCCGTGGATTCGGCGCCGGTGCCGGCGATGAGAAGTTTGCCCGACGCGGCGGCTTCTTTGCCCGCGACTAGAAGCGAATCAGCTTCGGCGAAAGAGAGGAGAACGGATTCTCCCGTTGAGCCGAGAACGACATAGCCTGCGAGGGCGGTCTTGTTGTAGCGGGCGAGATTGGCTTTGAAATGATCGAGCGCGACGGAGCCGTCTTCGTGATAGGGAGTTGTGAGCGCGGGAAAAATTCCGGAGACGTCCACGGGCTAATCTCCTGATCCGGAGGTGCCGGAAACGGCGGCTTGGCCGCTGTGAAGATCCTGCAGAGCGGAGACTTCGATTCCCTGCTCAATCAAGGCGCGAATACCACGTGCCGCAGCCTGGGCGGCGGCTAGCGTGGTGATGCACGGAATGTTGTAGCGAATCGCGGCGCGGCGAATGGATTTCTCGTCGTAGAACGATTCGCGGCCGAGAGGAGTGTTGATCACCAGATCGATTTTCCCGGTTTTGATGAGATCCACGATGTTCGGGCGGCCTTCGTTTACTTTGAACACGCCTTGGGCTTCTATTCCCGCCGATTGTAGAGCGGCGGCGGTTCCGCGTGTTGCGGTAAGCTGAAAACCCAGCGCGGAGAGTTCTTTGCCGATGGTAGTGAGATGTTTTTTGTCACGATCGTTGACGCTGAGGAAGACTGTGCCTTTGCGCGGCAGGCGCTGGCCTGCGGCAAGCTGTGCTTTTGCGAATGCCTGGCCGTAGCTGGTAGAGATGCCCATGACTTCGCCTGTGGAGCGCATCTCCGGGCCGAGAATGGTGTCAACGCCGCGAAATTTGTTGAACGGGAATACGGGCGACTTCACCGAATAATATTCGCGGACGGCAATTTCGGCGACGCCGTTGTGATGAACCAGCGGGAGATTCATATCGGCGAGTTTTTTCCCAGCCATCAGACGGGCAGCGACCTTGGCCAGCGGCACGCCGGTGGCTTTGCTGACGTAGGGGACGGTACGCGATGCGCGCGGATTTACTTCGAGGACGTAAACGGTGTCGCGCTGAATGGCGTATTGCACGTTCATCAGGCCGACTACTTTAAGGGCCAGCGCAAGGCGCTTGGTGTAATCGCGTATGGTTTCTAGAATCGCGGGCGCAAGGCTGACCGGAGGAAGCACGCAGGAAGAATCGCCGGAGTGCACGCCGGCTTCTTCGATGTGCTCCATGATGCCGCCGATGACCACGCTGTTGCCGTCGGCGAGGGCGTCCACGTCAACTTCGGTAGCTTCTTCGAGGAATTGATCGATGAGCACGGGGCGAGCGGGGCCCATCAGGGCCGCTTGCGCGACGTATTCCTGCACGGTGTTGGCGTCGTAGGCGATGACCATGGCGCGTCCACCCAGTACGTAACTGGGGCGGACGAGCACCGGCAAGCCAATTTCGGAGGCGAGGCGCGCAGCTTCTTCCGGCACAAGTGCGGTGGCGTTGCGCGGCTGCGGAATTTTCAGCTCGTCAAGCAGGCGGCCGAAGCGGCGGCGGTCTTCCGCGAGGTCGATTGATTCTGGCGCCGTGCCGATGATTGGTACGCCGTTGCGTTTCAGTTCGAGCGCAAGGTTCAGCGGAGTCTGCCCGCCGAACTGCACGATCACGCCTTGCGGCTTTTCCTTTTCGACGATGGCGAGGACGTCTTCGAGCGTGAGCGGTTCGAAATAGAGGCGGTCGGAAGTGTCGTAGTCGGTGGAAACGGTCTCCGGATTGCAATTCACCATGATAGTTTCGTAGCCATCTTCATGGAGAGCAAAACTGGCGTGGCAGCAGCAGTAGTCGAATTCAATTCCCTGCCCGATGCGATTGGGGCCGCTGCCGAGAATCATAATTTTGGGACGCGACGAGGCGTCGGATTCGTCTTCGTCTTCGTAGGTGGAATACATATATGGGGTGAAGGATTCGAACTCGGCGGCGCAGGTGTCCACGCGTTTGAAGACTGGCGAAACACCATAGCGCGCTCGCTGTAAACGAACGGCTGCAGGAGTCGTCTTCCACATCTGCGCCAGTGTTTCGTCGCTGGTACCGTGGCGTTTTACTTCGCGAAGCAATTCTTTCGAAGCCGTTTCGACGGTCACGCCCGCCGCGCGTTTGTTCACCGCGACGAGTTCTTCGATTTGCTTGACGAACCAGGGATCGATTTTTGTGAGGTCGCAAATTTCTTCCGCGTGCAGGCCGCGATCGACGGCGGTGAGGAGCCAGTGGATGCGGTCGGGGCGAGGCGTGGCAAGTCTCTCGCGTAAGAGCGAATCCGGTGTGTCAGTGGGAGCGCGCCATGGCGTGTGCGGTTCGAGGGAGCGGATTGCTTTTTGCAGCGACTCTTTAAACGTGCGGCCAATGGCCATCACTTCGCCGACGGATTTCATTTGCGTGCCGAGCGTGCTGTCCGAGCCGGGAAATTTCTCGAACTGCCATTTGGGAATTTTAGTGACCACGTAGTCGATGGTCGGTTCGAACGAGGCAGGCGTCTTTTTGGTGATGTCGTTGGGAATTTCGTCAAGCGACATGCCAATGGCGAGGCGCGCTGCGATTTTCGCGATTGGAAAACCGGTGGCTTTGCTGGCCAGCGCCGAGCTACGCGAAACGCGTGGGTTCATTTCAATTACGGTCATACGGCCATTTTCGGGATTGATGGCGAACTGCACGTTCGAACCGCCGGTTTCGACGCCAACTTCGCGAATGATCGCCGCGGCGGCGTCGCGCATGCGCTGGTATTCCTTGTCGGTGAGCGTTTGCGCGGGCGCGACGGTGATGGAATCGCCAGTATGGACACCCATGGGGTCGAAATTTTCGATGGTGCAGATCACCACGAAGTTGTCGCGATAATCGCGCATCACTTCTAGTTCGTATTCCTTCCAGCCGAGGACGGATTCTTCAACGAGCGCTTCATGCACCGGACTCATATCGAGCGCGTGGCTGATGGAGTCGGCAAATTCCTCGCGATTGTAAGCAATGGCGCCGCCGGTACCACCTAAAGTGAACGAAGGGCGAATGACCAGCGGGAAACCGAGCTGTTCGCAGAGGCGCATGGCGTCCTGCGCGTTGTTGATGAGAGCTGAAGCGGGAACTTCGAGCCCGATTTTGCGGCAGGCGTCTTTGAACCACAGGCGGTCTTCCGCAACTTTAATGGCACGCAAAGACGCACCGATCATTTCCACCTTGTGTTTTTCCAGGATGCCGCTTTCGGCAAGTTCAACGGCGAGATTCAGAGCAGTCTGCCCACCGACGGTGGGGAGGAGCGCGTCAGGCCGTTCCTTGATGATGATGGCTTCGAGATATTCCTTGCAGAGCGGCTCGATGTAGGTGCGATTGGCCATCTCCGGGTCGGTCATAATGGTGGCCGGATTCGAATTCACCAGAACTGTTTCGTAAGCTTCATCGCGCAGCGCTTTGCAAGCCTGCACGCCGGAGTAATCAAACTCGCAAGCCTGTCCGATAATAATCGGTCCTGATCCGATAATCAGAATCTTCTTGATGTCTTTCCGCTTCGGCATCGTTTCCCTTTGAAGTCAGCTTTCTTCTCAGCGAACTCAGTGCCCTCTGCGTTAAACAAAACACTGTCCGCGATGAGATTTAGCGCCGCGAGCTTCCGGGCTGCTTCCATTCCTTCATCAAATCCGTGAACTGCGTGAATAAATAGTGCGAATCGTGCGGTCCGGGCGAAGCTTCCGGGTGATACTGTACGCTGAAAATCGGCTCGGACTTATGGCGAATGCCTTCGTTGGTGTGATCATTCAGGTTCAAGTGTGTGACTTCCACATCGCTCGACGGCAATGACTCGGGGTCTACGCAGAAGCCGTGGTTTTGCGCGGTAATTTCGATTTGATTGGTGAGAAGATTCTTTACGGGGTGGTTCGAACCGTGATGTCCGAATTTCAGCTTGAACGTCTTGCCGCCGAGCGCAAGTCCACAAACCTGGTGGCCAAGACAGATTCCGAAGACCGGAACCTTCCCGATGAACTTGCGGATATTTTCAACGGCGTATTCCATTGGCTCCGGATCGCCAGGACCGTTCGATAGAAAAATGCCATCGGGATTCATTCCGAGCACGTCTTCAGCGGACGTGGCAGCGGGCACAACTCCGACTTCGCAGTGATGGTCTGTCAAGAGCCGCAAAATGTTCTGCTTGATGCCAAAGTCGTATGCAATGACGCGAAGCTTTTGCGCGTCGCCGTTTTGCGTGGCGTCGCCCATGTCTTCGGACCACGGGGAGGTCACCAGATCAATCGACCCTTTCGCCCAGTCGTAGGATCTCTTACAACTGACGCGGCTCGCCAATTCCAGCCCAGCCATCGTAGGCAAACTCTTCGCTTCATGTACCAACTGATCGGCCGCTGTGCCATCGGTCGAAACCACGCCGCGCAGCGCACCGACTTTGCGAATGTGACGAACGAGTGCGCGGGTATCAATATCCCAGATGACCGGAATCTTGTGGCGATTCAAATAAAGATGGGCGGTTTCAGTGGAGCGCCAGTTCGAAGCGATCTGCGAGAATTCACGCACGATGAGCGATTCGATATAAGGCCGGGCCGCCTCTTCATCATCGAGATTCGCGCCGACATTGCCAATGTGGGGATACGTCAAACAAACAATTTGCCCGGCGTAACTGGGATCGGTGAATACTTCCTGGTATCCGGTGAGGCTGGTGTTGAAAACGACTTCTCCGCCGCGGCGCGTGATCGCGCCGGCCGCGCGGCCGTTAAATACGCGCCCGTCCTCGAGCGCCAGAATTGCGGGTCGATGCAGAACTTCGGTCAGTGTGTCCTCCGTTGGTCATTTTTCTTGCGCTTCGGCGGTTGTCGAAAGCGAGCCAAAGTGATCCACGGGCCAATACGCAAAGACCGCGCGGCCATAAATAAACCGGCTGGGGACCGGACCAAAAACTCGCGAATCGTTTGAACTGATGCGGTGATCGCCCATTACGAAAAACATATCTGGCGGGACGCGAACCGGACCGTAGTCGCTTAAATCTTCATATTGCGGCGGCACGTAGGATTCTCTCAACTGCTGCCCATCCACGTACACCATGCCTTGGCGAATCTGGACGTTTTCACCCGGCAGCGCGATCACGCGCTTGATGAACGACTTGGTTTTGTCGAGGGGATACCAGAACACCACCACGTCTCCCCGATGAATCGGCTCGAAGCGATAAACAAACTTGTTGATAAAAATGCGTTCCTGATCGGAAAGCAGCGGCGCCATGCTGGTGCCTTCCACCTTCACCGGTTGATACAGGAAAATGATGATGATCAGCGCGAGACCAATCGCGATCAGTAAATCGCGAGTCCAAACGCGGATTTCGTGGCGAAGGTGATGCTGGCGATCCCGTTGAACAGAAGACGGACTATAAGGGGGCAGAAGAGGAATCGAAACAGAATGCGGAACGGGCTCCACGGCAGCTTCAGGTGGATTCGCGGATGGGATCAGTGGGCGCTCGTCCGGGTTCGACATTGTTGCTTACTACATTCTTTTATAACACGCGAAGCGCGCCAGTTTCCAGATTGAACTTGCGGCAGCGTGAAAGCCGAGGCCTTTGCAGACCCAGACATGCTATTCAACTTTGTTGAAATCGAATAACCGGAAGTCCTTGCTGATGCCGAAGGTGAATCCGGAGCGCGGGTCGTATTTATTCAGCCCGCGAACACCAGCCAGGTCCCACGTGAATCCGCTCACCGTAATCTGTAGCCCCACCCTTGCCTGGCCAGTGCTTTGCGTTCCGATCAGCGCATCGTTGATACTGCGCGACGAATAGAGTCCATTCACTTCGCCGACCAAATCCACGCGGCGAAGGATCGGATATTTGAACGCTCCGCCGTACATAAGCACGTCATTCTGAGTGAACAATGCATTTGGCGCCTGCAAAATCTCGAGACCAAGATTGCCGAAGACGCTGAGTTTGCGAATTTGCTCTTCGAGCGCCACTAACGCGAAAACGTTGGTGGTGTTGGTCCCAATACCGCGCGCCTGATTCGAATTGGGCATGATGAACCCGAATTTGAAGGCAATGCCAGGACGCTTCCCTTCATTTTTGATCAGGCGGACTTTTGTGGCCAGTGTGAAGTCCCCGGTGTCGTGCGTGGAATTGACGCCGGTGAGCGAAAGATTGGGCACAAATGAAGTTCCCTGAGACTTTACGTCCAAGAAATTCTGGAGCGCGCCTTCGACTTCCACTTCGACAATTTTCCCTACGCCCATGCGGAGGTCGACGACGCCGACGGAGGTCTCATCACCGCGTAGACCCGAGAGCGGAAATCCGACGTCCTGCAAAAAATCAAAGCCGATTTCCGTGCGCAGCGTGCCGGCAGGAACGGTTTCCGCGTCCACTGTCCGTAAAGGACGATCTTGCGCAAGGGTATTGGAGCTTAAGACGGAAAACGCCAGGAGCGCCAACGCGTGGATAAGGAGATTTTGCCGCGCCATGGCCGTTATCCTACGCGACGCGGACTGCGCAGCCAAGAAGATTCGCGGAATAAAGTCTTTCGCGCGCCCGCACGTTTATTCCTGATTTTCGAGGGCATAGTTCATCGAGGCGAGGCACGCGGTAACTGCAGTTTCCGTGCGCAGAATCAGGCTGCCCAGCGAAGCTTCTTCGAACCCGGCCTTCCCCGCCGCGACAAATTCTTCATCTGTCCATCCGCCTTCCGGTCCAATCGCCAGTGCAACCGTGTCCGCGGTGCGGCCATCCAGAATTTTCTTCAGCGCACGCGTGTCGGAGCGCTCAGAGAGCATAACTTTCAAGTTTGATTGGGACGCGACAAAAGCCTCTTGCGGCGCGGTTACTGCTTCGATTAACGGCAAACGCACTCGCCGCGATTGTTGCGAGGATTCGAACAGGATTTTCTTCCAGCGTTCCGCGCGCTTTCCTGCCGCCGCCAACAGGCCTTTTTCGCTGCGCGCGGCGGCCAGCGGAACGATGCGGTTCGCGCCCAGTTCCGTAGCTTTTTCGAGCGCCCATTCGAACGCATCGAACTTCACGACCGCGAGCAAAAGTGTCTTGTCCAGGGATGAGGTTCGAACCGGGATCGGTTCCAGGAGGGAAAATTCGACCTGATCTCGATTGACCGTTTCGATTTTGCCCAACCAAAGGGAGGTTCCGTCGCTCAATTCGTAAAGCTGGCCGGGCTCCGCTCGCAACACTCTTCCGAGATGGTGCGCCGCATCACCCGCGAGAACAGCGCGGTCTGCGTCAAACGCATCCACAAAAAATCGCCTTCGCAATCGCAAGCCCCGCGGTGACGCGTCTATCCAAAAATATCTTTGACTTTATCGAAGAAGGAAGAGCCCCGCTCGGCGGGCTTGTTGTCCACTTTCAGCGTTAAACCCAATTGCTCCAAGATTTTGCGCTGCTCGCGCGTGAGTTTCGACGGAGTCATCACCCGCACGTGGTAGTACAGGTCGCCCTTGCCACCACCGCGGGGATCGGGCAGGCCGCGGCCCTTGACTCGAAACACCGCGCCGCTTTGCGTGCCCTCGGGGATTTTCAATCGCTCTTCGCCGCTGAGCCCCGGCACAGGGATGTCCGTACCGAGCGCGGCTTGCGCGATGCTTACCGGAATCGTGCAGTAAAGATCCGCGCCGCGCCGCTCAAAAAACGGATGTTCTTTCACGTCGAGTACAACGTACAGATCGCCGCTCGGGCCGCCATTCGCGCCGGCTTCGCCTTCACCCGGCACACGCAAACGCGTGCCGGTATCCACGCCCGCGGGAATGCGAAGATCAATGGTCTTGTCGCGTTCCATGCGGCCCTGGCCGCGGCAATCCGCGCAGCGCTCTTTGATGATTTGTCCCGCGCCCTGGCACGTCGGACAAGTCCGCGTAATCGTGAAAAACCCTTGTTGATACGCCAGCTGCCCGCGTCCGCCGCAAGTCTGGCAGGTGCTGGCGCCCGTTCCTGCTTTCGCCCCGGTACCATGGCACGCCGCGCACAATTCCTGCTTCGGCAATTTAATTTTTGTGGAGACGCCTGTTGAAGCCTCTTCGAACGTGAGCGTCATGTCGTAGCGCAAATCGGCGCCGCGCTGGGAACGAGTACGGCCGCGCCGGCTGCCGCCGCCAAGAATGTCTTCGAAGCCGAAAAAATCGCCGAAAATGTCGTGGAAGTCCTGAAAAATCGTGCCGTTAAAGTCCACGCCGCCACCGGCGCTGCTTAAACCCGCATGGCCGTAGGTGTCGTAGATCTGACGTTTTTCCTGGTCGCTTAGCACGCTGTAGGCTTCCGTGCACTCGCGGAACTTAATCTCGGCTTCGTGCTTGTTCTCTGGGTTGCGGTCCGGGTGCCACTTCAGAGCGGCCTTGCGATACGAAGACTTAATTTCGTCAACCGTGGCCGTCTTAGAGACGCCGAGCACTTCATAAAAATCGCGTTGGTTCGACTTCGCCATTCATTCAGTTCCTTTTTCTATTATTAGTTGCCGCACAAAAGTTAGCGTTTCTCGTTAATTGGTATTTGCTTTCGATGCGGCGGCGGGACGCACGGCTACACGCACCATCGCGGGGCGCAGCACACGTCCATGGAAGACGTAGCCGGGCTGAAAAACCTGCAGCACGGTGCCGTCCTCGTGTTCGGTCGTCTCGGTGCGGTCCATTGCCTGATGCAAATGCGGATCAAATTGCTTCCCTGTCGGATCCACACGTTCCGCGCCAAGCTTTGCAATGTTGTCGAGGAGTTGCTTGTAAATAAGCTCGAACCCGCGGCGGTAATTCTCATATTCGGCTTCGCGGTGCGCCGCGAGAGCCTGCTCAAATCCGTCAATGGACGGAATCAAGGCCTCGATCAGCCGCGCGGTGGTGCGTTTGTAATCCTCGCCGCGTTCCCTTTCGATGCGTTTTTTATAGTTATCGAAATCCGCCTGCCGCCGCAGCAGCGTCTGCCGCAGGTCTTCCAGATCGGTAGCCAATTTTGCCACGTCCGCATCGACGCGCAAAGACTCCGATTCCACATTGCCTTCGGCGTTTTCGTCCCCGCGAGTCACGGGAATTCGTGTGTCTTTCTCGCTCACAGCGTTGCCCCTTTTCCAGGTAGGAAATCTTGCCATTTCCGGTTAGGAAATCTTGCCCAAAGATTCACTGAAAATCTGCGCGACGTATGCGACGGCATTTATCGCGCGCTCGTAGTGCATTCGCGTCGGACCAATAACTCCGAGCGAGCCCTGCACTCCGTCCACCCGAGTGTAGGGCGCGCTGATCAGCGCCAGGTTGTCGCCAGCCTGGGAAATTTCTTTCAGACCAATTTGCACCAGTACCGGTTCCGGCGAATCAATACAGGCGTTCAACACCGTCACCAGGCGATGCTTCTCTTCGATGGCGGAAAGAAGTTCGCGCAACTGCAACTGGTTGGAAAATTCCGGCGTTCCTATGATTTGCGCGGTTCCCTCGACGTGCAGTTGTGAACTGGTCTCGTCGCCCAGCATTGCGGGATCGCATAATGCCAGCGCGCCACGGAGCAAGCCCTCATAGCGCTCGCTTTCTGTGGCCAACTTAACCAGCAAGTCGGAGCGGATGGCTTCAAGCGTCCAGCCCGAGTATTGCCGGTTCAAAAATTCCGATGTCGCGTCGAGCTCTTGCTGGGAAAAAGCCCGTGGTGGCCGCAACACTTTGTCCCGCGTAATGCCTCCGGGCGAAATCAGGACGACCACCACGCGACCGTCCGGCAGCAGCCAGATGCGCGCGTGTTCCAAAACCGTTCTACCCAGCGGCGGTGAAACCACGATGCCCAGTCCGTTTGATACCTCCGCCAGCACATGCCCGGCGCGCTCGGTGATTTCAACGCGATTATTGGCGTTAGAAAATTCGCGCCGGATCCATTCCTTGTCTTCGACGCTCAACGTTGCCTGTGTGGCGATCTCCTGGGCAAAGAAGCGGTACGCAGCGGCCGTCGGAACCCGGCCCGCCGAAGTGTGCGGCTGGTATAAAAAACCGCCATCTTCCAGATCCGCCATGACGTTGCGAATGGTGGCCGTGCTAAGCGTTTCCTCGAACCGTCTGGAAATAGCCCGCGAAGAGACCGGCTCCCCCGTCTCGATGTACGTACGGACTAGGTCCGCCAAAATCTGCCGGTTGCGCCGTTCCTGGAGGGGTGCGTTTCTCATAGCAGCACTCACGCCCAGAGAGTGCTAACTACTATTGTAAGAAGCCTGTCAAGTTGCGGTCAATTGCCAACGCCATTGTATGCTTGCAAAACGTCACGACTAACTACTTCCTACCCACGGCTCAGTCCAGTTCTCAATCCGCGTTATCAATCTGCGCGCGCTGCAACGTGTCTGAGTAGTCGATGTACAGCGTCTTCCACTCGGTATAGAAGTCGATGGCGGCAATCGCGGCCTCACGATGGCCATTGCCGGTTTGTTTGGTACCGCCGAACGGCAAGTGTGTCTCGGCTCCGATGGTTGGCGCGTTCACATAAACAATTCCGGTGTATATGTCGCGAATCGCTTCGAATGCTTGATTGATGTTCTTGGTATAAATCGAAGCCGACAGGCCGTACGGCACACCGTTGGCCACTTCGATCGCCTCCGCGAAATCATGCACAGGAATCAACGAGACTACCGGCCCAAAAATCTCTTCCTGCGCCACGCGCATCTTCGCGGAGCAATCGCCGAAGAGTGTCGGCTCATGAAACCAACCCTTGGCATAGGCGCCAGAATCGAGCCTGTTGCCTCCGGTAAGCAATTTTGCGCCTTCATTTTTTCCAATTTCGACATAGGACATTACGGTGTTGAGCTGCTGCTCGTTGATGCACGGACCCATTTCGACCGGCGTGTCGAGTCCGTTGCCAACCTTCAAATGTTTGACCCGTTCTTCCAGCCGCTTGGCGAACTCTCCATAAACGCTTTTGTGAACCGCAATGCGGCTAGCCGCCGTGCAGCGCTGTCCGGTAGTGCCAAAGCCACCCCACACAGCACCATCCACCGCCAGATCAAGATTTGCATCATCCATCACGATGATGATGTTCTTGCCGCCCATTTCGAGCGACACATGCTTGAAATCTGGAGCGCATGCTTCCGCAATGATTCTTCCCACGGCGGTCGATCCGGTGAAACTAAGCACGGGAACTTCTTTGTGCTGAGAAAGCGGAGCACCTGCATTAGGTCCGTCACCGCTCACGAGGTTTACCACGCCGCGCGGCAATCCTGCTTCAGTCAGCGTCTGGACCAAGTGATAGGCAGAAAGCGGTGTGTCTTCGGCGGGCTTCAAAACGACTGTATTTCCCGAAACCAGCGCCGGCATCATCTTCCATGCAGGAATGGCCATCGGAAAATTCCAGGGCGTAATCATTCCACATACGCCGATCGACTGCCGCACACTCATGGCAAATTTATTCGGCAACTCGGATGGCGTGGTCTGGCCAAACAGCCGCCGGCCCTCTCCCGCCATGTAATACGTCATATCAATTGCTTCCTGCACGTCTCCGCGCGTCTCAGCCAGCACCTTGCCCATCTCCCGCGTCATATCCTTGGAAAACTCTTCTTTGCGCTGCACCAGCAACTCCGCGGTGCGATACAAAATCTCCGCCCGCTTGGGCGCGGGCACCAGCCGCCAGGACTTGTACGCTTCTTTCGCGGCATCCACCGCTGCGTCGACATCTTCGGAAGTCGAAGACACAAACATTCCCACCAGTTCATCGGAATTCGCCGGATTGCGGTTTTCGTATGCCTTGCCGCTGCTCGCTTCCACCCATTCCCCATTGATGAAATTCTTGTACACGCGTGGCGCTGCTGCCGTTGCCATACTGCCTCCTGAATTCCCTGTCGTTTCGCGGTTATTGCGAGCTGAACATCCCTTGCGTAGGAGCACGATACATCGTGCCCTCGTTCCCGCGCGAGCCAACTATGCAGACACAAAACTTTAGCACCGCGCATCAAAAACCGTCAAACAGCCTGCAGTGGAAGCTCCGAACTACGAGCGATCTGCATCGCCAGCAGCCTATTCGCGTGACCCGCAACCGTCTGAGCGCCCGCCAAAGCGCCTCCGGTTTTCTGCCGGAACATTAAGTGGTATCGTAACGTCGGACGCGATTGCCGTGCGGAACGATATCTTGTACAGCTTCGAACCTTTCCTCGCCCGGTTTGCCAGCCGGCGCTGTTTCGCTGTCGTAAACTTTCCACGACGGCTGCTGTTTCTTCTGTCCCTGATCGCCTTTCTCGCCGGAACACCAGTAGTCGCAACCACTCACCGCGACTCAGTCGCAGCGCCTGCGCCCGCTCTCCCCTCGGTCATAGCCGATTTCGACGGCGACTTGCGCCCTGATACGGCAAGCATCCAGTCCGGGCGTTCCGATTCTAGCCATGCCGTTTACTGGATTCAGCTACAACTCACTTCTATTGGCCGTCAATCTATTCGCCTTGAGGCGCCGGTTGGTGGTCTTCAGATTCTGGCCCGTGACGTCAACGGTGACCGTGCTCTCGATCTCGTTGTGACTACCGCAGGCCTTGGAAACCTTGTTGCGGTTTTTCTAAACGACGGACACGGCGGATTTTCTAAGGTCGACCAGAATGCCTTTCCGGTATCGTTCAACGATTCCGCGACCGATTGTGCTTCGGCTCCCTGCCAGGATTCAATTGCCGCGGATGCTCCTCCGCAGTCACGCACCGAGATTGCTTCCGAAACGAGGACCGTGTTCGGTCTGCAATCGAATGCGAGACTCCGAGCTTTCTCAAATTCAGAATCTTCGCTTGACCGCTCGTTGATTTGCCATCCCGGCCGCGCTCCTCCTTTCCCCGTTCCTCAGTTCTAAATTCTGTCTTCACAGTTCAACCAGCCGCATTTCCAAACTGCTGCCCGGCTTCGCTCATTTTTGTATCTGCATGATCGCGATTGGTTCGATGCCCGGGACAACTAAGAGAGGTTTCGCCGGGTAAGCGTGCCCCGGCGTATCCCTGCCAAACAACCAGAAAATCTTCCCGGGCCTGCAACCAGGACAGCAGATTGTTTCAAGTGACGTGAGGGCCACGCGATGATCCGCTTTTTAGTCGACTGCGCGCTCAATAACCGCTTCATTGTGGTTATCGTCGCCATGCTTCTCCTCTTGTGGGGGGCAATCGCGTTTCACAACCTGCCGGTTGAAGCCTACCCGGACGTAGCCAACAACTACGTGCAAGTCATCACGCAATGGCCCGGCCACGCCGCCGAGGAAATCGAACAGCAGGTAACAATCCCCGTTGAAATCCAGATGAACGGAATCCCGCATCTGCAGCATTTGCGATCCGTGTCGATCTTCGGTCTGTCCAGCGTAATGCTTATCTTCGACGACCAGTCCGTCAACGATTGGAATCGCCAGAAGGCCCTGGAAAGACTGGCACAAGTTCAGTTGCCGAACGGCCTGCAACCACAGATGGGCACCGACTGGAGCCCGGTTGGCCAGATCTACTTCTATCACCTCATCAGCAGGAACTCGAAGTACGACGCGATGGACTTGAAGGCTTTGCAGGATTGGCTTCTCGAGAAACATTTCAAATCCGTACCCAACGTCGTGGATGTTTCAAGCCTGGGTGGCATGACGCGCGAATACCAGGTGCGCGTCGATCCCAACAAGCTCGTCTCCTATGGACTCAGCATCGGTCAATTGGAGACTCAACTCGCGAACAACAACGTAAATGCGGGCGGCAGCTTCATTGAATCGGGACTGCAGCAATTGAATGTGCGCGCTGTCGGTCTGATCGGTACCGTCGACGACATCGCAGACACGGTGATCTACGCCAAGAACGGTACCCCGCTCTGTATTCGGGATGTCGGCACGGTTGAGCAGGGGCCAAAAATTCGCCTCGGAAAAAATGGCAAGGCCATTCACCGCGCTGACGGAAACATTATCGACTACGACGATGTAGTCGAGGGCATCGTGCTGCTGCGCAAAGGAGCCAATGCCGATGAAACGCTCGCCGCCATCCACGAGAAGGTGAAGGAGCTTAACGAGCGCATCCTACCGCCCGGCGTGAAGGTCGTGCCAATGCTTGATCGCAGCGACTTGCTGCATCTCACGACCCGCACCGTTCTCCATAACCTGACTGCGGGGATCGTACTGGTTCTGGTGATTTTGTTTTTCTTCCTGGGGAACTTTCGCGGTGCCATCATCGTCGCGTTGACCATTCCGTTCGCGCTGCTCTTCGCGGCAATCTGTCTGGACCTGAACAGCATCCCTGCAAATCTCCTTTCCCTTGGCGCTTTGGATTTTGGCATGGTCGTCGACGGCTCGGTCGTCATCATTGAGAACATCGTCCGCCATTTTGGCCTCACCACCGATACGCAAAAATCCCCCCTTCAGCGAATTCGCGATGCGGTCAGCGAAGTGATACGGCCCGTCTTCTTTGCACGAGCCATCATCATTGCCGCTTATCTGCCGATTTTCACCTTGGAAAGCGTCGAAGGACGTCTGTTTAAGCCGATGGCCTGGACCGTTTGCTTTGCCCTGCTCGGAGGGCTGATTTTCTCCCTCATTATCACTCCCGTTCTCGCGGCTCTTCTCCTCAAGCACGGCGTCCGGGAATGGCGCAATCCCGCCATGGAATTCCTGAAAACGAAATATCGTGCCGGTGTGCAATGGGCGGTCGAGCATCCGCCAATCACCGTGGGAACGGGCGCTTTTGCGCTCGCTGCCACCGCGGTTTTGATGCTCAGCGGTGTAGTGGGTTCGGAATTCCTTCCGCACCTCGACGAAGGCGCCGTTTGGGTACGCGGCACCCTAGCTCCGAGTACCGGGCCCAGCGAAGGAATTCGCATTGCCGACCAGTCACGTTTGATTCTGGCTTCGTTCCCTGAAGTTACTGTCGCCACCAGCCAGGTCGGACGCCCGGATGACGGGACCGACACCACCGGGTTCTTCAACACGGAATATTTCGTCGACCTCAAGCCAAAAGAACAGTGGAGATCCGTCTTTCACCAGGACAAAGAGCGTCTCATCACCGCCATGAATCGCGAGCTCGAAAAGATTCCCGGCGTTCTCTGGAATTTTTCCCAGCCGATCGAAGACAACATGGAAGAGGCGGTTAGCGGTGTAAAGGGCGAGCTGGCCATAAAGCTGCACGGAGACAATCTTCAGGTTCTCGAAGCCAAAGGCGACGAAGTCGTCAACGTCATGCGCCGCATCCCGGGAATCGAGGACTTGGGTTTGTTCCGCGTGTTGGGACAGCCCAACTTGAATATCGTCGTCGAGCGCCGCCGCGCAGCTCGCTTCGGAATCAACATTGCCGAGGTGCAAGACGCTGTCGAGACTGCTGTCGGCGGAAAAGCGGTGAGTCAGATCCTGCAGGGAGAACAACGCTTCGACTTGGTAGTCCGCTACCAGCCGGGTTATCGCGACAACGTAAACGCGATCGCAAACATTCGCATCTTGGCTCCCTCGGGCGAACGGGTCGCTTTATTACAGCTGGCGAAGATTGAAGTTCACGATGGTGCTTCCGAAATCTATCGCGAAGCCAATTCGCGCTACGTAGCCATCAAGTACAGCGTCCGCGGTCGGGACCTCGGCGGTGCAGTTGAAGAAGCAATGCAGTCCGTCGCTGCGAAGGTAAAACTTCCTTCGGGCTATCGCCTTGATTGGGCGGGCGAGTACGCAAGTCAGAAGCGCTCCCAGAAGCGCCTTATGGTTGTCCTCCCAATCACCCTCTTCGTCATCTACGTGATTCTCTACGCCATGTTCAAGTCCAGCAAATGGGCCCTTCTCATTCTAGCTAATGTCGCTGTCGCGCCTATCGGAGGCATCCTCGCGCTGCTTGTGACCGGTACGCATTTCAGCGTTTCGTCAGGTGTCGGTTTTCTGGCTCTGTTTGGCGTGTCAGTCGAAACCGGCGTCATCATGCTGGAATACATCAACCAGATCCGCGGACAGGGCTTCCCTGTCGAAGCAGCTGCCATCGAAGGGGCTGTCCTTCGACTCCGCCCCATGATGATGACCATGCTGGTCGCTTCCCTCGGTCTGCTCCCCGCCGCGCTGTCTCACGGCATCGGTTCGGATTCACAACGGCCCTTCGCCATCGTTATTGTCGGCGGACTCGTCGCCGCCCTGCTATTGAGCGTTTTCCTTCTGCCAACCCTGTACGTTTTGACCGCCGGACCGAAGGACAAACTGCCGCAACCTTCATCGGACTTCGCGGAGGGGCTATGAGGGAAAATTCCAGGCCCCGGGCCCTGAGTTTCGGTCGCTCCTCGTCTTTCCGGTGCGTCGCTGCCGTGACCGTCGCGAATTTCTTCACCATTCATATCGCTCTGACCGCCACGGCCAATGTAGACCGCCAACAATGCACGGTCGTCGCACGGGTCGACGCGAAAAGTGAAGCGCTGGCGCCGCGCGACATTGTTATCAAAGTCGAAAACGTCAGCGCGCCTGCAACTGCGATCAAGGCCAGTCCTGAAATCCCGCGAAACATCGCTATCGTGATGGACGCCGGTCCGGATCAAGCCACCGTCCTGTCCAAAGAGAAAGAGCTGGCCGTCGCCCTGATTAATAAACTTTACGATGCCAACACAAGTTTCACCGTCGCTAGCGCGGGCACTTCTTCGACGTTACATCCAGCCACTCTCGATCGTTCCGTTGCAATCGGCCACATCCGCGAAATCCGAGGAGATATCGGAGAGAAAACCTACGTCCCCATCTGCGACACGATTGCATCCGCGATTCGACAAATTTCGCATAGTCCAGGCCTTCGCGTGCTCCTATTCATCGGCGAAGGCAATGACGGCGGCAGCAGTGTGAGCTACGCGGAACTACGCAGCCTGGCCGAGTCCAATCACATCTCCGTTTTTGCCGCGCTTCTCGCCGACCACAGCCTGCGTGGGGCAAGAAGCATCCTCCGCTACGGTTGGAACCTGCAGGATCTCGCGAGCGATACTGCGGGGCTATCGTTGGAGAACCAAAAAGCAGCAAAGGCGGCTGGGCAAATCAGCAACGGCATTCGCAGTCTTCGTCTCATCACGTTTGAAATGTCTTTTCCCCCGCCGGGGCGCTGCAAAATTTCCATTTCCTCGCCACACAGCAAAACCTTGCGAACCCAAAAAGCAATCACCATCCCATAGAGACGGGAACGATGTGGCCAGGGTGGCCAGTCACCGAAAAGGGTCAGAGACGGACTACCCCATCGTGTAAATCGTTGATTCTACAGTGTTTTCTGTATCTTGGAGGCCGCATTTCCTGTCAGCGGAAACGGGGAAAGGATTCGTGCATGGCTTACTGGCGGCGGCCGGATTCCAACGGTCCTGCGGCCACGTTTGAGGAAGTGAGCCGCGAAGTCGCCCCCGGAGGCGGCGTAGGAGCGGCAACTCCAGCGATCTCAGAGCCTAGCCCGAGCCGCTGCAAGGTGGGAGCGTCCAACTTGCCGCTTGGATTCAGCCCGTGGGAGGTTTGGAAGCGGCGCATTGCGGTAGTGGTGGCTTCATCCCATTTGCCGCTTGGCGAACCCTGAAACGAGCCGTCCTTGGCCAAGGCCGTCTGAATTTCGCTGACGCGATCCGCAGTCGGAGCTTTTTGGCCAGGTTGCTTTCGGGTTCTCTTCGAAGATGACGACTTAGAGAAAGCTTTTTTTGCGGCACTCGTCGAGTTCTTACCAGAGGGTTTTGTTGAACTCTGCTTTGTCGTAGCGGAAGGTGTGGCGTGACTCTTTACTGAACTGCTGGCCGCGGATTTATTCTTCGAGGCGGTTCTGGCCTGCGAACTCTGAGCGGAGGCAGTTTTCGCGCCCGATGCGGTTTTACTCCTGGCACTTGCCGCAGTTTGCGAGAAACTCGCCGGCACACCCAGCCCCGCCAACGAAGAGGTCAGCAAGACCAGGAGTGCCGCGCGAACGATTTTCATCAGTCTCGTCGTTCCTTTATCTTGGCCAATGTTTACTGAGCGTTCTCCGCCGGAACGACTCCCGGCAGAAATACGGTCAGTACGCGATCATTGTCCTGGCGGCGAAGAACTTTGAAAACGACGTTCGCCCCTGGTTTGAGCTTGCTCATCACGGCCTTGTAATCTGCCACGGAATTGACCGGTTGTCGATTAACTTCTGCGATGACGTCGCCGCGGGCGAACCCGAGGTCGTCACCAAAGCTGGCCGGATCGACGTCCACTACCAGCACGCCTTTCTGACCGTCCATGCCAACGCGGGAAGCGCGCTCGGGAGTCAGATTTTCGACTCGCAAGCCGTATTCGGCGGCGCCGTTTTCGTTTTGCGCATCGATCTGGCGAGCGGCGGAGTTGGGGAAAACGCGCGTGCGATCCTCGACGACCGCCGTGGTTTCTTTGGTCTGACGGTCGCGCACGTATCCCAGTTTTACTTTGGTTCCGATAGGAGCTTGTGCGATCGGGTTGACCAGATCGTTTCCAGTCTTGATCGGCTTTCCGTTTACGTTCGTGATGACGTCGCCGCCCTTCAGGCCGGCTTTTTCCGCCGGGCTGCCGGGCTCAACACCCATGATCACCACGCCATTGGGAGCGCCAAGTTCTTTCAGCGTAATCGCATTGGTGCCCAGATCTTCCTGGAAACTGACGCCGATCGAGCCGCGCGTAACGCGCCCCTGCTGAATCAACTGGTTGTAAACGTTTATTGCTACGCTCGAGGGAAGAGCAAATCCGACACCTTCGTAACCGCGGCTGCCCGTAATGATTGCCGTATTGATGCCGATCACTTCACCGGCCAGATCCACCAGGGGCCCACCCGAGTTTCCCGGGTTGATGGCAGCGTCGGTCTGCAGGAACTTCTGAAATTGCCGGCCTACTCCGCCGCGATCTTTCGCACTGACGATTCCCGCAGTCACGGTCGCGTTCAAGCCAAAAGGACTGCCAATCGCCAGCACCCAATCGCCGACCTGCACACCATCGGAATTCCCCAGTTTTGCCACCGGCAGTTCCTTGGGCGGGTCGATCTTGATCACTGCCAAGTCGGTTTCTTCATCCACGCCAACGACCTTCGCATTGTACTTGGTGGTTTCGCCATTCAACTGCACTTGAATCTTGGTGGCCTGGTCCACAACGTGGTTGTTGGTAAGAATGAATCCCTTGCGATCAACGATCACGCCCGAACCCAGGCTGCGTTCTGCAGGCGCGGGAGCATCCTGGCGGCCGTCAAAAAAGCGATCGAAAAAGTCCTGCATCGGATCGTTAGGATTGTCCGGCTGCTGATCGTTCGGCTGCTGCGGACGACGCTTGGCGGAGGGCCGCCGTCTTTCCATCACTTGCGTGGTGGAGATATTGACGACCGCCGGCTCCACACGATTTACGATCGACGCAAATGAATTGGATGACGGAATCGCGTCCGGCATGGTCAGCGGAGTCGCTCCCTTGCCCGCAAACGCGACAGTCTTCATGGCCGATGTGTGGCCGGAGACAATGGTGCCGATAAGAATGCCTACCACCAGCGTGAGCGCCACAAACAGTCCGGCAACCAACTTCTCCCGACGCGCCCAGCTAAAAAGTTTGACTATTGGTTCACCCATTTCTGCTGCTCCTGTATTCTCTCCGCCGCCTGACCTCTCGCGAATCGCACCCGCCGCTCTTGAGTATAACACTGCGAACTTCAGCAAGTTATTGAGAGCAAGTACTGCATCGGAAAACACACTGGCCTTATGGCCGGGGTGGCTTTGGAGTCTGCTTGACTTAATTTCCTCACTCCCTTTGACGCGACAACCCGGCAAATTGTTGTCACCTAATGTTGCGCTTTAGAAACAGTATTGACAATCGGGGGTTTCCCTGTCATTAATATGAGAGCCGCTTGCTGCGGCGAAACGTGGCGATTTAGGGCAACTTGCTCCACGTAAAAAACTGCTAAAGAGCATGTAGAGATTCTTGGAAGTTTCTGAGACCCCTCCTGCACTCTTTGGCACGGAGGGTTTTTATTTGTCCTCCTTGTCAGCCCTAAACATGTTCGCGATTCGTCGAGACTAGTGGCCATTTTGCTATGGCCCGTCTTGCTCGCTTTGAGACCTTCTTTCGGGCCGCGATTGGAATACCGATGCCGGAGATTTATCAGCTGCGTTGCCGCGAGTGCGGGAAATTGTGGGGTAACGCGCCCCGTTCGTTTTGCGAAGATTGTTTTTCCCCGCTGGAAGTTTCCTACAATTACGCTGCACTGAAGTCGATCGCAGTGAAAGCCGAGGTCGCTCGGCGCGACTTCAACATGTGGCGCTACGCGGAGTTTCTGCCGCTGCCGGAAGGTTTTCAATTCCCAAACAGCGTTGGCGGCACTCCGCTCGTGGCCTCGCGGCACCTTGCGAAAAAGTGGGGCGTGCGGAACCTATACTTCAAGAACGATGCGGTCTGCTTCCCTTCACTTTCGTTCAAGGACCGCGTAGTGGCAACAGCGCTTGCCGCGGCCCGGAGGTTCGGCTTCCAGACCGTCGGCTGCTCCTCCACCGGAAATCTGGCGAATGCGGTTGCGGCGCAATCGGCACAACAGGGATTTGATGCTTGTGTCTTTATTCCTGCCGACCTTGAGCCGGCGAAAATTCTGAACACTGCGGTGTACGGCGCGCGAATCGTGCGCATCAACGGCAACTACGATCACGTGAACCGTCTATGCGCACAGATTGCCGACCGTTTTCAGTGGGGATTGGTGAACGTAAATCTCCGTCCTTATTACTCGGAAGGCTCAAAAACGCATGGCTTCGAAATCGCCGAACAACTGGGCTGGCGGCTTCCGGACAACGTCGTAGTGCCGATGGCGGGCGGCTCGCTGATCACCAAAATCGCGAAAGCCTTTCGCGAACTAGTGACGTTGGGTTGGGTCGAGGAAAAACCGGTGAAGTTCTTTGGCGCGCAGGCGACAGGCTGCTCTCCGATCTCAAGTGCCGTTAAACGCGGGCTGGCGCGATTCGAACCGCAGAAGCCGGACACGATCGCACGATCGTTGGCCATCGGCAATCCCGCCGACGGGCCGTTTGCCATCAAGCTGATTCGCGAATCGGGCGGCTGGGCGGAAGACATTTCCGATCGCGAGATTGTGCGGTCCATTCAATTGCTGGCGGAGACGGAAGGAATTTTTGCGGAGACGGCGGGCGGCGTAACGACTGGCGTAACGCACAAGCTGTTGCGCGAAGGCCGTATCGGCGCCGGCGAAACCACGGTGGTGTGCATCACCGGCAACGGACTGAAGACGACCGACGCGATTGTGGCTGAATATCCATTAACTGAAGCGATCGCGCCGAAGTTGGAAGCCTTTGAGGCGTATCTGGATGCACAGTTGGTGACATCGGCGGTGGTGCAGGGATGATGCTACAGCTCAAACAAATTAGAATCGCACTAACGACATTCGATTACAGGAGAAACCATGGCAGTGACCATTGAAATTCCAACAGCCTTCCGGCGGTTCACCGACGGAACGCCAAAGTTTGACTGTAACGCCGCCACGGTGGCGGAAGCGCTAAGCATTCTTACTGCGCAATATCCCGGGCTGTCGCGGCACGTGCGCGACGACCAGGGCCAGATTCGCCAGTTTCTGAATGTCTATCTGAATGATGAGGACATTCGCTTTCTTGGCGGCGAAGAGTGCGCCGTAAAAGAAGGCGATAAGGTTTTGCTTGTGCCATCAATCGCGGGCGGCAGTCGATAACGATTAGCACAGCGCGTTTCGCCCTCGGGCGCATGGGTGGCGTGACTCTGGTTGTAAAAACGGGAGCCAGGCTCCCGCACTCCACATAAGACATATAAGAATTGACGCATTTTGCGCTTCCCTCGCACGCACTTCCGTAATACAACTCTGCATCTCGAATCGTCTCGGTTTTCGTGACCGGCAGCGAATTTTACGAGTGTCGCCGTGGAGTGTTCAATTTGTCCAGCGCCAGCCTGGATGTGCGCGCAACAGGAATCCTTGCTAAACCGCAAGGCCAAGCCCTGCGCAAGCAATTGGGTTTCTTCGACCTGGTATTGGCGTGTATTCTCCTGGTCGTAATTCCGGATTTTTTTGGCACTGCCGTGAAGGCTGGCAAAGCCAGCGTCCTATTCTGGCTGCTCGCCGTCGTATTCTTTTTTGTTCCGCAAGGGCTGGTGGTAAATCACCTCAACCGCAAGCTTCCGTTGGAAGGAGGTTTGTATGAGTGGGCGCGCGTCGCGTTTGGCGATCTAACAGGATTTCTGGTGGGCTGGAACCTGTGGGTTTACGTCGTGATGTACTCGGCCGCGGTTGGCCTGGTTACCACCAATTATCTAGCTTACATTCTGGGGCCCCGATTTGCGTGGATCGGGACCAATCGTCTGGCATTGTTCGGCGTGAACATAACGATTATAGCTTCGCTGATGCTGGTAACCCACATAGGCCTGCATATCGGAAAGTGGCTCACCAACCTGGGGAGCATGATGTCAATTTTGACCATCGCCGTTCTGGCTGCTCTTCCCTTCTTCCGGCACGCCCAGGGCGTCCTCCCGCAATATCATCCTTTGGCGGTCGCCATGCCCGCCATGACTCTGTTCAGTCTCAGCGTCTTCAGCAAGATGACGTTTGGCGCCCTGGTTGGCCTGGAATATGCCGCGATTTTTTCCGGAGAATCGCGTAATCCGTTGCGCGATTTTCCGCGTGCCATTCTGATCGCCGTCCCGGTTGTGGTTATTCTTTACGTTCTGGGAACGAGCGCTATTCTGGCATTTGTCACACCCGAATCCGTGGACATGATTGGCCCGATCCCGCAGGCACTGCAAGTTGGCTTTGCTGGACTGGCGGCTGCGCGGATTATCGTGCCGCTGGCGGTTCTGCTGCTGCTGACAAACTATCTGGCTACTTTCGCTTTGAATTTTGCCGCGAACACCAGACTTCCCATGGTCGCCGGATGGGACCACCTGCTTCCGGCCTGGTTTACCCGTCTGCATCCGAAATACCGAACACCGGTAAACTCCGTCCTTTTTCTCGGAGCGATTACATTGTTCACGGGCCTGGCGGCGCTGATTGGCGTGCGCGAGCTTGAAGCATTTTCGATGCTGCAAATCTGGAGCTTTACATTCTACGGTTTGGCGTATATCGCGCTATTCGCTATTCCACTCTTGGCAAAAAGGCAATCCGGGCTGCGTTCTGGATGGTTGTTGAAATTCGCCGCTGCTTCCGGATTGCTGTTGACGCTGCTGTTCGTGTTGCTGTCCATCTTTCCGATCGTGGATGTGGTCAACCCGATTCGCTACGGCGCGAAAACCGTCGCAGTCCTGCTGGGTGTAAACTGCATCGCCTTGGCGCTCTTCTATCGGCAACGCCGCCACAACGTTAAGAATTCGTTGCCAGACTCTTAGCCACCTGTGTCCGTTTATCCATGAGCGATGATTTCGACCGGGGCAATCACTCCGCGGCGCAAGCCATCCACGACATTGCTCATTTTCAGCGTCGCGGTCTCGCCCATCACCAGATGAAGTCCTAGCGGCTGCGGGCCTAACTGTTGGTTGCGCTGCCGCATGCGTGCAAAGAAGTCGATCGCGAATTGTTTGCGTTCGCGCTCCCCGGCGATCGCGAAACCTGCATCAACAAGCGCTTGTCGGTAATCATCAACCGTGGCGACGAAGCTTTCCTCTGTTTTGCTGGCCCACGGCAGCGGATACTGCAACTCGCCGGGGCCGATCCGCATGACATCGTAAATGGCGAAAATCGCTTCGCTGCGTAAGACGCGTTTTACTTCACGAATCAGTTTCACCTTGTCCTGGATATTCATGCCTACGTGAAACATGTAAGCGCCCTCGAAACTGTCGTTACCGAACGGGAGAGCTGTGGCGCTTCCTTGTTTGAATTGCACGGAAGAACTTACGCCAACGAGCGCAGAAAGTGTTTTCGCCGTCCGAACGTATTCCGTCGTGAGGTCGATGCCTGTCACCTGACAACCATGGGCAGAAGCAAAATAGCGTGCGGGTCCGCCAATCCCAGAGCCGATGTCGAGCAACTTCATTCCCGGACGCAGATGCATTTGCGCGGCGATCGCTTCGGTAGCTTCGCGGCCGCCAATGTGGAATTCGTCAACGACGGAGAGATCGTCCGCCGTGATGCTGGCACGCGGCTTACCGGCGGCTTTGAATGCCGCAAGAATGCGCTGTTCGAGATTTGCCGCTGCGTAATGCTGCGCGACGCGGATTTCGGCGGAATGATCGCTTGCAGTCATGCCGGCCTTCCTTCGTTTTGTGTGTTAGATGCGGCGCAAGTCATGGCGTTTCCCATCGGTCGGTGGTGGCGGAACGGAAAATCGCGCCAATGACTTTCATGTTCGCGAGGGCATCTTCGAGCGGAACCGGAACTTCGCTATCCCCGCGTATGGCACGTGAGAAAGCGTCGCCCTGAATCGTGTACTGATCGCAGGTGGGAATCTCTTCTACCTCAACCTTGCCGCCATAGATAGCCATTCCATCGGCAATCGTAACCTGCGTTGGACGGTCGTTTGGCGCGTTGAACGGAATTTCGACGGCTAGGCGTCCGGTGGTTCCGAGTATTTCCATGCGTTGAAAATAATTGGTTTGTGTGCCACAGGAAAAAACGGAATGGCCCGAGGAGAATTCCATGATCCCGGAGGCGAGACGGTCTGTGCCAAAGTCGGGATCGAGTTCCAACGCTCCGGTGACACGCCTAGGCTCTTCGCCGAAAAACCAGCGCGAAAGTGTAATCGGATAACTGCCGATATCGAGTAGCCCGCCACCGCCCCACTCGGGCTTGTGGCGGACGTTACCGGGATCGCGATTGAAATAGCTGAAGACAGTGATGATGGATTTGAGCTGGCCAATCTTGCCGCTGCGAATTAATTCCCTGACGCGAAGCCACTGCGGATGGGTTTTGACCATGAACGCTTCGCCAATTTTTACGTTGGCGCGATCACGGACACGCATTAGTTCGACAACTTCCGCCCCGTTAAGGCCGATCGGCTTTTCGCAGAGCACGTGCTTCCCTGCTTCGGCGGCCCTGATGGACCAGGGCACATGAAGATGATTGGGGAGCGGGTTATAGATGGCTTCGATTTCGGTGTCGGCAAGCAAGTCTTCGTAAGAGCCATACGCTTTAGGGATTCCCGAATCCCGTGCAGCAGCCTTCGCTCTCGTTAAATCGCGAGACGCGATGGCTGCGATGTCGGTTAAGGCGCCCTTTTGCATTCCCGGAATGACCTTGCGCGTGGCTATGGATGCGACGCCAAGGACTCCCCATTTCACCTTTTTAGTCATCGTGTTAACCGTTGCCGTGCATTCTCCGAAGAACGAGAAAGTCTTTTCAGTTGGCGGCCGAGCGAAGTCTAACGATTCATCTATTCTCCATGAAACGCCAGGCCACCAATCCGCACTACTACCTATCAGGGGCAGATTGAACCATCTTAAAGGAGTTTTACTATGCGTATGTCCCTGGAAGTTATCAACCGTTCCGCAATTTTGTTGCATCTCCCCGATGATCGAGGCAACTCGGTGAAGGTCATTATCGGAGGAGCAGACGGGCCGCTGGTCACGATTGATCCCGCGGGCCATATTCACGTTTCGCCATCCGTAGGTCCTGGAGATCCCGAGGTTCGCAAAGCTGTGAGCGGAATATTGCAAGGAATTCAGGAGATAGCCCGGCTGGCGAACGAGGCAAAAGCCGCGACGGTTGGAACACGCTGACTTTTTGAGTCCGCAAGTTCGCTGTTGCGTTCCTGGACGCTGCCCGGCCGCGTGCAAATAAAATCGAATGGATAAACATCACGGCAAAATACACGATTTACCGCATTGCGCCGCAAGTGCATCGAACGTAATTTAAACGTGCAAGATTTAGAAAGACTTAGCGGAAAGGGTCCGGATCGTGCACATGACACCGATTCTTATTGCTCTGGTCGGCGTTCTGCCGTTAGCCGTAGCAGGCCTGTCGCTACTTTTCGTTTCTGGAAATTCCACGCCGCACAACCCACATCATCACGCCATTAATTTGTGGGATCTTAAGTAGCCGCTCACGCACAACAGACCAGTCTCGCCTTTCTTTTGCTAGACGCTAGTTGTATGCCCGCGAACAGGCTGCGCAGTTGCGAACGTTGGAGAGCGCTGTCCTATTCCGCTAAATAAGCTTCAGCTGATGGCTTTCCAGCTCGAGTAATTGCTTTTTCAGCGGCAGACCACCACCGAATCCAGTCAGACTCCCATCGTTTCCTATCACTCGGTGGCACGGAATAATAATCGGTATGGGATTGGCGCCGTTGGCTGCGCCCACAGCGCGTACCGCTCTCGGGCTGCCGATCATTTCGGCCAGTTCTTTGTAAGAGATGGTCTCGCCGTAAGGAATTTTCCGAAGCGCGGTCCAGACTCTTTTCTGAAAGTCGCTCCCTTCCAAAATAAGGGCAAGATCAAAATTCTTTCGTTCGCCAGCGAAATACGATTGCAATTGCTGGACAACTTCGACGAACGCGGTCGTGTCCGGCCGCCATTCCGGATCAACATTTCTCGGCCGGTTGCCAGACGCGAAGCTGACCAACAGCAGTCCAGCCTTCGATCCCGCCAGCAACAACGGGCCGACCGGACTCTCGAAGGTCGAATAGTAAACCTGGCTCATATTCCGATTCTAAACCACAATTATCAAAAGATTTAAGGGCGCCGCTCTTTTGCCCTGCTGATGTTACGGTGCTAAAATTTCCATTGGTACACTCCATGACCGCAAAAACCCTTTACGAGAAGATCTGGGATAGCCACCTGGTGTACGAAGAGCCGGGCAAGCCTTCCCTGCTCTACATTGACCGACACCTGATTCACGAAGGCACCTCACCGCAAGCATTCTCAGGCCTGCGCGCGGAAGGCCGCAAAGTCCGCCGCCCGGATCTCACGTTTGCGGTGATGGACCACTCAGTTCCGACTAAAGACCGCTTCCTCCCTATTCTCGATCAGGACGCCAAAGCGCAATTCGACGCACTGGAGAAAAATTGTCGCGAATCCGGCGTGCGCCTCTTCGACATGAACAGCAAGAATCAGGGCATTGTTCATATCATTGGGCCCGAGCTGGGCATCACGCAGCCCGGGCAGACAATTGTTTGTGGCGATAGCCACACCTCGACTCACGGCGCGTTTGGCACTTTGGCCTTCGGTATCGGCACCAGCGAAGTTGAGCACGTGCTGGCGACGCAATGCCTGGTGCAGGGCAAATCAAAAACGATGCAAATTCTCGTTCATGGCAAACGGCCCAAAGGGGTCACTGCGAAGGACATCATTCTCGCAATCATTGGAAAGATTGGCATTGGAGGCGGAACCGCGCACGTTGCGGAATATGGCGGCCAAGCGATTCGCGAATTGTCCATGGACGGCCGCATGACCGTCTGCAACATGACGATTGAAGGCGGGGCACGAGCCGGGATGATTGCTCCGGACGAGACCACGTTCGCCTATCTCGAAGGACGGCCGTTCGTTCCCCGAGGCAAAGAATTTCAGGAAGCAGTCGAGCGCTGGAAGCTTCTTACCACCGACGACGGCGCGAAATTCGATATGACTGTGGAATTGCAAGCGGAAAAAATCGCGCCGCAGGTTACCTGGGGCACGAATCCGGGAATGGTAACGGGCGTCACCGACCGCGTGCCTGATCCTGGCTCGTTCAAAAATAGCGACGACCAGAAAGCCACCGAGCGTGCATTGCAATACATGGGATTGAAGGCGGGCACGCCGATCGTGGATATTCCGGTGGACCGCGTGTTTATCGGGTCGTGCACGAACTCTCGGCTGGACGATTTGCGTGCTGCGGCTCATTTGGTCGCCGGGAAGCACGTCGCGAAAAATATCAAGCAGGCGCTGATTGTTCCTGGTTCGCGCGGAATCAAAGCCGCCGCCGAAAGCGAAGGCCTCGATAAGATTTTCTCCGAAGCCGGATTCGAATGGCGCGACGCGGGCTGCAGCATGTGCATCGGCATGAACGCCGACGTTTTGCCGCCGCACGAACGCAGCGCCAGCACTTCGAACCGCAACTTCGAAGGCCGCCAGGGCCGCGACAGCCGGACGCATCTCGTCAGCCCAGTAATGGCCGCCGCCGCCGCAATCGCCGGCCATTTTGTGGATGTGCGCGAGTTCGACGTCGTTAACGTGGAATAGCCAGGGTCACGCATGCCAGTAGACACTCGTGGACTTCGCGAAGAGCACGTTGGCACGCGCCTGCGCATTGAGTTGCCGCATGGACACGTCGAAGAAATCGATCTCTTGGAGCTGACTGTCTGCCAGGAACCTGAGCCTTGTTGCGGAATCACCTACCGCTTGCTTGCTGCAAATCATCAGGACGAGTCCAAGAAGGAAGGCTCCGTGTATTGGGTTGGATTCGGTGACATCAAGAAGTTTAAGGTATTGGGAGAGCGCCTCGCATGAAACCATTCATCACACACAGTGGTCTTGTACTTCCCTTCGACCGCGTCAACGTAGATACCGACCAAATGGTGCCCAAGCAATTCCTGAAGGCGCTGACACGCGAAGGCTTTGGCCGCATTCTCTTTTACGACTGGCGCTACTTGGCCGGGGAAAAACCGAATCCTAATTTCATTCTGAATTTTCCGGAGTACAAGGGCGCGTCGGTTCTCCTCACGCGGGCCAACTTCGGCTGTGGCTCCAGCCGCGAGCACGCTCCGTGGGCCATTGGCGATTACGGCTTCCGCGTGATCCTCGCCCCGAGCTACGCCGACATTTTCTACAACAATTGCTTCAAGAACGGCATACTTCCGGCAATCCTGAAAGAAGCCGACATCGATGAACTCTTCAAGCGCGCCGAAGCGGATCGTTCCTATACACTCGCGGTAGATTTGCCGAATGAGACGATAAGCGACAACAAAGGACTGACCGTTTCGTTTGAGATTGCGCCATCGCGAAAAGAAGTCTTGCTCAAAGGTCTCGACGATATCGGCACATCGCTACAACATGTGAGCGCGATCGACGCCTACGAAAAGACCCACGCCTCAACGGCCACTATGTACGCGCCAGTCGACGTAAAAAACTACACCTAACTTTCCTAATTCACAGTTTTTCTAATCGCCTTCATTCCGAGCCCGCCTGCGGCAGGCTGGCGAACCGAGGAATCTCTCTGTCGCCTGCGCCGCCCGCTATGACGTCTCACCCATGGGCTCCGGCGACTCCGGCGCAGCGGGCGGCCCGAGTAATTCCGCCGCAAGGATCCCCGCCAGCACCAGCGCGGCACCCGCAACGGAGCGCAAGCCAAGCCGCTCGCCCAATAGCAAATAGGAAGTAATCACCGCAAACACCGGCTCCAGAGTAAAAATAATCGCCGCATGACTGGGCGTCGTAAACTGCTGCGCCCATAACTGCAGCGAAAACGCCACGGCCGTTGCAAACACAGCGCAAACCGCGATGCCAATCCATAATTGTGAATCCGAATGGAATCGCATCGGCTGCCAGCGAATCGCATCCGCTCCAAGCGCCGTCAGCCACGCCATCACCGCGCATGCCAGCACCTGCAATACGCTCAGCGCAGCGGCAGAATGCTCTCGGGCGTATTCACCGACCAAAATAATGTGCACCGCGTACGACATCGCCGCAAAAAATGTCAAAACGTCGCCGCGATTAAGATGAGCGACGCCAGTCGCAGGAACGGTCAGAAAATACAATCCCGCGGCCGCTGCAATCGTTCCAAAATAAACCCACAACGTTACTCGCTTGCCCCAGAACAGCGCCAGAATCAGTGGCACCAGCACCACGCTCGATCCTGTGATGAATCCCGAATTAGACGCTGTTGTATAACGCAGCCCGGCAGTTTGAAACGCGTACCCACAAAACATGAAAAAGCCAAGCCGCACGCCAGCAAAAATCTCTTCCCGCTGCAGCACGCGAAACACCTGCGGACGAAATGCCGCCATGCAAATTCCGGCCAGCGTGAAACGCAGTGCGAGAAAAACAAAGACCGACGAGTGATCCAACGAATTTTTGACTACAACAAACGTCGATCCCCACAGCAGGGTGCAAAACGCCAGCGCCAACTCCGCGCGTAGGCGGCTTGGCCGTAGCTGTGTGGTCGCGAGGGTTGCCATG
Organism: uncultured Acidobacteriota bacterium; assembly: GCA_963731155.1. Taxonomy (GTDB): domain Bacteria; phylum Acidobacteriota; class Terriglobia; order Acidiferrales; family UBA7541; genus Acidiferrum. The sequence continues at coordinate 422,398 of CAVSVB010000009.1, forward strand.
GCTCGCAAAGCATAGCAGTGAACCTCCGCAACTCAACACTAGCCCAACGCCAGCAACACTTCGCGGCCTATTGACTGCGCGCAAAGTGCAAGTAATCATGCAGACATAATGAACAAAGAGCTATGGCTCTGGATTCGCGAGCTTGGCCTCGCGTGCCTGATTTCTCTCGCAGTACCCGCTGCAATCCACGCGGAGCATCGCGAAAATTGGATCGAAATAAAATCGCCGCACTACACGATTTATTCAAATGCCGGCGAACACGACGGTCGTCGCGTGGCGGCCCAGTTCGAGGAAATTCGAGCGCTCTTCGAACAAAGTTTTCCCAAGCTCAGGGTGGACTTTGGGAAACCCTCAATCGTCTACGTCCTGAAAGACGAAAATTCACTGAAACTTTTGATGCCCGCATACGGCCAAAACAAAAACGCCATGAAAATCGCCGGCTTCTACCAGTTATCCAACGACAAGAATTTTGCCGTGGTTCGCGCGGACGTAACCGGCACCGGCACCAATCCCTATCATGTGATGTACCACGAATGGGCGCACGGACTGTTCCGCCTGAATTATCGCGGACTGCCTTTATGGCTGGATGAAGGCCTGGCGGAATATTGGGGTGGAAGCGATATAGACAACAAGGAAGGCCGCGTGGGCATGGCGGATGCCGCTCAGTTGCGCGTACTTCACCAAAACACCTTTCTTCCGATTTCGACGCTCGTATCGATCGATGCGTCTTCCCCGCTCTATAACCGGCAAGATCACGCCGGCATGTTCTACGCCGAGTCCTGGGCCATTGTTCACTATTTCTCTCTAGCTCCGCAGGTGCGCGACCAGCATTTGCTCGATAAATATCTCGCCGCCTTGCAAGCCACCGATGATCCTATCGAGGCAGCCAACCGCTCGTTTGGCGATTTGAAAAAACTGGGCGAGAAGCTGGAGGCTTACACTCGACAGTCGTCATTTTTGTACCAACGCGTAGCTGTGAATAGCAATATTTCGGAAAAGGATTTCGCGGCCCGCCATTTAAGCCCTGCGGAAGGTCTGGTCGCGCAGGCGGACTATCTTCTCCATACCAATCATCTTCCCGAAGCCATTGAACTTTTGCACGAAGCAGAAAAATTGGACCCCAAAGTTCCGCGCCTTCACGACGAACTGGGTTACTACCACTTTGTGAAAGCGGATTACGACAACTCGCTGAAGGAATTTGACCTGGCGACCGCTGAAGACCCGAACGACGCCACTGCCTATTACTACAAGGCGTCCATTCCCTATCGCAAAAGCGGCTATAACCGCGAAACTACTCCGCAGATCATCGCTAATCTTCAAAAAACAATTTCGCTGCAGCCTAACTTTGCTCCCGCACACGCTTTCCTTTGCATCGCGTACACGCAATCAGCGGACACCAAGTCGAAAGCTTTGGCTGAGGCCAAAAAAGCTATGGAATTGGAGCCCGGCAACCTGGCCTATTTTATCGACGCCGGACGTGCGCTAGTCGCTACAAACGATCTGGCCAACGCAAAAAAGGTTGCCGACAGTGCGCAAAAACTCGCGACATGGCCCCGTGACCGCGCGATGGCTGCGAATCTTCAGAAGACCGTTGCCGCAAGGATGAATCCATCCGCTGACGACCCCCGCTCCATCGCGGCGGCCGATCCCGTCGCGAACGGCGAAGGACCGACTGCGGGCCCCGCGCCGCCTTCTCAGAAAGAAGGCCAGATCACGGAGCTGATATGCGGCCATCCGCCATCCGTGATGTTCACTCTGAAAGCGGGTGACGAACAATTTCTATTTCATGTGAAGGACATCGCGAAAATCCGCGTCCTCGACGCTACGGGAAACGCCGGCGACGCCGCCAGCTGCGGAAAATGGAAGGACCGAAAAGCCACGGTAGAGTTTTCCGAAACGCCGGATGGCGCGGCGTTCGGCGAAGTAATTTCAATTTCGTTCAAATAAAGATCCGTCAACAGTCCAACCGTCATTCCGAGGAGTAGACCGCCCGACCACCGACGACGGTGCGTAAAACTTTTGTGTTGATATACTCACTCGGATCAACTTTGGTCAGGTCCTTGGAAAGCACGATAAAGTCGGCGAACTCGCCGGCCTTCAATTCGCCCTTCTTCCTTTCCATGAATTCGCCGTAAGCCGAACCGGTGGTGTAAGCGCGAATGCAATCGTCCAGCGAGATTTTCTCCTGGGGCTGCCAGCCACCTTGCGGTCCGCCGCTGGGGAGTTCACGGGTCACGCACGCATACAGTCCCCGAAAAGGCGTGATCGGCTCCACATCGTAATCCGTTCCGAACGCCAGACGAATCCCGAATTTCTGCATCGTGGCCCAAGCATACGCACCTTTTACTCGATCTGGTCCGACCCTCTGCTCCGCCCAGCGCATATCCGAAGTTTGGTGCGACGGCTGCATCGAGGCGATCACCTGCAGTCGTGCGAAGCGCGGAAAATCGGATGCCGCAACCACTTGCGCGTGTTCGATGCGGTCTCGCCGGTCACGCGGTCCATTCGCTTTGGCAGCAGCTGCAAAAACGTCCAGCGCGACGCGGTTGGCTCGGTCGCCAATCGCATGAAAATTTAATTGGAAGCCCGCTTTGTCGCGCTCAATCGCCAGTGCCCTCAGCTTTTCAGGTTCCATGGTCATGATGCCGCTGGTGGAGGGGTCGTCGGAATAGGGCGCGAGCATCGCCGCGGTGCGCGAGCCCAGGGCGCCGTCAGTAACCATTTTCAGCGCGCCTGTTCTCAACCAGGGATCAGTCGTTCCGCCATCGTGGCGCATTTGTTCGAGCTTCGCGAGGGGCGCGGGGAACGGCAGCCACTCCGTAACGCGCACGGTCAGCTTCCCATCGTTCTTGATCGCGCGATAGGTCAGAAAATCCTCCCACGCCGAATTGTCCTGCACCGACGTCACGCCATGCTGCGCCACATCGGCCAGCGCAAGTTCAATCCCGCGGCGGCGTTGCTCGATGGACGGCAATGGAATCTTGGATTCGACGAGTCCCATCGCGGCGCCTTCTTTCAGCATGCCCGTTGGCTCACCGGCCGCATCCCGTTCGATCTCACCGCCAGGGGGATTCGGCGTGGCCTTGGTAATTCCCGCGAGTTGCAATGCAAGCGAATTGGCGACCGCTACGTGACCGGAAATGTGCGTCAGGATTACCGGATTCTTCGGAGAAACCTCATCCAATTGTTGGCGGTTTGGAAATTTCTTGTCCGGCCAGAACGTGTGATCCCATCCGCGGCCGGTGATCCATTCGCTTTCCTTATGTTGCGCCACGCCTTCCGCCAGCCGCTTTTGCAGTTCGGCCACACTCTTCACGCCGTTCAAGCGCACTGCGATCCAGTCTTGTCCGGCGCTGCCAATGTGTACGTGCGCATCATTGAATCCGGGCATCACAAAATGTTTTTCCAGGTCAACCGTCTTCGCGCCGGTATCGGCAAGCCCGCTCACTTCATCGTCGTCACCGACGGCCAGGATTTCTTCTCCTCGTACTAACATCGCCGCGGCCCAGGGAGAAGCGGGATCGTTCGTATAAATACGGCCATTGCGATAAATCGTCATCGAAGCAGCGCCATTCGCCGCCTGCTTCGTTGCGCCGGGTGCTTGCGAGCGAGCAATCGCACAAGCAGCAGAAATCACCAGTGCGGCGCTCAGCGCAGCCTTCGAATGGCGCATCCAATTTTTCAAGATTTCACCTCAACCACACCGGAGATGCCAAGCAGCGTCAGTAAAACACGCTGTAAACCAATTTCCCGTCCGTCCGATTCATACCATTCCTGCAAGGAGTGCGCGCCGCCGCCATTTCCGCCTGCTCCAATCGAAATGGCGTCAATGCCCAGCGACAGTGGAATATTCGCATCCGTCGAAGCCCGCTCCAGCCGCGATTGATTGTGGACCGCTTCGTCAGCGGCACGCAGCGTCGCCAATAGCGGTGAATTCGATGCGAGTTCTCCGCCCGGCCGGCTCCCAAGCAGATCCAGCTTCCATTCCAGTTTTCCCTTCGAACGGTCGCGTGAGGCTTCCATTTCGTCGCGAGTTCCGGCTCCCATGCAGTCGCGCAGCGCGGTGTCCAGCCGAATCAATTCGTCCTCGCTCTCCGAACGAAGGTCCACTTTCAATCGCGCCTCATGCGGAATCGAATTGACCGATGTTCCGCCTTCAATTTGTCCCAGATTGAACGTGGTGCGCGGATTAGCGGGCACTCGTGTGTTAATGAAGCGAACCGAGCCGCGAATCAGCGCGTTGATTGGATTGGGAATACCGAAATCGGACCAACTGTGCCCTCCCGGTCCGTTGATGACAACCTCTACACGCCGCGAAGCCAGCGCCTTGGTCGTGACGTGGTCAATGCTCGACCCATCCATTACCATCACCGCTTTCAGCCGCTCGCGATACGCATCTACAATCGCGCGCATCCCGCGTAGATTCCCTTCCCCTTCTTCGCCTACATCTGCGACAAATAAAATTGTTCGTTGCGGCTGGATGCGCGCTTCGTGAAGGGCACGCGCCACCGCTACCAGCGCCGCTAGTCCTGCGCCATTGTCGGAAATTCCCGGTGCTGTCATGCGGCTTTTGTCGCGATGCACCTTCACGTCGGTTCCCGCGGGGAAAACGGTATCCAAATGCGCCGACAGAATTACCATCTCTTTGTCGGTCGCTCCACGCAGCAGTCCGATTACGTTTCCGGTCTTATCCATGGAAACTTCGAGGCCAACCGCCGACAGCAGCACCTTCACCGCAGCCGCTCGTTCGGACTCCTGGAACGGCGGCGCCGGAATCTCCGTCAGCCGCGCCTGCTCATCATCAATCCACGCCCGGTGCGCAGCGAACCAATCCATGGCCGCGCGGATTTGTGGCCCCGAAGGCAGATGAGATTGCGACGTAGTTTGCGAGCCTGGCTGTGACGTCGCGTTGCCGCGACCGCTCGGGCGTTCCGCTGGGAATGGCACGACAGGTCTGATCGGCATGTTGAGCAGGATAACCGAAACCAGCAGCCATTTCAGCGGAGAAACTTCTTGCCGGCTCAATGCGGAGCGACTCCGGCGCAAAGCGCCAGAAGTTCGTCCTCGGTAAGTACTCGCGCAGATTGCTTCGCAGCATCCAGAAGCCGCGCGACCAGCGCATCGTCCGCGGGAATCTTGTGGCGTTCCAGCCAAAACTGCACGTTGGATTTACCGCTCATCGGGCCAATCTCGATAATCTGCTCAAGGCCAAAAAGGTGCGACGGAACACCGCTGTACACGATATTCGCCAGTTCGACATTGCCTTTGTGAAACGCTTTGACGATGGCGGCGGCATGAACGCCGGTAGCGGTTCGAAACGCATCTCGGCCGATCACCGGATAATTCGGCGGTATCGTCGTGTGCGTCGCCACCGCAACCGTCTCACAGTACGCTTTTAATTTCGAAAGATCGCGATCGATCAGACCCATCAGTCGAAGATTTACCAGCATCAGTTCCATCGGCGTATTTCCAACACGTTCACCCAGCGAATTCGCCGCGGCATGCACCTGATGCGCTCCTGCCGCGACGGCCCACAACGAATTTGCGATCGCCAGGCCGCGATCGCAGTGACCATGCCAATCCACCCGAATTTGCTCGCCCGACTTCACGACCACTTCGTCCATCACAAACTTAACCAGGTTATAAGCGCCTTGCGGCGTTGCATGGCCCACCGTGTCGCACAGTACGATCGCTCGCGCGCCGCTTCGAATCGCTGTCGAGTACAGCCGTTTGACCGTATCTCGATCGGTTCGAACCGTATCTTCCGTCACGTACATCGCAGGCAGATTGTGCCTCACCGCGAACTTCACCGCATTCTCGGTCGTGCGTTCCAGATGATCCACGGTCCAGTCTTCCACCAGCCGCCGGATCGGACTCGAACCAAGAAACGTTGCCGCCTCGATGGCAATGCCAACGCGCTGCGAGATCTCCACAATGGGCAGGATGTCAGTTTCAAGAGTGCGAGCGGCGCAATTCGGCCGTATCTTCATGCGATTGGTCGCGATTTCGCGAGCCAAAGCCTCGACATGTTCCACGGCACGCGCGCCAGCACCGGGAAGGCCGATATTTACCGAGTCAATTCCCAGCGACTCCATCAAATGAAGGATGCGGATTTTTTCCTCGATGCCAGGATCGTACACGGAAGGATTTTGCAGCCCATCGCGCAGAGTCTCGTCATTGAGCAGAACTCGCGTTCCTGCGGGAATCAGCGGAGGTGAAGCCAGATTCCAGTCGTAAATCCAATCACTCTGCTGCATGCATCCTCCAGCCACCACTCCATAAATTGTAACCGCAAGGACGACATGACAGAAGACTACGTCAGCGAGTAGTCAGTTTGCGGTAGTCGGCGCTTACTGTAGATTCGCTTTTCGAACAGCTTCTTGAACAGTCTCGATTTCAAATACTGCCGGCCACCGCTTCCCGGTCACGAAAAGTCGGTCGTGCTGCGGATCGTAGGCGATTCCATTAAGGACCGACTCGGCATCAATTCTTTGGCTGGCCGGCAGCAAGCCCGTGAGATCGATCCATGCGATCACATGTCCATCCCGTGGGGAAATCCGCGCAATCATGTCTGAATGCCAAACGTTTGCAAAAATCTCGCCCTTGATGAACTCAAGTTCATTGAGTTGCTCGACGGCTTTGCTCCCATCCTTTACGACTATGTGTCGAGTTTCCCGGAAGGTACTCGGGTCGCGGAAGCGGAGGGTAGAAGTACCGTCGCCGTCGCCGGGTCGCCAGCAAGCAATGCGCAGACAAAAGCCAGTCTCGCCAGAAATTTTAATAGGACGAAAGACATTTGGGCACCGTCCTTACCTGGCACATCTTCGTTTAGCGCCGGCAGACCGTTCTTGGGAAAACTCGCCTCGTTCTAACAGCAAGAATTCTGCGCTATTCCAGCCGGAATGCTTCCTCATGCTCCACCGAAACCATGCACAGTCCTTGCGGTGGTACGGTCGGCCCAGACTTGGACCTGTCTTTCAATTCATACAGTCGATCAATATCCTCAGGTGCGAGCCGGCCCCGTCCCACATCCAGCAGCGTGCCCACCATTTTGCGCACCATGTAGCGCAAAAACGACCGGCCACGCACCGTAAAGACAAGTTCCTGGTTGTCCGCCGAACGTACCAGCTCCGTCGAATAAATCACCCGAACCGTGGACCGTTCCTTGTCGTCATCTTCCGAACCGGTGGAAGCGGCAAACGAGGCGAAGTCATGGCTGCCCACGAACCGCGCCGCGGCGTCGCGCATTTTGTCTTCATCGAGCGGAAACGGATAATGCAGCACGTACCGCCACAACATCGGCGGAACAACTCTTCCTCGATACAGTCGATAGCGATAGATTTTGCCGCGTGCGGACCACCTGGCGCTGAAGTCCGGCCCGGTTTCTTCCGCGGCCACGATTCGAATGGTGGGAGGAAGAATCGCATTCAGCGCACGCTGAAATTCCTGTGCTGACAATCCGCTCTGCGTTCGAAAGCTTCCCACCTGGCCAAGCGCGTGCACTCCCGCATCCGTCCGGCCGGTAGCATGCAGCGCAATGTTTTCCTGCGTCAGCCGCCGCAACACCGAAACGATCTCGCCTTGCACCGTCGGCTTTCCAGACTGCATCTGCCAGCCATGAAAATCCGTTCCGTCGTACGCAATTGTTAGCTTGATGTAGCGCATGCGGAGCGGCCCGGGGCCATTCAAGGCGCCAAGCGCACAAACCGGCTTCCCGGTTTCACTGCCGCAGAACCTTCGCGGCAAAGCGGACAATCCTCTGGCTCATAGCTAGCGATTGGCAAATCCAGCAGCGCCTGCGCCTTCACCGGAAAATCAATCTTTCCGCCGCTGCGATCGATCAGAGCTGCCGCCGCGACGACGCATCCGCTCGCTTCTTGCACCACTTGGATCGTTTCTTGCGTCGAGCCGCCCGTCGTCCACACATCCTCTACCACCAGCACTCGCTGCTCGGGTCGCAGCGCAAATCCGCGCCGCATGACCATCATCCCGCTGCCATCTCGTTCCACAAATAGGGCCGGCACGCCACCTTCCGGAATCGCATGTTTGCCAGCGGGCTCCGGCAATGAGCGAGCCACTTCTTGCCCGATAATCACTCCGCCCAGCGCCGGTGAGACCACCGCTTCGATCGCAGCATCCACGAACAGCGCTGCCAGCTCTTCGCCGAGCTTTTCCGCAAATCGCGGATACTGCAAGGCCAGCGCGCATTGCACATACGTCGCGCTGTGCAGCCCGCTGGACAACTCAAAATGTCCATGCCGGATCGCGCCAGCCGTCTCGAAAATCTTTAACAAATCTTCTCTACTCGTCATCGCTCAGCTAACCGTTGAACGTCCCTAAACGTCGAAATGTCAGGAGCTTAGTGGCTGCTGGGTTGCGTTGTCAAGGAAGTGCGAGGCTGATAGACTCTCCGTTCCGCCGTTTGGTGCATCATTTCGTTTCTTTCTCCGGTGGATAGGCTTCTCCGGCTGATTTCATGAAACAAATGCGAAGTGATACGCGTTCTATTTAGTGCAGCTCATTCAGAACAACAATTTTAGTCTCGCGTGACATTTACTTGAGGGGATACGCACACATGATGACGCAGTTGGCACGACCGTTGATGGCTACCCTGCTGGCCGGAATGCTCGCCGTGGGAACCTTGTCCCCGGCTTATGCGCAAGACGCCGTTCAGGCTCCCAGCGGGGAGCCCAAGCCGGCGAACAGCCCAACTCCGACGATATCGCTCGGCAGCTCCACATACAGTTACACGCGCGGCCCGAAGTCTTTTCCAAATCTGATTGCGCCTTACTCTCCGATTTCAATCCCTGAGCCTGGCACCACCAATACTCCCAAGCTCGAACAAATGATCCATGATGGAAACTTGGAATTGAGTCTGCAGGACGCTGTCGAATTAGCGCTTGCCAATAACATGGACATCGTCGTGGCTCGTTATAATCCTTGGTTCGCGGACACGGATATTCTCAAAACAGAAGCGGGTGGGACTGGTCGTGGAACCGCGGGCGCGTCATTCCCTTTCTCCACCGCCAATATTCCCTTTCTTTCGTTTGATCCGATTATTACGGGCACGGTGTTATTCGACCAGACAGCCGTTCCAGTGAACAATCCATTCCTTGCCGGCACCGGCTCAGCCGTCGTTTCAACGGTGTCAGCGCACACAGCCCAATACAATTTCGGAGTTTCACAAGGCTTTTCTTCGGGCACAACGGTAAACCTGGCCTGGGACAACACGCGCAGTTCGTCCAGCGCGCTTAACTTCTTCAACCCCGCCGTTCAGTCTTCGCTTTACATCACTCTTTCGCAGCAATTACTGAACGGTTTCGGCTTCTTCGCCAACCGCCGCAATATTCTGATTTCCAAAAATAATCGCAAGATCGCCGACTTGGCCTTTGCACAGCAGGCCATCACCACCGTCACCAACACCATCACCACCTACTGGGAACTCGTATACGCCCGCGCCAACGTTGACGTGCAGCAGCAGGCCGTCACCGTTTCCGAAAAACTCTACAACGACAACAAGAAGCAACTGGAAATTGGCACCATGGCGCCCTTGGATGTGACGCGCGCCGAATCTGAACTGGCTACCAACCACCAGAATCTCATCGTCGCGCAAACCGCGCAGTTGCAGCAGGAACAAAACCTCAAGAACGCTATTTCCAAAGATCCCTTGGCCGCGAATTTTGTGAACGTGCACCTCGTGCCCACCGATAAGCCGACGCCTCCAGCCGCCGTCGAACCGCCATCTTTCGAAGAGGCCTTGCGCCAAGCATTTTCAAAGCGGCCGGACCTGCAGGAACAGTTTTATAACGTCAAGAATGCGGATATTGACGCGCGCGCTACACGCAGCGCCCTTTTGCCCGTCGCCACCATCAATGGCCGCTACGGCTCACAAGGCCTATCCGGAAATTCCAAGATTCCCGGCGCTTCGGTTACCACTGCTGGAAGCGCGGTCGTGGGTTCGAACGGGCAGGCAGTGACCGTTCTGGATTCCGCCGGAAATCCCGTGGAAGTTTTCGTGCCCAACGTCACTACTACTTCTGCTGGCATTCATCAAGACGGCTTCGGGGCCGCTCAGAGCCAGGTATTTCATAATGACTTTCCCGATTACTCGGTTTATTTGAACTTGCAAATTCCAATCCGCAATCGCTCGGCGCAGGCTGACAATCAGCGCGCTATCCTCACGGCGCGCCAGCAGCAAGCCGTCATGCAACAGTTAAAAAACGCCGCGCTGCTCGATGTGCGCAACACCTATATCGCTCTGGAGCAGGACCGCGCTCGCGTCGAGGCCGCCGTCAAAGCGCGCGAACTGCAGCGCCAAACCTTCGAAGCCGAACAGAAAAAATATCAGCTTGGCGCATCTACCGTTTACAACGTCATCCTCACTCAGCGCGATTTCATCACCGCACAAGGTACAGAATTGCGCGCGTTGGCCGACCTCGTCGAAGCCAAGGCTAACTACGAACGTGCCATCGGCCGCACTCTGGAAACCAATCGTGTCTCCATCGCCGAAGGCAAATCCGGCAATGTTGAGCACGACACCCTCATCCCAGGGACCCTGAACGGCAAAGTAGTCGGCACCGACACTCTTTTCAAAAAACTTGACGCCGAAAGCTCACACAACCCGGACCCCTCCCCCGCCAACAAATAGCCATTGTTCCTCCAACCGAGTATCCATTCCCGTAGGGGCACGGCATGCCGTGCCCTTCGGTGTTACCCAAGCCTTTTCACGACCCCCGGTTGCCCACAACTCATCTTTCGCTTAGCATAAATAATTGTTATGCACGCAATCCTTCGCGCCGTCGCTTCGAGTGCCTCTCATGACCGATCATAAAAAAATCACCACCCCCACACTTCCCGCCACAGAGAAATCCCCAACCAATCGTGCCCCTTCTCCACAAGAAGAATCCTGGGAACAAAACACCCTTGCTCCCGTCCTGAAAAAAAATCCCGAGCGTCACTCCGAATTCACCACCATCTCCGGCCATTCAATCCGAAGGCTTTACACCGAAGCCGATCTGCCGGGGTGGGATCCGAAAACGCAGCTCGGCTTTCCCGGCGAGCCCCCCTACACGCGCGGCATTCATTCCACCATGCATCGCGGCCGCCTCTGGACCATGCGTCAGTTCGCCGGATTCGGCGCCGCCGAAGACACCAACCAGCGTTTCCGCTATCTGCTGTCGCACGGGCAGACCGGCCTCTCCACCGCCTTCGATCTGCCAACGTTAATGGGCTACGACTCCGACCACCCGCTCTCCGAAGGTGAAGTCGGCAAATGCGGCGTGGCCATCAGTTCCCTCGCTGACATGGAAGTCCTTTTCGATCAAATTCCGCTCGCCAACGTCACTACTTCCATGACCATCAATTCGCCAGCGGCAGTCATCTGGGCGATGTACCTCGCCGTCGCTGAAAAACAAGGCGCGAACTGGAAGAAAATCTCCGGCACTCTGCAGAACGACATCCTCAAGGAATATATCGCGCAAAAGGAATACATCTACCCGCCCGAACCATCCATGCGCCTGGTGATTGACACCTTCGAATTCGCCGTCAAAGAAACCCCCAAATTCAATCCCATTTCCGTCAGCGGCTATCACATCCGCGAAGCCGGCTCGACCGCCATTCAGGAATTAGCTTTCACGCTTCGCGATGGCATGGAGTACATCGAATACGCCCTGCGCCGCGGAATGAATCTCGACGAATTAGGCCCGCAACTTTCTTTCTTTTTCAACGCGCACAGCGATTTCTTCGAAGAAATCGCCAAGTACCGCGCTGCCCGCCGCATTTGGCACAAAGCGATGATCGAACGCTACGGCTCAAAAAACCCGCGTACCTGGGCGCTGCGCTTCCACAGCCAAACCGCGGGATGTTCCCTCACGGCGCAGCAGCCTTACAACAACGTCGTTCGTACCGCGCTGCAAGCCCTCTCCGCGGTTCTCGGCGGCACGCAATCCTTGCATACCAATTCCTTGGACGAAGCGTGGGCTCTCCCCACCGAATTTGCCGCAACCATCGCGCTGCGCACGCAACAGATCATCGCCCACGAAACTGGGGTAACCAATACAGTCGACCCGCTCGGCGGCTCCTACTTCGTCGAAGCTCTCACCAATGAAGTCGAAGCCGGCGCGTGGGACTACATCCGCAAAATCGACTCCATGGGCGGCATGGTCGCCGCCATCGAACGCAGCTACCCGCAACGCGAAATTGCCGAAGCCTCTTACCGCTATCAAATGGAATTGGACAAAAAAGAAAAACTGATGGTAGGCGTAAACGATTTCATCTCCGAAGAAAAGCCGCTGGACATTTTGCAAATCGACGAAACCGTAGCACACCGCCAAGCCGCCCGCCTGAATAAGTTGCGCGCCGACCGCTCCCAAGAAGAAGTAAACCGTACGCTGGCCGCCCTAAGAAAAGCCGCTCAATCCCAAGAAAACCTAATGCCATCCATCTACGCCGCCGTAAAAGCTTACGCCACCCTCGGCGAAATCTGCGAAGCGCTCCGCCAAGTCTTCGGCTCCTACGAAGAAGTAGCCATCACCTAAATGTTTTCCCTTCTTCCTGTTTTCTCTGCGGCTAGCTTTTTGTCTCGGTTTCCTTGGCTCCCCTGGCGTTCCTTCTCTCGCTTTTCTTCTCCGTGCCCTCTGTGTACTCTGTGTTAAAATAAACATTAATGAATAACAACGAACTGACCCGGCAAATCATAGGCGCCGCCATAGAAGTCCACCAGCTACTCGGCCCAGGTCTTCTCGAATCAGCCTACGAAGCCTGCCTATGCCATGAACTCGCAGTTCGAGGCCTTCGATCCGAGAAGCAAAAACCCATTCCGCTCGTTTATAAGCCAATCAAATTGGATTGCGGCTTTCGCCTGGATCTGCTCGTGAAATCGATCGAAGGCCTTGCCCCAGTGCACGAATCGATTATGCTGACCTATCTGAGGCTTTCAGAACACGAATTGGGTCTGCTCATCAACTTCAACGTTTCGGTTTTGAAAGACGGCGTCCGCCGGTTTATCATGCCGCGCGCAGAACAAAAAGGTGTTTCTTAACACAGAGGACGCAGAGGCCACGGAGAAGAAAGTTTCTGCCAAACATGCCAACTAAAAAAATTAGAGTGCTGATCGCCAAGCCCGGCCTCGATGGCCACGACCGCGGCGCCAAAATCATCGCCCGCGCCCTCCGCGACGCCGGCATGGAGGTCATCTACACCGGCCTCCGCCAAACCCCGGAAATGATCGCCTCCGCCGCCGTCCAGGAAGACGTAGACGTCATCGGCCTTTCCATCCTCTCCGGCGCTCACAACACCATCTGCCCCCAACTAATGACCCTGCTCAAAGAAAAAGGCATGGACGACGTAACCGTCCTCGTCGGCGGCATCATCCCCGGAGCCGACATCCCCGCCCTGAAACAAGCCGGCATCGCCGAAATCTTTCTCCCCGGCACCTCCACCCAAGACATAGTCGAATTCATAAACAAGAAACACGCCGCCTGATCGCACGAAGGAATCGCGCAACTGCCGCCTTCTTCCCGAAATAGCGCTCATTTCGCCGTTGAGCCTCGCAAAGAATCCTCCGCTTCGCCTCTGTGTCCTCTGCGCGCCCTCTGTGTTAAGAGAAACAGTTCACAACGGCAACCAGCCTAGCCGAACATCGGCGACTTGAACGATTCCCCCGACCACAAATCCTTTCCACTCGTTTTTGCCTCGCCATCCTCCAACGCCGTATACTAATTCTCGCTTCTCCAGTGAGGCATTCGAGTGTCCGCTTCAGCCCTGAAATCTTCCATCAATCGCGATTCTCCTGACTTCAAAAAGAATTCCCGCCACATCATCGAACTCCTCACCGAAATGAAAAATCAGGAAGAGTTCATCTGCCAGGGCGGTGGCGCGAAAGCCATCGAATCGCAACACAAAAAGGGCCGCCTGACCGCCCGCGAGCGTATCGCGAAATTAATCGATCCCGGCACGCATTTTTTCGAACTCGGCCTTTTTGCCGCGTTCGAAATGTACGAAGAATGGGGCGGCGCTCCCTGCGCAGGAACCATTACCGGCCTGGCCCGCATCTGTGGCCGTCTGTTCATGCTCGTCGCCAACGATGCCACGGTAAAAGCCGGCGCATTTTTTCCGATGACCGCCAAGAAAGTGATCCGCGCGCAAAATATTGCTATCGAAAACAAGCTTCCGACAATCTACTTGGTGGATTCCGCCGGCATTTTTCTTCCGCTCCAGGAAGATGTCTTCCCCGATACCGATGATTTCGGCCGCGTCTTCCGCAACAACGCTGTCATGTCCGCTATGGGCATTCCGCAACTCACGGCCATCATGGGCATGTGCGTAGCCGGCGGCGCGTATCTTCCAGTAATGTGCGATCACATTTTAATGACCGAAGGCTCCGGTTTATTCCTAGCCGGCCCCGCATTAGTCCAAGCCGCCATCGGCCAGAAAACTTCCGCTGAGGAACTAGGCGGCGCGAAAATGCATTCGCAAATCAGCGGCACCGTTGACTTTCGCGAACCCGACGACGAATCCTGCCTCGCGCGCATCCGTGCACTGGTAGATAAAATGGGCGCGCCAGACCCGCCAGTCTTCAGCCACACCGCATCACGCGAACCGCTCTTCCCCGCCGAAGAAATCTACGGCATCTTCTCCAGCAATGCCGCCAAGCAATACGACATGCGCGACATCATCGCCCGCATCGTGGACGCCAGCGAATTCGAAGAATACCGCGCCGAATATGGCGAGACGCTCCTCTGCGGTTACGCCCGCATCGGCGGTTGGGCCGTCGGCATAGTCGCCAACCAGAAAAAACATGTGCAAACCACTGCACCCGGCTCCGATCAAAAGCGTATCGAGTTCGGCGGCGTTATCTACACCGAATCCGCCGAAAAAGCCGCCCGCTTCATCCTCGATTGCAATCAGAATCGCATCCCGCTAATTTTTCTACATGACGTCAACGGTTTCATGGTCGGCAAAGACGCCGAATGGTCGGGCATCATTCGGGCTGGAGCAAAAATGGTAAACGCTGTCTCCAACAGCGTCGTTCCAAAGATTTCCGTTATTTGCGGCGGCAGTTTCGGCGCCGGCCACTATGCCATGTGCGGCAAAGCCTATGATCCGCGCTTCATTTTCGCCTGGCCCACGGCCCGTTACGCGGTAATGAGCGGTGACGCCGCGGCCAGCACACTGGCAGAAATCAAACTCAAGCAACTGGAGCGCGAAGGCAAAAAGGTCGACGAAAAAGCAAAAAAAGAATTGGTCGAATCCGTCCGCGCCACCTATGAACATCAATCCGACCCACGTTACGCCGCCGCCCGCCTCTGGGTAGACGCCATCATCGACCCCGCGCAAACCCGCGACGCCCTGATCTGGGCCCTCGAAGCCGCCGCCTTGAACGCGGAAGTGAAAGAATTCAGGACCGGAGTGTTGCAGACATGAGTCCACGGTCTATCCATCGCCCATGGTACCGAACGCTGGCTTGCATGTTCGGAGTTTTTCTTCTGCCGGTGAGTCTAGGCGTTGCTTTCAGAATTTCAGATTCTTTGTTCAGTCAAGACGTAGAACGCACCGCTGATTCGATTCTTCTAATAGTCGGTCTACTCCTATTCTTCGTCGGCCTGGTTTCTGTCGTACTGCTACCTCTCAAAATGATCCGCGATTTCATTGCAAGAAAGAGACAAATTGGACAGTGAAGTCAAAGTGATCGAGTGCCCCCGCGACGCCTGGCAGGGCCTGTCGGAAATCATTCCTGCCGACTACAAAGCTGAGTATTTAAAGGAGCTTGTGCTCGCAGGCTTCCGTCACATCGACGCCGTGAGCTTCGTCTCACCCAAGCACGTCAAGCAAATGGCGGACAGCGAAGAAGTGATGGAAAAATTTCGGACTTCCCTGCCCGCCACCATCGAACCACCAGAAATCATCGGCATCGTGGTAAACGAAAAAGGACTGGAACGCGCACTCGCCACTCCTGGGGTGACAACGATAGGCTACCCTTACTCCATCTCCGCCTATTTTCGCCGCGCCAACGCCAACATGTCCCGCGGGGAATCGCGCGCGCTCGTCGAAACGCTCCACAAAGAAACCAAAGCCGCAGGACGCGGACTCGTTATCTACATTTCCATGGCCTTCGGCAATCCCTACGACGAACCCTGGGGCCCCGAACTCGTCGAAGAGACTCTCGAGTGGCTGAAAGACATTCGCATCAAAACCGTTTCGCTAGCAGACACAGCAGGCAACGCGACTCCAGAAATTGTTGCCGACGTTTTCAAACGCGCCAACGATCACGTGGCCGGTATCGAACTAGGCGCGCATCTCCACAGCCGCCCGGAAAACGCAGAAGCAAAAATTCTCGCAGCGTACCAAGCCGGATGCCGCCGCTTTGACGGCGCCCTCACCGGACTCGGTGGCTGCCCTTTTGCAGGTGACGAACTCGTCGGCAACGTCCGCACCGAAGACATCCTGGCGATCATCAAAAAAGCTGGCGGCGACACCGGCATCGACGAATCGCGACTGGCAAAAGTTCTGGCCATGACCAATGAAATTCGTAGCAAATACGCCCACGCCCCAATCGCGAGTTAAATCCGCGAGTTAAGCGGCGAGTTTGAAAAGAACGCAAGTAAGCCCGCTTGCAGGCAAGGCAGTTGCAGCAAAGGAGGCGCAAAATAAAATGTACTCAACACTTCTTCTCGACTACAACAAAGAACGCGCAACAATCACTCTGAATCGCCCGGACAAGCGCAACGCCATCAACCCCCGATGATTGCCGAACTGCAAACCGCTCTGGACGAAATCGAGAAAAAGAAAATGCGCGTGGTCATCCTGGCTGCGGCAGGCTCAGTATTTTGCTCCGGCATGGACCTGGAAATGCTCTCCGCCATTGCTCGGCAATCCGCGCAAGAAAACCAGGACGATTCGCGCCGCATGGCAAAACTCTTTCGCCGCATCTGGAGCTTCCCCCGCCCTATCATTGCTGCCGTCAACGGTCACGCGCTGGCCGGCGGTTGCGGAATCGCCACCCTGTGCGATTTCACGCTCTCCGTTCCGGAAGCGCAATTCGGCTACACGGAAGTGCGCATCGGCTTTCTGCCCGCAATCGTCTCCGTATTTCTCACACGGCAGATCGGAGACAAGCGCGCCCGCGATCTGCTCCTGACCGGCCGCAAAATCGACGCGAAGGAAGCTCAACAACTCGGCTTGGTCACGGAAATCGTCGAACTAGATAAACTGCTGGCACGTGCGGAGGAATTAGCCGAGTATCTGATTGATGTGAGTCCAGGCAGCCTCACCCGCGCGAAGCGCCTGCTGGTCAGCGCCGTGGCCGCGGGTGTTGACGCCGATCTCGAACGTGCAGTGCTGGAAAATGCACGCATCCGCTGCACCGGCGATTTCCAGGAAGGCGTCGCGTCGTTCCTGGAAAAACGCAAACCGGTCTGGAAGGATGAATGAATAAGTTCCCGGCTTCTCTGCCGTCATTCCGAGCGCAGCGAGGAATCTCTCTTCTCCTTCGTCTGTGCGCTGTGTGACTCTGTGGCAATCCTCTCTTCTCCTTCTGTAAACTGAAACACTAGGAGCCTCAATGGAATTTCACGATGCAACAGTGCGTGTTCGCTACGCCGAAACGGATCAGATGGGCGTGGTCTATCACGCCAACTATCTCATCTGGTTTGAAGTCGGCCGTGTCGAACTGATGCGCGCGCTCGGCTTCGAATACAAGCTCATGGAAACCGAAGACGATTGCTTCATCGTGGTAGCCGAAGCCAGTTGCAGGTATCTCTCTCCCGCGCGTTACGACGAATTGCTTCGCGTGCGCACACGCATCGCGGAGGCCGGCAACCGCATCGTGAGATATTCCTACGAACTCTTGCGCGACTCTGACGATCGCATACTCGCTACGGGAGCAACCACTCACGTGATTTGCGGAAAAGACGGCAAACCAAAACAGCTGCCGCAAAAATATCAAGAAAAGTTCCGCGCGCTGGCCAACGTAGCGCCCGTTCCGAGCGAACTGGCATGACCTCTACCAAAACGACGGTCGAGCTGAACGGAAACGACCTCACTTTCGATCAGGTTTACGAAGTCGCGTTTCATGGCGCGAAAGTTTCACTAGCCACGGTTGCATCCGAAAAAATGCAAGCATCGCGCGACGTGGTCGACAAACTGGTTGCTTCCGGCAAAACCGCCTACGGCATCAACACCGGATTCGGCAAACTGGCCAGCGTCCGCATTTCCACGGAGCAAGTTCGCCAATTACAAGTGAATCTGGTCCGCTCGCACTGTTGCGGCGTTGGTGAACCGCTCAGTAAATCCGAAACGCGCTCGATGATGCTTCTGCGGGCCAACGCTCTGGCGAAAGGCCTCAGCGGCGTCAAGCCGGCGACGGTAGAAACTCTTTGCGCCATGCTCAACGCCGGAGTCCACCCGGTAATTCCTTCGCAAGGATCCGTCGGCGCTTCGGGTGACCTCGCGCCGCTGGCACACTTGGCGCAAGCGGTGATCGGCGAGGGCCAAGCTGAATTCAAAAACCAAATTCTGCCGGGGGGCGAAGCGCTGAAACGTGCAAAAATCATGCCAGTGCAGCTCGACGCAAAAGAGGGCCTATCCCTCCTGAATGGCACGCAAGGCATGCTTGCCCTCCTGAGCCTGGCGCTGCGCGACGCGGACGCCCTTGCCGATACTGCCGACGTCGCAGCGGCACTTTCGCTCGACGCGCTACGTGGCAGTCCGGGCGCGTTCGATGCGCGGATCATGCACGCGCGGGCCTATCCCGGCGCGGCGCGCACCGCCCGAAATCTCGCCCATCTCAACGAAGGCAGCGAGATCCGCGAATCGCATCGGCCCACGGAAAAAGACACGCGCGTCCAGGACGCCTATAGCCTGCGCTGCACTCCGCAAGTTCACGGCGCGGTTCGCGATTCCCTTTCGCAGGCGCGCGAAATGGCGCTGGTCGAACTGAACAGCGCCACCGACAATCCGCTGGTTTTCGTAAACGAAACGGGCGAAGGCGACATCATCAGCGGCGGAAATTTTCACGGCCAGCCGTTGGCCATGGCCGCGGATCAAGTCGCCATCGCCATCGCCACGCTGGGAGGAATCTCCGAACGGCGCATCGAGCAAATGACCAATCCGCTGACCAGCCTGTTGCCGGCGTTTCTGACTCCAGAGCCGGGGTTAAATTCAGGATTCATGATCGCGCAAGTCACTGCGGCAGCTTTGGCAAGCGAAAATAAGGCATTGGCCACGCCGCACTCCGTGGATTCCATTTCCACCAGCGGCAATCAGGAAGACTACGTCTCGATGGGCATGAGCGGCGCGCGGCGCCTCCAGCGCATGCTGCGCAATCTGCAGCACATCCTGAGCATCGAACTGCTCTGCGCCTGCCAAGGGATTGACCTGCTTGCGCCGCTGCAAACCGGCACCCTCGCCAAACAAGCCTACGACTCCATCCGCGCAGTTTCCGTGAAAGTCAGCGAAGATCGCGCACTAGCTCCGGACATCAACGGCGTGTTTGACCTGATCGCGAGCGGGTTCTTCGCGCAGCTTCTCGGTTGAGTTGGCCTTGTTGGGCAGCAGGCGCGCAGACACGGCAATGCAAGATCGCCCATGCTGGTTAGCTACCCTCCACCCCCCTTTTTCGTAAGTATTCATTTTAAAAGACTTAAACGACGATGTTTTTGTAGGTATTCGTTCTAATGAACTTAAATTTGCGGGTTTCTGTGAGTATTGGATTCAAAGGAAATACATTGCACGGCGTGCTCGAGAAGACGCCGTGACCAAAGAAGATGGGGATTCTAACGCAAAGGGCGCGGAGAGCGCAGAGGAGACGCCGAATGGAAACGTGTCGAGCGATTTTCACGAGTTACCTTAACGCGGGTGCTGTTAGATGACTTAACCTATATGACAACAGTCCGAACCGGCTGGGATCGCGTAGGCCTTTCAGAGGAAAGGACTAAGGGCGCGACCATCCTTTGAAGCGCCGTAGTTTGCTCCTTCGGACAGCAACCCATAAACTTCTGGGACCAGAAAAATTGTGACCTCACGCACACAAATATTCCGGGCAGAGGTGGGACCGACGCTGCGTCTGGCCATCCCACTGGTGCTCGCCGAACTCGGCTGGATGAGCATGGCCATCGTGGACACCATGATGGTCGGCCGCCTGCCGAACAGCGCTGTTGCCATGGGCGCGGTGAGTCTCGGTTCCGCAGTGTTCATGGTCTTGGCACTCTTTGGCGAAGGCCTTCTGCTCGGGCTGGACACGCTCGTTGCGCAAGCCTTTGGCGCCGGCAAGCGCGAGGATTGCCATCGTTCACTCATCAACGGGGTGTACCTTAGCGTGGCGTTGACGCCGTTACTGTCCGCACCGATTTGGCTGATGCCGCAATTTCTGCGAGCCATTCACGTTGACTCTGCAGTGGCATCGGAAACGATTCCTTACACCAACGCGCTCACCATAGGCCTGTTTCCCCTTCTGCTTTATTTCGCGGTGCGCCGGTGTCTGCAAGCCATGAACATGGTGCGACCGGTCGCTTTCGCTCTGGTCACAGCCAACATCATCAACGCGCTCTTCAACTGGCTTTTGATTTATGGCAAGTGGGGTTTCCGTCCCATGGGCACGGTGGGCTCCGGCTGGTCCACGGCGATCGCTCGCGTGTACATGGCGGCGGTTTTGATTGGCTATTTATTTTGGTACGACCGCAAGCATCGCACTGACTTGCTGAAGACGCCGGTGGATATCGATCTTGGCCGCATCAAGCAGCTCATCGCACTCGGGATGCCGGCGGCGCTACAGTTCACTCTGGAAAGCGGCGTATTCGCCGCGGTCACGGCGCTGATTGCCCGGCTCGGTGCGGTGCCGCTGGCCACGCATCAGATTGCACTCAACACGGTCGCGTTCACTTACATGGTGCCGCTGGGTATTTCGTCTGCTGCCGCAGTACGTGTCGGACAAGCGTTAGGCAGGCGCGACCCGCGCGGCGCAAGAGACGCTGGAGGAACCGCTATCTTCATTGGCGCGGCGTTTATGACGCTGGCGGGGGTGGTGCTGCTGGCTGCACCGCGATGGATTGCGCGCATCTACACTACCGACGAAGTGGTTATTCGTAACGCCGCAATTCTGCTCGCGGCCGGGGCTGCGTTTCAGCTGTTCGACGGAATTCAATCTGTGGCTACCGGCGCCCTGCGCGGAGCGGGCGATACGCGCACGCCCATGCTTTGCCATTTCACAGCGTATTGGATCATCGGCCTGCCCCTCGGAGCATGGCTCTGCTTCCGTCGCAGTTGGGGCGCCCTGGGCCTCTGGATCGGCCTCAGCTTAGCCCTAATACTCATAGGCATCGTCTTACTCGTAGTCTGGCGCCGCACCACGCGGCGCTTTCCTCCGCCATGACCCTAATCAACTCAGCCGCCTGCACTCGGCCGGCCCGGTCAGGCGGCCCTGTTTCCCAACTCGGAACTATTACAGTTATTCAGCGACTATGAAGACAGTCACCGCGAGCTCGAGCAGCACCACCAACCGTCGAATGCTGCCTTATCTTTGATTCGGAAAGCTGCCTCCGATCTCCGCTTGCGCGAATTGCGTAAGAGCAACTGGGTCAGTGAATGTTGGCAACGTGACTCAAATTTTGACGAAAAGAATTGAAAACGGCTTAACGATTCACACTTTTTTCGACCCTTTGTTTTTTAGTCGCTGGTGCCGCACCCTTTCGGTTGTAAGGGTGCGGGTTTTGACTTTCTCTTCGCTTTCTTCCCGGTCAAGTTGCGGGCTTCTCGAATCTGCACACCGCCGGCAGGCGCCGCTTTCGTAAACTTGAAGTTTGCCTCCGTCATATGCCGGCGTACCAGGAGTAGCCGCCTTCAGGTTCCGCTGATCCGAGGCCTTTCCCAAACTGCTTGATGTTATCCGTGACCGTGAGGCTCGTGACGTACTTCAGACTTTTGTACCCGAGTTGCCGCGTCACACGCATGCGCAGCGGTCCGCCAAACCCGACCGGTAGCTCGCCGCCATTCATTTCATGCGCCAGCAGCGTTTGCGGATGCAGCGCGTCCGCCATGTCCATGCTCTCCCACCAGTCCGGCTGGATCGACCGATAGACCACGTGCGTCGCTTGCGGCGAAGCGCCGGCCAATTGCAGCACATGCGAAAGCGGCACTCCCGTCCATTCGGCGATATACGACCAGCCTTCCTCGCACTGAATCATCGTGATGTGGCTGCGCCGCGGAAAGCTCTTGAGCTCCGCCATCGAAAACGACGCTGGACGCGCGACCATTCCATCCACGGTAAGCCGCCAATCGGCAAAGCCCGCTTTCTGCAGCCGCTGAAAATTGTCGCCCAATGGAGCAACTTCATTCATCAGCGGCTTGGCCGAAATCTGGCTGCGCGAAAATTCGCGCGCCATCGAGTGCCGCGTCAACAAGCGTTGAGCCGCATACGTCAGCGTTTCGCCGGGCCCGTAAATGCCACCCGAATCCGGCGGCACCAGTCCATAGCGGCCGGCGATCTTCGCCGCAACGGCGAGTCCGCCTGCCCCTGCCGCGGTCACAACGCCCGCGGTGATCAGTTGACGTCGCGAGAGCCTGCTCATGCTCGCTCCTCTCGTGCCCCGGTGCGGCCGCCCTCTGCTAGCTCGATTGCGCGGCCGCTGATCATCGCGCAGCAGCGCGTCCGCTAATCATTGCCCGCACACGGCTCCAGAATCCCGCCAGAAATATCATAAAAATGTGAACCAACAGGAAAAGCACCAGCGCGCCCGTCAGGAAAAAATGCAGAGTGCGCGCCGATTGCTGTCCTCCCAAAACATTCACCGCGGCCGGAAACGCCGACACAAATGATGGAGACATTGCCAGCCCCGTCCAGATAATCAGCGGAAATCCCACAAAAATAATCAGCAGGTACGCCAGCCGCTGCAGCACGTTGTACGACCATGCTTCGTCCGCGCCCGGCCGCTGAAAACGCAAATGCCCGGCGATCGAGGTCATCAGCCGCTTGGCCGAAAGATCCGACCGCGTGGGAAACAATTCGCGCCGGAAATGTCCGCGGCTCAATCCCACACCAACATAAACCAGACCCGTCAGCACCAGCAGCCACGCCGATTGAAAATGCAGATACCGGCTCCAGCCATTCTGGTCAGGCAGGGTGTAGCCGTAACCGGTCGGAACAAGACTCCGCGACGACGGAATCGGTATCTTGAATAGAGGCTCGGTATTGACGTTCCCCGTCTCACCCCAATAGAACCGCGGATGCGAAACAACCAGTTCCAGCCCCGTAACCAGCAGCGTAACAAACGCAATCGCAGTCAGCCAGTGCGTAACCCGAACCAAGAGCGAGTGCCGCGGCTGGGTGATGAAGGCCATTGCCCGTGTTGTACCCCCTTAAACCGCCGGGCTGCAAGCTCTATTGCGGAGCGCCCAACCCCCGAAGTCGGCCTCCTCCCGCCCAGGCGTGCCGTGTCACTCACAGCTTCACCTTTCCAGGGGCGCAGCCCTGTCCTGAGGCGAAGGCCGAAGGAATGCTGCGCCCCGGCTTGCCCTGGTTTACTTCTGACGAAGAGTCCCTTCCCGCACTCGTCATTCCGAGCGCAGTGAGGATTCTCCCTTCCGCAGATCGATTTGTAACGCGGAAATTCGTCCGGTGTCTCTGTGGCGACTTCTTCTAGCTTAAGGCGCTAAATTCACGGTCGCCGGATGGAGTTCCCAGAGCGTCCCGACCTGCGCAGAACCACGACCAATACCAATCGCGTTGTGATCAAAGTCCAGGAAAGCCAAGCCCACTACATCGGCAGGCAAAGCCGTCGGCAGTTCGCCACCGTGCGTCGGGTCCAACTTGACGCCATGCTTTGCCAACTGCGCCTGCAGATTCTGCCGTGCACTGCAATACTCGCTGTCCACCGGAGTTTCGACAATCACGCGCCGCGCAGTCTTATCCGCCGTCTCCGAAATCTCCACATGGATATCGCAGTCTTCGCTGTTCACACTGACTTCCTGGACAAAAGCGGCGGCAACATGAAATACCTGCAGCTCAACTCCCGTTCGCGGAGGGTCGAGAGAACCAGGGTCAGTCTGCAGCCAACTGTAAATTGTGTCGATTGTGACTTCTTCGGGGGGCATAGTGGGGATAGGTACATGTTTCTCGTCGTGACGGTATTCAATGCCTTGGTCAAGGGGGGAGCACTTACAAAGATCAGCGGGCTCGACTGGGCCCAGGGTTTGACCCAGATTGTTTACACTTGCGCATGAGAAAGCGAAACCCGCTGCAAGTGCCAGACCTGCCAGTGCAACGTAGCGGCGCACCGCCGTTTCAACGGTAGGCATCACAGACTCGCATCTGTCTCAGCCTTGTTCATGCTTAGCCTTGTTCATGCAAATCTTGCCGCCCGCAAAGCAGTTATGTCGAGGACTATTGCTACTTTAGCTGTTCTCATTCCCTCAGCGACATACAGGCAAGTTCTTATATCGTGGCCCGAAGCTAGCGGTTGCTGATTGGGATCGTTTTGCTTGCCGTGTGGAGAAGGACGATGCGGCGATTGATACGGGCGTCTGCGTGAGCTGCAACGGGTGATGCCTTACCCGAAGAAGACGGGGATTTTAACGCAGAGTGCACAGAGGACGCAGAGAGTCGGAAGAGACCGGAGTCAGAAGTGGTTTGAGGAGCCGCGGGGGCTTGGCTACATTTTGTACCGGCCGAGGTCTTCGTCCGAGAGGCCTTCGAGCCAGTTGCGTAATTGTTCGTTGGTGGTGCGTTCGGTGAGCGCCGTCGACACTTTCGAATTCTTCAGAACTTGCTCGTCCACAAAAATTGGGCAATCCATGCGCAGCGCCAGCGCCAGCGCATCACTGGGGCGCGAATCGATGGTCATCATCTGCCCTTCGCGCTCTACCCAGATTAGCGCGTAAAAGGTGTCGTCTTTCAGTTCGTTGACCACGATCTTGTCCACTCGCACATCCAGGCCCAAAAAAACATTTTTCAGGAGGTCGTGGGTCATGGGGCGCGGCGTTTGCACTTTTTCAATTTCCAGCGCGATGGCGTTGGCTTCGTACACGCCAACCCAGATCGGTAGGATGGCATTGCCTTGCACATCCTTGAGGACCACAATCGGCATATTGGTGACAGGGTCCATCATCAGGCCACGAATCTTCATTTCCATTTCCATCGCGCCCTCCGCGCTACATCTTGCTGCACTTCTATCATCCGGTCGTGCGATACACAATACGCATTTTTAGCTTATGAAAATTTGTTCACCCAGCAAGCTGTTTGCCGTGCATCCGGTCACACGGGCTTTGACGTACTGCCCCAGCAAATCGGCCGCCGGGGACGTCAGGCTGACCACCCGGTTGCAGGAACTATGCCCGTACCAGGAGTTTTCTTTCTTCGATTTGCCGTCTACGTGCACCTCGTAAACTTCGCCGACCAGCGATTGCAGTGTCTCAGATTGAATCACTCGTTGCTTTTCCTGAAGTAATGCCAAGCGGCGGCTCTTTTCCTCTTCCGGAATCGCGTCCGGCATGGTCGAAGCTGGCGTATTCGGCCTCGGCGAATACTTGAAGGAAAAAACGCCGTCGTATTTGACCTCGTCAAGCAATGACAAGGTTTCGTCGAAATCGCTATTCGTCTCACCCGGAAAGCCGACAATCACGTCAGTGGTAATCGCTGTCCGGCGCTTGGCACTTCGAATCATGGCAATTTTTTCCAGGTACTCATCGCGGCTATAGGTCCGCTGCATCGCGCGCAACACCCGAGTTGCTCCGGACTGCACGGGCAAATGCACGTGATTACAAATGATGGGTTCGGCATCCATCGCGGCAATAATATCCGGCGTAAAATCGCGCGGATGCGAAGTCGTAAATCGCACACGGCGAATTCCTGGCACCTGGGCCGCTTCGATCAGCAATTCGCTAAAAGGCATTTTGCGAGGCGAAGGGTCGGCGTAAGAATTGACGGTTTGGCCCAGAAATTGCACTTCGCTATAGCCGAAATCGGCGAGTTGCTTGAGTTCGGCCAGGATGCGACCGCTATCGCGGCTGCGCTCGGGTCCGCGCGTGAAAGGCACCACGCAGTAGGCACAGGCCTTGTCGCAGCCCTCGATAATGGTGAGGTAAGCGCGCCAAGGATTGTCGCGCCGGGTTATCTCAGTCTCGAACGTTTCGTCGGTGTCGTTGTCGAGCCCCGCGACGCGTTGCTCGCCCGCTTCCACTTTCGCCAGCAATTGCGGCAGCATGCGGTAACTGGCCGAGCCGCACACCAGGCTCACCCAGGGTGCGCGGGTAAAAATATCCTCGCCCTCTTGCTGCGCCACGCAGCCCAGCAAGCCAATCTTCTTGCCTTCGCCTTTCAATCCGCGATACTCGCCCAGGCGCGAAAAAACCTTTTGCGCAGCTTTTTCCCGGATGCTGCAGGTGTTGTACAAAATCAGGCCAGCGGCTTCCGGGGTTTCCACCTGCTGATACCCGCGCGCCAGCAACAGCCCGGCCACCTTTTCCGAGTCATGCTCGTTCATCTGGCAGCCGAAAGTTTCGAGGAAGAATGTTCCGCGCGCGCTTAGGGACGGGCGTAGGGCCACCGCAGGCGCTTCCGTAACGCTCGCAACGGGATTGGCCAGCGCCTCTACGCGAATGTCGAAGCTGTTACTCATTCTTTAGTGATTCTAGCATGCCTGATTGCCCGGGCCTCTCCGTGCCTTAGTGCATATGGAGTGCGGGAGCCGTGCTGCCGGACTCCATAACCTGCCTGATGCCTGCTGCACGATTGCATATCTCTGGTGCAATTCCCGCGCACCATTCGTTGCTTCCACTTTCTTCGTGTGCTAGGTTGCTAAAGTCCAGCAAATTTACTCAAATGAGGAGCTAACATTTCTTTTTTCCTGATTGCGGCCTTCGCCGCTGACCTCGGCAGCATACTGGAACAGACGGGTTGGGTGGCGCGCGGCGTTTTAGGATTGCTGCTGTTATTTTCCGTTGTGTCTTGGGGAATGATTCTGCAAAAACTCAGCTTGTTCGGCCGCATCCGCCAGCAAAGCGACCAGTTTCTGCGCATTTTTCGCGCCACACGCGGCGTAGCCAATCCGCAAGCGCTGGCTACCGCGGGGTCTCCGTTCGCCAATGTTTATGCCGCCGGTTATCGCGAACTGCAAAGCCAGGTTGGCTCTGCTCCCGGCAACCCGCATCCTCCAGCGCTTAAAAGCGTGAGTGCCGTCACGGTCAGCATGCAGCTTGCTTCCGCGGAAGAAATTCGCCGCGTGGAAAAAGGCATGACCTGGCTGGCCACCACCGGCTCGGTTACTCCATTCATCGGCCTTTTCGGCACCGTTTGGGGCATCATTGACGCTTTCTCCGGCCTCGGAGCCGCGGGCTCTGCCAGCCTGCGCGCAGTAGCACCGGGCATTTCTGAGGCACTGGTCACCACCGCGGCTGGACTTTTTACCGCCATCCCCGCGGTAATTTTTTATAATAGCTTCGTAGGCGATATCCGCTCGCTGGGCCAACGCCTGGACACTTTTGCGCTAGAGGTCACGGCGCAGATCGAAAAGACTTTCACCTAGGTTCCGCGGCCTCTGCAACGGGCCGTCGAAAAATATATGCAAATCTCGAAATCAACCCAATCGACGTTGTCCGAGATCAATATGATCCCGTTCATTGACGTCGTGCTCGTGTTGCTCATCATTTTCATGATCACCGCGCCGATTTTGCAGTCGGGCATCGAAGTGGACGTTCCGAAGACAAAAACGGTGCACGAAATCACTGAGCAGCGTTTGGTGATCACCATCGACAAGGCTCAGAGGGTGTACCTCGGCAACGACCCCATCAACATTCATGAACTGGGCAGCAAAGTTCAATCACAGCTGAAGAAGCCGCAGGACGCGGTTTATCTTCGTTGCGACGAGACGGTTCCCTTTGGCATTTTCGCTTCCATAATCGACACACTCCGTCAATCGGGCATCAACAACATCAGCATCGTTACTCAGCCGCTGACGGAACGCAGTCGCACACCGTAGAGCATGTACACGGCGGTCGCCAATTCGCAGCAGCTCAGTTTCAAACCGTATCTAACGGTTTCAGGGATTCTTCACGCCGCATTGATCCTGCTGTTGGCTCTCTCGGCGTACTTCCACTGGGAGGGCAATCGCTGGGCTGGCCCGGGAGGCGGAAACGACAGCGCTAAAGTGACGCTGGTCGGAAATTCCGGCGTGCCAATGCCCAAAATTCCGTCGGTGAACGAGAGTAATGTCGTCGATCCCTCCAAGAGCCTTTGGAAAAACGACGTCAAACCCGAGCCGCCACAGCCCAAAAAAGAAGAAGTCGTTCCTCCAGACCTGAAAAACGTGCCCGATTTCAAGACGCTGGAAAAGCCCAATAAGAAACCTCCGCCTCCGCCCCGCCCAAACAAAGCATTCGAACCGAAGATCCCCAATCCAGAAAACGCCGTCCCCGGCAAGAATCTGGGCTCGCCCAACATCACTACCGGCGCAGGCACCAATCCTGGCTCGTCCAGTACGCCGGGCCTTGCCATCAAGTCCGAAGGTGGCGGCGACTTCGCGTCCCGTTATGGTTGGTATATCGAATCCGTGAAGCGCCGTATTCAGAGCAACTGGTTGCAGAATACAATCGATCCCGGTGTTCGCGCTGCGCACACCGCGCACGCTGTGGTTGAGTTCACGATCTCAAAAGATGGCACTGTGAAAGACGTTCGGATCTCGCAAGCTAGCGGAAATCTCTCCATGGACAATTCCGGTCTTCGCGCGATCATGTCGTCGAACCCAATGCCGGCGCTGCCCCCGGATTATTCCGGTTCGAACGTCAGAGTGATTTTCGATTTTGACCTGAGTATGACAAGATGACACACGCAACGCCCGCCCAGCCATCCAAGCTTAAGCTCCACGGAGGAAATAGTGTTTCTGCGCCTGCGATGCAGTAGTTTGTGTGCACTTCTATTCGTTTGCCTCTTCGCGGCTGCAAATACCGCGCAGGCGCAACAGCAGGATTGGTTCCGCACCGGCACTGGCCTTGGCGTGGAAAAACCGCGCGTCGCCGTGGCTGATTTCGCGCCGCGCGTCGACTCCGCGAAACCTCACTCGACACTCTTTTCGCAAGTGGTGCGCGACGACCTTGGATTCAGCGGCATTCTCGATGTAGTCAGCCCGAGCTTCTATCCGCAATCGCAGCCCAGCGTTCCCTCCGAACTTCGCTTCGTCGCCTGGTCCGATTCCCCTGTGAACGCTCACTTCGTGGCTTTTGGCAATCTTTCTGAAAGCGCCGGCGATGTCGAGATACAAGCCTGGTTTTACGATGTGAGCAATCCAACGTCGCAAGCGGTCATTGCAAAAATCTATCGCGGCGCGCCGACCGACGCGCAAGTCCGCAAGTTCGCTCATCAATTCGCCGACGAAATCATCATGCGGCTATCCGGCGGGCTGCCGGGCATTTCGTCCACACAGATCGCGTTTGTCAGCTCCCGCACCGGAACTAAAGAAATCTGGGCCATGGATTACGATGGCGCCAACCAGCATCCGCTCACTTCCCTTCGCTCGATCGCGCTGACTCCCCGGTGGGCGCCGGATTCTTCACGCATCGCCTTCACCTGCTACGCAAAAGGTACCAGCGGTCCCGCCAGTCCACAAATCTGCATGTACTCGGTGGATGCGGGGAAAGTCATCAGCTTCCCGCACTTCAAGGGAACCAACAGCGCGCCCGCGTGGTCACCTGACGGCTCACAACTCGTCTTTTCTTCATCCATGGGCGGCACTCCCGAGCTGTACGCAGTAAACGCCAGTGGCGGCGGCCTTAAACGCCTTACTTTCGCGAATGGCGCCAGCACTTCGCCAGTGTGGAATCCCAAGACCGGCCAGTCGATCGCTTTTGTCAGCGACCGCAGCGGCGTGCCAAAGCTTTACCTGATGAATTCCGACGGCACCAATGCCACCAACCTGGATCTGCCGGACAAAGGCTACTTGATCGATCCGTCGTGGGCCCCCAACGGCCAGCTTCTCGCTTTCAGTTGGCGTAGGCCCAACAATAATTACGACATCTACATCATGGAAGTTGCCAGCCGGCAAATTATCGAATTGACGCGCGACGCGGGACGCAACGAACGTCCCAGCTGGGCGCCCGATGGACGGCACATCGTTTTTGAATCCACGCGTTCCGGCACCCGGCAGATCTGGACCATGCTGGCCGACGGAACTCAGGCGCGGCAGCTAACCACCGCAGGCCATAACGAATCACCGAACTGGTCGCAACGCTAAGCGCCAGTGATGGTTGCTGCAAACATACACGATAGAAAATATATCGTGATACGACATTTCATCCATGGTTCAGTTAGTGGTAATATAATCAGGCTCGACGAACAATCCACTAGGAATTCATTTTGTTGAGGAGGAACTTAGCATGACTGAGGTTGCCCGACCGTTTTACCGCACTTGTGTCATGATTGCCTTCGCCGCAGCTTTTCTTGCCTCGGGCTGCAGCAAGAAGCCTGTCATCAGCGGAACGCCGCCACCGCCCACGGCTGCGCCAGCGACTCCCACCGTCACGCTGACCGCCGACCCCACCTCCATCAACAAAGGCGAAACCTCGACGCTGCACTGGTCCTCCACGAACGCGACGCAATTGACCATTGCGCCCGAAGTCGGCGCTGTGGCTCCCGAAGGCTCGACCAGGGTCTCCCCGTCAGATTCAGTTACTTACACCATTACCGCCAGCGGGCCGGGCGGATCCGCGGATTCCACCGTTCGCATTACCGTCGCGCAGCCGCCCACCGAACCTCCAGCCTCCACAGACATGGATACGCTGGAAAAAATGTTCCTCCGCGAAATGCAGGACGCCTATTTCGACCTGGACAAAGCCGACATTCGTTCCGACGCTCGCGCTGCGTTGAGCAAGAGCGCTGATTTCCTCCGCAAGTATCCGCAGATCAAGGTCGTGGTCGAAGGTCACTGCGATGAACGCGGTTCGACGGAATATAACCTCGCGCTCGGCGACCGTCGTGCCGCCGCCGTCAAACAATACATGGTCTCGCTGGGCATCGGCGCCGATCGCATCAGCACCGTCAGCTACGGCAAGGAAAAGCCTTTCTGCATGGAGAGCAACGAATCCTGCTGGCAGCAAAACCGCCGCGGCCACTTCGTAATGGCCAAGTAAGCTCATTCAACCAGCCGTTTCCGAAAAACGCCGACTCCAGTTCGGCGTTTTTCATTTCTTCAGTAGCACAGCCAGTCCTGTTTGCCCGGAGCCTCGAAGGGGCTGTGCTGTCGGGTGCCCCACACGTCGGTATTACGTGTGGGGGGCTTTACTCAACTCAATTTGTAGCTGGTTATCCGGGCTCCATTTCCTCGCTTTTCCGCAGCGCCAGCAAAGCGCCACTGGTCGAAGCTTCTTACAACGAATTCAAGAACGTGATCAGTGCTTGTTTCTCCGTCGGGCTGAGTCCACGGAAGCGATTCCTCTCCTGTTCCGCCTCGCCGCGGTGACGTTCGATCGCGTCTTCCAACGTCAACGACTGGAGATCATGCATGTGCCGTGGGTGCATGCGAAGCCCCCACAGTGGCACCGTACGTAGTTTGTTGGCGGTATCTTGCGGCGGATTTTGCACGATGCCGTCGCCCGTCCCGATGTCGTGCAGCAGGAAGTCCCCGTAAGGATGGATGATTTTATTTCCCAACGCATCCGGTACGGCAAACGCCCCGCCGTCGATCACCGTTCCCGTCGGTGCTGTAACCATGGTGCTGACGTGGCATGTAGCGCAGCCGATCTTTTCGAACAGGTTTTGCCCTTGTTGCGCGGCTGCGCTTGCCGAAAGTACTGGATCGCGCGGAGGGACCTTGGTGCCGCGGATGAACTGCGCGAAGTGATCAATGTCCGCCAAGCCCAGATTGTCCGGAGTGTCCTCCGGATCCTGCGTGATTTTGCCCACGGTGGTCACATCCTTGGGACGCAGGCGGTTGGTTACTCCCATTTCATTCAGATAGGCGTCGCCGATGAACGAGAGTAAGCTGCTGTGCTGGTCCTTCCAGCCAAAGCGGCCGATACGTGATTGTCCGGGCGATTCCAGCACTGGAACTTCGACCGCTTCACCGTGAATTCGCCCCTCACTGACTTCGATTTGATGCTGAGCGATCGCCTGCAGAGTGCTGTCGTTAACGGCCTCGACAAATCCGTCTCCCAGAGTATTGAGAGCGGCGCGCAAGGCTCGAATCGTTTCGGTATCCGGTATGTGCTCCTGCGCCTGAGGTATCAGTGCTCGGTCATTGATGATCGAGCGGTTGGCTATGGTAGCGGCACCATCGTTTATGGTGACAGTCGCCGCAACGAAATTACCATTCGCGTCGTTGTGGCCAGCGCGAATCTCCGTAAACTGGCTCGATCCCCCGCTGACCGGATTCTGATGACAATCGGCGCAGGCCCTGGCGTTGAATACCGGTCCCAGCCCGCTACTGGCGTCGTGATCTTGTTCGAACTTGGTTTGGTCCAGCCCATAGCTGTCCCCTGGCGGTTCGGCGATGCCGTTGCTGAGGCTGTTCGAGCCGGGGTTTTGCGCAAGGGTCGGAGTGTCAAAGCCGGCGGGCGCCTCGGTAGGAGCCTGTTGTGCAACACCGGCGAAACCAATGACCATCGTACCGACGAGTAAGACCGCGACAGACACCCATTTGAGCCTTTTCATATACACTACCTCCGAAATTGAGTTGCGCTTTCTCCTTACTCCGCTGGCCGGAAGAGTGAAACCTGGAGTAAGCTGCTAACAGAAGGAAAGGACTTCAAGGAGGGGAGAATTATTCCAAGATCAAATATTAAAAGTAGATGAAGCCGAGCGCGATGCTAGACGCCGATCAGTTAAAATTCCGGCAGAAAACCCTCAGGGAATCTCACTAGGCCCTTCATCAAAAGCAAACTTTCGCACCACACTCAGGGCGCCCCAGCCCCGGGTTTTGAGGGTGGGTCTTGCAGTTGAACTAGTTCGTTCCTTATGTCCCGAATTCACCGGGTCGCAAAATCACATTAACTTGCCGCCGCACCGTCCCGTCGCTTCGAACAAAGACAGCACATTCGTCATGCTGAATAAATCCCCGCACCACTTCCAGCCTGCACCCCCGCGGCCGCGCCGAAACGTGCAGCGTCACCACCGCCCCCAGTCCGGAACTATTTTCAAATCCAGCACAATTCGTCCTTTACTCCCGCACGCCTCGCGCATCGCATCCTTCAACAGCGGCACGTTCTCGGTTGTAAGCCGCCCAAAGCATTCCACCACCGTGCGATCCTCCGACTCTGTGCGCTGCACTCGAAAACCTCTGCCCGAACTCGCTACATCGTTTCCCGCCATCCTACCCCCCTGTACACGACACTGAGCACGCCACTCCGGGTACGCCACGTTCGTCTGAGCTCATCTGCACAGAGCACCGGAGACACTCTCACCCAAGCTGTTCGCTTTTCCCGTCAGCCCGGTTCGAACCAATGTCTCGGCCGTTAATTATTCTTCTTGACATTCGTATTCTTCCATGAGATCCTACGCTTTAGTATATGTGTCGCTCGACTCCTCCCGCGCTCGAACCGCGGTCCAGGATTAACTGCCCCCGCGATAACACACGCCGATGTTCTCGGTGCCCGGCAAGTACCAGTCAGCATCGAACCAACCTAACCGCATTCACGACCCTCTTGCTCCCGCGCTGCTCTGTGGTTAAAGTTGAGTTAGAGCCTAACGTCGCGCTCTGCGTCGCTATCTTGGCCAAACCCGGTTGGCCCGTCGGTTTGTCCGCCCGGATGGCTCGCTCGACACCGAGGAGGAGTACTTCATGCGTTTTCGCAATCTCGCTGGTTTTGGCGCCGCGCTTCTCGTCGGCGCACTGTGCGGCAGCCTGATCGGTCCGCGGCCTGCCGAAGCGGTCGCCCGCGAAATCATTGAGCTGCAGCGTGACGTCACTTCCCTGCTGCAAGGGCAGAAGGATATCGCTACCCAAGTCACGCAAGACCACACCGTGATGCGCACTCTGATCGAGCAGTCCAACGATACCGTTGGCAAGCTCAATGGCACCATGAGCGGGCTGCAAAAATCCGTTCAGGACGTGCAAGCAAACTCTGGCGCGCGTCTTGACACCATGTCCACGCAAGTCCAAGGACTTTCCGACAATCTGGAAGAAATAAAATCTCGTCTCGGCAAGCTCAACCAGCAGCTTGTGGATCTCCAGGGCACGATACAGAATATTGACTCCAAAATCTCCGGCGGCGCCGTGGCTCCGGGCGGCACCGTGCCGACCAGTGCTCCAACCGGCTCGTCGCCTCAGCCTACCGGCTCCCCCACGGCCAGTTCATCCGGCAGCCCCGCCCCCAACGCGGATACGCTGTACTCAAACGGCCTGCGTGATATCACCAGCGGCAAATACGATCTGGCCCGCTCCGAATTCCAGGATTATTTGAAGTATTACGGCGACACCGATCTAGCTTCCAACGCGCAGTTTTATCTCGGCGAAATCGCTTACTCGCAACGGCAATATTCGCAGGCGGTTGCGGAATACGAAAAGGTTTTGACCAGCTATCCGAAAAGTTTCAAGCTCGCTCCAGCGCGCCTTAAAAAGGGTATGGCGCTCATCGAACTCGGACAGAAGTCTTCCGGTGTAAAGGAGCTGCGTGAAGTGGTGAAACGCTATCCCGGCACAGAAGAAGAACGCCGTGCTCGCGCCAGGCTAAAGGAGCTGGGCGTGGCAGCTACCGCCGCTTAAGCCGATCCATCCTCGCTGCACGTCCGTCCCGTCACAAAAAGAGCACTTTAGTTCTCTTCCCGGTTGGTTTTGCACCGCGAATTTTCTGAAACTCCAGTTTTCGGCAGCTCGAATCTCCAGCAACTTCATCACAATAGAAGATTCGGCCCCTTCAGAAGGATTGCGAAGAGGCCGGTTGGATGCTTTCTGAGTTTCTTACGCGCCAGCTGCTGTAAGCTCTTGTTTGGCTGTGCCTTCTGCGTCCTTTGCGGCGCCCTTGGCATCGGCATCTGGCTTCAATAGTTTGATCGTCTTGGCCAAACTCAGCGGCTTATCGCCTGCAGGCATACGGCAAGAACTAGTATCCGTTCCAACGCGCACGCCCGTGACATTCGATTTCACGCACTCAAAATTCAATCCGACGTTGTGACTCGCGTGCAATGCGGCCAGGCAGTCCACACGTTGCAGAAAATTGACGCAGGCCTGCTTCAGTGTGGTATCCGTGCTCAATACCTGCATGGTTCGCAATTTTGTTTCGAGCTTCTGGTCCAGTTCCACGTTCGCCACCGGAGCATCTCCGGTTGGCTTCGCGTCTTTTTTCCCGATCCATTTCAACGGGTTGTAAGAGTGGGTTGATGAGCCGCCTCCCGCCGCTCCGGCCGCACCTGCTCCCGCAGGGCCCTGAGCAACTGCCTGCGCCGCCGCAAAAGACAACACCAACACCGCCATTGACATGCCCTTCAACAGCGACATACGCTTCGAAATTGTTCTCAAAAGGATTTTCATCTGGACTCCTTTGTCCACTGTGCGACCGGTTTTGGTCAGAAATTCCACGCAACAAGTTCTGGAATATTTGCAGTTCCACTACGCCACATTCTGCAGTTCACATCCAGAGCCGGCGAAAAAGTACTCCCCCAAAGGGTCACCTTGTTCGCGCGTACAGGCCGCGCAGACGCGCAGGCAAATGCGGCCAGGATTTGAGCGACGCAATCCGTTTCCGCTATCATTTCACTGGTTAAATTTGCCGTTCGACTAGACAAAAACCATGCAGCTCACACTGACACCGATTGAAGCCCGCGTTCTTGGCGCTCTGATCGAAAAAGAAATCACTACGCCGGAATATTATCCGCTTTCACTGAACGCGCTCAGCAACGCGTGCAATCAAAAATCAAATCGCGATCCCGTTATTCATCTGGAAGAAAGCGAAGTCCGCAAGGCCCTGAACCACCTTGAATATCAATCCCTCGTGCGATCGGTCAGCTCCACCGACAGTCGCGTTACCAAATTCGAACACCGCTTGCAGGATGCTTTTAATTTTTACCGACCGGAAGTCGCGATCGTTTGCGAATTGCTGCTGCGTGGCCCGCAAACTCCCGGGGAACTGCGAACACACGCTTCGCGCATGCACGCTTTTGAAGATCTGGAAAGCGTACATTCCGCTCTGAGCCGTCTGGAAAAGCGCGAACCGCCTCTTGTGACGGTTCTGCCGCGGCAACCAGGCACTAAGGAAGCGCGCTACGCGCATCTTCTGGGCGATGCGCCGCCAGTTGCACCTGCGCCAGCCGCGTATACAACTGGAGCAACTGACGATGAGACTGCAGCTGCTTCATCCACGGAGCGCATAGAAGCCCTGGTCGCCGAAGTTGCCCAACTGCGCAAGCAAATCGCCGATCTGCAGTCACAATTCGCCACATTCCGAAAACAATTTGAATAGCTGCGCTTGCGGGTTTAAAGCGCCGTCCGGTCGCGCGCCACGCCGAAAGAAGCCGAAAAATGATGGCTTGGAACGAGTATTTCGCTCGATATCGAGCTCTCCCCGTTTGGTCTCCGGAGTTCGATGAACAACAGGACCAAGAATATGAAGACAGACTCGCGTCCACGGAAGAAAGCCTCGCAACCGACTTCAGTGCGCATTACCCGCCCTCATCGCAAGACGACATTACTTGGTTCGTTTTAAAGGAACCGCGCACAGTTCCCGAGATTCTCTACGAGCCGATGATGCGCGCGGCCGTCTACGAGCGCGACCCAGCAAGAACCGTGCCTTTGTACAACCGTGCGTCGCAACTTTTGGACTGCGCCGCGTGAACGAATCTTTGCTGCAGTGGTTCGAAAACGGTTCCGATCTGGAGAAGGCAGGCGCAGTGCAGGCTATATCACGTGGGCCTGGTAGGAGCGCACGCAAGGAATCATCCAGACGCTTATATCCGTCATCGTCTCGAAATAGTGATGGGTTCTGATGAAAGACAGCTCGCTCCGTGGCCGGCAATGGAGCGATCGGAAGCCGAAGATTTGAAAAGCGGTACGCCGGGCTCGGACGTCAGCGCGACAAGAAAGCTTGTACCACGGCTCAAATCGCTCGTTAATCGTTTGCGGAGATGGCGCCCCTGACTGCATCCTGTCTTCCAGCGTGTCAGGATTTGCAGCAGTCGCAAACCGCGGAGTGCCCCTTGTGCCGATAACTTGGTTGCCGGAATTGGCCACCGCCTTTCCTCAATTTCACTTATTGTTCTCCGCGTGTTATCTTCAGCAATTCGGGGAGAGTGCTCATGTCTGTAAATAAAGTGATTCTGGTCGGGCGTCTGGGCCGCGATCCGGAGACGCGTTACACCGGCGGCGGCCAGGCAGTGGCCAATTTTTCCGTCGCCACCGACGAGACGTACAAGGACAAGGCTGGCGAGCGGCAGAAGCGCACGGAATGGCACAAAATCGTTGTGTGGGGCAAGCAGGCGGAAATCGCGCAGCAATATTTGAAGAA
Organism: uncultured Acidobacteriota bacterium; assembly: GCA_963731155.1. Classification (GTDB taxonomy): domain Bacteria; phylum Acidobacteriota; class Terriglobia; order Acidiferrales; family UBA7541; genus Acidiferrum. The sequence continues at coordinate 459,808 of CAVSVB010000009.1, forward strand.
GGGCTCGCTCATTTTTATTGAAGGAAGAATTCAGTCGCGCGAATGGCAGGACAAGGAAGGACAAAAGCGCACCAGTTTTGAAATCGTTGCAACGAATTTCCGCATGCTCGGCGGGCGCGGAGATGGCGGAGCGGGAGGCGGGGCAGGAGCAATGGGCGGAGGCTCACGCGCGGAAGAACACGATCAGTCCGGGCCGGCGGATGACTTCGGAGGTCACGGTGGCGGAGGAGTTTCCGGGCCGGAAATTTCCGACGAAGACATTCCCTTTTAGAGTTTAACTGCGATCGAACCGATTGAAATTGTCGCAGTAACGGCTACTGTTCATTATGCTTGCGTTCGTCATCAAGCTTGCGCAGGAATTCTTCAAACTTCGGTTTCTGATCGTCACTTAACACCGCCCGAATCTTGTCCCGGGCCTTCTGCCGTACTGCTTCGACCTGTGGATCGATGGTGGCGTGCAGTGCTTTGTATTCACCTTGTGCCTGGTCCAGAATGTCCGCAACCCGTTTTTGCTGTTCAGAACTCAATCCTACAGCCTGGGTCAGTTTCTCTCTTTTCTGCGCACGCCTTGCCTGAGCGCTTAAGACGGCCGGCTCGGCGGCATAGCCACGATGGGCGAAAGCATAGCCCAACACGCCGCCCAGTGCAGCGCCCAAAACGAAAACGATGGCCAGCCAGAGCGTAGCTTTCTGTCGAATCGAGGGTTCCGTCATCGCTACCTTTCCGCCGAGCTGAGCAGGAAGTCGTCCTGAATTGTGCCGCCGCCATCCACCAGCCCTTCGTTGTTCTGGGCAGTCGTAACGCCAGCAACGGTCGCATGATGGGGCTGCTGATAGAGCCAGCCTCCAGCAACCAGCAGCGTGAGCGAGGCCAGTACGGAGAGCCGGTACGCCAGTCGAGGCACGGCTGCCCAAGTCTGCGAGCTCTTTTCCAGTTCCAGCTCTCGATCCGCGATGGCAGCCATTACGCGAGCCAGGAAATACGGTCCCGGCTGCTCACCGGTGTCCTCGCGTTGAAACACTGCGCGAACTTCCAACAATTCGCGGGCAGCACTTCGGCAATCGCCGCAATGGTTTACGTGTTTGCGCGCGCCTTCGGGCAATCGCGCCAGCAGCGTATCCAGCGCAATAGTATCCGACGCCATGCTGTCCCTTGCCAAGTTGTTCAGCACCATGACGTCTTCAGATCGCTTTACGCTCGAAATTCGCTCGATCGCATCATGAAAATCCGCACATTCACGTTTGTATCCGCGTGTAAGCAGCCACATATCGTCCACCTCCTCACTTCTCACTCGCTCCGCTCTACAAAGAAAAAACTACTACTTCTTTTCGCGCCGGCTGTACTCGACGATGCGCCTGCGCGCTCGAAACAGCCGAACCTTCACAGTGTTGGCATTCAAGCCCATGGAATCCGCGATTTCTTCGACCGAAAAACCTTCCACTTCTTTCAAGATCAACATGGCGCGATCACGTTTATCCAGTTGGCCGAGCATGCTTTCCAGCCGTTCGCGCATCGCCATACGGTCGCCAGTGTCCGGTCCTTTTGTTGCTTCCCGCTCGGTCGCCGTATACTGCCTGGACTGCTCTTCGCTGAAATCCGACTCATAAACCAGTGGCCGGGCTTTTCGTTTTCTAAGTAAGTCCCAACACTCGTTGACAGTAATTTTGTAAAGCCAGGTACTAAAAGCTGCTCGCTGATCGAATCGCTTCAGCGAGAAATATGCCTTGACGAAAACCTGCTGTGCAACGTCTTCTACGTCCTCCTGGCGCTTTAAGATACCCCTTGCCACCGCAAATACCCGGTGCTGATGGCGTTGAACCAGGGTCTCAAACGCCGCTTTATCGCCCTTCTGCGCCTGGCGGACCATAGCCCGCTCATCGACGCTGCCCCCTGCGGCAGGTTTAACGCCCAGGTTAGGCGTTTGACCGCCAGGACGCTGCTCATCTTCTTCAATCTTTGTGACGCGTGGCATCGTTTCCCGGTTTCGTTGTTCTTTCGTCTCGTTTTCCCAGGGAGTAGGCCGCAACAGGTGTTTCACGCGGTCCACTATCAGTTTATGCTTGCTTCAGTTCTTATCTATATGGAATAATACCTGCATGATTATCGGTGACCGCCTTCGCGCACTACGCGAAGAAAAGAAACTCTCCCAGGGCGACATCGAGAAACGAACCGGGTTACTCCGTTGTTATATCTCGCGTGTTGAAAATGGCCATACTGTTCCGGCCATCGAAACACTCGAGAAACTCGCTCGTGCTCTCGAAGTGCCTCTCTATCAACTGTTCTACGACGGCGAAGAACCACCTCAATTGCCGAATCTCCCGAAGCGAAAGTCAGGTGATGACATCGCTTGGGGCAGTGCAGGCAAAGATGCCCGGTTTCTGAACAAGCTTCGCCGCTTGTTGAGCAAGTCCGACGAAGACGATCGAAAGCTTATCCTGTATATGGCGCAAAAGGTCGCCGGCAGATAATCTTCTTTCGCTTTTGTCTTACAAACCATGCCTACTAGCCTTATCTGAAGGCCGCAAGTTCGCGCTGCGGCCTTTTTCCTTTTATTCCCGCTCACTCCCACTCAATCGTTCCTGGCGGTTTCGAAGTAATGTCGTAAACCACTCTGGTCACGCCCGTCACCTCGTTCACAATCCGTGTGGAGATCCGCTCGAGCACCTCCCCGGGCAACCGAGTCCAATCCGCAGTCATCGCATCGTCGCTATTCACGACCCGCACTGCCACCGTGAGGCCATAGGTTCGTCCGTCGCCCATGACTCCGACGCTTCGCACGGGCAGAAGTACGGCGAACGCCTGCCAGGTTTTTTCGTAGAATCCCGAGTTGCGGATCTCTTCCCGAACCACCGCATCCGCCTCGCGCAGCAACCGCAAATGATCGGGTGTTACTTCACCTAGTACCCGTACGGCTAAACCTGGGCCTGGAAACGGATGTTTCATCAATATCTCATCCGGTAAACCCAGTTCCCGGCCAATGCGCCTGACTTCGTCCTTGAAAAGATCGCGAAGCGGTTCGATCAGCGCAAAAGGCATATTCATCGGCAGGCCACCCACATTGTGATGAGTCTTTATGGTCGCGGACGGGCCCTTAACCGACACTGATTCAATAACATCCGGGTAGAGGGTACCCTGCACGAGGAAGCCGATCGCCTCCTGTCGAGCGTCGCGGGTCAGGTGCTGGGCTTCTTCCGCAAAGACCGCGATGAATTCCTTGCCGATCCTTTTGCGCTTTTCTTCGGGGTCGGAAATGCCTTTGAGCTGAGAGAGGAAACGTTCGGTGGCATCCACGCCAATCACGTTCAGGCCCAGTCGCTGGCGGTACATCTGGAGAGTATCTTCGAACTCGTTTTTGCGCAGCAGGCCGTTGTTCACAAAGATGTTTGTAAGCCGGTCACCCATGGCGCGATGGACGAGCGCCGCAGCCACGGTCGAGTCCACGCCGCCGCTGAGGGCGCAAATAGCCTGCTTGTTGCCGACCTTCTTTCGAATCGCCTCGACGGTCTCCTCGATAAAGGCCGCGCCGCTCCATTTAGGCTCAGCTTTGCATACAGCGAAGAGAAAGTTTCGCAGAATCGCCGTACCCTGCTCGGTATGCTTCACTTCCGGATGGAACTGCACGGCGTGAATTCCTTTTTCGGAATTCTCGATGGCGGCAATCGCGTTCTCTGTTAATCCGGTGGAACGGAAACCTTGAGGAAGGGCGCGGACGTGATCTCCGTGGCTGTTCCAGATTTTCGAGGTGCTGGGCAAGCCCTCAAAAAGTTTGCCGCAGGAGCCGTCGGCGGCGGAAAATTCCGCGCGACCGTACTCGCGAAGTCCCGCAGGTTCGACCGTCCCGCCGAGGACCTTGGTAATCCAATGCATACCATAACAGATGCCCAGGACCGGAACTCCGGTAGATAAAACGCCGGGATCGCACTTTGGAGCGTCCGCATCGTATACGGAGCTGGGACCACCGGAAAGCACGATGCCCGCAGGTTCGTAATCAAGAATTTCTTCCACGCGAGAACTGCACGGCAAGATCGCGCTGAATACGCGTTGTTCGCGAATGCGGCGCGCAATCAGCTGGGTATACTGGCCGCCAAAATCGAGCACGACGATGCCGCCAAGTTCGGACTTTGCTTTTGTACTTTCCTGCTGCATCCTGGTTCCGGCCTGGATTTCCGCCATCGGCGATTTTCTCCTGATCACTTAGAGGTTTGTAAGTACAACCCCCCGAACTCCTGTCACTCAGGGTTTGCGAATAGAAGCCCGAACCCCTGCACGGACAGCTAAGAAACGACGAAATTCAGCAACTTGTCAGGCACATAAACTATTTTGACGATGCGCTTGCCGTCAATGTGCTGCGCAATCGAATGCTCGGCCAGGGCAAGTTTTGCAAGTTCGTCCTGACTGATTCCTACCGGAACGCTAAGCTTGCCGCGCAGTTTACCATTTACTTGCACCGGCACTTCGACTTGGTCGTCCTTGGCAAGTTCGGCGTTAGCTATCGGCCACGCGCTGGTCCACAGGCCGTTCGAATGGCCGAGCATCTCCCACATTTCTTCCGCGATGTGCGGGGTCATGGGAGCCAGCATTAGCGTGAGCAGCTCCAGCACTTCTTTCTGAACTTCCTCGCGCACGCCATCTTCGAGCGGCTCGCAAGCGTAAATTTCGTTGGTCATCTCCATGATCAGCGCAATGGCCGAGTTAAAGTGCCAGCGCGTTTCAAAATCGGAGGTTACCCGCTGCAGAGTTTGATGCGTTTTGCGCAGCAAGCGTTTTTCTTTGGCGGAGGGAGATGAAACCGGCACTGTCGTAGCTCTTGCGTTTCGGACCGCGCTCGCGTGGCGTTCTATCAGACGATACACGCGGTTTAGGAAGCGCCATGCCCCGTCGATGCTCTCTTCGCTCCACTCGAGATCTTTTTCTGGTGGCGCCGCAAACAAAGTGTAGAGGCGGCCGGTATCGGCGCCGTATTTGTCGGCCATTTCGTGCGCGCCGACGACGTTTCCTTTGGACTTGGACATGGCCGTGCCGCCTTTGAGCACCATTCCTTGTGTGAAGAGGCGCGCCGCGGGTTCACTGTGATCGATCAGGCCGAGGTCGCGCATCACTTTGCACCAGAAACGCGAATACAGCAGATGCAAAATCGCGTGAGTAATTCCGCCGATGTATTGGTCGATCGGGAACCAGTATTTCACTTTCGCGGAATCGAAGGGTGCGTTCGAATTGTGCGGATCGCAGTAACGATAGAAATACCATGAGGAGTCTACGAAGGTGTCCATGGTATCGGTTTCGCGGCGCGCGGGACCGCCGCATTTCGGACAAGTGGTATTTACGAATTCAGGAGTGGTGGCGAGAGGCGACTCACCTTCACCGGTTAGATTTGGATTTGGGGGCAGCACCACCGGCAGATCGTTGTCAGGAACTGGGACCACGCCGTCGTTCGGACAATAAATCACCGGGATAGGAGTGCCCCAATACCTTTGGCGGGAGACTCCCCAGTCTTTCAGACGATAGATAGTTTCTTTTTTCCCGAAGCCCTTCGATTCAGCGAAGGCGGCCATTTTTTCTTTGGCTTGTTCGGTGGGGAGGCCGGAGAATTCGCCGGAGTTGATGTTTACGCCATAGTCCGTGAATGCTTCAGTGGGTAGTGCGGTGGACATCGAAGCCTCAGACGCGAACCCCGCGTCTGGGGCACCCGCGGACATAGATATGGTTGCGGCAGATGGAGTTACCACCGTGCGGATGGGTAGATTATATTTTTTGCAAAACTCGAAGTCGCGTTCGTCGTGAGCAGGAACGGCCATGATGGCGCCGGTTCCGTATTCGAGCAGCACGAAGTTCCCTACCCAGATCGGGAGTTTTTCTCCGCTGAATGGATTTAGCCCATAACGTCCAGTGAAAAATCCTTCTTTTTCTGCCGTAGCCAAATCTTCGGTCTTCACCGACATTGATTTTATTTGCGCGAGCTTTTTTTCCGCTTCGTCCCGCACCGGAGAATGGTCCAGTAGCTTGTGCAGTAGCGGGTGCGTTGGAGCCAGGATCAGCGCAGTGGCGCCGTAAATGGTGTCAATGCGTGTGGTGAAAACTTCGATTGAGTCTGCGCCGGGCAGGTCCGCGACGGCAAACTTGACGCGCGCGCCTTCGCTCTTGCCGATCCAGTTGCGCTGCATGGTGATGACGCGGTCAGGCCAGCCGCCTTCGAGCAACTTCAAATCATCAAGCAATTGTTCGGCGTACGCGGTCGTGCGCAAAAACCATTGCTCGATTTCGCGCGTCTCGACGAGCGTATCTTCGTGGCGCCAGCAATATCCGTTGACGACCTGTTCGTTAGCAAGAACCGTGCAACACTTTGGACACCAGTTGACGCGGCTTTTTTTGCGATACGCCAAGCCCTTTTCCAGCATGCGTAGAAAAAACCACTGGTTCCATTTGTAATATTCCGGATCGCAGGTGGAAATCTCACGGCGCCAGTCGTAGCTGAAGCCGAAGCGGCGCAGCGTCTTCTGAAATTCCTCGATGTTCTGGTTGGTCCAGATGCGCGGGTGAGTATGGTTTTTGATCGCGGCGTTTTCCGCGGGCAGGCCGAAAGCGTCCCAACCCATCGGGTGCATGACGTTGAATCCACGCATGCGTTTTACGCGCGCGACGACGTCGCCGATGGCGTAATTGCGCATGTGCCCCATGTGTAGCGTCCCGCTGGGATAGGGCAGCATTTCCAGAGTGTAATATTTGGGCTTGGCGTCGTCGACGTCGCTTTCGAAGACGCGCGCGTCTTCCCAACGCTTCTGCCACTTGGCTTCGATCTTCTGCGGGTCGTAACCTGATTGTGGAGTCTGCTCCGCCACGCCTTATCCTTTTTTCTTTTTCAGCAAATTTCTTTTGGCGAGCACCTTCGCGGTTTTGGCCGCCTCTTTTCTGTGTGCGGTGCGCTTTTTTTTGAGCGCCGAAGTCAGCATGGTAAAGCCCTTTTCGGCTGGCGGGCCTTCTTCGCCAGAGAGTTCCCACAACCTGGCTACATTTCGGCGGTCGTCGCCTGGTTCTTCGATGGGCGTTTCGAGAATAAATGGGCGGCCGGGCAGTCCGGTGGCAGGGCTTGCTCCTAGCTTCGGGTGACGCAGAATTCGCGCGAAGGCAGCGGACTTGATTTTTCCATGGCCAATATTTTCGTGCCGGTCGACCTTTCCGCCTAGCGCAATTTTCGAATCGTTGACGTGCCAGACGTAAACATTGTCGAGGCCTATGGTTTGTTCGATTTGCGAAATGGTGGATTCGAGGCCGCTTTCGCTACTGATGTCATACCCGGCGGCGTATAGATGCGCGGTGTCGAGACACACTCCCACTCCAAGCGACGAAAGACCGCGCGCGATAGCCGCTACTTCTTCCAAGCGAGAACCGACCGCGGAACCCATTCCGGCAGTATTTTCGATCAGGATGTGCAGCTTGCCGAGCTGCACCCGGCGGACTGCCTCTTTGACACTATTTATGATGGTGGCGATGGCCGTCTCGACTCTAGCTTCGCCCCGCGCGCCCGGGTGAACGACGAGAAAATCGGCGCCGAGCGCGATTGCGCGCACCAGCTCATCGTGAAAAGCTTGAATGGAGCGAGTACGCAGCATCGGCTGGATGCCGGCAAGATTGATCAGATAATTCGCGTGAATGACCAGCGGACCAAGAGCCAGCTCGTCGCGTCGCGCGCGGAAAGCCGCGGCATCGGCTTCTGGAATTCGCCCTGGACCCCCGGCCCACATTCTTGGGCTTGCAGAAAAAATCTGCAGGGCGTTGCAACCGAGTTTTCGCGCGGACTCGAGCGCGTTCTGGTAGCCTCCGGTAATGGAAGCATGGATTCCGATGCGCAGGCTTCCGTCAATCCACGGCGGGGGGACGGGTTCGGAAGGAGGTTCGGGACGATATTCATCCTCGGGATCGAACTTTTCGTCGCGAACGTCCAACGGGTCAATATTCAGATCTTCCAATTCGGAAGCAGGTTTGCTCGGGATAGTTTTGGGCTCAGGCATTCGTCAGTCAGCTGCTCTCTTATGTAAACCCTCTATTTTATCCGACCTGCCAGGTTTCTCAAAATGGAGGTTTAAGGACAGCTGAGGTTAGTGCTCCAGCAGACTGAGGCGTTTAAAAGGGAGAAGGGTGCGCCGGGATCCGCGATTCCACCGAGCTGGGCGCAGAATTCGCGGACTGGTCAGCGATGCGGTCGTCCGTCTCGATATGTTCAGCGACCAAACATCGAATATGCAATATGATGAGCCTCTTCGCTAGCTCTCTCAGGCTCAGGTTGCTCGCGCTTACGCGAGGCTGCAAGATGCGCCCTTTCGTTCGCCTGATTCGCGATGCGTTCCAGAGCCTCCGCAATTCGGCCGGTGTGGACTGTAAGTTCGTCGGTTACGACTGAGCGCTTCATCGAGACTCGGCGTTCGCGGCTGAGAGCCAGCAAAAACCCAGCTACTCCCAGCAACAGGCCGCCCGCGATCAAAAGTTGGAAGGCCGTGACGTTGGATAACGCCATTCCGGGAAATGCCAGCGCAGCATTCAGCATGATGTCCTCCTTCTTGAGGGATTTCGCTGGGCGGCAGGCTAGGGCTTTCGAATCGCTGGGCGGAGTTCCGTTCGACCGGACGGAGGCGAGAATCAATGCCATGAGTTTTATCCAGTTGACGGCTTTTAGGCCATACCCTGTCTCCTGCATGAGGGTATCGGCCTGATTGGCTGACACTTTTCGCTGGCGGTCCGGCATAGTGGCTCGTATAATCTTAGAAGCGATTTCAGTTTCCTTGTCGTTCGGCCTTCGTTCCTTTGTGCCGGCGACCTGACGCAAAGGACATGAACATGAAGATGTCCGTCATCCACATCGTCTCATTGGTTTAATCCGCGCTCGTCGCGGCCGAGACCCTTCCTCTCCTCAACTAAGCATATTTTTCGGACGGCGCTGCCCGCTGGTTTTTTACGGCGCGCGTGCGCGGAAATGCACAGGACTCTATGGAAACACAAGAAGCAGACGTGGTGGTGCAGCCGTCGCTCTGGAGTTCGATTCGCGAAGCGGTTCGCGGTTCGCACCAGGACTACACCACAGGCAGCTTGAACCGGGCAATTTTGCTGCTGGCAATCCCGATGGTGCTGGAAATGGTGCTGGAGTCTCTGTTCGCGGTGGTAGACGTGTTTTGGGTCGGCAGGCTGGGAGCTGATGCCATCGCCACGGTAGGCCTGACGGAATCGCTGTTGAGCCTGGTGTTTGCCGTCGGGCTGGGATTGAGCCTTTCGACGACGGCGATGGTAGCACGGCGCATCGGGGAAAAAGATCCAAGTGGAGCGGCGGTCGCGGGAGTGCAGGCTATTGTGCTTGGCCTGGGCGTATCCCTGGCTATCGGAGTGCCCTGCTTCTTCCTCGCGCCGCGATTGCTGCAGATTATGGGAGCGTCGCCGGAGGTGGTCACGGTTGGTTCGGGTTATGCACGGATCGCACTGGGCGGCAGTGGCGCGATCCTGATGCTGTTTCTGAACAACGCCATTTTCCGCGGCGCAGGCGACGCAGCGATAGCGATGAGGTTGTTATGGATATCGAACATCATCAACCTGGTGCTCGATCCCTGTTTGATTTTTGGTCTGGGTCCATTCCCAAAGCTCGGCGTTACGGGAGCGGCGCTAGCCACTTTCACCGGACGCAGCATCGGAGTGGGTTATCAGTTCTATCGGCTACTTCGTGGAACTGAACGCATTCGAATCCTGCGCCAACACGCTCGAGTCAACTTAGGCGTGTTGGTTCGCTTGGTGCGAGTATCACTGACTGGAATACTGCAATTTGCCATAGCACACACCAGTTGGATTGGGCTGGTGCGCATCGTCAGCATTTTTGGCTCAGCCGCACTGGCGGGTTACACAATTGCGATTCGCATCGTCATTTTTGTGATTTTGCCGTCGTGGGGATTGAGCAACGCCGCCGCTACGCTGGTTGGGCAGAATCTTGGCGCGAAGCAGCCGGAGCGCGCGGCCAGTTCAGTATGGCGAACCGGTTTCTACAATATGGTTTTTCTCGGCATAATCGGATTGATATTTGTGGCGTTCGCCGAGCCGATCGTGAAACTCTTCACGCACGATCCGCAGGTGGTTCCGCTGGCCGCGAGCTGCCTGCGCATCATCAGCTACGGGAACATCGGCTATGCGTACGGAATGGTTATGCTGCAAGCGTTCAATGGGGCTGGAGACACGGTCACGCCAACGATCGTCAATTTTTTTGGATTTTGGTTGCTGGAAATTCCACTGGCCTACTTACTGGCGATCCCATTGCGAATGCAGGCACGCGGCGCGTATATTTCCATCGTCGCAGCCGAGGCTGCTATCGCCGCGGTAAGCATCGTTCTTTTCAAACGCGGATACTGGAAAAAACAGCAAATCTGAAAACCGGCGCAAAAATCTGAGCCGGTGCGGGACATCGCTCGCGCGGCCGCCTTTCATTGGTTAGAATCTGTCCGCTCCACAATTCGCGCCTGGGAGATGGTATGCATAAACGGCTAGGTTTAGCTGCGGCTGTGCCAATGCTTTTTTCCTGTACGGCGCTGGCGCAGGAGCCGCAGTCGCGCGTTCCAGTGGTTCCCGAAAAAAAGTCTGAGCAGGCAGCGGTAAAGACGCCACCTGCGATTCCGCACGTCGCTCATCCGTTGGACGCCGCTGACCTTGGCGCGTTCTTCGACGGCATCATTCCTCTCCAGCTGGAGCATTCAGATATCGCGGGAGCTTCCGTGCTGGTGATGAAAGACGGAAAGCTGCTGCTGCAGAAAGGATACGGGTTCGCCGACGCGAAAGAACAAACGCCGGTGGATCCGGCCGACACGATCTTTCGGTTGGCATCCATTTCAAAATTATTTACCTGGGTTTCCGTGATGCAGCTGCAAGAACAAGGCAAGCTGGATTTGGATACCGACGTAAATAATTATCTCGACTTCAGGATTCGCCGGGCGTTTGACAAACCGATCACGCTGAGAAACCTGATGACGCATACTGGCGGATTCGAGGAGGAAGCCCGGAACATACTGCTTATTAAGACGAAAAAGACCCTGACGCTGCGCGATTTCTTAATGGAAAATCAGCCCTTGCGCCTTTATGCGCCGGGAACCATTCCGGCCTACTCGAATTACGGAGTGGGCTTGGCCAGTTACATTGTGCAACGAATTAGCGGAGAGTTGTTCGAACAGTACGTGGCCGAGCACATTTTCGGGCCGCTTGGCATGACCCATTCCAGTTTTTATCAACCGTTACCGAAAGAATTGGAAAAACTGCCATCGGAGGGATATCGCGGAAGCACGGAAAAGCCGGCGCTGGGTTTCGAAGTTTTTAATCCAGCCGGAGCTGGTGGCCTTTCTTCCACCGCTTCGGACATGGGCCGATTCGGACAGGCGTTGCTGAATGGCGGCGCGCTGGACGGCAAACGAATCCTGAAGAGCGAAACTCTGGACGCGATGTACACGCCACAGTTCCGTGCCAGCAATCAAATGCCACCGATTTGCATGGGCTTTTATGAGACCTGGCGAAATGGTTTGCACTGGATCGGCCACGAGGGCGATCTGATCGCGTTTCACAGTCTTTTTTTCCTGGAACCATCCCAGAAGCTGATATTGTTCGTTTCTTTCAATACCGCCAGCGCGAGCGGAAAGCCCCGGCCGGAACTGGTGCAAATGTTTTCTGACCGATACTTTCCCTTTGATCAGCAGCAAGAATTCGTCAAGGAATCGCGCGACGAACTGAAAGCGATTGAGGGTACCTATCAGTCCACGCGACGCGCAGACAGCACCAAGGTGCGATTGGCCAACCTGATGTCGCAGCGCACCGCAAAGCTCGACAAAGACGGCGTGCTGGAAATTGAGGACGTCAAAGATTTGCGCGGCCATATGATCAAGTGGAAACCGATCAGCAAAGACCTACTGCAGCAGGTAGACGGACAGCACCGGATTTTTGCAATTCGCGATGGCAGGGGGAAACGTGATTCGTCTGGCCTACGATTTTCCGGGGGTGCAGGCGGAACGAGTCAGGTGGTATGAAAACTCGAAAACGGTGTTCTTTGCGGCTGGGCTAAGCCTAGTCGTGCTTTTTTCGGTGGCTCTTGCGGCGCTCAGTCGAACCATCCGCAGAGTGGTATTGAAAAACCGGCCGCAGCCGGCGCCTCAACCTGGCACCCGGTGGCTGTCATTTACGACGCAACTGGCGGCGTGGATTTGGGTACTGCTGCTCTCGACCCTCTTCGCGATATTGGCGGCCACCGGCGACGATCTGGCGCCACCAACTGATGCGTGGGACAAGTACTTCTACCTGATAAATACGGTCACAGCGGTGGCGATCTTTTTCAGTGTGCTGGCGATTTTTTCTGGGTTGCTGGTCTGGCCGCGAACTGACTTACGCAGGATTACGAAGTAAAATTTTCCTTAGTGGCGCTGGCTTGCTTGTTCCTGATGTGGTTTGCGATTCACTGGAATATTGTCGGGCCGGCGACGAGGTTTTAGCCTGGGTGCAGGCGACCAAGAGAGAGCTGCGCTCGGAAGGACGGCGAGATTCCGTCAGTTCCTAATAATCGCCAGTTTGCCGCGAGATGTTCGCTTCCGCTAAACTCGATAGTTCCACGCGATTTCAGGAGACGCCATGCTTGTTGTCATGCAGTCGCACGCCACGGAGGAACAGGTTCGCGCTGTCTGCCGGCAGATCGAATCCCTTGGCCTCAAGGCGCACCCCATTCCGGGAGCCGCGCGCACCGCCATCGGAATTACCGGCAATGACGGAGCTGTTGATCTAGGGATCCTGGAATCGCTGCCTGGCGTAGCGGAATGCATTCCGGTTAGCAAACCTTACAAACTGGTGAGCCGGGATGCGAAGGAAGAAGATTCAGTCATTCGAATACCCACGCCTTCCGGCGACGTACTCGTTGGCGGCGTGCATCTGGCGTTGGTGGCCGGGCCATGCGCCGTGGAGTCCGAAGCGCAGTGCATGGCCGTCGCGGAGAGGCTGAAGCCGACCGGTGTGAGACTTTTTCGCGGCGGAGCGTACAAGCCGCGTACTTCCCCATACAGTTTCCAGGGCCTGGGCGAAGCTGGACTGAAAATTCTTGCCAAAGTACGCGAAGAATTCGGTTTTGGCATTATCACCGAAGCCGTCGACAACGAGTCGCTGGACCTGGTGGAAAAATACGGCGACGTGATTCAGATCGGCGCTCGCAACATGCAGAATTTTTCGCTTCTGAAACGGGCCGGGCGAGCGAAAAAACCTGTACTGCTGAAGCGCGGAATGTCGGCTACGCTCGACGAATTTCTGATGGCCGCGGAATATATTCTGTCGGAAGGAAATTACAACGTGATGTTGTGCGAACGTGGCGTGCGCACGTTCTCTGATTTTTCGCGAAACACCCTGGATCTTGCCGTAGTGCCGGCCGTCAAAAAACGCAGTCATTTGCCCATTTTTGTTGATCCGAGCCACGGGACAGGCAAACGCCACAAAGTTCTGCCGCTGTCTCGTGCGGCGGTCGCCGTCGGCGCGGATGGTTTGCTGGTCGAAGTGCATCATCAACCCGAGAAGGCGCTTTCCGACGGTATTCAGTCGATTTTGCCGGAAGAATTCGCGGAGCTATCCGCGGAGATTCGCCAGATCGCCGCGGTGGTCCATCGCGAAGTCAATTAGTCATACCATGTTCTTTCTTAAGTTTGATTCTCAATCACTGATATGAATCGGCCGTCCAAATTTCGCGTTGCTTTTCTGTTCGCAATTCTATTTATCGCGGCGATTATCGTGATTGCGCGCGAGCATCGGCCATCGTTCTTGAGGCCGGGATTGCGGCTTTACGCCTATGTGAGCACGGCTGACAATGCCGTTTCGGTGGTGGATCTGGTAAAACTTGCGACCGTTGCGCATGTGCCCGTCGGCGGCGTCATCTCCGCGATGCGTGAACATCCCACACGGGCAGAGGTCTGGGGCGTCAGTTCCCGGGGAGGATTCGCATGGGTGCTCGACTCGCGAACCTCGCAAATCACCGCGCGTATTCCCGTGGGTGCCCTTCCCTATTCGCTGGATTTTTCGCCGGACGGCAGACGGCTGTATGTGCCGGCCTCCGGAAACAACCTCCTCACGTCGATCGATTGCAACACGCGGCAAGTGATTGCGCAGAGCGCGACCGGGAAGCAGCCTGTCGCTGCTCGCGTATCGCCTGACGGCAAATTGGTGCTCGTGCTCAACAAGAAAGATGCCACTGTCGGAATCTACGACGCTGCGTCGCTGCAATTGCGTAATACAGTTAGCGTCATTCCCGATCCCGAGGACGCCACCATCCTTGACGACAATTCCGCCGCGTTCATCCTGAGCCGAACCCAGAAGCGCCTTTCCGTTATTGATTTGCGAAAAGGGCTGCTGCTGACGAATCTTGAACTCGCTGGAATTCCGTCGCAGATGATACTGAAGCCCGATGGTGGCGAGTTATATGTGCTGTCGCCGGAATCGCATGGACTGCAAGCGATTAACACCTGGACCCACGAAGTGGGTGATTACGTGGTTCTGGGTTCGGCGCCGACGCGCGGCGTATTGCTTGCAGACTCCGCTGAACTTTATGTTTCGGACGCGGCGGCCGGCAGTGTAACGCCGGTCGACATCAGCTATCGCCGCCTTGGGCGTCCCATCGCTGCGGGACAATTGCCGGGCGCGCTGCGGTTTGATCCCGGAGACACGGCGCGCCTCCTGCTCGTCGTGAGCCAGGCTTCAGGAGGTCTTTCGGTGATTCGCATCGCCGCGGACCGCGCCAATGACCTAAACTCGTCGCCGCCCTGCTGTCTGCTGACGATAATTCCTGTGGGGGAGCAGCCGCGGGAGCTGGCGGTGAAGTTGTTTTAAAACAACTCGCTGATTGAATCGCGCGCCTTTTTGGCAGCACCCGCACTCAAGATCAGCCCTGAACCTATGGCGCCAACGGCTCCGTCGGCCAGGCGAAGTGTTCTTCTCCGAGAGCGACTTGCAATGTACCTTCGGCGGGAAGCACGTCCACCGGTAATCCTCCGTGCCAGAGCGCGACACTAAGCTGCAGCTGGGTGATTCCCCGCAAATTAAAAAGTTCTTTGCTGATGGCCAACTCCAAAATTCGTTCGAAGGCTGCTTCGGTCGCCCCTGCGGGATTCAGCAAGCAGAGGCGATCCTGCTCCACGGCGTATTCCACCAATTTTCCGTGTGACAGTTTGGCAATCACGGTGATGTCGTAGTTGGCGTGAATGGTCACGCGGAATTCGGCATCTTCGAGCTCCGCCAGCGCATCCGGAAATGCGTCCAACCGGATGCAAAGTCGTTCCGGTTCGAATCCGTAGCGCAACTCGCGCAGGTAGAAGGTACGGCCGTGCATCGCTCCGCTACGTCTTTCCGGCGAATATAATCCCGCGCCCAGCCATTCGAAATACGAAGTGTCGCGGCCATTGACATCCACACGCAGGTATTCCGAGGGCGGTAAGTGCAAGGCGTGCTCGGGCTGGCGCTTGATTGGCTTGGCGAGTTCGTCGGGCGCAATCTTTCCTATCGCACGGTAGATTCCGGTCAGATGCCTGCGGTACAGAGCGTCGAATTCAGCATCATTGGCTGTGCTATGTTCCGGTCCGTACCACCAGCACCAATCGCTGCCCTCCGCTGCGAGTAGTGATTCCTTGGCGTCGTTGAGCGCGGCCTCGGTCGGCGCGTCATTGCGCTCTTGTGCCTTGGCATCCTCGGCGCGCGCATAAGCCTCGCGGGCGTCCCAAAGAAGATCCCACGCCTGCACATCTTCGGAGTGGCCGATCCAGACGTCGAAGTTCGCATTGATCCAGGACCCGGGAAATATTGTCTGTGTTTCGGAAATTTCTCCGGCTGCGGCAATGGCCTCGCTGGCGGTCAGCGCGCGGAAGTCCGGATCGGACTGAATGCGGCCATAAAAATCGCGGAGAAATTCACGGCCGTTGCCTGGATAGTATTCCCAGGCATTTTCTCCATCCAGAAAAAGACAAACGGTGAGCGGCTGCTTGCTCTGCACGCGTTCACCAAGCGCACGCAAGCGTCCGTGAAGATCGGCGGCGCCGGCCTTGGCATCCATCCGGCTGTAGACGAATCCAATCAGGTCGGAAATGTGATGATCGCGAAAAAGCCCAGTAATTTCTGCTTTTGGTGTTTTCAGGCGCCAGGGCCGGTACAAGCGATCGGCGTTCGCCGCAAGACCGGTGGCGTCGCGAAAAAATCCGAGATTGAGCGTACGGCCGAGGACTCCTTCGTCCGTGCCAAACCACTTGAAGCCTTCTTCGGCGGCAATGGCCATGGCCTGATCGGAAACAGAGCCCTCGGATGGCCATAGGCCCGCAGGCTGTATGCCGAAAACACGCTGGTGATATTCACGGGCGCGCTGCAACTGTTCTCGCGCGTCCTCGGGATGACGATAGGCGCGGCGTGGCAATGGTGTCGAAGGATTCGAGACGCGGGCGATGTCGGAATCGCAAACGAGCGGCAGGATCGGATGGTAGAAAGGCGTAGTGCTAAGCTCGATTTGCCCGCGCTCGGCAGCTTCGCGATAAATGGGCAGCACCAGCTTCAGGAATTCCAATTGTTTTTGCTTCAGCGCCGCTTTGTCTTTTTCCGTGAAGTCTTTTCCCTTCGCGGAAAGCTTATTGATGGTGGCGTCCTTGGCGATCCATTCTTCGTCCATCCATGCAAGTTGCGAGAGCAATTGCAGGTCACGCCAGTCGCGCGGTGTGAAAGTGACAGTCGCTTGAGCGCTGCCGGCCTGGCGCGTCCATTCATATAGTTCTTGAAAGCGCGGCCAGCGGGTCAGGAAGCGTTCATGGTTGACCTGAAACGCCCGCTGCAGAATCTCGTTTTTGTCTTCCTTGGAGAGTTTTTCGGCATCGCGGAACGCCAGTTCGAACCACGGCTCGTTGAACGTGCCGCTGGCATATTCTTCCAACTGCAATCCGAGCGCCGGCACTACGTTGAACGTGGCGTGAAATTTCGGAAATTCCCCGAGGATCTTCACCATGCCCCAGTAGTCCTTCAGGGCATGGAGGCGGGTCCATGGCAGGACGTAGCGCCCGGTTTCAGGGTCGCGGTACTGCGGCTGGTGCATGTGCCAGAGAACGACCAGATGGATCTTGTTCATCGTGCGAGGCGCTCGGGCAGCGCGGCAATCTCTGCCAGCGCGGGGGCCGTGCTACACTCTCGATTCGCGCCATGCGCATTCTTGACCGCTATATCGTCCGCGAAATTTTTCGTCATGCATTCCTCGGACTTATCGTCTTCACATTCGTACTTTTTGTGCCGCAACTGGTTCGGCTCATGGAGCTCCTGGTGCGCCATTCCGGATCAGGCGCGCAGATCGTAAAACTCTTTCTTTATATTTTCCCCGGCGTACTAATTTTCACGATTCCGATGGCGGTGCTCGTCGGAGTCCTGCTCGGCCTGGGCCGCATGTCCGCGGACAGCGAAATTATCGCGCTGACCGCGCTGGGAATCAGCCGGCAGCGAATGCTCGTCCCAGTTGCAGTGCTGGCGCTCACCGGAGCCATCGCCACGGGAACGCTTACATTATGGCTCGGACCTGCCGCATTCCGTGCTTTGCGCGGAATCGAAGCCACGCTGCTGGCGTCGCAAGCTTCGTTCCAGATACAACCACGCGTATTCGACGAGCGGTTCCCAAAACGCGTTCTTTACGTGAACGACGTTTCCGCGAGCGGAACGCAGTGGCACGGCGTGTTCCTCGCGGAAGTTGGCGAGGAGAGCGGCTCACGGCTGACGCTGGCGGAGAATGCGATTGTAATTGCCGAGCCGAAGCAGGGCAAGCTTGAGCTGCATCTTCAGGGCGGAACTACACACGAGGTGAGCCGGCAAGATCCGAGCCATTATTCACTGACGGACTTCGGACAGAGCGATTGGCCGCTGGAAGTGACTGGACTGGTTTCCAATCAACAACGGACGTTGAGCAATGTTGAGCGGCCAACGGGGGAACTGTTTGCCGAAACAGGCAAGAACTGGCGCGAAGCGCGAGTGGAATTTCAGCGCCGCCTGGCGTTTCCGTTTGCGTGCCTGGCGTTTGCACTGGTGGCGGTGCCGCTGGGAGCGCAGCCGCGGCGAGGCGGTCGTGCGGCGGGAACCCTGCTCTCCGTTTTGCTGATCGGCTTGTATTATTCGCTGTCGGTCATGGGCGCAGGATTCGCTCGCGAAGGAAAACTCAGTCCCTGGACTGGCATTTGGCTGGCAAACATCGCGCTGGCTGTGCTGGCCGTAATCTTATTGCCGCGCATGGAGCAGTTGCGTGGAGGCGGGGGATGGTTCCAGAGAATCAGCAGGCTGGAGACTTGGAAACGGTTGATCCGCCGGCGTCAGACGCAGGCCAGAAAGCGGGTAGCGGAACTGGCAAAAGTCGTCAACGGCCAGCAGGAGATACCAAGAACATCGGAGGGGAGTTTTCCCCGGCTGATTGATCTTTATCTGTTGCGGCGATTTCTAGCGTATTTCGGTCTGTTGCTGCTGGCGTTCCTGCTCCTGTTCCACGTCTTCACTTTTTTCGAATTGCTGGACGATATCGCGAAGCATGGCGTCCCGTTTTTAACTGTAGTGAGATACTTTTGGTATCTGACGCCATATCTTCTCTACCAACTGTCGCCGCTGGGCGCGCTGGTCAGTGTTCTGGTTACGCTTGGCGTTATGAGCAGGAACAACGAAATCGTTGCATGCAAAGCAAGCGGCATCAGCCTGTACCGCCTGGCGATGCCGCTGCTGCTTGCCGGACTGACGCTTGCCGCGACCATGATCATTGTTGATGATGTGTACCTGCCGTATACCAACCAGCGGCAGGACGCGCTGCGCAATCAGATTAAAGGCAAGCCTCCGCAGACGTACACGCGTCCGCAGCGCTGGATTTTTGGCGAAAACGGGAAAATCTATAATTACGACTTATTCGATCCTGGCAGGAATCTCTTTGCCGGACTCACGGTCCTAGAGCTGGAGCCGGGAACGTTTCACATCAAGCGGCGGGTGTTCGCGAACCAGGCGCTATGGAGCGAATCGCAGAATGTGTGGATTCTGGAGTCCGGCTGGGTGCGTGATTTCCGTGACGGCGCGATCGAGAAATATGACAAATTCAGCGCCACCGCCCTGCCGGAGCTTGCCGAACCGCCGACCTATTTCAATCGAGAAGTATTACAAGCCTCGCAGTTGAGCTTCCGCCAGTTGGGCAGCTATATCGAAGAGCTGCGGCATGCCGGATTCGACGTCTCCGCGCTGACCGTGCAATGGTACGTGAAGATAGCGTTTCCGCTGATTGCGCCGGTGAGCATGCTGCTGGCGATTCCCTACGCGTTTCGAGTCGGCGCGCGCGGAGCGATTGGCGGCGTAGCGGTGGGGCTTGCGGTCGGAATCGCATACTTTTCGCTGGCGCGGCTGCTGGAGGCGATGGGCGGCGTAGGTCAAATGCCGCCGCCCTTTGCAGCCTTCGCGCCGGATCTGATTTTTTATTTCGCCGGCATGTATTTCTTCTTCAAAATGCCTACGTGAAAAAACAGCACAAGATATAAACGTACAGAGACTCGGTCGTGTTGCGTCTTTACTGCGATTCTTGCTCGAAGCGAAGTTTCCAGAGGATTTTGCGGAGCATGCCGAGAAGGACTTCAGCGTCGGAGGAGCTCAGCTGGAAGCGGCGGAGTATGCGGCGAAGTTTTTCCTCAGCGGTAGCGGCAGAGCGGCGATGCACATAACCACTCAGGTTCAACGCTTCGAGAAGCGTTTCGGCGATGCGGTTGACGGATTCCATGTCGGCTGCGGCTGGGGGCAACTTGTTCATGGCTCTTGTGAGGGCGCCGCCGTGCGAGATTTCGTAAACAACAATCGCGACAGCTTGAGCCAGATTCATCGAGCGGTGTTCTTCGCGCGTGGGAATCCGCAGAAGAAAATGGCAATGGCTCAAATCGTGATTGGAAAGACCGGTCTTTTCTGAGCCGAAGAGGATCGCCACGCGGCCCGAGGCTAGAGCCTTGCGAATCTTTTTTGCGGCTTCTTCGAGCGAGTAAAGCTCGTGCTGCAATTCGCGGTGACCAATTGCAGTGGTGCCGATCACTAAACTGCAATCGCGCGTAGCGTCTGCGATTGAGTCGTATTCTTCGGCTTTGGCGAGCAGCTGCGCTGCTCCGACGGCGGAGACCGCTTCGCGGAAGGCTTTTTCATACGGCGTGACCACCCGAAGATGCAACGCACCGAAGTTGCTCATGGCGCGAGCCGCGGCACCAATATTCAGCGGATTACGCGAACGCACCATCACGATACGCAGATTTCCGAGATTGGGCAGATCTTTCAATCGTTCCACAGGAACAGTCCCACTCCGGGGCATTCACATTCTACGTGAGGCGAAGCCCGCCATGGCAAAAAGGCGCAAGTACATGTAATGGCGCATGGAAGAATTCAGGGAACAGTCCCGCACAATCGACCGTATCTCCTGATGCGCAATCGGGCCACGCGCCAAGGAGGATCCTGCATGAAGCTTCGGCACTCACTCAAATTAGGATCATTGGTTGTTGCGTTATGGAGCGGCTGGGCATCGCCGGCACACGCTCAGGCTGCGACGGAATCAAAGATAGCCACACTTGACGAAATCAAGAATCAAGCCGACCTGGACAAGGCCATTACAGCACTGGATACCAAGCTCTTCGATGCTTACAACCACTGCGACCTGAAGACGTTCGAGAGCCTGCTGGCGGATGATGTTGAGTTTTACCACGACCAGGGCGGCGTAACGCTGGGCCGGCAGAAACTCACGGAGAGCGTCAAGAACAACATTTGCACCGGCGACACGCAGCGAGTGCTGGTGCCCGGCACCCTGAAGATCTACTACATGAAAGGATACGGCGCGATCGAGATGGGCGTGCACCGGTTTCTGCATCCCAAGACCGAAGCGAGTAACGGGACGGGAGAAGCGAGCTTCGTGCAGTTGTGGCAATACAAAGATGGCAACTGGAAGCTGACACGGGTGTTGAGTTACGACCACCACTCAGCGGGTCCGAAGCGCTGACAATCGTGAATTAAAGTAATTGTTTAAGTGCGCCCCATTCCAATCAAAACGAAGCGCGACTCTATCCGCGCTCCGTTTTCGCAACATAAAGTATTACTTTAGGCCTGGCTAAGTTCCGGTCAAGTGCTACTTCTTCTTTTTCTTTTTCTTTTTCTTTTTCTTGGCTTGCTCTTCCTCAACCACCGCTTGAGCTGCGGCCAGGCGAGCCACTGGCACCCGGAACGGCGAGCAACTCACATAGGACAAGCCGGCTCGATGGCAGAACTTGACGCTATCCGGATCGCCGCCGTGCTCGCCGCAGATGCCCAGCTTGATGCCAGGGCGCGTTTTGTTCCCTTTTTCCACGGCCATCGTGATCAATTGGCCGACCCCGGCTTGGTCGATCGTGGCGAATGGATTCTTTTTCACGATCTCCAATTCCTGATAAGGCCCGAGGAAGGAGCCAGAATCATCGCGGCTCATGCCAAGGCAGGTCTGGGTCAAGTCATTGGTGCCAAAACTGAAGAACTCGGCTGTCTGAGCAATCTCGTCGGCTGTGATTGCACCGCGAGGCACCTCGATCATGGTGCCGACCAGGTAATTCAGTTTCACACCCTTTTCCTTCATGACCTGGCCCGCAACGCGATGAACGAGCTCGACCTGAAGGTCCAGCTCTTTCTTGAAGCCCACCAGCGGAATCATGACTTCTGGGTTGACCTGAATGCCCGCTTTCTGAACTTCCGCAGCAGCTTCAAACACCGCGCGGGATTGCATCTCGGAAATCTCGGAATAGACAATGCCCAACCGGCAGCCACGGAAGCCGAGCATCGGGTTGAATTCATGTAATTCTTTAACTCGTTGTTTGATCTTTTCGACTGGCACCTCCATTTTCTTTGCCAGGTCGTTTTGGGCAGAGCCTTCGTGCGGCAGAAATTCATGCAGCGGCGGATCAAGGAATCGGATCGTGGCCGGATGTCCCTCCAACTCCCTGAACATGCCGGCGAAATCCTGCCGCTGGTACGGCAGGATCTTGGCTAGTGCTGCTTCGCGATGTTGCTTGGTGTCGGCCAGAATCATTTCGCGCATGGCGTCGATGCGATTGCCTTCAAAGAACATGTGCTCGGTGCGGCACAGACCAATTCCAGTAGCACCGAACGCGATGGCGTGAGCAGTCTGTTCTGGCGTGTCGGCGTTAGTGCGGACCTGCATCCGCGTTACCTTGCCGCACCAGTCCATCAGCTTTTGGAAGTTTTGGTAGGTCTGACTCTTCTTGCCGTCGAGCGATTTCTCGATCAGCACCTGGACGATTTCCGATGCCGCGGTCGGGATCTGGCCGGCGTAGACTTCGCCAGCGGTGCCATTGATGGAAAGAAAGTCTCCTTCCTGGTAGGTCACGCCATCAACACTCATGGTTTTGGCGGCATAATCAATCTGCATCGCGGCAGCGCCGCATACACAGACTTTACCCATCTGTCGCGCAACCAGCGCGGCGTGCGAGCTGACGCCGCCCTTTGCGGTGAGAATGCCTTCGGCGGCGATCATGCCGCGCAAATCTTCGGGCGAAGTCTCGTTGCGAACCAGCAAGACCTTTTCGCCCGCTGCTGCGGCAGCTGCAGCGCGATCTGCGTTCATATACATCTTCCCGGTTGCGGCTCCAGGCCCGGCGGGCAACCCTTTCGCAATAACCTTGGCCGCTTGAACGGCCTTGCGATCGAACACCGGCGCCAACACTTGGTCCAGTTGGTCGGCAGGGACTCGTCGAATGGCGGTCTTCCAGTCGATCAGCTTCTCTTTTTCCATTTCGACGGCGAAGCGGACTGCGGCGAGGCCGGTGCGTTTGCCGTTGCGAGTCTGCAGCATGAACACCTTGCCGTCCTGGATCGTGAACTCGAAGTCCTGCACGTCCTTGAAATGCTTCTCCAGGGTCTGGCGAATTTTCTCCAATTCGTGAAAGGCCTTCGGCAGATAATTCTTGAGTTGAGAGACTGGTTCGGGCGTCCGCACACCAGCGACCACGTCTTCTCCTTGTGCATTGATGAGGAATTCACCGTAAAAAACTTTCTCGCCGGTCGCCGGGTCGCGGGTGAAGGCCACACCAGAGCCGGACTGATCGCCGGTATTGCCATAGACCATCGCCTGCACGTTCACGGCAGTGCCCCATTCAGACGGGATGTTGTACTTGCGACGATAAACGACGGCGCGATCGTTCATCCAGGACCCGAACACGGCGCCTACCGCGCCCCAGAGCTGTTTCCACGGGTCCTGCGGGAACTCCTGCCCAGTGCGGTCCTTGATCAGCTTCTTGAAGCGAACCACCAACTCCTGCAGGTCCTTTACCGTCAGCTTCGGATCATCAACGTCCGCGTGATACCGGTCATGCTTGAGTTCGTGAATGACCACTTCAAAAGGTTCGTGGTCCTCACTCGGGCGCTTCTGCACGTTCATCACAACGTCGCCGTACATTTGGATGAAACGCCGGTAGCAATCCCAGGCGAGCCGCTCATTTTTGGTGGCCTTGGCGAGCGTAAGAACGGTCTCGTCATTCAGACCGAGGTTCAAAATCGTGTCCATCATGCCAGGCATCGAATCGCGGGCGCCGGAACGGACAGATACCAGCATGGGCATGGCGGTTTTGTCGCCAAACTTCGTGCCCATGATTTTTTCCACGCGTTTGACGGCTCCCCTGACTTCGGCGTCAAGAACCTTTGGATACGTCTTCTTGTTTCCGTAGTAGTAAGTGCAGACTTCAGTGGTAATGGTGAATCCAGGAGGGACTGGCAGGCCAATCCGGCTCATCTCCGCCAGTCCGGCACCCTTGCCTCCAAGGAGCTCGCGCCAAGTACCGTCGCCCTCTGCTTTCCCTGCACCAAAAAAATAAACCCATTTCTTCACGATATGCCTCGCTAACAATTTGGAGTAAGAAGCTGCATGCAGATTGCACAAACCGGAGGACGAGTGCATGCGCGGCGCCCCCTGAAAATCATTTTCAAAATGTCGGCGCGCTGACCAAAATGCATTAGTCACGAGCCCCTTTTGATTTAAAGTAATACTTTAATTACGGCCTTCTCCTCCCATCTCGGAAAAATCCGCGATGGTAGTAAATTCTCGAAGCAATTCTGACAACAGCGCCAGGCGATTCTTGCGAACTTCCTCATTCTCGACCATCACCATGACCTGTTCAAAAAATCTATCGATCTCCGGCCGCAACGCCGCGATGATTTCCAGCGCTTCCCTATAGCGGCCAGCGCGCTTGTGTTCGTTTACGCGCGGCACGGCCGCCTGCATCGAGGAGTAAAGGCTGCGTTCAGCGTCATTTTCAAAAAGCGCTGGCAAAGCTTGCTGCGGCTCTCCGGCAGGGATGGCGGCCTTTTCGAGAATTTTGCGGATACGCTTAAAGGAGACGGCAAGAGGTTCGAAGTTCTTTGATTTGCGGATGGCGCGGAGTGCGTCGAGGCGGCGGCGCGCATCCACCAGATCATCGGAGCCGGCACTGAAGATAGCGTTCACTTCGTCGTAGCTGAAACTTTCCTTTTCGCGGACGACGAAGCGCGCGCGATCGAACAGAAAATCCAGGATTTGTTTTTCCTGTTCCCTGGTGACCGCACGCTTCGGCGGATTGCTGTGCAGGGCCTTGGCGGCTGCCGCGATGGTCAGTGACAACGAAAGCGGCAACTTCTTTTCCAAGATGATTTTCACAACACCCAGAGCGGCTCGGCGCAGCGCGAACGGATCACTCGATCCGGTAGGCACCACGCCGACGGCAAAGCATCCGACAATGGAATCGAATTTGTCAGCGAGGGCAACGGCACAACCGATCAGGTTGCGCGGTATAGGATCATCAAGTCCGACGGGACGATAGTGGTCGTAGACAGCATCAGAAACTTCGTCGGGTTCGCCCTGGGCCTTGGCATAGAGCCCACCGACGATGCCTTGTAGCTCGGGAAATTCGCGCACCATCTCGCTCGCAAGGTCGCATTTGGCAAGTTCAGCGGCGCGGTCGGCTTCGGCAACGTGCGCTTGCACCATGCCGAGATTGAACCACTGCTCCATGAGCCAGCGGGCAAGGGACCGAATGCGCTCAACTTTGTCGCGGTAGCTGCCCAGGCGTGACTCGTAGGTGACGCGCTCCAGTTTGGGAAGATAGTCGGCGAGCCGACATTTCTGGTCTGACTCCCAGAAGAACTGCGCATCCGCGAAGCGCGCCTTCAGGACGCGTTCATGCCCGGCACGGACCAACCCTTTTGCATCTTTGGCGAGATTGATGACTGCAAGGAAGTGCGGTGCCAATTCCCCGTTGCGCTTCTCGACCGCAAAATATTTCTGATGCCCGCGCATAACAGTGACCAGGATTTCGTCCGGCAAGTTCAGGAACGCCGGATCGAAGTCACCCTTGATCACTGACGGAAATTCGTTCAGGTAGGTAACAAGCTTTAGTAGCTCGGCATCCGGGTGCACCCGGATGCTACCCTGCTTGCTGTGCGCCGTGAGCTCGCGTTGCATTTTATCGAGGCGCTCCGCTGGCCTTAGGATGACACCGTTCGAACGAAGCTGCTTTTCGTAGTCGGCGAAGGCACGCACGCGAATGGAAGCTGATCCAAGGAAGCGATGGCCGCGAGTAGTGTCCCCTGCGGCAATTCCGCTATACGAGAATTTCAGGGGCTTGCCGTCCAAAAGGCCGACTATCCAGCGGATAGGCCGGATGAACCGTGCCCCGGACAGACCGGTCCAGGTCATGGTCTTCGGCCAGTAAAGGTCGTGGAGGATGCGCGGGAGAATGTCGGCGAGGATGTGTTCGGTGGCGCGGCCTCTCTTGACGTTCTTGGCGGCCAGATACTCGCCCTTAGGAGTTTGCACGAAGTAGATTTCGTGCAGTCCGATGCCCTGCTTCTCGGCGAAGCTAACAGCGGCGCGTGTCGGCGCGCCGACCACGTCGTAGGCTACCGACTTTGGCGGACCGGTCACTTCATTGACGACATCGGCCTGGCAGACTGGCAGCCCTCGGGCGCACAGCGTCAGACGGCGTGGCGTGCTGAACGATTCGACCGTCACGCCTCCCATAAGATTTTCCGCCGTCAGTTGCTTTTCCAGGCCGGCCTTGATCTCGGCTTCGGCGCGTGGCAGCATCCCTGCGGGAATTTCTTCGCAGCCCACTTCGAATAGCAACTCCACCGTCTTCTCGGCGACCGGCTTGGTGGTGGATTTCTTCGCGGCTGGCGCGTTCTTGGCCGGGCTCACGAGCGCACCTCTGGCTTCGCGCTGATACCGGTCAGTTGCTCAAGGTAGTTCGCCGCAGTGCGACAAGCAGCGACGCGGACCCGCGCCATCAGCGCGGCGCGCTCGGTCGTGGAGATGACTCCGCGCGCGTCCATCAAATTGAACAGGTGCGAGCACTTGAGGCAGTGGTCATAGGCTGCAAGCAACGGGTATCGGGTCCGCTGCTTCCCTTCGGCTTTCCCCCAGCCGTCAAGGAGTTCCTTGGCCTGCTTCTCGTGCAACTCGAACTCGGCGCGAATGGCTTTGGCGTCGCTGCGGTTGAAACTGTACTCAGAAAATTGCTGCTCCTCTGCTAAGCGAATATCGCCGTAGGTTTTGTCGTCCGACCAACGCAGGTCATAAACGCTGTCAGTGCCCTGCAGAAAAGCGCAGATGCGCTCGAGGCCGTAGGTGAGTTCGACCGAAATGGGATCGAGGTCCAGGCCACCGCTCTGCTGGAAATACGTAAACTGTGTGATCTCGAGGCCGTCGAGGAGAACCTGCCAGCCGATGCCCCAGGCACCCAAAGTCGGCGATTCCCAGTTGTCCTCTTCAAAACGGATGTCGTGTTCGCGAAGGTCAATGCCGATGGCGGCCAGACTCTTCAGGTAGATGTCTTGAATATCGGCGGGCGATGGTTTAAGTATTACTTGAAATTGTGAATGCTTGTAAAGACGATTAGGATTTTCGCCATAGCGACCGTCGGCGGGCCGACGACTGGGCTGGACGTAAGCGACGCGGTAAGGATTTGGTCCGAGGACGCGCAGAAATGTTTCTGGGTGCATGGTACCGGCACCGACTTCAATGTCGTAGGGTTGCTGCAGGACGCAGCCTTGCTTTACCCAGAAATGAGAGAGAGCCAGAATCAAATCTTGAAAATTTAAACCCTTGCGGCGACCTTCAAGTTTTACTTTAACTTTCAAGTCATCTCCAAAAATTCCCGCGTCTGCAAATTCCGCTCGGTATGGAATTCGATCCAGCTGAATGATGCTTCCCGCAACTCAAGCAGGGCGCGACTCACATCTTCGCCGATCTCGATCTGGTCCAGTTTCCGGACCGCGAACAGTTCGGCCAATTGCCTGGCGCGCTGACCCAGTGGGCGCATGCCGGGCTTGCGGCAGTTCTCACAAAGCGGTCCCGCCGACTGCGAAAAGTGAAACCCAGGGTCGCCGGCAAAACTCGCGCCGCAAATCGCGCAACGATCGAGCGGCGGGAGCCAGCCGCCCAGACGCACTGTCCAGAACGCGAAATACGCCACCGGCAGTTGCCATGATCCTCGGCGTTCGACTTCGCGCGCCGTGAGCAATAATAACCGGAACATGGAGTCGGAAACCTCCTGCTCCGGCAGAACCCGTTCGGCGATTTCGCTGATCACAGCGAGGCCAGTGCTGAGACCGTAATCGCTTTGCGACTTGTTGAAGGATTCGAGCAATTCGCATTGCTGAATTCTTACCAGGTCGCGGGTCTCCTTCTCGACATACCACAACTGCACGTGCGAAAGAACTTCCAGCGTCGAGCCGTAGCGGTTCTTGATGCGGCGGGCGCCTGAAGCCACGCCACGCAGGCGTCCCGACGTACGCCCCAGAAAACTGACCAGGCGGTCCGCCTCGCCCAGAGGAAAGGTCTTCAGAATGATCGCTTCCGTTTCCCTGGCGGGCATATCGTGTCGGCGCGCCGACTGCGATTCGCTTTCTGCGCACGAGCAATAAAAAGTAAGCGCAAAATGCGAATCAAATTTCTTACCATAGGCTTCCCTGTTGCGCAACTTTCTCCGCGCTATTTGTGAAAAATTCTCTAATTCTTTCCTCATGATCCGTCGTTTTGGCCGTCTGTGCGCGCGCGGACGCGCCGCAGGTGCTCGGGTCGGTGTGCACGACCTGGCAGAAAACGAATAGCTTCGCCGCATCTTGCGCGAGAGTGCTGATACGCACAAGCCCCATCGTTTTGCGGACTTAGGCGCATAAAATTAATCTGTTAACCACAATATCCGGCGGACACAATTATAGGACACGCCTCACAGAGCAGCTTCCCTTTTGATTTCAGACCGATATCGGGTAGGCTTTCGCGTCATGTCCATTCCCATCGCGGATTTCACAGGCATTGGAGAAAATGCCACCGATATCGTCCTAGGGCTCGCCGCATTTCCGGCCCCCGACGGGAAAACGGATACAGTTTCCAGGGAGATTCGATTGGGCGGCCAAGTGGCGACGGCTGTCGTCGCCGCCGCGAAATGGGGACTGCGCACTCGTTACATCGGAGCAGCGGGCCGGGACAACAATGCGGACCTGCATCTCGCGGAACTGCAAGCCCTCGGCGTGGAAACTCACCTATTGCGTGTAGGCGGGGCAGAAAGCCGACTTTCCTACATTCTTGTCGAACAAGCGACCGGCAGCCGGGCGGTCCTCTGTCACCGAGACCGTAAGGTGAAAATGGAGAAGTCCTGGCTGCGCAAGGAATGGTTTCAGCGATCAGGGCTGGTGCACGTTGACGGCGAGCACTTTGAGGCTTCCCGGCTGGCTGCTGGCTGGGCGCGCGAAGCTGGCGTGCCGGTCATGTGCGACCTGGACGTCTTTACGAAAGAGCTGCGCTTCCTCCTGCCACAAGTCGACTTTCCCGTTCTGTCCAGGGGAATTCTCGAGGCGCTGGGAGGTTCTGACGAACCTCTGCTTGCCCTGCCGAATATTCGCGCTGAGTACGGTTGCAAGTTGGTATGTACGACGATGGGTGAGCACGGAGCGCTGGCGTGGGACGGCCGGCGCTTTTGCTATGCGCCCGCCTTTCGAGTCGCTGTAGTTGACACGACCGGAGCGGGCGACCTGTTTCACGCGGGATTTGCCTACGGCACGCTGCGCGGATGGGACACGCAACGGGTGTTGGAATTTGGCTGTGCCGCGGCCGGCTTGAACTGCATGGCGCATGGCGCGAGAGGCGGGATCGGTTCCTTGCAAGCCATCGAGCGGCTGCGCGCCAGTAAGAAACGCCACCCAGCTCAGTACTCAGCGAGAGCGCTGCGACAGGCGGCTGAAGGCACAGATGGCTGCACTCGTCGTTCTGCAAAAGGATAATTCAACAAGACATGTTCATTCCTTTACGAGACGAGAACCCTTCCGGCAAATTCCCATTCGTAAACGTGTGCCTGATCCTGGCGAATATTGCCGTGTTCATTTACCAGCTGACGCTAACGCCGCATGCGTTCCAGACATTCGTGACGGCCAACGCCATGGTGCCGGCGCGTATACCCGCGGTCCTCAACGGTTACGGGAGCTTCGAAGCGGCGCTCCTGCCGTTGGTCACTAGCATGTTCCTGCACGCGGGAATCGCTCACATCCTGGGCAACATGCTGTTCCTGGGGATCTTCGGCGATAACGTCGAAGCCGCCTTTGGCCACTTGCGCTACCTGCTGTTCTATTTCGTTTGCGGTGTGGGAGCGGGTCTGATGCACATCGCGTTCAACTTCAACTCGCACATCCCCGCGCTTGGCGCGAGTGGAGCCATTTCCGGCGTGTTGGGTGCGTACATTGTCCTCGAACCCCGCAACCGGATTCTGACGTTGATTTTCATCTTTCTGGTTCGTGTGCCTGCTGTCGTGGTTCTGGGTTTATGGTTTGTGCTGCAGTTTCTCAGTGGGATCGGCTCGCTGGGCTCGACAGTCAACGGTGGAGTCGCGGTGTGGGCGCACATCGGAGGATTCTTACTCGGGTTGTTTATTACCTTGGCCGCCAAACGCAGGTGAAGTCTTACTTTAATATGCGAATCAGAGTTCCAGCCAAGGGCCTGAGCTCGAAGCCGTGCCAGAATCATAGATTAAAGTAATGCTTTAATATGGAGTTGTTCGTTTGTGCTATCACCCGCCAACTCTTTTTGCAATCCAATCGCCTACTTCAACCGTTCCTTTATCTCCGCCCAAGTCGGGTGTGACAAAGTTTTCTTGCAGCGCAGAACGAACGGCGTTGCGAAGCGCATCGCCCTCGGACTTCCAGCCCAGAAAATCGAGCAACATGCCCGCAGTGAGAATCGAGCCGAGCGGATTGGCGATGCCCTTCCCGGCAATGTTCGGCGCCGAGCCGTGTACCGGCTCGAAGAGAGACGTGCGTCCGGGATGGATGTTGCCGGACGGCGCGAGTCCCAATCCCCCGGCAAGCTGCGCACCGAGGTCGCTGATGATGTCGCCAAAAAGATTGCAGGTCACAATGACATCAAACTGCCGGGGATCGCGGACAACTTCCATAGCCAGCGTATCAATATATAGGTGGCGGGACTCGATTTCCGGATACTCCTGGCGGACTTGCTTGAAGACGCGCTGCCACAGGTCATGGGCAAAGGTCATGGCATTGGACTTGTCGCTCATGCACACCCGCTTCAGTTGATTGCTGCGAGCGTAGTCAAAAGCGTGGCGAATGATGCGCTCGACGCCCTTGCGGGAATTGACGTCTTCCTGGACGGCGATTTCGTCGGCTGTGTCTTTCTTGAAGAAGCCGCCAACGCCGACATAGAGACCTTCCGTGTTCTCGCGGAAGACCATGAAGCGCACGTCGTCAGTGGAACGGTCGCGAAGCGGCGTAAGCCGGTTGTGGAAAAGTTCGACCGGGCGAGCATTCACAAAGAGGTCGAGCTTGAAGCGAAGTCCGAGAAGGATGTCCGCGGCGTGCTGATTGGATGGAACGCGCGGATCGCCGAGCGCACCGAAAAGAATCGCATCGAATTCTTTGCCGAGCATTTCGACCGCGCCGGCTGGAAGCGTGATCCCCTCACGCAAGAATTTATCGGCGCCCCAATCGAATTCGACAAACTCAATTTGTCGGCGTGCCGACTGGGTTTCAGGGTTTGCACTTGCAAACCCTGAGTGAGAATTGACGCCCGAGCGAATCGCCTTGATCGATTCTGGCGTGACTTCTTTCCCGATCCCGTCGCCGGGAATGACCGCGATGCGCGCTGCGGGACCGCCTTCTCGTAATGGTTTGACTGACACGCTAAATTCCCCCCAGCAATTTCCTTCACAAGTCAGCACTGGCGAAGTTCCCTGCCTGACCGGCGTTTCTATTCTTCGCTATGCGTTACGTTCAAGCCCTGCCGCTCTTTTGCAATAACACTTCTTTCCGCACGGTCCATTTTTCGATCAGGTCCAGGCGAGGGGTAAATCCCATTCCAGGTCCATCAGGAACTTGAATCACTCCCTGCTTGGCGACCGTTACCTCGGGTTCGATAATATCTTGACTCCAGTAACGCCTGCTGGCGGTGACGTCTCCCGGCAGCGTGAAATTCGGTAGGGTTGAAAGTGCAATGTTGTGGGCGCGGCCGATTCCGGATTCCAGCATACCTCCGCACCATACCGGAACAGAATTCTGCTGGCAAAGATCGTGGATGCGCCGAGCCGGCGTGAAGCCTCCGACACGCCCCAATTTGATATTGATGATGCGACACGCGCCTAGGCGAATCGCGGCCAGGGCCTGCTCCTCGGTATGAATGCATTCATCGAGGCAAATGGGAGTGATGAGCTGGTCCTGAAGTTGGGCATGTGAGTAAAGATCGTCCCAGCCGAGCGGCTGCTCGATCATCATCAGGTAATATTCGTCGAGTTGCTTCAAGAGAGGTTCATCAGCGAGAGAGTAGGCCGAGTTCGCATCCACCATCAATTTGATGGAGGGAAATTCCTTGCGCAGCCGTCGAACGGGCTCCAGGTCGTAGCCGGGCTTAATTTTGATTTTGATCCGCTGATAGCCAGCCTCAAGCTCTACTTTAACCGCCTGCACCAGTTCTTCGAGTGAAGCTTTAACTCCAATCGATGCC
The DNA here is from genome assembly GCA_963731155.1 of uncultured Acidobacteriota bacterium. Lineage (GTDB taxonomy): Bacteria > Acidobacteriota > Terriglobia > Acidiferrales > UBA7541 > Acidiferrum. The sequence goes on from CAVSVB010000009.1 coordinate 491,852, forward strand.
CCGCTGGCAATTTCCGTTCGGACTCCTCCGATTAATTTTGCGAGGGAGAGACTTTTCTGTTTGGCCTCGGCGTCCCAGACTGCCGATTCGATGGCTCCCTTGGCCATGTTGTGGCCACGCACTGCGGAAAGAAGATCCCAAACTTCAGACGCTGAGGCCAACTGCTTTTCCCTAAGCAAAGGCCACAAGTGGTCGCGCATAATGTGCCATGCAGTGTCCGTCGTCTCCGGACTATAAGACGGAGTTTCGCCGGCGACGCACTCGCCCCAACCCACCACTCCATCGACGACCACCTCGGTCAACAGGATGCGCCGGTTAGTCGTCGTTTCCATGCTGGTCTGGAATGGAGCAACCAGCTTCATGTGGAGTTCGCGGAGCGTGAGTTGTTCGAGACGCATAACGGGCTAGAACTCGCTCCATGGGGCGAGGTGGTATGAGCTGGCATCGGAAGTCTTTGAGACCGCGATGGCGGCACAGCCCTTGGCAAAGCCATCCGTGAACTGTTCTCGAATCGCGGCTTGAACCGATTGCACGCGTGGCAGGTCGCTGGCTTTCCAATCGTCGAATGAATTTGGAATTTCGATGGTGGTGCTGGAGTGCGGCGGAGTAAGTTCGTTGCTCAATGCGGCGATGACCCGAGGCGAGTCAAGATACCACTCGGCGACGAGGCGGTCGGTGGCCAAACCGCGGTGCAGCGGGCTGGTAGTGATGCCATAGAGATTCGGTAGGTAGCGGCGGCAAATTGCGCCCAAACGATTGAGATTGAAATGGGCGTTGCGCAATTCCAGCGGATCGAACGTCCACTCGATCAAGCGGATATCACGGCTCAGCGCTTGGTCGCGTTGGAACAGTTTGAGCATTCGGCCGACGCCGCGGTCACGATAATTGGCATGCACGCCGGTCATATGCGAGTGCAGAAAAGGGGCGCCATTGCGAACAGCAGCGAGCGCCAGAGTGAAGCCCACAAGAGTCTTCCCGTCGTAGGCGCCAAGCACTTGACCGCCGGTGTGGGCGGCGACGACAAACAGGGTCGCCGGCTCGACTTCGAGGTCGTCCTCGCCCCAAACTTCACGCTGCAGAGCGACGCAGGCGTGGAAGTCTTCCAGCGAATCGCAGCTACGTACAGTGATGGACGCGTTTGAGGCCGCATTCATGCCCGCACGGCGGCCTTCCCGGCGCGTGTTGGCGACGATTTTTCAAGTTGCGAAGCCTTGGCCCGGTCCCAAAGCAGTTCCATCTCGGTGCGCGGCAGATCAGCCAGAGCGCGGCCGGAGGAGCGGGCCAGGCGTTCCATCTCGCGAAAACGTGACGTGAATTTTGCGTTGGTGCGCTTGAGCGCAATTTCCGGATCAATTTTCAAAAAGCGCGCCAGATTGACCGCAGCAAAAAGCACGTCTCCCAGTTCGTCTTCGATCTGTTCCGGCGATTGTGCGGCCCGCGCGGCGCCGAGTTCGCTCAGCTCTTCCTGAAGCTTTGCGATGACTCCTTCTACGTCATCCCAATCAAAGCCGATACGCGCAGCGCGCCGCGTGAGTTGATAGCCCTGCATGACTGCCGGCAGCGTATGGGGAATACCGTCGAGCAACGATGCTGCCGCCGGCTCTGACTTCTCAATTTGCCCAGTTCCCTGCTGCGAATTCTGCGCACGGCGTTCTTCAGCTTTGATCTGTTCCCAATTCTTGAGCACTTCGGTGGCATCTTTGGCGCGTTTTTCGCCGAAAACATGAGGATGGCGGCGTACCATTTTCTGATGAATCTCGCGCACCACGTCCGCTGCGGTGAAACGCCCTTTTTCGCTGGCAATCTGCGCATGAAAAACAACCTGCAGCAGCAAATCGCCCAGTTCTTCCGCGAATTTCGCGTTGTCGCCGCTTTCCAGCGCTTCCAGGACTTCGTACGCTTCCTCGATGAGGTAGGTTCGAAGCGTCAAATGGGTCTGCTCGACGTCCCAGGGACAGCCGTTAGGCGCGCGCAGACGGGCTTGCAGCGCAACCAGGCGTTCGAACCACACTCCGGCTGATTCCTTGCGCGAGTTGGTGGTCTCGGTGCGAGCAACACTGCGTTTCTTAAATTTACGGCTTTTCTTTTTCGTTGGCGGCATCGGACGGTGAGAGTTCTTCCTCGGCTGCAAACTCAAGACTTTACGGCGCTGAGTGCAAATTTTCAAGTAAACCGGCGCGGACCTGCGCGGACCTAGCGAAAACGCCTGTGCGCCAAGCCGTGCTAAACTTGCAGCATACACTCTAGTAGAGGGTCAAAACCGTGGCAGAGAAGAAACCAGAAGAATCGTTTCGCGTAATCGACCGTCGCCCATTTACAACAGACGGCGAGTTACGCGAAGAATTTGTGGCCGAGCAGCAGCGCGAAGCCCAGCGAGACGCGAAAAAAGCGGCAGAGGCGCCGCAAACACAAGCACCAGTGCCCGAAGCGAAAACGCCACCAGCGGAAACTCCCAAGCGTTCCGCTGCTTTCGAGAATTTGATTCGCATGCTGGGAAGCAACGGAGCAATGGTGCTGGGTGCCTACACCGATCCGCGCACCGGGCAGCCGGTGATCGATCCAGAAGCGGCGCGCGAGTTGATTGACATGCTGGACGCAATGCGCGAAAAAACCATAGGCAATCTGGCCCCTGAAGAAGAGAGTCTGTTGCTGGATCTTCTCGGCAAATTGAAGATGACCTATCTCGAAGTCAATCAGGCATTGGCTGCGCAAGCGGCACAAGCGGCCACCAAGGCCAAGGGCCGGTAGCGGCTGTCCATTAAAATAACGCACCGCGTTCCGCATTCGCGTCATGTCCGCAAATACCTTCCATTCATCTTCGCCAGTACCTTCGGGAACTCTGCAGTTGACGGTGCTCGGCTCCGGAACCTCCATGGGAGTTCCCACCATCGGCTGCCATTGCGCCGTGTGCACTTCCAGCGATCCGCGCGACAACCGTATGCGTACGTCCGTTCTGCTTTCACGAAACGGTCAGAACGTTTTGATCGACACGACTCCGGACTTCCGCACGCAAGCATTGCGAGCAGGAATCGATCAGATCGAGGCTGTGCTGTTAACGCACGGCCATGCCGACCACGTAATGGGCTTCGACGATTTACGGCCATTGGGCCTTGGCCGCTCACAACCCATGCCGGTGTATGGGAATAAGCAAGCGTTTGACATTGTGCGCCGGGCTTTTTCTTACGCGTTCGACGGGAAACCAAAATTAAGCACGGTGCCCAGCGTAGTCTTGAAAGAAATCGATGGGCCGTTCGAACTTCTGGGCGTAAAGATTACGCCCATCCCGCTGGTGCACGGCGAAATGACGGTGCTGGGATTCCGTTTCGGGCGCGGCGCCTATCTCACGGATTTCAATTCTGTACCGGAATCCTCTTTGGCGCTGCTACAAGGTCTCGATGATGTGATTCTCGATGCGCTGCGCGATACACCTCATCCCATGCACCAGACAGTGCAACAGGCGTCAGCACTGGTGGAAAAGATCAAGCCAAAGCGCGCGTGGTTCACGCACATCGCGCATGACCTGGGGCACGCCGCAACCAACGAACGGCTGCGTAGCGAGGGCCACGCAAATATTCAATTGGCTTATGACGGACTGAAACTTGAAATCGCAACCGACGCTCCGTCGACGATTAAAAATTCCGAATTCATCGCGCCGCGTCTCGACGGTTTGGCGGTGTTCACCGATCCGACCGAATGGCGGGAATTTTATGCAGCCAGCGGCCGCGGCAGCGTGCTGGCGATCGGCAACTTTGACGGAATTCACCTCGGTCATCAGGAGATTCTGCAGGAAGCCACGAATCGCGCCGTAAAGTCAGGCGCAGTCGCTACGGCTTTGACCTTCGAGCCACCACCATTGAAAGTGTTGCGGCCAGAAGCCGCGCCGAAGCGTCTGTCCACGAATGAGCAACGACTGGAGTGGTTTCGCGCCGTTGGGGTGGAAGCGGCAGTGGTGATGCCTTTTACGCTCGAGCTGTCGAAACTCAGTCCACAAGACTTTGTCGAGGAAATTCTGGTAAATGAACTGCGCGTTCGCGCGCTGCTGGTCGGAGAAAATTTTCGTTTTGGCCACAAACAAGCCGGCGACGCGCAGCTATTACGCGAGCTGGGAAAAATCCACGGATTCGAGGTGGTCAGCATTCCCCCAGTTATGGCCCATGGAGAAGTGGTCTCCAGCACTGTGATCCGCCGTGAAATCACCGAGGGAGAAGTTACGCAAGCCGGGCGGCTGCTGGGCCGGTCGTTCGCGCTGACCGGCTCGATTGTCAGCGGAACCGGGACCGGCAGCAAGTTCACTTTCCCGACGCTGAACCTGCGCGCAGATCAGGAGTTATTGCCAGCCGGCGGGGTATACATCACGCGAACTCTGCTTCAGGACGAAAGCAAGAGCCGGCGCTCGGTCACCAACATCGGCGTTCGGCCGACCTTCAATGGAAGTGCATTGACTGTCGAAACGCATCTGCTGGATTTTTCCGGACCGATTTCGGCGAAGCGCATGGAGTTGCGGTTCTGGAAGAGATTACGCAGCGAAAAGAAGTTTTCCGGACCGGACGAATTGCGTGCTCAGATTGCTAAAGATATCGCCTCGGCAAACAGATTTTTCACGCTGCTGCGAAAATTCAGAATCCTCATGCTGTCGGATTAACTTTCGACTCCCGCTGTTTCGTTAGTACACCACTCAGTGCCACATCGTTCGCATATCCCACGTGCAGCTTCCATCATCGCATTCAACAGAGATTTTCGCCGGCCGATATAACCACGCGTCGATAGCTCGCTCCAGCGCCGGGAAGAAAAGTATGCCCAATAGAATAGACAATGCGAGAATCGGTGCGGTGCTGCGTTGTCGCGGTAAGGTGAGCGCGCCAGTCATAAAGACTCAGACACCGCCGTCGCAAATCCGTTCCCACAATTGCGTTTCAGGAATGCGTTAAGACGCCGCTGGCCAGACACTCAGCGCAGTAGCCGCCCACTTCAGTGCGCGAAATCGTAACCTTCATCCCGAAGTCTTTTTCGATCTGCGATTTAAGCTGCTCGTAGAGGCGGCTTTCGAACTCGCGTACCTTTCCACATTTCAGGCAAGCCACATGAATGTGATCGCGCGGGCCGTGCGTTTCGTAGTAATGGCGGTCGCCGCGGAGGTGCAGAAGGTCGAGTTCGTCGATCAGGCGCTCTTTTTTTAGAAGTTCGATGGTGCGGTATACCGTGACGAGGTGCACGCCGGAATCAATCTGCCTGGCGCGTTCTAAAATTTGATCCACATCGAGATGTTGTTGGGCGTCGTCCATCACCTGCAGAATGACGCGGCGCTGGCGCGTCAGACGAATGCCACGCTCACCAAGAACCTTGATGAGATTGCCGGTAGTTTCTGGACTGTTGATGCGCTCGCCAGTCGAAGCGCGATGCGCAGGCGTGGCGGACATTCTAAAATTCCTTTTCCTGCTCTGGTTTTTCTGCCAGCCAGATGATCAGGAATGAATCGGAATCAATCCGACGACGTCATTGTACATGACGTAGGCAAAGAGCAGCAGCAGGAACACAAAGCCCACCTGAACGAAGCGTTCTTTGACCGCCATGCTCAAATCACGCCGCATGAAGCCTTCAATAGTTAGAAGAAGAATCTGACCGCCGTCGAGGATCGGTATCGGTAACAAGTTGAGGATGCCGAGGTTTACGCTGATGAATGCCATCAACGCCATGACCTGCGAAGGTCCTCGATGTACCGCATCACCGGACACCTGCGCGATGCCGACTACGCTCTGCAACTGCTTTACCGATGCGCGCCCGCTGAACAGTTTTCCCACCACCGCGAGCGTCTGGGTAAAGTAATCACCCGTACGGCGGACGGCAAACTCAGTCGACTCCCGCAGCGGCACCCGCTTGTAAATAATCGTATCGTCCTGATTGACCACGCCGATCTGCCAATTATTTTCCGCGCTATCGGAAAGACCCTTTTGCGGAGTGACGGTAATAGTGAGCGGTTTGCCGTTGCGCGCGACTTTCAAGTTCACCGGATGGCCTTGCGACTGGTGAACCGCATCCACGAACTGGCCCCAGTAGGTAATCGCAGTACCATTCACTTCCAGGATGCGATCATCAGCCCTCAGCCCTGCGTGTTTTGCGGGTGTGCGCGGGCTCACTTCGTCAATCACAGGAGGAAATGGAACGAAACCAAATAGCCAGCCAAACGAAGTAGGGTCCTTCACCGTAGTCTGCACGGTACGCTGAACTCCACGATTCTCGACGACCAGAGTCAGCGGAGCGCCGGCTTGCAAATGCTCGAGTTGCTCCAGACCGGTTTCCCAGGTGGGATTCTTAAGACCGTTGATTTCGACGACGCGATCGCCCGGTCGAAGCGGACTTGGCTGCGCCAACGAGGTAGACAAGTAGCTGACCTGCAAGGGTTGCTTGAGAATTCTGGATTCAGGCAATCCCACCACGCCATACAGCACACTCAACAAAATCAGCGGCAATATAAAGTTGACGGCGGGGCCGCCAAACGCGATCAGTGCGCGCTGCCAGCGCGGCTTGCTCATCAATTCATCCGAAGCCCCGGTGGGAGCAACATCGTTGGAATCGACTTCAGAGAGATCCTGCCCGGCCATGCGGACATAACCGCCAAGCGGTATAGCGCTGATACGCCAATCGGTCGCCCCGCGCTTCCAGCCAAACAGCCGCGGTCCAAACCCGATGGAGAATACGTCAACGCGCACACCACACAGGCGCGCGACGATGAAATGTCCCCATTCGTGCACCAGGATGATGATGCCTAGAACCAGGGCCACGCCAATCAAAATATCTAATGCCATAGTGCGAGCAACCTTTTTGAAAGGCGACCGCCAACGTGGTCACCTTCACTTTTAATTAACCGCCACCGCCATTACCTTTGTAACCAGCCGGGTCACTTCTTCCTTTGCAATTCGCCGAGCTTCCGCGTCAGCGGCAAGCACGTCGTCCATCTTTACGATCTGAACCCGCGGAGTCCGCGATAAGACTGACTCCACGACTTCGGCAATTCCAAGAAACGGAATCTGGCGTTCCAGGAATGCCGCGACCGCGACTTCGTCCGCCGCATTTAAAGCGCAGGGCCAAGCCCCTCCCTTTTTCATGGCCTCGCGGGCCAGCCGCAGGCAGGGAAAGCGGCGCGTGGAAACCTTTTCGAAGTCCAGACGTTTTAGTTTGGCCCAGTCCAGGTCTACGTGGTTAGATGCCACCCGCTCTGGATAGGTTAACGCATACTGAATCGGCATGCGCATATCTGTTGCGCCGAGTTGCGCAAGAATCGAACCGTCCACATATTCAACCATGGAGTGAATTGTGGACTGCGGATGTATGACCACGTCCACCTGAGAGGGCTTCATATCAAACAGCCAGCGCGCCTCAATAATTTCGAAGCCCTTGTTCATCATTGTGGCGGAGTCAATCGTGATGCGGTTGCCCATTTTCCAGTTGGGATGAGTAAGCGCCTCTTCGACCGAAACATTTTCCAGATGCTTGATGGGGGTCTTACGGAACGGCCCTCCCGAAGCGGTAAGCACCAGTCGGCGAACTTCGCCATGAGTCCCGCCGCGAAGGCACTGATGAACCGCGTTATGCTCGCTATCCACGGGAAGAAGTTCTTTGCCTGCCTTGTGCGCTGCCGCCATTACCAATTCGCCCGCAGCGACCAAGACTTCCTTGTTCGAAAGCGCAATAGTCTTGCCCAGCTTTACGGCCTCGTAAGTCGCCGGTAGGCCAACCACGCCAACTGCAGCAGAGACCACAATGTCAGCTCGGGCATGCGTGCCGACGGCGAGCATTCCTTCCGCCCCATGATGAATCGCCGGCAGCTTCGCACTTCCCTTTTCACGTAACCGCGACGAAAGTATATCCGCTTTCTGCGCATCCGCCACTGAAACAATTTCCGGCTGGTAGCGCTGGATCTGCCCCACCAATTCGTCCAGATTGCCGCCTGCAGCTAGCGCGACCACGTCGAAACGCGGGGCGAGCGCATCCACTACGGACAGGCATTGCCGGCCAATCGAACCGGTCGAACCAAGAATGGCAAGCTGCTTCACGAATTGAAGATCCTTAAATTTAAGTTTGAGACCTGAGGCGGAGACCCAGCGGACTTACACGCGCGGCGAGTAGATCCACAACCAATAATACCAGACAACCGGCATGGCGAGGATGAGTGCGTCTATACGGTCAAGTACGCCGCCATGGCCCGGCAACAGCGTGCCAGAATCCTTTACCCCTGCACTACGCTTGTAAGCCGATTCAAGCAGGTCGCCCATTTGCCCTGCCACGTTGCAAGCCGCAGCCATGCCAACCAAGTGGATCACCGCAATGTTCACAAGATGGCTGCCCGCAAGCGCAATTGCCATCAAGATCGAACCAAGAAAACTCGCTGCGGCGCCTTCCCAGGTTTTTTGGGGACTCAAATGCGGCGCAAAGGGATGCTTGCCTATGGCACGGCCCACAAAGTAAGCCGCACTATCGCCAATCCATGTGATGACCAGAGAAAAGAGCAGCAGGTATTTACCGACCAGCGCGATGCCATGCAGGCGCACCGCAAAAGTCAGCGGAAGCGCAATCAGCAGAAGAGCGGACGAACTGATGCCTGCCGCCGGCAAAGCTTCGACTAACGGACGACGCGTGGTAAGAGTGAGGATCGTTATGCCAATCAAAAAAATGAACAACACATCCGCTACCGCTGGAGTTGCGAGCCGGAAGAGTCCAAGGGCCCTGTGAATCGCTGGCCCGTCGTTCAACGAATATTGCACGTACACCAGCAGCATTGCGCAAAAGGCCGTCCACAGGCGGTACGCGCGATGACCAATCGCTTCGCCCAAGGAAAAATATTCGAAAATTGCCAGCAGAATCACCAATGCCAGGGCTGCAGCGACCAGCGCTGTGGGCGCAGCGAGCACCAGACCGACGACCAGCGGTATCAGCACAACCGCGGTCGCCACGCGTTTCCAGGTCATCGAGCTTGGGCCTCGGCAAGGGAGGTGAAGCAAATTGACCAATCATCATAACGGGAGAGGCTTCGTGGAGGAAAACGAATTCGGGACAGAGGTACTTGAGTTAGGTTACTGCAGTTACTTGCGCGCAAGCCTGGACGCGCTCGATTCCACTTCTTCGCTTTCGCCGATGCCGCCATAGCGCCGGTCGCGCTTCTGGAATTCGACGAACGCCTCAAGCAATCGTGCGCGGTTAAAATCCGGCCACAGCGTTTCCGTGACAAAAATCTCCGCGTACGCAATTTGCCACAGCAGAAAATTGCTCACGCGCATCTCGCCGCTGGTTCGAATCAGCAGATCGGGATCAGGCAGCCCTGCGGTATAAAGATGGCGCTCCAGTTCGCTCTCGGTGAGCTTTCGCGAATCGCCGGCGGCCTGGCGTTCGGCCAGCAAAGCATTCGCCGCATCCACGATTTCCGCTCGCCCGCCGTAGTTGAGGGCAATGCACAACACCATGCCGGTGTTCCCTGCGGTTGCTTCTACCGCTTCGCGCGTATCGCGCTGCACGGCTGCTGGAAGTTCATCCGACCGGCCAAGGAAACGCATGCGAATATTATTTCGCTGGATCAACGGCATTTCCTGGCGAATATATTCGCGCAGCAATTGCATCAAAAAATCGATTTCAGCTTTGGGACGGCGCCAGTTTTCCACGGAAAACGCGTAAAGCGTCAGCGCCTCAAGCTTGAGCCGCGAACACGTTTCGATAGTGACGCGGGCGGTTTCGGTTCCCTTGCGATGGCCTGCGATGCGCGGCAAGTGGCGGCGCTGCGCCCATCGTCCGTTGCCATCCATGATCACCGCCAGATGCTTTGGCAGTTGGCCCAGGTTCAGCTTTTCCAGCAGAAACGCTTCTTCGGCGGTTATCGCGCCAAGCGGATGAGAGGACGCGACGTGGAGAGTTTTTGCGGAGATAGGCTCAGTCACGGGAGTTTAGGGTGGCGCTCTCCTTTACCGCATAAAGTTAACACGGCATTCGGCGGGGCCGCAACGGGGTTATCGAGTGCGTTCCGAAAAAGGCAACGAGGAAATGCGGTCAGGAAACAGGATGTCCCGTAAACTCGCGAATCGACGAATAAACTACAACCATCGTCAGGATAATCACCGCCGCGGTGGAAATCCACGCGACCCAGTTAAACCCTTTGGGATTGGTCTGGTCGCCCATCAGATCGCGTCGGTTCACCAGAATCAGAACGAAGATCATGACCGCTGGCAGCAGGAATCCGTTCAAGACCTGCGACCATAACAGAATGGCATTCGCAAATCGTCCCATAAAAAGAACGAAAATCGCCCCAAGCGCGATCAATGCCGTGTACAGCCCGTAAAAAATCTTTGCTTCGGCGAATTTGCGGTCAATCCCCGATTCGAAACCCAGCGCCTCGCAAATCACATAGGAAGTCGAGAGCGGAAGGATCGACGCCGCAAACAGCGAGGCGTTCAACAGTCCAATCGCGAACAGCGCGCTGGCCCATTTCCCAGCCAGCGGTCGCAGGGCCAGGGCGGCAGTGCCCGCACTGTCAACGTCGTGGATGCCGTGCACATAAAGCGTCGAAGCCGTACACACGATGATGAAGAAAACGATGACCATGCAACTGATACTGCCAATCAGCACGTCGTTCCGGGTCGTGGAATATTGCCGCGGGCCGACCCTTTTTTCGACCACCGCCGCTTGCAAATAGAAGTGTTGCCACGGCGCGATCGTTGTCCCCACCAATGCCGCGAGGATAATCACGTAGCTCGCACTGAATGGAGGAACTTGTACGAACGGACGGACCGTGGGGATGTAATGCATCAGCTGCGGCGGAAGAAGATGCAGCAAAGCGATAAGCCATTCAGGCTTCGCAAGAAAGGCGGAAACAACGTAGGACAGATAAACTACGCATATACTGAGAAAAATTCGCTCCACCCATTTCGCTGTGCCGGCCATTACAATCGCCCAAACCAGCACGGCTGCCAGAGGAACGGCAATAAACCGGCTGACGCCGAATGTTTCGCTGGCCCAAAATACTCCCGTGAATTCCGCCATTACGTTGCCCAGATTCACGATTAGCACCACGGCCATCAGCAAGAATGTCACACGAAATCCAAATTCTTCCCTGATTAAATCGGAAAGGCCTTTACCCGTGACCGCGCCCATGCGTGAACACATCTCGAGCGACACGTACAGCACGATAGTCATCGGAATCAGCGACCACAACACGGTGTTGCCGTACTTTGCTCCCGATTGCGCGTAGGTATAAATTCCGCCCGCATCGTTATCTACGTTGGACACAATCAGTCCCGGGCCCACCACCGCGAGAAAAAGCGCAATCCGGTGGCGATATGGGCGCACCACGGACATCACGCGCTCTACGCGGTCTGCCCAGCCTGCCCACTGCGCTTCGATGTTTTCGCGATTCCACATCTCGATCGGTTCTTCCCTTCTCACTGCTACTTCATCAATTTCGACACCACATCGTCTACCGTGACCACCCCGATTGGCCGGTTATCATCATTCACGATGGTCAACATCCGCAAATTATATTTGTCGAAAATCTCAAACACTTCCTTTTCGCTGGCGTCTGGAGGCAGCGAAAGCAACGGCTCGGTCTTCAGTCCTGCCAGCGATTGCTCCGGATCAGCAAGAAGCAGCCGCGCCACTGGCACCGTTCCGGAGAACTGCGCCGCGCGGTCCAGCAGAACGATCGTGTCCAGTTGATCCAGATTCAGATCCTGCTCTTTCATCCACTGCAAAACCTCGTCCCGGCGCGACCCTTCACCAACGAACACAAATTCAGTGTTCATCATTCCGCCGGCCGTCGATGGATCGAATTCCAGCAGTTCGCGTACTTCCGCCGCTTCGTGGCCCGGCATCTCTTCGAGCAACTCTTCTGAGGTTTCTCTGGGAAGATCGGCCAGCAAATCGGCCGCAGCGTCCGGCGCCATCTCTTCCAGAATGTCCGCAGCCTTTTCCGGGTCCATCTTTTCCACGATCTGAGATGTCAGCCGCGCGTCCAGTTCCGCAAGCACCCCGGCCGCAGTCTCCTCATCCAAAGACGCAATGATTCCCTGCCGTTCCGCGGCCGAGAGGTCTTCCATGATGTCTGCGAGGTCGGCAGGGTGCAGATCCTCAAGTTTTTCGTGCGTAATGCGCAGCTTTACTCGCCTCAAAGGATCCGATTCCACCAGATTCACAAATTCCCAGCGAATCGAACGCGGCGGAAACTGCCCCTGCACCTTGCGAATGAATTTTTGCGGAGCAATTCCCTGGAAAAGACGCCGTACTGCTCCCGGCAGGCCAACATCCACTTGCGTCACGCGCAGTTCGATCGAGCCGTTAGTGCGTTGTTCGGCAAGGTCCACGTCGTTCACGCGAACCACCTTTCGTCCACTGGTATCAATGATTTGCTGATCCAGCAGATCTTTCTGCACCGCCAGCCACGCTTCGTTCGGTTCATACGGTTCCAGCAACCGTTCATTCACATTCAGTCGAATATTACCGGGGGCCACTGATGCCACCTGATCGTGCCGAGCAACCAACGGCTGAAAACTTCCGCGCGACAGCAGATAGTGCGAGATGCGATTCGGCTGCTCCGCCGGTTCGATGAAAAATTCCCGAATCTTACCGACATAATTTCCTTGAGCGTCGTAGGTCTTCGCTCCCATGAGTTCCGTTGCATAAAGCATGCCGTACTCCGTTCCGCGGGCAATAAAAAAGCCCGCATGCCGGAATCACTCGGCTGCGGGCACGCTATTGCTACAAATTACTCTGCCCTAGCCGCCGATGAAACCCTCCAACACTATCCCTTGGACGTACCCCTCACCTTCGCGAGAGGCTATCCGCAAAATCCATCCTGCCTTCTGTCCCATTCCGGTACGCAATGCACCAAGATGGGGGCCAGGGTCGGGTTCCTTGGAAGAGTTCATCGAAAACCGTTTTCAGGGTTTCATTAACTATGGCTCAGGACTCGTACCTAGAAGCCCTGAGATAATAAAGTTCCACCTACAAACCCTGAATCAATTTGACTCCGAGCGTAGTGTTAAGTTGCTTGGCGAATAAAGTCAAGAAAAGAATCACAATATTTGTCGTCAATACAAAAAAAGGAGCCGAATGGCTCCCTTTGTCTGCCTTGCGAAATGGAAAGGGTCAGGACACCAGCTTCCGTGCAAACTGGCCGCAGCGCCGTTCGTCACGGTTCACTCCGCTGACGTTGTTGGTGCCGAGACCACCTTTGAGTGCGCAGAGTTAGCTTTTGGGAATGCGGCGATTTCTGTAAGTGAATTACTTGAACGCGCATGCGTTTTTCTGGAGAAAAATATGATTCAACGGACAACGTAGACAACAACGTGACGTGGAATAGACTTTTTGCCGACGGCGAAGAGACAAAAAAGCAAGAAGTCAGCGGATTGCATTTAGCGCCTTTAAGACCTGATTGATCGGCGCTAAGTTCTCTTTCGGGCGCCTTGTATGCGTGACGGCGTAAACAGCATATTCCCAGGAGCGACTCCGCGCCGCCTGCAGTCCTCCGCGTACAGCTCCAGATAATTTTTCAGCAGATAGTCTTTTCGCGAGTAGCCGAGCGCTTCCGCAGCCCTGTCGATAGCCTCCGGCGGACCCTCCAGCTCCACGAACGTCCCGGCAGGGGTTTCGTCCAACTCAATCAGCAGGTCCTTGGCCCAACGCGTGGCCGCGCCCAGCTTCCAGGTAGTCCGGTATTTTTCATACGAAAACCACCCTCGTAATCCCAGTCCTTCGAAGATTTTTCCGAGAGTGGCGGCATCGGCCACTTCAACTTCCGTCTCTTCTCGTATCTTGAATCTGCTGCCGTCATCATCAACTGCGCGCACCGCGGGCTGCTTGAAGGTCAGCATCACTCGCTGGGGTGTCTCCTTTTTGCCGGCGCCTTGTACTGATTCGGTTCGAATGCGCAACAACTGCCCGTGTTTCGCCAGCCCTCCATCTGGAGTATCGAAAATAACGTTTAGTTCATGAACGCGGCTATTCCCTGTTCTGGCGGGCTTTCCGCCAAGCTTTTTCACCTTTCGTTCGAAAGCCTTAATGTCCCGCACCGCCAGCTTGATCTCAGTTTCTTTCCCCATCGCTTCCCTTCACGTTTCGTTCTTCTTCCGCACCCGCTTTTGCGGCTGTCCGACTTCCGCTAGTATAACCAACGCGCACCAATTGTCGTCGGTGCCGAGCCGAGCCGTAAGCTTCACCGAAAATTCGGAAAATGGAACCCAAGAGCGCTTCAGAATCAAACTCTGTAACAACTGTAGCAGCGGCCGCGGCCAATGAGTCACAACTCTCGCCGCCCATTGCTGCACGCAAACCCGTCGAGCATCGCCTGCATGGCGACCTGCGCATTGACGACTACGCATGGCTCCGCGAAAAGGATAATCCCGAGGTCATCCAGCATCTCGAGGCCGAAAACGCCTACACCAGAGGCGTCTTGCGCCCGACGGAAGCCTTCCAGGAAAAGCTCTACCAGGAAATGTTGTCCCGCATTCAGCAGACCGACCTAACAGTTCCCTACCAGCTGCGCAGCTATTTTTATTTCACAAAAACGCTGGAGGGCAAACAATATCCCCTCCACTATCGCCAGCCGGGGCCTACCAACAGCCCCGAGGAACTTCTGCTCGATCTAAATGCTTTGGCCGAAGGCCACAGTTTTCTCGGCCTCGGCGCGTTCGAAGTCAGCGACGACAATCAGCTGCTGGCTTATTCGACCGATACCACCGGCTTCCGTCAGTACACCTTGCAAATTAAAGATTTGCGAACCGGCGATCTTTTGCCGTTTTGCGCCAAGCGAGTCACTAGCGCAGCCTGGGCCGCTGACAACCGTTCATTCTTCTACACGGTCGAAGACGAGGTCACCAAGCGTTCGCATCGACTTTATCGCCACACTCTAGGCGACCCGGGGCCCGATCCACTGCTCTTCGCAGAAGCCGACGAGCATTTCCGGGTCGAAATTGAACGCACCCGCAGTGGCGCCTATCTCATCCTGCTTTCCGCCAGCCACACCACCAGCGAAGTGCGCTACCTCTCGGCTGGCGATCCATCCGGTGAATTTCAGTTGATTGCACCGCGCGAAGATGCCCACGAATATTACGCCGACCATCATCCAAACTTTGCAGCGGCGCAAAGCGATTCGTCGGCGGCGGATGTCTTTCTGATTCGCACAAACTCTGGGGGACGCACGTTTCGACTGGTCGCCGCTCCCATCGGCGCCCCGCAGCGTTCGAACTGGCAGGAGCTAATCCCCAATCGCCCCGCAGTCATGCTTTCCGCCGCGCTGCCCTTCCGCTCCTATCTCGTCTTATTCGAACGCGAAGACGGCCTGCCCTTCCTGCGCGTCATTCCACTCCTGCAACACTCGAACAATTCGCCCGAAGCTTCCTATCGCATCAAATTCGACGAGCCCGCCTACAATGCCGCTCCAGGAATGAATCCCGAGTTCGAACAGGCACATTTCCGCTACTCGTACGAATCCTTCGTCACGCCGCGCTCAATCTTCGATTTTGACGTTAGCAACCGGCAAAGCATCTTGCGCAAGCAGCAACCGGTGCTAGGCGGCTACGATGCAACTCTCTACGCCAGCGAAAGACTCCACTCGGTCGCGCCGGACGGCACACGCATCCCTCTCTCGATCGTCTACCGCAAAAACACGCCACGCGACGGCACCGCGCCGCTGCTCCTCTACGGCTACGGCAGCTACGGCCTCTCGATGCCGGTAAGTTTCAGTTCGAATCGTCTAAGCCTGCTCGATCGCGGCGTGATCTACGCCATCGCGCACATCCGTGGCGGCGGCGAACTCGGCAAACCGTGGCACGATGCCGGCCGCCTGCAGCAAAAGAAAAATACGTTTACCGATTTCATCGCGTCAGCTGAACACTTGATCGCTTCGCGTTTTACCAGCAGCAAAAAGCTCATCATCGAAGGTGGCAGCGCAGGTGGACTGTTAATGGGCGCCGTCTCGAACATGCGTCCCGATCTTTTTCACTCGGTCATCAGCCACGTCCCATTTGTAGACGTGCTCAACACCATGCTCGACGCTTCCTTGCCCCTCACTGTCGGCGAATACGAAGAATGGGGCAATCCACAAATCGCCGAAGACTACTTCTACATAAAGAGCTATTGCCCTTACACAAATCTAGAACCAAAGCCATACCCGGCCATGCTCGTCAAAACCGGCCTGAATGACAGCCAAGTCATGTACTGGGAACCCGCAAAATACGTGACTAAACTGCGTCGGCTGAAAACCGATTCGAACGCTCTACTCTTCAAAATCAATATGGGAGCCGGTCACGGCGGCGCCTCCGGCCGCTACGACTACCTCCGTGAAATCGCTCTGGACTACGCATTCCTCCTGCAGCAAATCGGTATTCACGCATGATTCTCTCATCGCACTTGTGGTTCCAATCGCTTCTCCGTCGAAACGTCACTAAGCTCACAAAAAACCGCTCGCGCAAGCCAAGACTTGTCTTCCCTGAGGACATCCGACAAGGATGTACGAAGGATCCCAACTGTCGCATCTGCAAAAAGTCTGTCGAGCGAGGTCTTACCGAGAACTGATTACTGATTACTGCTCACTCTCCCCATGACCGACGCCACCACACCTCTGATGCAGCAATACCAGTCAATCAAATCCCGCTATCCGCACGCCTTATTGCTCTTCCGCCTCGGTGACTTTTACGAACTCTTCTACGAAGACGCCATCCTCGCCTCGCGCGAACTGCAAATCACTCTCACCTCGCGCAATCGCGAAAAGGGCCAGGCCATCCCGATGTGCGGCGTCCCTTACCACTCCGCCGACGGCTACATCGCTCGCCTGATTCGCTCCGGCTTCAAAGTAGCCATTTGCGACCAGATGGAGCTACCCGGCCCTGGAAAGAAATTAGTCAGACGCGAAGTCGTCCGCGTCATCACTCCAGGCACCGCCACTGACGTCGCCGTGCTCGACGCCAAAGAAAACAATTTCCTGGCGTCTGTCTTTCAAGACCCTTCAGCGAACGTGATCGGCCTCGCGTTCGTAGATCTCTCCACCGGTGAATTCCAGTGCACTGAATTCTCTGGCTCACGCGCAGAAGACGCGGTCCGCGACGAACTGCAACTCCTCCACCCCCGCGAATCCCTATTGCCTCGCCAAGCGCAGCTTTTTGAAACCGCAAAGACCTCCCTACTCGATGGGACCGGAGGAGTCGAAAGTCGCATTGATGACTGGGCCTTCCAGCACGACTACGCGCAACGCATTCTCAAAGAACAATTCGGCGTGGCGGAACTCACCAGCTTCGCTCTGGACGGACACCCGCAAGCGCTCGCTGCCTCCGGCGCCATCGTCCATTATCTTCGCGAAAACGCTGCTAAGGGCACTGAATCAACGGGTAGTGCCGGCGCCAGCGGCCCGCCAGCCCTCGAAGCCTTGCGCCACCTAGATCGCGTTCGTTTCTATGAGCAGCACGACTCGCTAGTCCTCGACCCAGTCTCCGTGCGCAATCTTGAATTGCTGACCCCGATTTTTTCCGACGACTCCGGCAAAAACGCAACCACCACGCTCGTCGCGGCACTCGATGTCACCGTCACAGGAATGGGCGCGCGCCTGCTGCGTTCCTGGATTCTTCGTCCCCTGATTGACCGCAATGCCATAGAAGAACGCCTCGACGCCGTCGCTCATTTTGTTCAACAAACCGTAGTGCGCGGCGAAATCCGCAAGGAGCTGCGCGGCATTCAGGATCTCGAACGCCTCACCAGCCGTATCACTCTCGGCCAGGCCGGCCCGCGTGAGCTTGTAGCCCTGCGGCGATCCCTGGCGCAGCTTCCCGTCCTGCGAAATTTCGTTACACCGGCTCCGGCCGGCGGCAGCGCGCTGCTTCGCCGTCTACACGATGAAATCGACGAACTCGCCGACGTTCGTGAAACCCTCGAGAACGGTATCGCCGACGAGCCACCCGCTCTGGCCACCGACCCCGGCATGATTCGTCCCGGTTTCCACGCCGAACTCGACGAACTCCGCGACCTCAGCCAGCACAGCAAACAAATCATCGCTTCCATGGAAGAGCGCGAACGCAAACGCACCGGCATCGCCTCGCTGAAGATCCGCTTCAACCAGGTCTTTGGCTATTACATCGAAATTTCCCGCGCCAATTTTCATCTCGCGCCCCCGGATTACGAACGCAAACAAACTCTCGTTAACGCCGAACGCTTCACGTCGCCGGAACTTAAGGAGTACGAACGAAAAGTCTTAGCCGCCGACGAACGCATCATCGAAATCGAACGCCGGCTCTTCGTAGAAATTCGCTCCAGCATCGCCGCAAAAGCCACGCGCCTGCGCTGCACTGCTGCAGCCGTCGCGCAACTTGACGTGCTTGCGTCCGTGGCGAAGCTCGCTGCGGATCGCGGCTACATTCGCCCGGAGTTTAACGACGCCGGTGAAGTTCTCATCGTCGCTGGCCGCCACCCGGTCATCGAAGAGCTCCTGCGCCAAAAAGGCGAACGCTTCGTTCCCAACGATTTATATTTCGAACCGCACCACCAGCAACTTCTCCTCATCACCGGCCCCAACATGGGCGGCAAATCAACCTATCTTCGTCAAACTGCGCTCATCATTCTCATGGCGCAAATGGGCTCTTTCGTTCCCGCGCGTCAGGCAAAACTCCCTCTCACCGACCGCATCTTCACTCGCATAGGCGCCAGCGACAACCTCGCGCGCGGCCGCTCCACTTTCCTGGTCGAAATGAGCGAAGTTGCCAGCATCCTTACCCACGCCACTCCTGCCAGCCTCGTTCTTCTCGACGAAGTCGGTCGCGGCACCGCCACCTTCGACGGTCTCTCCATCGCCTGGGCCGTAGTCGAACATCTGCAAAAACATACCCGCGCGCGTACCCTTTTCGCCACGCACTATCACGAACTAACCGAACTGGCCGATCTGCTCCCAGCTGTAAAAAACGTCCACGTCTCCGTTAAGGAAACGCCCAACGAAATCATTTTTCTGCGCCACGTCGAACCAGGCAGCGCCAGCAAGAGCTACGGCATAGAAGTAGCCCGCTTAGCCGGCATTCCCCGGAGCGTCATCGAACGCGCGCGCGAAGTCCTGAAAAAACACCAACAAAGCGAACACGAATTAAGCGAACGACTAACGCCCGGCGCTCCCGACAGCGCAGCTCCCATCACCGCTCAAGAAATCCTCTTCACCCCCATCGACCGCGAAGTCCTTGAAAAACTCCGCTCGCTCGATCTAGACGACCTCAAACCCATAGACGCCCTAAATCTACTAGCCGCCCTGAAAAAACAAATCTCTTAATCCTCTGCGTCATTCCGAGCGTAGCCAGGAATCTCTCTTCGATTGGTCGACACGTAGCTCGATCCGTACAGCGCCAGCCCGCTCTTTCCTGCCGTTAACTCCTTCGCTCGTCTTCCTCTCTCATCTCTGTGTCCTCCGTGTCCTCTGTGTTAAAAATCACCTTCAACCCATTTATGACCTCAAAACCCATGCTCGTCCTCGGCATGATGTCCGGCACCTCCGCCGACGGCATCGACTCCGCCCTCGTAAAAATCTCCGGCGCCCCACCAAACATAAAAATCAAACTCCTAGGCCACGTAAAACAAAATTTCCCGCCGGCAATCCGCAAGCAAATCCTACGAGTAGCTGAACAAAGTCCCCTCACCCCCGTTGAATTCAGCCAACTACACGCTCGCTTGGGCCAGGTCTACGCCGAAGCCGCACTCAATGCCTGCAAAAAACTAAAAATCTCGCCACGCAAAATCGATCTAATCGGCAACCACGGCCAAACCATTTTCCACCAAGGCCAGCCAGTAAATTTCCTGGGAGCAAAAACCGCCTCTACACTGCAAATCGGCGAAGGCTCCGCAATCGCCACACTAACCGGCATCACCACCGTAAGCGACTTCCGCCCCGCCGACATGGCCCTAGGCGGCCAAGGCGCACCATTAGTCCCCTTCGCCGACTACGCCCTCTACCGCCATCCAAAGCTCGGCCGCGTAGCCCTAAACATCGGCGGTATCGCCAATCTCACCGTAATCCCCGCCAACGCCAAACCCTCCGACGTCTTCGCCTTCGACACCGGCCCCGGCAACATGCTCATCGACGCCTTGGTCCAACACTTCACCCACAACCGCCAGCGCTACGACAAAGGTGCGCGCCTCGCCCAGCGCGGAAATTCCAATTACCCGATGCTTCTCAGTCTTTTACGGGACCCTTACTTCGATCTACGGCCGCCGAAAAGCACTGGCCGAGAGTATTTCGGCGTCCCCTACGTTAAGAAGCTTCTTGCTCTGGGCGCTCGGTACCGCGCAAAACCCGCCGATATTATTCGCACTGCAACTCTACTCACCCACGCTTCAATTATTTATGCTCTCCTCAAATTCGTTTTGCCCCAAACCAAAATCCACCAGCTTATTGTCTCTGGCGGAGGCTCACACAATCCTCTTATCATGAGGCGCCTCACTGCTCACCTTTCAGCTCTGCCGGGGTTCCCTCCGACAGAATTGGCGCGACACATCTTGCCCTCCGTTCTAGGCGCGAAACGTGCCGCGCCGCATCTCAAGGCGTTGGATTCGCCCTCGCTCCGCCACTCGCCACTCGGCACTCGGCAGCCGTCATCAATCGAAGTTCTGCCTTCGGACAACCTCGGCATCCCTACCGACTCTAAAGAAGCCCTGGCCTTCGCGATCCTCGCCTATGAAACATTTCACCAACGCCCCTCCAATCTCCCCTCCGCCACCGGAGCGAGCCGCCCAGCCATCCTAGGAAAAATCTCCTATGCTCCGCCACGCTAAGCTTAAGCCGAAGCAATCCCGAATGGCTGTCATTCCAAGCGAAGCGAGGAGTCTGCTTTCCCCCGCCACTCGCCACTCACCACTCGCCACTCTCCTCCTGCTCGTTACATCGTTACTTCCTTGCGCCCTTACATCCTGCTCCCGCCCCACAAAATTCGATCCCACCTCGCTGACCTTCCTCATCGAAGCCAACCCCGTCAATCTCGACCCCCGCTTTGCCACCGACGGCCAATCCCAACGCCTCGACGGCCTAATCTTCAGCGGCCTCCTGGCCCGCGACGCCCAAATGAATCTCCACGGCGACCTAGCCGAATCATGGCAAACGCCCGATCCGCTCACCTACATCTTCCATCTCAAGCCCAATATCCACTTCCAGGACGGCCGCCCACTAACCTCCGCCGACGTAAAATTCACTTTCGACTTCATCCTGAATCCAGCCAACAAATCGCGCAAAGCGCGGCGGCTTCCGCATGATCGAAAAAATCGAAACTCCCGACTCACTCACCGCAGTCTTCCATCTAAAAGAACCCTACGCCTCCTTCCTCTGGAATTTAATTCCCTCCGCAGCAGGCATCGTCCCGGCCAATGCCCCAGCCGATTTCTCGCGCCACCCGATCGGCACCGGCCCATTCCGTTTGGTCAGCCAATCCCAGGACGACGAAGTCGTCCTCGCGCGCAACCCTGACTATTTCGCCGCCGCTCCCGCGATTCAGTCCATCCGCTTCCGTATAGTTCCCGACGCAGTCGTCCGCGCGCTAGAACTCCGCAAAGGTTCCGCCGATCTCGAAATAAGTTCTCTCTCCGCCGATCTAATCCCCGTCTTAGTCCGCCGCCCCTCACTCGCCCTCAGTGAACGCCCCGGCACCAACTTCGCCTATCTCGGCATCAATTTTCGGGATCCTCTCCTCGCCAAACGCGAAGTCCGCGAAGCCCTAGCTTTCGCCACCGATCGCGAAGCGCTTGTAAAATTTCTCCTCCACAGCCAAGCCCGCGTAGCCAACGGCATCCTTCCACCCAACCATTGGGCTTACGAACCAAACGTCACGCAATATTCTGCGGACATCACGCGCGCAGAAAAACTCCTCGACGCCGCGGGCTACCCGCGCTCCCCGAACGGCATCCGCTTTCACCTTACGCTAAAAACCTCCACCGAAGAACAAGCCCGCCTCATCGGCGCAGCATTGCAAGAACAATGGCGCAAAGCCGGCATCGACCTCGAACTTCGTCCCCTGGAATTAGCCACACTTCTCTCGGACTCGATTCAGGGAAATTTCCAGCTCACGTTCCTGCGCTGGGTCGGCGCAAACAACGATCCCGACGTTTTCGAATTTGTCTTTTCCTCCAAACGCTTCCCACCCGACGGCGCCAATCGCGGACACTACCGCAACCCGCGCATTGACGCGCTAACCGATCAGATTCGTGTAGAAATGGATCAGGAAAAACGAAAAACACTCTGCAGCGAAGTACAGAAAACCCTGGCCGACGACTTGCCCTACATCCCCATGTGGTTCACCGATGTAGTCTCCGTCCATCGTCGTGAACTAGGCGACCTGCAACTCTCCCCCACCGGCGACTACGACTTCCTCACCATCCTAAAACCCTCTCCCCAACTCGCCCTACTCTCGCACAGACCCTAACCCAACTGCCCATTTTGCAACCCCACCGATTGTCATCCTGAGCAAAGCGAAGGATCTCAACGTAAACCCCGACTCGGCGTCTCCGAAAGCTTGTACTTGGAAACTTTGCACTTTCTTTCACTGCAGCGCATCCTCGATTTCCTTAACGCTAATCACACCCATCCGCAAAATTTTCCACTTCTCCTGATGCAGCTCCACGATCGTAGAAGCGGCCGTCGCTTTCGTCTCGCCCGCATCCAGAATCAACTTCAGCCGGCCGCCCAATTGCCCAAAAACCTGCTGCGCATCCGAACAAACTTCCGATCCAGAAAGATTTGCGCTCGTTCCGGTAAGCGGCCCGTCAAATTCTTCGATCAGCCGCGCCACCACTTCACTGCGCGGCCAGCGCAACGCAATCCTTCCCGTATTCGCCGTAACTTTCAGCGGCAAACGGTGCGACGCATTCACCACCAGGGTCAGCGCGCCCGGCCAGAACTCTTCCGCCAACCGCAAAAAATTCCTGGGCACTTCGCGCGACAGCAGCATCGCCTGGTCCAGCGAATTCACCAGTATCGGCAGCGCCTTCTCTTCCGGCCTCCCCTTCACCCGATAAATCTCTTCCACCGCCGACAAATTAAACGGATCCGCCGCCAATCCGTACACCGTATCCGTAGGTATCGCGATCACTTCCCCGTGCTGCAGCCGCTCCGCTGCATATTTCAACACGTCCACTGAAGGCGACTGCGCACTTATCCGCAGGATTTCCGCCGGCAATTCCGAGCCTCTCGCGAAGTCTCTACTCTCCACCGCAGCTCTCCGCGCAAGCTGCCGTTCTGCGCGCGAAGCTACCACACACCCAAGTACCATGCAATAACATGTAAAGCCCGCATGCCCTGCAGCCCCTTCTTGATGTAGCGGCGGCCTGCCGCAGGCAGGGTTTATCCCGCCGTCTTTCTTTCCGTCTTTTCTGTCTTTTTTCCTGTCTTTCTTTTCCGTTCTATCTTTTCGGTCCTCTCACTCCTGAACAATTCCTCTCAACTCTTTTTCGCCCACACAATTCTCCGCGAACTCCGTGCTCTTCTCTCTCTCCCCTCTGCGTTAAATCCTTCCTTTGTTTTTTCTCGCACCCATTTGCTACGCTCAATCCGACCAAACCATCATGCCCCCTCGCACCAACGCCCGCGACGCGACAAGGCAACCCGGCGTAATCACCAGCCGCGACAATCGCTGGCTCAAGGAATTCCGCATCGCCCTCCGCGGCGGCCTGCCATCCGAATCCGGCAGCCGTCGGCGTCGAAGGCCCCCGCCTAGTCGAAGAAGCCCTCCGCTCCGCCTCACCGATTCGCGCCGTTCTCTTCAGCGAATCCGGCGAACGCCACCGCGCACGCCTCGCCCAATATCTCGGCCGACCGGAAGTAGCCATCCCCATCCTGCAAACCACCGACCGCCTCTTCGAAGGCATCGCCGACACCGAACATCCCCAGGGCGTCGCCGCCCTCGTTACGCCGCGCACTTTCACCTTCGACGACATCTCCCGTCCATCCCCATCCAAGGCGGCCCCTCTGATCGTGGTTCTCGCCGGTGTGCAAGACCCCGGCAATGTAGGCACCATCATCCGCACTGCCGCCGCATTCGGCGCCACCGCAGCCGCAGCGGTTCCCTCCGGACAAAGCGGCACCGCGAATCCCTTCGCACCCAAATCTCTTCGCGCCTCCGCAGGAGCTGCGCTCCATCTCCCGCTACTTACCGGCGTCTCGCTACCAATTCTTCTCGCACAATTCCGCGCGACTGGCATTCAGTTTCTGGCCTCCAGTTCCCGCGAATCTGACCCTCCAGAAAACGACCAGCCCCTCCTCACTCCCTGGCAAGTAGACTGGTGCCAGCCCGTCGCTCTCCTCATCGGCAACGAAGGCGCCGGCCTCCCCGAAGAAATCGAGCGCAGCGCCGACGCCCGCATCCGCATCCCCATGTCCTCCAGCGTCGAATCCCTCAACGCCGCCGCTGCCGCCGCCGTCCTCTTCTACGAAGCCGCCCGCCAGCGCAGTTCCCGGCCTTAATACCGGAATTCCCGCATTCTGTAGAAAGCTCTACTATGTTGAACTAAGCCCCGGCCTCCCACATGCGAATTACCATTTCTCACGATCGCCCCAAAGCCGAAATCATTGAAGCGGTCGATCGGTCCTTCAACGATCTCTTCAAAAGCTCAGCGCAACTCCCCGTCAAAGTAACCGTCCAGGAAAGAACCTGGCGAGGTTCCATCCTCAACTTCGCCCTCACCGCAAAGTGGGGCCTGCTCAGCACCCCTATCAAAGGCACCGTGGAAGTCACCGACCACGACGTGACCGTAGACGCCGACCTCGGCCTGCTCAATCGTTTCATTTCCGAAAATACGGCGCGCACCGTTCTCACCGATCGCGTCAAAGGCCTGTTGAAGTAGAAGCTGCCTTGTCACTATTCCTCGCAAGGCGCCCCGCTTTTCAAACTTGCAAAAGGAAAGGCCCGTCATTCCGGGCGTAGCGATCGAAGATTGCGATCTTGCCGGAAGGAATCTCTCCCCTTCCGCTCATGCGTTAGAATAAATCTCAGGTGACCACCATTTCTCTGCGTGGACATGTCCGGGTGCTGTTCCTCTACGACGTAGCCGAAGCTGTCAGCCTCGACGTCCTTCACTCCATGGCCGAAACCAAAGGAGTCGCACTGCGCTCCAGCCTCGCCCACCCCGTTCCCCATCATCTGCGTTTCGAACGTCCACCCTCCATTGAGCCAGCCGGCCTCATGGCCTTGGACACCGGCGAGAGCGTCGAAGTCACCACCAAATACTACGACTACGGCGTCGTCAGCATTGAACTGGAGTTGCCCTTCGAAGGCGATTGGGATTCGCTCGTTCTGCAGTCCAGCGGCTGGATCAATGCCGCCGAGCTCGAAAATCGCGCCAACGATTTGCTCGCCGTCGCTCTAAAGCGCGTCAGCCGCGCGCTCGTTCGTCCCTATAAAAACTGGCTGCGCGAGGACTACTTCATCGTCCACCTGCCGGAAATCTCCGCGCAGGATGGCTGCACGCTCACCGCCGCTGAGCTTCTCACATCCCACGCCCGCGAAATCGCTCAACTCGTTCGCGGCGATTCCGTTCCACTCTCGGATGCCGAACGCCAGGAAGTTCTGCAATCGAGCATTTCCTATTCCCGCACCGACCTGCTTGTCGTCGGCTGGACCGGCGCTCTCGTCTACGGCAACACCGAAGTCGCCGAGATGACCATTCAGATGCTCGAATACGCCAACACTCAGTTGCTGGAGTTCCGCCATTACGACGGTTTACTAACCCAGTTGCTCGACGGCGTCTACCGCTCCCTGGAGCGCAAGAGCGGCATCACCGCCGCATGGCGGCTCTCCCAGGAAGCAGCCCGCCTCAACACCATTCGCCTCGACGTAATGGAATTAACGGAAAAAGTAGACAACGCGATAAAGTTTCTGAGTGATATGTTCTACGCCCGCCTCTACAACCTGGCCGCGGCGAAAGTCGGCGTCCCGGACTACCGCGCACTCGTCGACCAAAAACTCCGCACCGCCGGCGAGCTCTACCGCTTCATGGTTGATCAGTTCAACCAAACCCGCAGCTTCATCCTCGAACTCGCCGTGGTCATCATCCTCATCATCGAATTCTTCTTCCTCTTCCGCGGCAAATAGATTCCTAGAGTCGCACGCACGACGCCGCAGCCATATCTACGGCGCAACACGCCGTAATGAGTCTTCAGTACGGGCACGATACCATCGTGTCCTTGTCGCAGCAGATCAATCATGCAACAAAGGAGAGGCGTGAGAGGTGACGAAGCCCAGTAACTCTCACACCTTGTCCAGCGATCGCCAAAAAAGGCGCTATGGAAGTTCTCTACGGATTCGTTTTCTTCCCTCCACCCGGTGCTTTGGCCGAAGCGACAGCGCTTTTGGGCTTCCAGAATGACGGATCAGCCTTGATCCATTCCTCTTGCACGTAGCTCTGATGCGGATTGAAGGCAAATAATTGATTTTGCGCAACTTCGCAGCACTCCGCGTACAGCTCTCCGAATTTCTTCAGGCCGTCTTCACCCATGGCAGCCTCGAATTGTTTATCTTCCGCAAAGCCTTTGTCGATTTCGGCTAAGTTCTTGTGACTCATCAAGAGAAGATAGGTGCCGCTGTCGCCTCCATAAAGCTGCTCAAACATTCCCCAGTGTGCACCTGGCACGCCCTTCTCATAACCGGCCTTTGCCATCTTTACCACCTCGTTCCATTGCTTTTCCTTTCCCGGGCGTACGTGGAAAAGCACAACTGCCATGTAGCGCATCTGAGAGAGATCCGCGCGCGGGCGCAAACTCATTTCTTCGTGGAAATAAAATACGCTCTGATCCAGTGAGTCCAGTAGCTCGCCATCCGCTACCGCGGCATGTTCGAGCGCAGTAGAAAGCGTGGCATTCTTTGCCACTGCCTCCGTATCCTTCTGCCAGGCCTCGAAAGATTCATACGACGTGAGATACAAGGCGCGAGCCTTGCCTGAAAGCGAGGTCATTGCAATATAGTGCGTGGGCCACTTGGCGCTCGTCATCGCATCGACGAACGCACCCTCCGACTTGTCGTGAGCCATTCCTGCTTTACCGGGTTTCAGATATTCCCGAGTGATCTGCAACACCTTCGGTATAGACGAGCTGCCCGAAGGCGCCTCCTGTGCTGCTGCAACATACGCATACGTAGCCGCAAGCGACAATGCCACTGCAAATTTAATGGACGTTCTCATTTTTAATTCTCCTCTTGCAACGCGGACTGTCTTCGTGGGCCTGTGTACCTGGAAGGGGGAAACTACAACTTCATGCGGCGCGAGCGTATACGAATCCCAGCCCTTGGTCAAGAATCTCGAGAATTGATTCGTTAACCTAGTCGGTAATCATCCGCCATAACAAAGCTTCGCTGCTGGGGTCTTGCTTAAGAAATCGCGCCATCCGTGAATTGTCTTCGTCCGTTCGGCATCGGTGGCGCCATTAGACTGTTACCCTAACTTCCGATGGTCGCCCTGCCCAGACAAGTCGCTCTCAGCGCCTGCCTAATTACGGCTGCACCACTCCCACCTTATCCACACCACTGCAAGCAATGTAAACGCGCCCATCCTTCGTAGCCGCCATGTTCCGCACCACGCCGCCCCCCGACGGAATATCCGCCTTCGCAAACGTCTCCGTCTTAGGATCGAACCGCACCACCGTATTCGGCTTCACGCCCGATTCGCTGTACCACACCATCCCATCCGGAGTGATCGTAATCCCATACGGATTCGATTCAGCGCCACCCGGCGAATCCCACAACTTCACTTCGCCCGTTTGCGGATCAAGCCGCCCCAGGTGTCCAGCCTTGAAGTCCGAAAAATAAACCCGGTCTTGCCCATCAATTGCCATCCGTCGAGGCCGCACAGGTTCCGGCAGAACATAGTCGTGTATCGCCATGGTCTTAGGATCGATGCTCCCGATTTTATTCGTCCCCAGCTCACAGAAAAACGGCACGCCCTTGCTGTTCACCTGCATGCCATAAGGCAACGCATTCTCCGTCGGCACATCCTTCAACTCAATTTTTCCGCTCTTAGGATCCAGCCGCCCCACCATGTTCGCGCCCTGGAGCGTAAACCACAGCGTGCCATTCGCATCAAAAGCCGCCGTGTGCGGATCGTCCGCCTTCTCCACTGGCATCTTGTACTCTTTCACATCGCCGGTTTTCGGATCGAGCTTGCCAATGTATCCCGCGAAATTTCCGGTGAACCAGATATTCCCATCCCGATCGGAAACCAGTCCATGCGGGCCTGAATTCGTCACCGTCAGTGGATACTCCTTAAATTCCCCTGTCTTCGGATCGAGCCGCCCAATCTTGTTGGCCATCTGCTCGGTGAACCACAACGCGCCATCGGCTCCCACCGCCGGATCGTGCGGATGCGCACCCTTGGTCGGCACCGCCCACTCCTTGATCGTCACCTTGAGCTCTTGAGTCTTGCCTGCGCCACTCTTATCCGTATCGTTGTTATGACTGTTCGTCGACGCTCGCGAACTTGCAAAGCCCGCTATCGCTCCTGTCAGCGCAAAACACTGCATCGCAAACGCGATCCTGGCAAATCCCGCATTCTTCATATGGTCCTCCTCTCCTGCGCACACATCCTTTCCTCACTATATACCTATGTCCTGCGGCTCCGTCACCCGTCTTCAGCGCATCGCTTATACCATGCCGTTCGAGCATGGTTTCTGGTGACAATTTGTTGACAATGTGACCAAGCCGCAGCAATCGAGTGAGAAACTGGCACCAATGCAACGGTAAAGGCAGCTCATACTTTTATACTAAGCTAAAACGTAGAAGTAGTAATTCCGCTCATCCGGCAGCTTGTACTCAAAGACAGGAACCTCCGCATCTAATCGTTGTGGAGGTAGAAAGATGAGCCAGTCGAGGTTGATAGGAATTGCAAGCGTCTTCCTGGCTGCAGCTCTCTCTGTGCCCGCTTGGGGCGCAGACCCAGCTCAGACAGCAAATGCAAAAGCGATTCCAGCACGTCCAGGAAGTTTGAACTACGTCGAGGGCCAGGCTTCTATTGAAGGGCATAGCCTCGGTCCGGAAGCGATTGGGAAAACAGAATTGAAGCCTGGTCAGTCGCTGGGAACGCAAACAGGTAAGGTGGAGCTTCTCTTGACGCCGGGCGTTTTTTTTAGACTCGGCGACAACAGCTCTGTAACGATGATTTCGCCCGGTTTGACCGATACAGAACTCCGCTTGAACAAAGGCGAAGCCACCGCCGAGGTGGCCGAATTGCACCCGGAAAACAACGTTGTCATCGTGGAGGACGGCGCGAAGGTTCGACTTACCAAGACCGGCTTCTACGATTTTGACGCGGACCACGATATCGTTCGCGTCTACCAGGGGCAAGCCAATGTCCAACTGAACGGCAAAGACATCGAGGTGAAGAATGAACATCAGCTCGCCCTCGGCGTCGGCGGGTCGATGAAGTCCGAGAAGTTCGACAAAGAAACACAAGACGATTTGTATCGCTGGAGCAGCCTGCGCTCTTCTTATTTGGCGGAAGCCAACGTGGATAGGGCGCAAGACTACCAAATGGCTACTAATTGGTACGGAGCCGGTTGGGATTGGGACCCGTATTATGGCTCTTATACGTTCATCCCAGGGGACGGGATCTTCTACAGCCCATTCGGTTGGGGTTTCTATTCACCGTTTGACGTGGGCTTCGCGCCGTTTCTTTTCTTCGGCCATTTCGACCATCGCTTTGATGACCGAGATTTTCATCACTTTGGCGATACAGGGCGCTTCGGTAATGGGGATCGTCAAGCTCACTACTATGCCCACGTCGATCACGGCGTTTACCGCGGTCCTGGCTATTCCGGCCACAGCGGCTTCGCCGGTCATCCCGGCGCTATGGCCGCTGGATTCCACGGGGGAAATAGTGGCATAGGCTTCCATGGAGGCGGCGGCTCTATCGGCTCGCACGGAATGGGCGGTCAGGGTGGAGGCGGCGGTTCTAGGTGGCGGTCATGCTGGAGGTGGAGGCGGCGGTCACCGCTGAGCGTCGAACTCTGCCGAAATCGGGACAATGGGAGCGGAGCGCTTTTGTGGCGCTCCGCTTTCCAGAATTCTGATGCACCGCTCTCCTGACTGTTCACGAAGCAATTCGGCGTGGCAAATTTCTTATCGTTCACTGTAGAAGCGACTAGCGCGTTACCCGTCGCCGGGTGCCGATTGTGAATTTCGCGAATTTCTCAAATTAAATTTCCCTTGACTTCTTTTTACTGTAAGAATAATATATATTAGTATAACTTAATAGTAATTCGAACGGCTGCCCTTCCGCTGCCGATCCTTCGGAACTCCCGCTACACTCCGCAGCTCTGCATATCTTCGCCCTTGCGCGATTCTTCTTCTCAAGAGTGCAGATTCCTCGCTCATTGCTTTCAATCTTTTGCAAACTCTTCCTTCACTCTTTTTCGCTCTTGCGTACGCAAGTCCGGTATCTGCGCCTCTTACGAAACGTACCGGGGGCACAACCCGGGGTGGCTCCCTCTTCGCAATCGTGCACAACGCTATCCACAAGCCCTGCCGTCCGAAGACTTTCGACTGTCGACCCGTTCTCGCCTTTCACCCACCTCACGCTCTACACTTATTCTTTGCCATGAGCCTCTTCCCTCCACTCCCCTCACCTGTCGAGCCGGAAACTCCCTCCGCGCTTCAGCCACTCGCCGAGCGCATGCGCCCGCGCACACTCGACGAATTCATCGGCCAGGAAAAGCTCCTGGGCCCCGGTAAACCGCTGCGCATGCAAATCGAGTCCGACAATATCGGCTCCATGCTTTTCTGGGGACCGCCCGGCTGCGGCAAAACCACTCTCGCTCGTTTGATCGCGCGGCTCACCAAATCCGATTTCATTTCTTTCAGCGCCGTGCTCTCCGGCATAAAAGAAATCAAGGAAGTCATGGCCGCTTCCGAACTCAAATCCAAGTCCGGCAGTCGCACCATCGTTTTCGTGGACGAAGTTCACCGCTTCAACAAAGCCCAGCAGGATGCTTTTCTTCCTTACGTCGAGGCCGGCCACATTATTTTTATCGGCGCCACCACGGAAAATCCTTCCTTCGAGGTCATCTCGCCGCTGCTCTCTCGCACCAAGGTCTACGTCCTCGAAGCGCTCACCACTCCGCAAATCGCCGAACTTCTCCACCGCGCCCTCACAGATAAAGAGCATGGTCTTGGCCAGCAAAATATCGCAGCCTCCGAACAAGTGCTTTTCCGTATCGCCTCCTTTGCAAACGGCGACGCCCGCGCCGCGTACAACACGCTGGAACTGTGTGTTCGCAGCGCCAAAGCAGGCCCCGACGGTGCTCTGCAAATCACATCCGAATTACTGGAAGACGTTCTGCAGCGCAAACTCCTCCGTTACGACAAATCCGGCGAAGAACACTACAACTTAATTTCCGCGCTGCACAAATCCGTGCGCAATTCCGATCCAGACGCCGCTTTATACTGGCTCGCTCGCATGCTCGAATCCGGCGAAGACCCGCTCTATCTCGCGCGTCGCATGGTGCGCATGGCCAGCGAAGACATCGGCCTGGCCGAGCCCGGCGCACTCGCCATCACTCTCGCCGCAAAAGACGCCTTCGACTTTCTAGGCGCGCCAGAAGGCCATCTCGCGTTAGCACAAGCCGCCGTGTATCTTTCCCTAGCGCCAAAATCCAATGCCCTGTACACGGCCTACGGCGACGTCCAGGAAGACGTCCAGAAGACCGAAGCCGATCCCGTCCCTCTTCATCTTCGCAATGCGCCCACCGGCCTGATGAAAAATCTCGGCTACGGCAAAGACTACCAATACGCCCACAACTACGAAAAAAGAGTCACCAACATGCAATGCCTCCCGGACAATCTAGCCGCCCGCACCTGGTACAAACCCACCGACCAAGGCTTCGAGCAACGCCTCCGCCAACGCCTCGACGAAATTCGTAAAATAAAGTCTCGCGCGGGGTCGTGAGGTGCAGCTGTGAAATGGATCTTAAGCTCGTTGGTGATTTTAGCTCTCTGCGCGTGGGCGGTCGCGCTACATCCGCCGGTTCGGCCCGCGATTACTGGAATCGCCAGCGTGCGCATAGCGGCGTCCGATCTTGAAAGCTCACGCGGCTTTTACTCAAAGAATCTCGGATTCGGATCGAACTCAGGCGCCTGCCACCCCATCGTCGTGCCCTGCGTTAACGTGGGCTCCCAAACCATTCAGTTCGATCGTCCGAATTACGACGGCTCATCCAATCTCGTGACCCAGATAGCTTTCACGACTACGAGCTGCAGCCGGCCTTCAGACTTACTTAGAGGCTAATGGAGTCAAGACGGGCAAAATCACTCCTGTGGATGACGAAACCGATGGATTTGAAGCGACTGACCCGGAAAATCATCGCATCGCTTTTGTGCAGCGGCGCGATCACGACTCCGATAGCTGGAGCAGGTCTCAAGTGAGCAGCCACCTGATCCACGTCGGATTTGTCGTGCATAATCGCCCAGCTGTGGATCATTTCTACAAGGATATTCTCGGCTTCCGCCGTTACTGGCACGGCGGAATGAAAGACGACGAAACAAGGTGGGTGGACATGCAAGTTCCTGATGGCACCGACTGGATTGAATACATGCTGAACGTGCCCCTCGAAGCCAACAAGCACACTCTTGGTGTGATGAACCACATTGCGCTGGGCGTTCCAGACATCCATGCAGCCGCCAAACAGCTTCTAACCAACGGCATGAAGCTCACCGGAGAACCCAAAATCGGCCGCGACGGCAAATGGCAGCTCAACCTTTACGACCCTGACGACACCCGCGTCGAGCTGATGGAATTCACTCCCGTCGAAAAACCCTGCTGCTCCGCGTACACTGGACCACACCCCAAACCATGAGCCCTCTCTCGCCCTGCTCAAAAAATTTGCCTGTGATCCTTCCGCCTCAGCCGCGTCTCCTCCCCCTCCCCGATCTTGTGCGACAGAGCGGCACGGCTTCGCGACCTGGAGAAGCACAACGACCAACCGTCATTCCGAGCGCCGCGAGGAATCTCTCTGCTTCTTCGATTGACTGCGTGCAGGATAGATCCGCCACGCCGCTTAATTTTTATTCCAGACTCCGCGCTCCTCTGCGGACTCTGTGTCTCTGCGTTGTCATTTTCTTTCTTCTTCTTCCCTCTTCCCCAGCGCAATCGTTGGACAAACCCACCACTACCATTGATGAAGACATCACCTCTTTCGCCTTCGCGCCCGACGGCCGCATCGTCTACTCCGTCCGCCGCATGTTCAGAAATAAGAAATACGACATGCAACGCGACGACATATGGATTGCCGACGGCAACGGCGGTCGGCGGAAGCGTATTTTTACCGGCGAACACTTTACCGTCGCCGGCCCCATGACTCCGGTCAACCGCGAAGACTCTTCCGACGACGCGGACGAAAAAGGCAAAAAGCACAAAAAGACCCAGAGTGAAAAAGACAAGCCACTCACTCCTCCATTCACCTATATCGTGGCGGGATTTAATTTTTCGCCAAATGGCCGCATGGTTCTGGTGCAGCTGCTCACCAGCACAATCCTGACCGAATCGGACCACCAGCAGGATGAGCGCATGACTCTGGTGCTGGATGAATCGGGCCGCGAAATCAAGCTCAGCGGTGACAACGCTGTGATCCACGATGCCGCCGATCCGATGTGGCTGAACGACAACGCCACGATTGTCTATCTCACGGAAATTCTGAAGCCCAACATGCTTTTTTCCTACAAGTTCGCCAACGTAAAAACCGGCCCAGCCGGTCCGGCATTTGAAGGCCGCACGTTCATCGCGTCCGTTCCCATTCCGCATAGCAATTCGGCGATTGGCATCGAGCGCGACAAAAATCTTTCCGGCCCGCCGCGCTTGCAGCGCCTGGAAATGCTCGCCCAGGATGACAAAGAGCTCGCCACCCTCGACGGTTACGAAACGGGTCTTTCCGTTTCACCTTCCGGCAAGCGTGTGGCCTATTTTATCGACAAAGAAGTTTTGGAAGTTCGCGATCTGCAAAATCCCAACCGTCTCGCGCGTGTCCGCATCGGACTTGGCGCCATCCAGTGGTCCGCCGACGAATCCTATTTGCTCATCAAACGTTCGCCGGAGCGCAAATCCGGCGACCTGGTCTGGATTCCCTTGCCGCAGCTGCAAAATGTTTCCGGCACCCACTCCGATCAAATCCCGGTCATTCAGCCGGACCCCATTTCGATTCTTCACGGCTTGACCTTCCGCGATTTCGCAATTTCTCCCAATGGTGGGACGCTCGCGGTGGTGCCTCCCGGCAAGCGCAACCTGCTGCTCTTCCCACTTCCGCAGCCGCGCTAGCTCAGGTATTTTTCAAGTACAACAATTGTCATCCTGAGTCGATCCGATAAGGATCCACGAAGGATCTCAACTCTTGCACGGCGTAGGTCTGTTGCTGGCTCAGCGTTGCGTGGAAATTCTCTTCACTGAGCGGAAGGAGCGAAACTCGACGCTGCGTCCGCCACACTTGCGAACGTGGGAACAATTTTATTCACTTTGGTCTGGTCCAGAATGCGGGTGATCACCGGAGGCGCGCAAGCCAGTCGCAAATCTCCGCCGGCACTCCTCAGCTTCCGGTAACAGCGCACCACCGCGCCAATCGCCGCACTGTCCATGGTGGAAACGGCGGACAAATCCAGAATCAAGCGTGTCTGCTTCTCCTGTATCAGTGAATCCACTTCGTGTTCCAGTAGCGTGCACTCCGCGCCGCAATGCACGCTACCCGCAATCGCGATTGCGGTCATTCCGTCCCCGATTTCATTTCTGGTAAGTTGCATGGCTCGCAGTAGTTTACTCTCGCAGGGCTCCAGACGAAATGGTTTCGTCGGTCGCGCCGCGCGCCAACCCGGCCGGAGAATTCGAGCCGCAGAACAAGTCCTAGGCCTGCGCACTCGCGGAAAATCCCATGGCCGCTTCGCCCACACTCGCGAAATTCGGAATGAGTTTATCCAGCTTGGTAAGTTTCAGGCTGTAATCCACCATCGGTTGCGCGCACGCCATGCGCAGTCCACCGCCGGCCTTTTTCAGTTTAGTCAGGCAGCGCACCAGGGCTCCGATCGCCGCGCTGTCCATGTGCGTGACGCCCGCCATATCGAAAATCACTCGATACTCGCTCGAGCCGATCAGCTCATCAACTTGCTTTTCCAGCCGCGCGCACTCCGGGCCGCAATGAATGCTGCCTTTGATGATCAGCGCGGTCACGCCAGGTTCGATCTGCCGTTTGGTGAATTCCAGGATCATGGCGCGGCTCCATCCTCTCCCTCAAACGGAAACTGCCGGATCAAGCGGACGCAATCGCCCAGCGCGGCAAAAATAGTACTGCCCCAGCCGCACGGCACGAAGGACGCAGTCTTCTGGTTCAAAGGTTTGTCCGCTTCCGCGTAGAAACGCATGCGCTGTCCGGTTGGCGGCACAGCGAACTCCTTCACAGTAATCTCAAACGTCACGTCCCCCGTTCCCTGCCGCTTGACCATGGAGAAGTAATGGTATTGCGTAAGTTGCTCGGAAGGATCGCCTTGCAGGTAAACCCACTCGCTCATCCGCTTGCCCCTTGCCCGTTGGGGTGTGCCGGATACTAGGCCACCTCGCGCTTCAAGTCAACCCGCAGATGTCCCGGTTTGTCCCGGTGTCCCGGTTGTCCCGGCTGATGTCCCGGCATCGTACATGGGTCCACCGCAGCGGCAATGGCCGACACCTAATAACGACTCATAACGATGCAATTGCCGTTAGCGGCTGGCGACGACTGGGCCAGGGTGCAGGAATTTGCCGAATCCCGAATACAAACGCTGGCGCATGAATTCCACTCCGGGGATACAGTCCGGGCACGGAGTGCGCAGGAAGTAGTATTCGTTCACGGGGCGATCGTCCTGAAGAGCCGGGGTGTCCGGCGAAAGCGCGATCAGGTCGTCCAGCGAGTAGCGGTTCGGATTGACAATCCCAAACTGCTGCTGTGGATCTTTGAACGGCCCCCATTCCACCAAATCGGCGAGGGCCTTGGCAGGCATCCGCGCAACCAGCTCCGAAGGCGTGCGCACTGGGATCGGGCTCATGCTGCAGAGATAGTGCAGCCCCGGAACGCCTACATAGCTGTACACGCGAACATACGGGAATGAATCCTTAAGGGAGCGCGCGACAGCGGCTTCCGTGGCACGGTCGCCTTCCGGCAGCCACTGATGAAAAATTCCTCCCTCGCGTAGATGTTCTTTCACCAGTGCGTAAAATTCCTTCGAATACAGCAGGCTGGAACCTGCCGCGGGCACCGGGGGCGGAGGATCAACAATGATGGAATCGAAAGTTTGCGAAGTACGTTCCAGAAAACGGCGCCCGTCGTCCGAGATGATGCGAGCTCCCGGAAGCGCCACGACCTGCGCGGCATCGGAATGATAGTAGGAGAAAAGTTTCGGAACGCTGGGAATCAGGTCCACTACTGTGGCAGGAATTCCCCACGTCAGCGCCGATCGGAAAGTGGTACCCATGCCGAAGCAAATCACCAGAGTGTTCTGTGGCGGTTGTTCGTGCGAAGCGAGCGTAAGGTGGGCCATCATTTTCGTGATCGGACTCAATCCGGTCATGGCGATGCCATTCACCAAGAGCTGTTTCTCGCGAAGCCTGCCAGCTTCTGTGGCGATGACCGTGGCAGCGCTGTCGCGTAAGACGACGCGACGCGGAAAGACCGACTCAAAATCCTTGGTGAGCACAAAAACAAGCACAGCTGCCGCGACGACCGAGTAGGCAAAGGCGCGATCCACCGTGCTTAGCTTGGCGACTCCAACCGGGAATACCGCCATGGCCATGAAAGGCAAAATAAAGATCAGCATCGCTGTGTGCTCGCCAACCAGTGGCAGCACAAGAAAACCGGCCAGCAGAGGTCCCAGGATGCAACCAAGCACGTTCACCGCATAAGCCCGGCCAGCCCGGCCCGGATCGCCCTCCGACCAGCGGTCCACGAGCATAGGAGTTAGGAATCCCATTGCGGCGGAGAAAGGCATGACGCCGATAAACACGCGAAACAGAGGCGCCATCAGGTAACGCAAATCGGTCGCTGCCAGCGGCAGAATTCCAAGAAACGAAAGCACAACCCAAATCAACGCGCCTTCGACAGAGTGATTGCGGCTCCATGCGCGATAAATCCTCGATCCGACGAACGTAGCGAAAACGTACGATGCCAATATCAACGCGAAGGAGTAAACCATTGGGCCGATGCTAGGCGTGAAGAGGCGAATCCAAACGACTTCCATTCCCATGGTCGCCAGGCCAGTAAGAAACAGCAGCGAGAGAATGCCCTTTTGCGATCCGGTAATCACTGTGGCTGGTTGCGCGGGAGCTGCCGATTTCCGGCGCGCCGACTCGCTCCGTACCCAGGGACAGTAGAAACGCAGAGAGCGCGACCGCGAAATTCAAGATAGTTCCGACACGAAGCGTGCCGCGAAAGCCGAAGACTTCGATGAACAGCAGCGGAATGGTGGCGCCAACGATCGCGCCCAGCAGATTGGCTACATAAAGAAAGCTGAAAGAGCGCTTGGTTTCGCTTTTTACATCGCGTCGAATGGCAAACATTGCCAGCGGGATGGTTGCTCCCATGCACGCGCACCAGGGAATCATGGTTAACGCCAGCCATGTGCCGGCTACCAGGTAGTAGCTGCCGGACGAAATGCCATTTTGGCCAGAGAGTTGTTCGAGCAGGCGATGGCCCCAGAGCATCTGCAAAGGAACGAGAAGAGCGGAAACGCCAATTAACAATTCGCAGAGCGCATACAGGCGTAGCGGCGGGAAATTAGCGCGGCCTTCATAGCGACGGATCAACGTACCGGCTGCCCACGATCCGAGACCGAGGCCGGCCATAAACATGGACAGTACGATCGAAACCAGCGGAGTGGTGACGCCGAACTGCGCCATGGCCAGCCGCAGCCAGACCAGCTCGTATAGGATTCCGCAGAATCCCGAAACCAGAAAAAAGAAGAAATACCAGATCACGCGCGCCGCCTTCGTTCAGTCGAAATAAATTTCCGGCCTGCTATTCGTCGCGGAGCATCCATGTGATGTTCTGCCTAAAGTATCCTTGAAACGGAGGCGCTGGATGGGAGGCGCGAAGAACAGGCGTGCCCTCCTTGCTACTCTGATGACGGTTTAGAACACTCGAGGGTTTGCGCGATTGCTGCGCGGGATTCGTGGAACGAGCGGCTTGTAGCGCGAAATAGCTACAAAGAGAAGGCCTCGTTCCTTGCTAATTTAACGCTATTGCGCTAAGGCGAATCTTTTGAAGAAGCTGTCGGAATTCCAGCTTGGGCGCAGATCCGCATTTGCGATTCGAAGCGCAAGTTTTTCCAGGATGGCGTTGAACTGCGCCGCCGCGGCTGCATCCACTGGCTGCGTCACGTCGTCCTTCACTCCGTGGTAACGCTCTTTGTACCAGTCGTTGAAAAGTTTCTCTTCCGGTGTACCCGGCAGCCAACCGAATTTGAACGCGAGTGATGGCACGCCCTGCTTGATGAAACTGTATTGATCGCTTCGAATGAAGCGCACGTGATCCGGCTGTTTGTCCGCTTGCACCGTTACGCCAGCGTCTTTGGCAACCGCGGTGACATCATCGCCCAGCGAGGATTCACCGAGCCCCTGCACTTCCAGATATTTCAGCGGGAACAATGGCAGATACATGTCCATGTTCAGATCCGCGATGATTTTGCCTTTCACTGAGGGATGCGACGCAAAATATTCCGAGCCCAACAAGCCTTTTTCTTCTCCCGTGACCGCCAAAAATAAAATGGAGCGTCTCGGCCTCACGTCTGAACCGCGCATTGCGCGCGCGATCTCGATTACCGAAGCGATTCCCGAGGCGTCGTCCATCGCGCCGTTGTAGATTTTGTCTCCGTTCACTGGTTCGCCGATTCCCAGATGATCGAGATGCGCGCTGATCGCGACGTATTCGTCTTTCAGTTTGGGATCGCTGCCGAGCAGCACTCCCGCAAGATTTTCCGAATGTGCGGTGGAGCGCTTCTCCGCGGTTTTCGCGCGAATCGTGATATTCAGCGGAAAGTGCGGCAGCGCCTTGTCGGTGCCGAGCACTGCAGTAATTTCCTGAAAGGAATGTCCGCTTCCGGCAAACAATTTGTCCGCATGCACCGGATTCATCGTCATTGTGAACTTCGGCCACGTCGCGACTGCGGCGTCCTGCAATTCCATGCGTTCAGACAATCGCGCGCCGGCTATGCGTGACCACGGAATTTCCTGCGTTTGCGGATTCAAAATCATCACGGTCCCGACCGCTCCCGCTTGCGCAATATTTTTTCGCCGTTCTTCGCCGGACTGATTGTGCGCTTTCACGGAAGCTGGAATCGAAGAAGGTCCGCCGGTGACGTAGACGGCGATTTTTCCTTTCAGATCCACGCCGGCAAAATCGTCATAGTTCGCTTCCGGGATTTTCAGGCCATATCCGATAAAAACCGCAGGTGCTTCGACCGGCGCCGCGTTGGGCGTGGTCTGCAGAAATCCGTCTTCACCGAACTGCACCGGCTCCGCTTTTCCATTTCGAATGAAGTCGAGAGAAGACTGCGTCTCATCAAGCTGCAGCGCATTCAGTTCCACGGGTTGGGCGTAACCGTGAACTCCTGCGGGCTGCAAGCCGGCCTTCTGAAATTCATCGGTCACGTAGGCTGCCGCTTTGGCGAAACCTTCCGTGCCGGTGCCGCGGCCCTCCAGTTTGTCGTCGGCCAGATATTGGATGTGCGCCCACCAGGCCTTGCCGCGCGTGTCCCAATCCGCGGCGGCATGGGAAACGCCAGCGAGCAAAATCAGAGCGATGAGCGAGCGAGTGATGAGTTTCAACGTGGTCTCCCAAGAAATGCGAGTTGAAGATTCCGGGCTGAAGCCCGGCACTACGACCAAGACAGCGGGACAGTCCGCCGTTACAAAAACCGAAAAACAAAAGCACCGGTCTGAAGACCGGCCGCTACAAAGGTGCGCGCGTCAGGGCTTTTAATTGTGCCACTTCGCGCACGGTCAGCGGGCGAACTTTTCCTGGCGGCACGTCGAGTTTCAGCGGACCGAGTTGGACACGTTTGATTTTTTCCACCAGGAAGCCGGTATTCTGAAACATGCGGCGGATTTGACGGTTGCGGCCTTCGATCAGAATCACTTCGTACCAGGGATTGGGCGCGTCTTCGAGCAAACGGATTTTCGCCGGTGAGGTTTTCACGCGCTCGCCGTCTTCGAGCGTAATCACAATCCCGCGGCGTAAACGTTCGATGGCCTTCTCGGCAGGCCGGCCGCTGATTTTAACGTGATAGGTTTTTGGCATATGCGAGCCGGCTTTGCTGAGTTTTTGCGCAAGTTCCCCGTCGTTGGTCATTAACAAGAGACCTTCGCTGGCGTAATCCAGGCGCCCGACGGGATAGAGGCGCTCTTTGCGGTAGGAGACGAATTCCATGACGGTTGGGCGGCCTTCGGGATCACTGACCGTGGTCACGTAACCTTTCGGTTTGTTCAGCATGAAATAGAGAAGTTGTTCGGCGGGTTTCAGGGGTTGGCCGTCCACTCGGATTTCGTCGACTTGCGGATCGGCTTTGGTTCCCTGCTCGGTGACGATTTTTCCGTTGAGGGTGACACGACCGGCGGCGATGATCTCCTCGGCTTTGCGCCGCGAAGAAATTCCAGCCGCCGCCATAATTTTTTGTAGGCGTTCCGTGGGCACTGAGAAAAGATAGCAGCATTCCGCGTTAATTTAGAAATCGAAGGGAAATTCCTCGCTGCGCTCGTAATGACCGGTTTTGGCGCTGGGTTGAGGGATCGGGACGGCCGTCCGCAGTGGCGCTACGCGAATGCGCCCGGCTATGACGAAGCCGGTAACTGTGCGGTCTTAACCGCAGCTTTTTTCGTTCTAACGCTCGTAAATTCACTTCGAAACGAATCCGCTTCTTTTTGCGAAAGCAGCCGGTAACGGCCGCGCGGAATACCTTCCACGCTCAGCGGACCGAGCGCGACGCGTTTCACTTTTTCGACTGGATGCCGTTCCTTGAACAAGACCTTGCGCATTTCTTCTTTTTTCGAGCTGCGCATGCGCACTTCGTACCAGTAATTTGCGGTGTGGCCGCGCGTGGCGTCTGGCTGGCGGAGGGTTTGCATTTTCGCGCCAATTTCCTTTCCCAGACGTTCCAGATCAGTGCGCGTCAGCATGCCTTTTACTTTTATGTGATAGACCTGCTCGATATTTTCCCAGTGTTTGAGCATGTCGGCGGCAAAGTCGCCGTCGTTCGTGAGCAGGATCAATCCGGACGCGGAATATTCGAGATTGCCTACCGGATAAACGCGTTCGGGCATTCCGCGCAGCAGGTTGCGCAGGGTTTTGCGGCCTTCGGGGTCGGCGAGCGTGGAAACGATTTCCGGTGGCTTGTTCAGCAGCAGATAGACTTTGCGTTCTTCGGCGGCAATTTTCTTGCCGGAGACTTCGATTTTGTCGGCGCCGGTGTCGGCTTTGCTGCCGAGTTCGCGGATCGTTTTCCCGTTCACGCGAACCTGTCCGCTGAGAATGAGTTGTTCGGCGTGGCGGCGGGAAGCGATGCCAGCGCGGGCGATGATTTTTTGTAGGCGTTCTTGCATGGGTTGACTATGGTAGCTGAAATTGCGGGACGAGGCGAAAGAGCGAAGAATCTACCACAGCGACACAGAGTCACAGAGATAGAAAAGAGTTCAAGGGTTGAAAAGGAGTTGATAGTCAGTTATTCCCCGCGGTGGCGGAGTCGGCTTTCGGTGGTTCTTCATCGAGTTCGCCGCTGGGCATGCCTTCGGCTGTGGATTCGACTTCGCGTTCGCGGAGGAATTCGTCGTCGGATGGCGCGGGCGGTTCGCAGGGTGATGGCGAAGACCCAGGCGCAGAATCGGCAACTGGAGTACCCGCAGCACGGACGCCCACTTCCGGAGCTGCGAATTCGGTGGGAACGAGTTGGTCATTATCGGCTAAGTCCGTAGTGAGCGGATTGGAAGAATCGTGGGGCGCGCTGGAGCGCCCGATGGCTGGAGACTGAGCGGCCGTGAGATTTTCCAAAGTGTCTGCGGTGGGCGCGGCTAGCATCGCTTCCTCAGTGGTGGGAGCTACGCCCATGTCGCTGCCGAGGGCTTCGCGGGCCAGCGCTTCGAATTCCTTGAGGCTGGGTAATTCCTGCAGATCACTGAGACCGAAACGCATCAGGAATTCTCTCGAAGATTTGTAGAGAATGGGGCGGCCCATCACTTCTTTGCGGCCGGCGGTGGTGATCAGGCGCTTATCGAGAAGCGTGGCGAGCACGCCGGAACTGTTGACGCCGCGAATCTCGGAAATTTCCGGGCCAGTGACGGGTTGCTTGTACGCAATCACGGCGAGCGTTTCGAGCGCGGGCATCGAGAGGCGCAGCGGCGGGCGCAGACTCTTGATGAAGCGGCGCACTACGTCGTGATGCTGCGGCTTGGTGTACATCTTGTAACCGCCGGCGACCGCTCGGATTTCGACGCCTCGTTCTTCTACCGCGTAGCTGGCGACGAGTTCATCGAGCGCAGCTTGTACGACCATTTTTTCTTCGCCGAGCGCCGAGGCTAGCTGTTCGATTGTGGCTGGCTCATCCGCGGCGTAAATGATGGCTTCGAGAGCTGATTTGCGTTCTTCGTTGGTCATATTCAGTTCACAGTTTACAGTTCACAGTCGACAGTGCAAAGCGAAGAACGGAGCCGGGCTCCCGACCGGGTCGGGACAAGTTCCGCCCGGCACTACGTTCGGAGAAAAGCACCGGTCTTCCCGAAAAGTCGTTCGGGACGCAACAGCGCGAAAGACTGGCCACTACGAAAAGCGAGAAACCTCATTTGTATTCCTCGTCGATCAGGCGCATTTCGCCTTTTTCGTCGAAGACCGTGTCGAAGGATTTGCTCTTGCGCAGCAGGATTTCGCCGAACTGTTTTTCCTGGACGATGGCGACGGCTTGCAGCTTGACCATTTCGAGTACCGCAAGAAATGCCACGATCATGGCGTGGCGCGACGGGCAGGCTTCGAAGAATTTTACTAAATTGACGCTGGAATCTTCGCTGGCGAGGATTTGCCCGCGAAGCTGGGCGATCATTTGCGCGACGGTGAACTGCTCGTGCTGGAGCTCGATACGCGCGACTTCTTTGCGGCGTTCGAGGACTTGCTGAAAAACTTTTACCAGGTCCACCAGCGAGACGACCAGTTCGCCCTCGGCACCTTCATCGTTGTAGAGCGACTTGTCGGGCTTGGACCACACGTTTTCTTCAATTTGCTGTTTCTGGTACAGAAGCTGCGCGGCGTTCTTGAATTTTTCATGTTCGAGCAGACGCTGGACGAGTTCTTCGCGTGGGTCGGCAGATGGATCTTCTGCTGAGGCAAGCGGATCGGGAGGCAAAAGCATTTTCGATTTGATATAGATGAGCGATGCCGCCATGTAGATGAATTCCGAGGAGACGTCGACGTTCAGTTCTTCGAGTTTGTGCAGGTAATCGAGATATTGCGAGGTGATTTTGGAGATTTGGATGTCGTGGATGGACATTTCCTGCTTCTTGATGAGATCGAGAAGCAGGTCCAGAGGACCTTCGTACATCGGGATATTGATTTTGTAGGGCGAGGCCATAGTTTCCATGTAGCAGCGGCTCTATGCCGCTGCTCTTTGCTAATCGTGCGTGTCGTGCTCCTCGACGGATACGGCTTTGATTTCGGCGCGTTTTTTCTGCCAGCCGAAGACGGCTTCGCGAACGCGGTCCATCGTGACCTTGGCTACTTCGCGGGCGCGCTTCGA
The DNA here is from genome assembly GCA_963731155.1 of uncultured Acidobacteriota bacterium. GTDB lineage: Bacteria > Acidobacteriota > Terriglobia > Acidiferrales > UBA7541 > Acidiferrum. The sequence continues at coordinate 535,585 of CAVSVB010000009.1, forward strand.
ACCGGCGTCGATCACTTCAAGAACGCGCGCAGGATTTTTTTCGTACTGCACGCGGCGCTCGCGAATCGGAGCGATCCACTGAATCAGGTGATCGGCCATTCTTGCTTTGCACTCGATGCAGCCAATGCTGGCGGAGCGGCAGCCCTCGGCCGCCCACGCCAGCGTTTCCGGGGACGAGAAGAGTTTATGCCAATCGTAGACGGGACACACGTCCGGATTTCCGGGGTCGGTGCGGCGCTTGCGGGCCGGGTCGGTGACCATCACTTTGGTCTTTTTGCGGATGTCATCGTCGGATTCGGAGAGCGTGATGGCGTTGCCGTAGGACTTGGACATTTTACGGCCGTCGAGGCCTGGAATGCGGGGGGTTTTGGTCAGCATTACGTCAGGTTCGCTCAGAACTTCTGAGATCTTGAAGAATTGACTTTCTTGACCGATCTTTCTAACGAAATTTTCGGATCCGATTTCCCTTCTTATCCTCCTGAAAGTGTTCCTGTGCCAGAGTTTGGTATGCGTATCGAGTTCGGTCGCCTTTACAGACTGCAAATCGTCTTCGAACCGATGATCTAGAGCCGCAAACGCTTTCAGCAGAGCATCCCTGTTTTGAATCGAATAGATCGCAGGGTTGTCGTCAAAACCGTAAAATTCGTTAAAGCGCCGGACGATTTCGCGGCTTATTTCTACATGGGAGACTTGGTCTTCGCCTACAGGGACGAAGAGTGGAGTGCCGGGTTCGGAATACATGACGATGTCAGCGGTCTGCAGGCAGGGGTAGCCGAGGAAACCGTAAGTGTGGAGATCTTTGTTGGTTACGTTTTCGAAGGCTTCTTTGTAGGTGGGGACGCGTTCGAGCCAGCCTAGTGGCGTGACCATGCCGAGGAGCAGATGGAGTTCGGCGTGTTCGGGCACCAGCGATTGCTGAAAGATTACCGATTTTTGCGGGTCGAGGCCGGCGGCGAGATAGTCGGTGACGATTTCGATGGTGTTTTGCGCGACAGCGCTGGTATCGGCGTAATCGCTGGTCAGGGCGTGCCAGTCGGCGATGAAATAAAAACATTCGTAGGCAGGATCATTCTGCAAGCGGACCCAGTTTTGTAGCGCGCCGAAATAGTGGCCGATGTGGAGTTTGCCGGTCGGCCGCATGCCGCTCAAGACTCGGTTTTTCTTATTGGTCAAAGTTTCCCTGTGTGCAGAGTTTTAAGTTGTAGGTAATAAGTTATAAGTTTTTTGCGAAACGCGCCAGTTTGCGAACGCAAAACGAGCTGGGAGGATTTGCCACAGAGTCAGAGAGACCACAGGGCGTCGGATAAATTGCGGTTTATGTAGCGAGCGGCCACTCGCGACAAAATAAACTTTATGCCGGCCGCACGATGCCTCTTCTCTGTGTCTTCTGCGCCCTCTGCGTTAAGAAAAACCTTTAGACTCTTCCGGCCATGCCTCTCTTAATACTTTCTCTTGTTTCCTTCCGGACTCGGTGCGCTCTGTGACTCTGCGGCAATCCCCTCCTGCAGTTACTTCAGCAGATCGCGGGCGATGATCATTCTCTGCACTTCACTGGTGCCTTCGTAGATGGTAATGACGCGGGCGTCGCGGTACATGCGCTCGACGTCGGTCTCGCGGGAGTAACCGACGCTGCCGTGAATTTGCACGGCTTTGTACACGACGCGATTGGCCATTTCACTGGCGTAGAGTTTGGCTTTCGACGCGGCCGTGCCCATCGGCTTCCCCGAGTCCTTCAACCATGCAGCATAATGCGTTAATCCGCGCCCGGCTTCGAGTTCGGTCTGCATGTCGGCGATCATCCATTGGATGGCTTGAAAATCGCTGATCGTTTTGCCAAAGGCGCGGCGCTGTTTGGCGTACTTGATGGACTCATCGAGAGCGCCCTGCGCCAGACCGACGGCTTGCGCGGCGATGCCGATGCGTCCGCCATCGAGGGCGGTGAGAGCAATCTTTAATCCCTGGCCTTCTTCACCGAGACGATTCGCCGCAGGAACTTCGCAATCGTTCAACAGAATTTCTACGGAAGGCGAAGAGCGCTGGCCCATTTTGTCTTCGTGGCGGCCGATTTTGAAACCCTTGAAGGTGGGTTCAACCAGGAATGCGCTAATTCCCTTCGCGCCGGCTTGGGGACTAGTCTTGGCGAAAATGATGAACACGCCGGCGACGCTGCCGTTTGTTACCCAGGTTTTGGCACCGTTGAGGCGGTAAATATCGCCATCGCGTTTGGCGGTGGCTTGAATTCCGGCGGCGTCTGATCCCGCCGCCGCTTCGGTCAGGCAGAACGAGCCGAGAATTTCACCGCTCGCGAGGCGCTTCAGATATTTCTGCTTTTGCGCTTCGCTGCCGAATTGCAGCAGCGGAATCTGCACGGCGGAATTCGTTACGCCGAGCGCCGTGGACATCGCGGTGTAAACACGCGCCACTTCTTCAATCATCAGCACATAGGAGACTGTGTCGAGTCCCGGCCCGCCCCATTCTTCGGGCATCAACATTCCACAGCAGCCCATGTCCGCGATTTTCTTGAGCAGGTCGAGAGGAAATTTCTCTTCGCGCTCCAGTTCCTTCACCAGCGGACGAACTTCCGTCTCCATGAATTGCCGAACCGTATCGCGAATCAGTTTTTGGTGATCGGTAAGCGAGAAATCCATTGGGTGTCAAATAATGCTAGCACAGTGGCACAGTTAGTCCCGCTTGTGCGGTTACTGCATGGCGTGGCTATAACGCGTGCAGAGAAGATTGTCTGCGCCACTCAGAGCTTAAACAGTTCGCGAAGGCGTTTGGTTTGCGTGCGGCTGACGGGGATCTCGGTGTGCTTTTTGTCGTTCATTTTCAGCATGAAGGTGGATTTGAACCACGGCACAACTTCCTTAATGTGGTGGATGTTGACGAGATACGAGCGGTGTGCCCGAAAGAAGATCTCCGACGCCAGGGCTTCTTCGAGTTCATCCAGCGTGCGGTGATTCGTGGTGCCTTCCAGGTCGCGCGCGATGATGGAGATCAGCCCGTCGCCGATGGTGGCGAAAATGATGTCTTCGGCGTCCAGCAGCAGCAGTTTCTGCTGCGCGTTGACGAGAATCTTTGACGGCGCGGGCCCGGCAGCCTTCGCCGCAGCAGTTTTCATCGCGCCCAGGCGGCTGACCAGCTGCTCCAATCGGTCGGTGGGCGAAACTTCTGATTCGATTTCGCGCCGTGCGCGTTGAATGGCTTTGGCGATGCGCGCTTTATCGAACGGCTTCAGTACGTAATCGACAGCGTTTACATCGAACGCTTTTACCGCGTAGTGATCAAATGCGGTAGCGAAGACCACGTGCGGCACATCTATTTTTCGCTCGACAAGTTTTTGTAATACTCCAAAACCATCCAAGCCGGGCATCTGCACGTCCAGAAAAACCAAATCCGGGGCGTGTTCCCGGATCAGATTGACCGCTTCGATTCCGTTTTTTCCCTGGGCGATGAGGTGGATGTCCGGAAAAGCTTTCAGCAGAAAGGCCAACTCCTCGCGAGCCGGCTTTTCGTCGTCAACGATGAGCGTGTTGATGGGCATGGAGATTTCGCGCGTCCAAGTATAGGCACGGGCGGCGCGGTGGGGCAATTGCCGGGCGACAGACACGCACTTGAGACCACGTTTGTCATCCTGCGTCACGCTGTGCGGGACGGGGGAATGAGGCCTTCGTTCAGGAGGACAACGTAGGAGAAGGCCACAAAAAATACGCTGCCGGAGTTGCGCGTGGCGGCAACTCCGGCACCGTTCGAGGTTTACCAAATTGAAGCTACGGGCTAACGACCCTCAGTGGCCGCTCTTTCCAGGCTCGACAGTGTGCTTGCCAAAGTCGAACAGGTCGAACAAGTCGCCGATGGCTGGCGTGTTGGTGGGCACGTAAGGATTGTCCCACTCGGTCTGGGGATTGGGATAGTTGTCGCGGCTGCGGTCAGAAATCGTTGGCAGCCCCCAGTTGTGTTCAATGAATTTCAGGATGGAAACGTGGTCGCTGTAGTCGTGCGAAATATGTCCACCACGGCTGTGGTTGGAGACGACGATCAGCGGAATGCGCGTACCATCGCCAAAGAAATCCAGGTTCTGGATGTAGCCGGAGTCGTAATAGCCGCCGCCTTCATCCACGGTGATGAAGATCGCGGTGCTTTCCCAAAGTTGCGGATTGGCTCGTACACCATCCACAATTTTCTTCACGAAGCCTTCGAACAGATCAAACTTCGAGGACGCCGGATGGCCGTCCACCCAGCCGCTGGGCTTCACAAACGACACCGCAGGCAAGGTGCCGTTCGTAATGTCGGCGTAGAGATCGGTCGTATCCACGATGTGGCCGGTGCGGATAGCAGCGTTGGTCATGATCTGTGTCTGATACTGGAACGGGTTGCAGATGTTGCAGTATTGATCGCTGGCCGCGCCGACTGTTCCATAGTTAAGTTCATATTTGTCGCCAAGATACGCGTTCCACTGGTCGTTGTAAGACTTCCAGGACACGTTGTTCTCCAACAGAACGTCAGCGATGCTGCGCTGGCTGCTGGGAGGAATCGTAAACGGCGTGTTGTAAATGAAGTGATCGGTGTAAGCGTTGGAGCCGTCACCGAAGTATCCCGGGTTGTAGTTATTCAGCAGGTAGTAGTGGCCCGGGGCGCAGTTGGGATTGATCGGGCGGGCCAGAGAAGCCAGATGCTTCACAATCGGCCCGACGCCGGGCTGCGTGGCATCGGAGCAATTGGAGTAGCTGCCACCACCGTACACCGGCGAGCCAAATCCTCCGCCGCCGTATCCATCTTCGATCCACCAGTTGTTGGTGCCCGGAACCGGGTTCGGGTTTTCGATTTCATCCACGACACCCGTGTCCGCTGGCTGGTCCGCCCAGACCTGGACGTTGTGTGGAGGTGTGCCGGGTGTGCCGTCCGGGTTCTGGAACCACAGGGCATCGCCAAAGCCGAGCATGATGCTGTCCAGGCCGGTGCCGCCCATCGCGGGCTGGTGGTAGTTGTCGCTCATGGAGAACTCATCAGCGAGTTCCTTGAAGTACGGCGCATCGCCCTGCAAAACGTTGTAGAAACCCATCGCAGTCGAGCCTTCACCTGTGGTTGTGGCCGTCGGCGAATAGTCCGTGCTGAAATTGGCGGGCTGAGGCTTGCCGTTCACGTTCGAACCGACTGTCAATTCGGTCCAGGCAAAGAGATCCGATTTGCAGCCGCTGGGATTGGACTTGCTGGAATAGGCGACGTTGCAATCCGCCTGCTGCCACATCTGATAGAAGCGGTGAACCGGACTCGAAGCATATGAATCCCAGTTAAAAGTATCCGAGGTTTTGGAATTAGAGAGTTGGAAAGGGCCGCCAGGCAGGCTCGAGTAGGGGGCCGTCGAATGGACTCCAGTTACGCGCGAGTCAGGCACTCTACTGGGGAGGCCCGTGCCACCAGAGGTCAGGTAGCCGTAGTAGGTTGCGTCCGGAAGACCGTTCTCGGAAGCTTCGGCATCCGCCAGTGAGCAGATTCCATTGTTCTTGCAAACGTCCGTCGGTCCGCCCGTGAGCGGGGCCGGGAGAATACCGTAGGGCGTCTTGTTGCTCGGGCTCAGCTGAAATTCAGTAGCACCAGTGATGTCGGCCGAGTATTGCGTAGCCAGCGAGTAGCTCGGACCGGGCGTGCCATCTTCATTGATGATGTGCTTGGAAAGAAGATTGTCCACCTTCTCGCCGGGCTTGGGCTTGTAAGTGGCGAAGATGTGGTCGAAGCTGCGGTTTTCGCCGACGATCACGATCACGTGCTTGATCGGCGACTGGCTGTCTCTACCTTGACTGTTTTTATCTGGCGGGGCTGCGTTCGCCAGAGTACCGCCGAGCGAGAACGGCACGGCAGTCAGTATTGCCAAGCTGACCCGCACGGTGTGCGCGAGCCTCTTAAAAATGCGATTTGCTGACATCGTCTCTCCTTGGACACAACGAATCGCTGGGGCGACGCAGAGTATTCATCCTGCCGTGTTGCAGAACAGTTGAAGCAATATGAAATTCATGTTGATAGGCGGGGGACGCCGCTGTTAACGCGCATGGATAATCCGTGCAAAGGAAGAAATTTCGCGGAAATCCTTTATCATCAAACGTGCAATTCACATTGCCGGGAGCGGACATGGGAAAAGAAATCGTCAAGCAGCCGAACAAAAAAGCCAAAATTCTGAAAAGCGAAATCATTTACGAAGGCAAAGCTTTCGGCGTGCGGCGCGACGAATTGATCGAGCCTACCGGCGTTCGCACCACTCGCGAAGTTGTGACTCATCCTGGCTCCGTTGTGGTATTGCCGGTACTTCCGGACGGACGGATCGTGCTGGTTCGCCAGTACCGCCACGCCACCAGGCAGTACTTGTGGGAGCTCGTCGCCGGCCGAATGGAACCGGGCGAAAATCCCAAGAAAGGCGCGCAGCGCGAACTGATTGAGGAGACTGGCTACCGCGCTAAAAAGTTCACGGTATTTCTGGATGTCTTTCCGACCCCCGGTTTTCTGGAAGAGCGGATGTACATTTTACTGGCCGAGAGCGTCAGCCCCGGCACAGCCGCGCCGGAAGAGGATGAAAAAATCATCGTGGCCGCCTACACCCGGAAAGAACTGGAACAAATGATGCAGACGGGCAAGTTAAAAGACGCCAAGTCCGTTGCCGGCCTGCTGTTTTATTTTTCGTTTATTGTAAACAAAACAACTAAGCACGGCAGTTAGTAATTAAAACGATTTTGCACTGCAAAAAACCCTACCGAAAACTTATAAGGTTGCCCGCAAGTTCTATTGACTGGGACTTCCGTTCTGATACACTCCGCCCATTCCAGTTCTGTTTGTTTTGGTTCGCTACCGTACCAAGCCGGCATGCCTGGAATCTTTTGTACCATTCGTTTCAATTCAGGGAGGACGAAAGCGGTGCAAGGAACGGTAAAGTGGTTCAACAATTCGAAGGGCTATGGTTTCATTGGTCGCGCTGATGGTCCGGATGTTTTTGTCCACTATTCCGCGATTACCGGTGATGGCTATCGCACATTGCAGGAAGGCGATGCAGTGGAATTCGAAATTGTGCAAGGTCCGAAAGGACCGCAAGCAGCCGAAGTACAAAAAGCAGCATAGACTACAACGCAATAATTACGGCCGGCTGGGTTGTGTTCCCCTCTGCCGGCCTTTTTTATCTCCAAAGGTACGGAACTCGATTCAAACCGGTTCGCATTATAATCACCCCATGGACAACCAACAGATCGCCCGCATCCTTCGCGAGACCGCACAATTGCTGGAAATTGACGGCGCAATCATCGGCCGCTACCGCAGCTACGAAAAGGCGGCCGAGCTAATCGCGGGCCTGCCGGACTCCATCGAGCAACTGGCCAAGGAACCCGAAAAGCTGAAGGAGCTTCCCGGTATTGGCGATCGCATGGTGGAACACCTGAACGAAATTCTACAAACCGGTGACTATGCGCTGCGCAAGAAGCTTCTGAAAAAATATCCCGCGACGATTCTGGACGTGCTGCAACTCCAGTCGCTCGGTCCCAAGAAAGCGGCGCTGCTGTTTAAGAAATTCAAGGCGGGCAGCGTCCCCCAGGTGGAAAAGATCGCGCTGGAAGGCAAGTTGCGCGACGTCCCGGGCTTCGGCGAAAAAAGCGAACAGAATATTCTGAAGGCCATCGAAGCGTTCAAACGGTTGATCGGACGTTTCCTGCTGCAAAGTGTGGAAGTGGCCGCGGCAGCCTTGCAGGAGCACATTGCCAAGGCCGGCAAGGCCGCGGAAAGTGTTACTCCGGCGGGTTCCCTCCGCCGCGGCAAAGAAACCGTCGGCGATCTGGACCTGCTGGTAACTCTCGCCGATGGATACGCCGCGCAAAAACAGGTTGACGCGCTTGCCGAGCACATCCTGAAATTTCCCGGAATCGATCAGACCCTTGCGCACGGCGAAAACAAAGTGAGTTTCACGCTCAAGAATGGCTTGCAAGTTGACGTGCGTCTGTTGAAGAAGGAAAACTTCGGCGCGGCTCTTCTTTATTTCACCGGCTCGCGGGAGCACAACGTTAAACTGCGCGGCCGCGCCAACGAAATGGGCTGGACGCTGAACGAATATCAACTGGCCACCCTGAAAGGGGAAAAGCGCGTTGCCGGACGTACCGAAGAAGAAATCTACAACAAACTGAAGCTCGACTACATCGAGCCGGAGCTGCGCGAAAACAGCGGCGAAATTGAAGCCGCCGAAGCGCACAAGCTTCCTCATCTCATCAAACGCGAGGACGTGCAGGGCGATCTGCAGATGCACACTACCGCCAGCGACGGAAAAAACTCCATCGAGGAAATGGCTGCGGCCGCCAAAGCGCTGGGCCACAGCTATATCGCCATCACCGACCATTCGAAAGCCGTCACTGTCGCCAATGGGCTCGACGAGAAACGCATGGCCCAGCACGTCAAGAATCTCCGCGCAGCAGACGCCAAGGGCCTCGGCATCCGCGTTTTTGCCGGCGCTGAGGTGGACATCCTGAAAGACGGCTCGCTCGATTACTCCGACGAAATCCTGGCGCAGATCGAAGTCGTCGTCTGCTCCGTGCACTCTTATATGAACCTCGATAGCGTGGCCATGACCGACCGGATGCTGGCCGCCATAGAAAATCCCTACGCGCAAATTATCGGCCACCCCACTGGACGGCTGTTGTTGCGCCGCGACCCTTTTCCGTACGACATGGAGAAGATTCTCGACGCCTGCGCCAAACACGGCGTTGCCATGGAGTGCAACTCCTACCCCGATCGCCTGGATCTCAGAGATGTTCACTTGCGTATGTGCAAGGACCGTGGAGTCAAGGTCGTCATCTCGACGGATGCCCACACCACCAGCAATCTCTCCTTCATTCAGTACGGCGTCACCACCGCCCGCCGCGGCTGGCTTTCCAAGGCCGACGTCCTGAATACCCTTGCGCCAGAGCAGTTCCTCCAAGCCCTACGCCCGAAGCCGGGCGCTGCCAAGACCAAGAGCGCCGGTCGAAGCAAATAGAGGTGGGGAGCGGGTAGTGGTCTGCGGAACCTTTCAGAAGCGATTCTCGTACCTTTGATAGCAAGCGCAAAGCAAGCAATTCGGAACGCCAAAACGAGGCATAAACAACCATGTTCACTCTTCCCTTCTCAGGCAGGACGCCCGAAAGGATGCTCGGGCGGCTCGCAGGCTTGGCCGCTTTAGCCGTTTTTGCCGGCTCGCTCGCCGCAGGTTCGGCCAGCGCTGAAGAATGGACCAAGTCTTACACTGTAAGTGGCCGGGCTCGGGTCCATGTGGATTCGAACGACGGCTCAGTCCGCGTGACCACCGGCGATTCCAAGCAAGTCGAATTTCACGTCATCTACAACGGCTACACGATGGACAGGAACCTCACCGTCACTTCGAACCAGAGTGGCGACCAAGTTCAGGTCAGCGCCCGCGCTCGCAGCGGCATCAGCTTCGGCTGGGGCAACCACCGTACGCTTCGCATTGAAGTGCATATGCCCCGCGATGCCGACTTGAACGTGGATACGGGCGACGGTTCGGTCGAGTCCGATGCCATAAACGGGAACCTGGATATTCACACAGGCGACGGCCACATTCGCGTGGATGGTGCCAAGGGCCAGATCCGCCTCCGCACCGGCGATGGCAGCATTGAGGGTCGCGACCTAGACGGACAGCTGGAGGCCACCAGCGGCGACGGCCACATCAACGTCGAGGGCCGCTTTGACGCCCTCAACATCAAGACTGGCGACGGAAGCGTCACCGCTCATGCCAATCCAGGCTCAAAGCTTGCCAACGGTTGGAATATTCACACCGGCGACGGCAGCGTGACCATGTCCTTGCCCGGCGACCTTCAGGCCAACATCGATGCCAGCACCAACGACGGCCGCATCAGCCTGGGCTTACCGGTCTTGGTCGAAGGAACTATGGGCACGTCGCAGATCCACGGCAAAATGAACGGCGGAGGCCCTCCCCTTACGATTCACACCGGAGACGGCTCTATCCACTTGAGCAAGACTTAAAGAGCGGGTTGAGGCGCTTGTCGCAATAAAGTCGAAGGCATGGTCGATTGCTCGGCTTTTCCAAGTCGCAGCCGTATTGAAGCCGACGAATACTAGGACTGCTAGTCCAGGACTGTAGAAAATAGTCGGTTAACTGCTACAGCTGTCCACTCTTTCCTACACGAATCCGTCTCGACGAATCTAACTCATTGAAAATAAAGCTTGCTTAATTGGACTGAAACTTGCCCATACAAATTGTGTCAATGGAGGTCGTCTTGATCGTCTACGTGCTTATTTTGGGTGTCGTAACACTCTCAGTCGTATCTCTGATCAGCTCGATTTTTGAATCTCAGCAGCGCCGCCGCTCGTAACCCAGCCTCCCATAACTGCACTAACTGTCCGCTCCGCCACTCAGCGTCTCAGCCGTTGACGCTCTAACCTCTTGAAAACAAGGCAGGCCGGTTGGAATGAGACTTACCACGAAAAGCGTGCCGTCTGAGGCCAACCCTTGATCGTCTATGCCCTGCTTCTTCGCAGTTGCCGTGCTGGGAGCCGTAACGCTAACCAGCACAGTTGCAGAAACCCACCGGGGCGGTGCTCCTAAGCCGCCTCGCCAGCAGACTTCGCCGGCCGCGCTTGCGCGAGGCGAAGTTTCGCTCCAATCCAAGCCGTCGGGAACGCCGTTAGGATCAAGACGACTGGATACCAGTGCGGACCGAAGTCTTTGTTCCAGGTGGCGACGGCGCCGATTGTCGCCAGCACAAACCCAATCGCGGCGCCGATCATAGCGTGCTTCATGGGACTGTTCGGTGCCAGGCGCGCGGTAACATAGCTGCCTAAGATGCCAAAAAGCGTTCGGTAGACGGTAGCCAAGACAAACAGACCATCGCTCATTCGCTTACCGAGTTCCGGAAAAATCCCGGCCGCATGGAGTACGGCATCTGTTCCAATCGATAGAACCACCACCACGAGAAAACCTGCTACTACTGCCCGGATGCTTCGACCAATGCTCTTTTGAGACTCGTCGGCCATAGATCGAGACCCCTCCTTCTCGTTTGACCTTCCCTGTTGCGTGAGATGGTAATCGATGAGTGCGCGATGTGCCACAGTGCCGATTCGCCACAGCAGACTTGAAGCGGAGCAATTTGCAACCATGCGGCGGTGTGCGCGATACTACTAGTTTGTTTGTACGCACTTTTTCGAGGCCAGGGCCTCATTCGCAGTGAAATCGCTCGCAAACAGGGGAGTTGAATGGAAAAGCCAGCTAAGATTGCGCCACCGAAGGGAAGACTCGGGATCCTCTTGCCGGGTATGGGGGCTGTCAGCACCACATTCATGGCGGGAGTGGAATTGGTTCGTACCGGCAAGGCGCAGCCCGTCGGATCGCTGACGCAGCTCGGCACCATTCGCCTCGGCAAGCGCACGGATAACAATTCGCCGCAAATTAAGAAGTTTGTCCCGCTGGCCGATCTTGACGACCTCGTTTTCGGCGGCTGGGATCTCTTTAAGGACAACGCTTACCAGGCCGCTTCGAAAGCCGGTGTACTCAGTAACGAAGACCTTAAAAAAGTAAAACCGTTCCTCTCCAAGATCAAGCCGATGAAAGCGGCCTTCGACAAGGAGTACGTGAAAAAGCTCGACGGCACGTACGTCAAGAAAGCGAAAAACAAGTACGAGCTTGCACTGCAAATTAAGGAAGACATCGCCAACTTCAAAAAGACTTCACGCGCTACGCGCCTGGTCACCTGCTGGTGCGCTTCAACCGAAGTGTTCATCAGGCCCGAAGAAGTTCATTCGACGCCGGAAAAATTCATCGAAGGCATGAAGAATAATCATCCGGCGATTGCGCCTTCGATGCTGTATGCGTGGGCGTCAGTAACCAGCGGAGTGCCATTCGCCAACGGCGCGCCAAACCTTACCGTTGACATTCCCGCCATGCAGAAATTGGCGCTCGAACACAACGTCGCCGTCTGCGGCAAAGATTTTAAAACCGGTCAGACCCTGATAAAGACCGTTCTTGCTCCAGCCTTTAAAGCGCGCATGCTTGGCCTCGACGGCTGGTATTCCACCAACATTCTCGGCAATCGCGATGGCGAAGTGCTGGACGATCCCGGCTCATTCAAAACGAAAGAAGAATCCAAGCTAGGCGCGCTCGAATATATTCTCCAGCCGCAACTCTACCCGGAGCTTTACAGCAAGATTCATCACAAAGTCCGTATCAACTATTACCCGCCGCGCGGCGACAACAAAGAAGGCTGGGACAACATCGATATTTTCGGCTGGCTCAACTACAAGATGCAGATCAAGGTGGACTTTCTCTGCCGCGATTCGATTCTCGCAGCGCCAATCGTTCTCGACCTCGTGCTCTTTCTGGATTTAGCGCAACGCGCCGGTTTCCGTGGCATTCAGGAATGGCTTAGCTTCTATTTCAAATCGCCCATGACCAGCCCGGAACTTTATCCCGAACATGATCTCTTCATTCAATCCATGAAATTGAAGAACACCCTGCGCTGGCTGATGGGCGAAGAACTAATCACCCACCTCGGCCAGGAATATTACGACTAGCTTTTTTTCTCGAACTTGCATTTCTTACATTTTCTTGATGTAGGGGGCGCAGCACCGCTGCGCTTTTTTTTGCTACGTTATTTCGTTACTTCCTTACTTCGAGCTGCTCTTACTTCGCGGCCGACACTGCGCTCTTCGCTTCCACCGCATCCAGCACGCGAGTCGAATAAATCAGCGCCGCGCCAGCGTTCATCGCGACCGCCACGCCCAGCGCTTCGCTAATCTCTTCTTTCGAAGCGCCCGCCTGCAACGCCGCATCGGTATGAAACACAATGCACCCATCGCACCGCGTAGTCACCGCCACCGCCAGCGAAATAAGCTGCCGCGTCTTCTCGCCCAGCAGCGTTGCCTTGGCATTCGCTCCAGAAAGCGTCAGGTAGCCTTTTAGCGTGTCAGGCGAAAGCTTCGACAATTCCCCCAGCCTCCCGCCAACTTCTTTCTGATATTCATTCCAATCGAGCATCATCTGTCTTCTCCTGAAACGTGCGACTCTCGAAATGCAATCGCCGCCAACACAATATATAGCCCTCTAATATACAAGCTCCTGCGCGACCTTTCACCGCCGAACAAAGTATTTAACTGATTTTTGACAGGGGTCAATGCCTGATTCTGATGCGCTCACTGACGGCAGCCTCGGACTCAGGAAGTTCGCAGGCGTAGTCCAAACAGGCGGCAATCTGTTCTTGGGAATGCGTCATAACACGTTGCGAGTGAATTTCGGCTCCCGCGTACCTTGTGATATTGTTTGAAATTCGGCCACACGCGCCGAAGCACGCCAGCGCCACACAAATCGCGTCGCATCTGCATTCTGTTTTTAAGAAGTCATTCCGGGGGTCGTGCAAGATGAAGAGCACTTACAATGCGCAAACCGTTCCAGAGGAAGGGACGCCGATTGACTACAGCGGTGGCGAGCTGCAAGTCCCGCATAACCCTATCATTCCGTTCATCGAGGGCGATGGCACTGGCCGCGACATCTGGAAAGCGTCGCGCCGCGTTTTCGACGCTGCGGTTGAACACGCCTATGGTGGCAAACGCAAAGTTGCCTGGTACGAAGTCTTCGCCGGCGAAAAAGCCTTCAACGCCTACAAAGAATGGCTCCCCAACGACACCGTTGAAGCCATCCGTGATTTTCGCGTAGCTATCAAGGGTCCTCTGACCACTCCCGTTGGCGGCGGCATTCGTTCGCTTAACGTCGCGCTACGCCAGATTCTCGATCTCTATTCCTGCGAGCGTCCTGTCCGCTATTTCGAAGGAGTTCCCTCCCCCGTCAAACACCCTGACAAATTAAACATCTTCATCTTCCGCGAGAACACCGAAGACGTGTACATCGGCATTGAGTGGAAATCCGGCTCGCCCGAAGCCAGGAAACTTCTCGAATTCCTGAACAACGACATGTTGAAAGACGGCAAGAAACAAATCCGCTGGGATTCCGGCGTCGGCATCAAGCCGATTTCTCCCACCGGTACCAAGCGCCTGGTCCGTCGCGCCATCAAATATGCCCTCGCGCACAAACGCAAATCCGTCACGCTGGTCCACAAAGGCAACATCCAGAAATTTACCGAAGGCGGCTTCCGCGACTGGGGTTACGAACTCGCGCAGCACGAATTCCGCGAACAAACCATCACCGAACGCGAAAGCTGGATCATCGACAACCTCGACAAACATCCGCAACTCTCCATCGAACAAAACGCAGCCGCCATCGAACCCGGCCTTGAGCAAGCCACTGACGCATTCAAGAAAACCATCTACGACGAAGTAAATCACACGCTAAGTTCGATCTACAAAACCCACGGGCACGGCCAGTGGAAGCAAAAATTAATGATCAACGACCGCATCGCCGATTCTGTCTTTCAACAAGTCCTGATGCGCCCCGACGAGTACAGCGTCCTCGCCACCTCGAATTTGAATGGCGATTATCTTTCCGACGCTTGCGCCGCGCAGGTCGGCGGCCTCGGCATGGCGCCCGGCTCCAACATCGGCGACGGCTTCGGCGTATTCGAAGCCACCCACGGCACCGCGCCCAAATACGCCGACAAGGACGTGATCAATCCCGGCTCGGTCATGCTCTCTGGCGCCATGATGTTCGAATTCCTCGGCTGGAACGAAGCCGCCAAGCTCATCGAAGACGGCATCGCCCGCACCATCCAGCAACAGAAAGTCACCTACGATTTAGAACGCATGATGCCCGGCGCCACCAAAGTCGGCACCTCCGCCTTCGCTACCGCCATCATCGAAAACATGAAAGGCATGGCCGCCGCAGGTTGATCTTGTTTTTCGTGGCACAGCCGTTCCTTTGCTGTGCGCTTTTTTGGGGGGGCCGCGGCTTGCCTGCCGCAGCAGGCTCGACGGCAGCTTGCAGTTGTAGCGGCCGGTCTTTAGACCGGCTCTTTTGCAGCCGTGCCAGCAACTCCGGTTGAATGGCTACAAATAATTTTGTTTCACGGAGAGGAAAAATGAGCAGAAAAAAAGTAACCGTGGTTGGCAGCGGCTTCGTCGGCTCCACCACCGCGCAACGCATCGTTGACATGGAACTAGCCGACGTCGTCCTAACCGACATCCTCGACGGCCCGCCCGCCGGCAAAGCCCTCGACATGGTCGAAGCCACGCCGATCACCAAATCCGACGCGCACGCGATCGGCCTCTCCACCGCCACCGGCGACTATTCCGGCACCGCCAATAGCGACATCGTGGTTATCACCGCCGGTTTCCCGCGCAAACCCGGCATGAGCCGCGACGACCTACTCAAAGCCAACTATGATGTCGTCAAAGCCGTCGTCGAACAAATCGTCAAGCACTCGCCCTCCTGCATCATCATCGTGGTCACCAATCCGCTCGACGCCATGGCCCAGGCCGCGTTCAAAGTCAGCGGCTTTCCCAAGCAGCGCGTTCTCGGCATGGCCGGTGTACTTGACTCCGCCCGTATGAGCGCCTTCGTCGCCATGGAGTGCAAAGTCAGCGTGGAAAATGTCCACTCGTTCGTTCTTGGCGGCCACGGCGATGACATGGTTCCCCTCCCGCGCTATTCGAACGTAGCCGGCATCCCCCTCCCCGATCTGCTACCCAAAGACCGCATCGATTCGATCGTCGAACGCACGCGCAAAGGCGGCGCCGAAATCGTCAACTTGCTCAAGACCGGTTCGGCCTACTACGCCCCGTCCGCAGCCGCCGTAGAAATGGTCGAAGCCATCCTCAAAGACAAAAAGAAAATTCTCCCCTGCGCCGTCTATCTCGAAGGCGAATACGGCATCAAAGGCCTCTTCGTAGGTGTCCCCGTAAAACTGGGCTCCAAAGGTGTCGAACAAATTATCGAAATCAAGCTAACCGCCGACGAAAACGCCGCCCTGCAAAAATCCTCTGCCTCCGTCCGCGAACTCGTCACCATCCTAGGCTTGTAACGGTTTTGACTTTGTAGCGGCCGCCTTCTTTGGTGGGCGCTTTGCGCACCAACTGATCATTGCGCGGGGACGAAAAACAGATGGTGGACATCGACCTGGCATTCGCACATTCGTACGAAGTCGAAGAACTCCGTGAATTGCCGGGCACCGGGAAATTGCCAGGGCCTCTGGTTTATTTTCCACGTCCATCGAGTAGACCGGAACATGACGGCTTGTGGCTGAAGATACGAGCTGCGAGTGGTAAAGTCTGGTTTGGTGTCTTTGAATTCGGCTATCCGAGAGGCTTGGCCCTGTCAGCTCACCAAAGATTCCACTTTTCGCCGTGCTGTTTCGACGTCTGTCTCGGGCAAAATCAACACGAATTCTTCGCCACCATACCGTCCCGCCGTGTCACTCTGTCGGAAAGAATTGCGCAGGAGTTCAGCGATTTTCTTCAGCACCACGTCGCCCGCTGAGTGGCCATAGGTGTCGCTGAGCGATTTGAAATGATCGGCGTCAATCACCGCAATGGTCAGCGATTTGCCATAGCGGCTGGCCCGGCTCAATTCCATAGCCAGCCGGACCTCCACGTAGCCGCGGTTGAACAGACCCGTCATTTTCTAATCCGGCAGTCCGATCCGCCGCATCAAATCTTTAAACCGCGCATCGCCACGCAACGCGTCGAACGCCGGAAACCGTATGCTCGCCATCAACTCGGTGTCCTGCTCGGCATACGCCTTATCCAGATACTCAAACGCTTTGTCGCGATTGCCCATCAATGCGTAAACCACCGCGACCAGAGTCGGAGTTCCCATTCGGGGATCGAGCGCAATCTTAAGGTACCCCTGCGCATCTCCACTAAATGATCCTGGGATCGGAGGCAAAGCGATTTTTTTCAGTTCGCTCACCGCTTCCGCATAACGCCCGGTCGACGCGTACACTTGCGACAAGTAATAGTTCGCCGGCGCAAATGCTGGATCACGTTCCAGCACTTTTTGCATCTGCGCAATGGCCTCGGGAGTCCGGTGCCCCACCATCAGCGTCAGCCCATAATTCACGTTCACAATCCCCGAAAGCGGGTCCAACGACAACGCCTTGCGGAACTCTTCCAGCGACTCCTCGATGCGATTTTGCGGCATCAGGAAAATAAACGCATAAAAATAATGCGCTGTCGCATCGTTCGGGTTCAGCTCAATCGCTCGCCGGAACTCCTTCTCCGTGTCATTCCATTTCCATTGGTTCGCCAGCACCATCGCTCGCGCTGTGTGCGCTTCCGGCAGCGTGTCGTCCAGTTCCAGCGCCTTACGCGAAGCTTCATCCGCCAGCGCATACGCTTGTTTCGGCTGGATCAACACGCCATACCCCGTCGCAACACAATAAGTGTCCGACAGCCCGGCGTATGCCAGCGCATAATTCGGGTCCGCAACAATCGCCCGCTGAAACAGTTCGACACTCTTCTTGATTCCTTCCGGCGTCCGTCCATACCATAGCTGCCGCCCTTCCAAATACAATCGGTACGCTTCCGCGTTCGTCGTTCCCGCGCGCCCCAGCTTTTCCTTTTCCGTCCCGGTCAAATGAACTTGCAGTTTGTTCGAAACATCCCGTGTAATATCGGTCTGCACTTGCGTAATGTCCGCCAGCTTGCGCGCATAATGCGAACCCCAAATCTCCGTTCCGTCCGATGCGTTCACCAAATCCGCCTGCACGCCCAACTCATCGCCGTGCTGCGTCACGCGTCCCATCAACACCGCGCCAACCTGCAGCGTCTGTCCAATTTTCTGCGGATC
Source organism: uncultured Acidobacteriota bacterium (assembly GCA_963731155.1). GTDB lineage: Bacteria > Acidobacteriota > Terriglobia > Acidiferrales > UBA7541 > Acidiferrum. The sequence goes on from CAVSVB010000009.1 coordinate 553,292, forward strand.
GTCCTGATTCCCCTTAAAACGAAAAACCGTGCTGCGCGCCATCACTTTAAAGTTCGGTAGTTGCGAAAGCGTCCCAATCAAGCTTTCTGTTAATCCGTCGCTCAAATATTCGTTGTTGGGATCAGCCGTGGCATTCACAAACGGCAGCACCGCAATGGACGTAACCTTCTGCGCCTCCGACTTTCCGCGCATCAGGTGCACGCCTGCAAACACGGCCAGAACAATCACCGCCGCGATGCTAGCGAGCAAATATTTTCGCGAACTGCTCTGCGTACTGATTCTCGAAGACGAGGCAGCCGCGGCAAGCGACGCTGAGCTCGACGCGATGGCCGGCACGCTCGCCGAGACTCCCGCGCTCGCCGAACGCCCCGAATCCAGATCCCGCTTCAGACGCGCCAAATCGCTCCGCAAATCCGCCGCGCTCTGATAACGCAGATTCCGGTCCTTCTCTAGCGCCTTGCAAACGATCGGCTCAAACGCCGCCGGCAACTCCGGATTCAGCCGCAACGGCGTCACCGGCGTCTCGTCCAGAATCGCTTTGAAGATCACCGCCGTGCTTTCTCCGCGAAACGCCAACGTTCCCGTCGCCATCTCGTAAAGCACCGCGCCAAACGAGAACAGGTCGCTCCGAGCGTCCAACTCCTTCGCTCGCGCCTGCTCCGGGGACATGTACGCCACCGTGCCCAGCGTCGAACCCGGGCTGGTCAGGTGCGCCGTGTCAACCGTGCGCGTCATCGTGTTCTCGGAACCTGACGATGCGCCAGCCACCTCGACTTTCGCCAACCCAAAATCCAAAATCTTCGCGTGCCCCAGCGCCGTCACAAAAATATTCGCTGGCTTAATGTCGCGGTGGACGATTCCTTTGGAATGAGCCGCCGCCAGCCCGTCCGCAATCTCAATCCCCAGCGCCAGCAGCGTCTCCGTCTCCAGTGCCCGGCCTGCAACGCGCTGTTTCAGCGTCGCTCCATCCAAAAATTCCATGACAATGAACGCTCGCCCATCCTGCTCGCCAATGTCATAAATGGTGCAGATATTTGGATGGTTTAACGCTGAGGCCGCCTTGGCTTCACGCCGGAATCGCTCTAGAGCATGCACGTCACGCGCCAGATCTTCAGGTAGGAATTTCAGCGCAACAAAGCGGTCCAGGCGTGTGTCTTCCGCCTTATACACCACGCCCATACCGCCGCCGCCCAGCTTTTCCAAGATGCGGTAGTGCAAAATCGTTTGGTTGATCATTCCGACTTGCCGGTCATGTTAGGCGGGATGCCAATAGCAAGTCAATGTGGCCCCACGCTCAGGGTTCGTTCGGGGCCACGGCTCTGCGAAATAATCGCCGCGTCGAATTGCGAATCTTCAAGCTTTGGCAGCGCGCATCTGCGCAATCCTCTCGTTGCGCTGGCGCGTCAAGTGCGGCACCATTCCCAGCTGCCGTTCGATCAGCATCAACTGCGCTCGATGATGCATCTCATGCTCTTTCGCGCCAAGTAGCATCTCGAGTCGCGACCTCGCCGTTTTCCCGTCGCCTTCGGTCACCATCTCCGCCAGAAACTCCGGCGTCAGCGTCTCCAGCCACGCCGCAAACTCTTCACCCTCCGTTCGAAGCAGCTCCACAATCTCCGCCTTCGAACGCGGCTTGCTTTCCTCGGCTTCCGCGCGTTCGCTGAGCGCGAAAAAGTCCATGCCCTGCATCGTAGTCCGCCGCTGCTTCCTATGAATCTCGTCCCAAAACCGTACGGCGATGGCAATATGGAGCAACATCCGCCCCACAGGTTTACACTCAGGCGCGGCAACATGTTCGTACTGCGCTTCCGGAATATCCTCCGCCACCTGAACAGTGTTTTTCCGTACCGTACGAAACGCGTTAGCCAGTTCCTTACCGCTGTAAGCACTCATGGTTCACCTCGTCCTGGATTTTTCCGCCCACACTACCGCTCGCGCCGGATAACTCCGCGCGCACGATAGCCGTCATCTTCGATGCGCCGCGTTCAACCGCGTCACGCCCTTAATTTACGCTCTTAATTAACAACGAGATTTATTGTCACTACCCTAGCCGGCGCGAGGAAAGCACCCGAACGCGCCCACCACTGAAAGAAAAGATCCAGGGGTCCAGCGTGGGAAAGTTCAGCGCGTAGGAAAGAAAAGGTCCTGAAGGTTGGCGCTCCATCCCTTGATCGATTGCGGTCGAATCAGGCTCGGCAGGTGGCTGTTGTCCCTGTTGCTCATCTGGAGAGAATAGCCATTGGCAAGGTACGAAGGGATCTCGCGGTAATCCGTCACCGGAATATACGGACCCTTTTTCCCCAGCTGAACGCGATACCGATTGTCTGGGAAGAGATGTGGCTGCAAACGTGTTCCGATTTTCTTGCCGCGCGACACTGTAGCAAATAGCATTCGGCCATCCTCGAACTAAATAAAATCGCGCCTATTCTACAAACGCCGAATGGTCGTGATAAGTGCTAAGACTGTGGAAAAGTGTGGATGCTTTTTTAATTCAAAGTACGGGTAAGCGACTCGCAATTTTCTTCTGTGCAAATCGTTCTTCGCCTCTTCAGTGCACGTAAAACCCGTTCTTGGACAACACCACGTAATCCTTCCCCTTCTTTCCAAACGATGCAGCCAAACGCACATCCAGCTTGTGCGGCTTTCCCAGCGCCGCGCTGGCCTTGGTGTAGTATCCCAGCGTATAGCGCGTCTTAATGCGCTCGATCAGCGCGGCAAATGCTGCATCCAGATGAGCCACATCCTGCACATTGAAAATTTCTCCGCCTGTCTGGTCCATCACGCTGCGAATGTTCACTAGCCCCTTTTCCATCGCAGCGTGCAACATCGTTCCCGGCGGATTGTATCCCGGTATTTTCAAATTGTATAAAACCGCATCTGCGGCAATTAATTCCGTCACAATGTCGCGTGTCCCCTGCCCGCCCGCGTACGTGGCAACATCATCGCTGATCAGAATAATCACACGCCGGCCCTTCGGCGGCGCTCCCAGCAGATATTTCGCCGCGACAAAAATGCCGTCATTGATATTCGTTGCCCCGCCTATCTTGAACGTTTTGATCTCCTGCGCGATCTGGCTCTTGTCTTTCGTGAACGGCACTCGCAACTCGGCTTCAGTCGAAAACGTAAATAGCGCCACCTCATCTTCAGGCTTCAACGCCCGCAGAGCGGTGTTGGCCGCTTCACGCAACGGTCCCAGAAATGGTTCGATCGAATCGCTCAAATCCAGCACCAGCGCCACATTCAACGGCAATTCATCGCGGCCGAAGACCTGCACGTTTTGCTCAACCCCATCCTCGCGCAACTCAAAATTTTCCTTTTTCAAATCGCCCATGATATTCCCGGCCTTCGTCTTCACCGTAGCGTCCACCATCACCAGGTTCACGCTCGCCCGCAGCACCCCGCCTTGATCCTGCTGCTGCGCCAGAACCGCAGCTCCCGGCCAACAGCCAGCCAAGACAATCAAAACTGACATCGTCCACGTATTTCGCCAAGTTGTGGTCATCGTCATCCTTCGCCAAGTCGTCTCAACAATCATCCTTGATTGCGCAAGGCACCGCGACCTCCGAAACCAGCTCACCTGCTCCAATAGTCCATTCTGGTCTCGGTACAAACTTGCCAGGCCGTCGTTTCGACCACCTGTTCTTTTCCGCAATGGCAGCGCTCCTGCTCCTCACCGTTTTCATCGGCTTCGCGCACAGTTATTATCTCGCTGGCATTTTCCGCGCGCCCTTGCCCAGTCTGATCACTCACCTGCACGGCGCGCTGTTTTCCTGTTGGATTGTTTTATTTGTAACGCAAACGCTCCTCGTCGCCTCCGGTCGCGTGGACATCCATCGCATCCTCGGCGTCGCGGGCTTCCTGCTAGCCTGTCTGATGGTGATCGTGGGCGTTTTGGTGGCCACGGATTTCCTGGCGCGCTCGTCCGTGCCCGACACGAAATGTTTTACATCATCGCGCTCACGGACATTTTGATTTTCGGCACACTCGTCGCGTTTGCCTTTCGTGCCCGCTCCAATTCTCCAGCCCACAAGCGCCTCATCCTCGTCGCTACGATCACCCTCATGGGAGCCGCCCTCTTTCGCTGGCCTTTTCCCTTCGTGCACAACGTTCGGTTGGTTGATACTCAACTATCTTTTTCTGCTCATACTCGTGATTTACGACCTTTGGTCCACGCGCAAGATTCACCGTGCCACCCTCTGGGCATCCGCTTTTCTGATCTTCGTGGAGGAGATCAGGCTGCCCGTCGGCCACACAGCCGCTTGGCACTCGTTTGCTGCATGGATGCAATCCCTCGCCAAGTGACGCAATGGCTTCTTCCTTCTACTTGGCTAGCGCCTGGTAAGTCTAACCGGTCAAGTGCCTTTTGGCAGGTCCGCTTGCACGACCGTAGCTTCGCAAAGCAAAAGCATGCTTGGCTAGAAAGGCTTGGCAATGCGACCATGGCGGTGACACGGTGCTGCGATGAAACCGCTCACAGAAGTCCTTCAAGAAGCAGACAAGAGGCGCGTTGCTGTAGGGCATTTCAATTTCTCGGAGTTGGTTGTGTTGCAGGCGGTGGCGCAGGCGGCCAGCGAACTAGACGTGCCGGTGGTGATGGGAGTATCGGAGAGCGAGCGCGAATTTCTGGGTGTGCGTCAGGCGACAGCACTAGTGCAGAGCATGCGGGAAGAGCGAGAAATCTTTCTGAATGCGGATCACACTCATTCGATCGAGAAAGCACAAGAGGCAGCGCGGGCTGGATTTGACATGATCGTGTTCGACGCGTCGCATAAACCACTGGAAGAAAACATTGCGGAAACGCGGCGTGGGGTCGAGGCCGTGAAGTCAATCCACCCGGAGATTCTCGTGGAAGGAGAAGTCGGATATGTGGGCTCGGGTTCGGAAATCCATGATAAGCGGCCCGACAACATTCGGCTGACGGAGCCAGAGGACGCCAGGCAATTTGTTGCAGAAACGAAGGTGGATTTGTTGTCGCCGTCGGTGGGAACGACGCATGGGATGCTTACAAGCATGATCCGAGGAACGGAGCACAAGCGGTTGGACATCTCGCGAATCGCAGCCATCAGGACGACCGCGGGAGTGCCCTTAACCTTGCATGGTGGGTCCGGAACGGAGGATGAAGATTTCCGCAAGGCGATAAAGGCAGGAATCGCGATGATCCACATCAACACAGAACTGCGTGTGGCTTGGCGGCGAGGGCTTGAAGAAGCCCTTAAGAGAGACGCTGACTCTGTGGCGCCTTACAAACTGTTGCCCGAGGTGATGGACAAGGTGAAAGCGGTGGTGGTTAGGCGGCTGAGATTGTTCAGTGGCCACCCGCGAATTCTGCGCAATTCTCTATAGCGACAATATTGATTGCGCCCGATAAGTTGGAAAACCCAACGTCGGGATCGTGGCCGATTTCAGTTGTCAGGTTAGCGCGTAATCAGGGACTTGAAGACAGACCTACACGCTCATCGGCGTCAAGTTGTAGCAGCGCGCAAGATCATTGATATTCGTGCGCAAAGCAGCCCAGTATCGTTCTGCCTGTGTGCCGTATTTTCCCTTCGTTACCACCTGGTTGACGCGGCGCGCGCTGTCCATGACCTGTTCCATTTGCGCTTTTGTCTCCAGATAATTCGACGTTGGATCGAACTTGCGCCGAAGTCGGTTCGTGGTGCGATTCAAATCGTCCATAGCGTTTTCGAGATCGTCTTTTGTTTCCTTCGCTTGATTCCCCCGCGCCTCCGTGTTTGCTGAATTTGAACGCTGGCGGCGTGTTGTCGCGCCACTGCTCTGTGCCGATTGCGCCCGGTTTTTGGCGTCGTCTCCGCGATTCTCGAGATACTTTTCGAATTCGTCCACGCCGTCTTCCACTTTGCGGATGCGGTCCGCAACTTGCCCCTTCGTAAATGGATTGGTCTGGGCATGCGTTGCGTTGCAGGGGCTAATCGCGGCCAAAATCGTTGCACAGAAAAGTATACTTGCTGTCCGACAATTCATATCGATCCTCATCATGATCGTCAGCGCACGTATTCAGCTGACCGAATTGGATGCGGAGGGCACATAAAGCCCAAAGAGCATACGAGATAAATTATTTTCGTGGGCACCCGTGGTGCCTACTGTTAACACTGACAGAACCCGGTTAGTTCGCGTAATCGGAAATCTTCAAATTTACATGGTTTTGCGCGTTAGGTTATCAGGCACTAGTTGCAGTGACGAAAGTCCGCGATTTCTCGCCGAGGAGATCAGCGAGAATCCATACTGCTCCGGCAATCTCGAAGGTCTCGGCGTTTTCGCTCCAATTCGTATGATTGTGGGGATCGGAAAGAACCAACGGCACCCACACAAGTAGCCCAAAGATCACGATCATCATTGTCAGTAGGCGAGTCGCGAGAACTGCCATTCGATCCGTAAGAAAAGCCACGGCCGCGAGTGCGAACAAAACAGTCGTCGTTACCGCCCAAAACATCTGACTTGGCGGAAGCCACTTCGGAACAAGATGGGCGGTAGCGTGAAGATAAATCGCCTGTTCGAGGGTAAAGGAAGCGGTACAGATGCCCAAAAGAATGAGGCCTATCCGACCAAGCGTTTCCCGTGACCATGCCGATGATAAGCGCGCATAAACGATCGCCGCTCCGGTCACGAGAGAAAACTGCTCGAAGAGGTTGCCCCAGCTATTGTAAATCTGCGGGCTGGCGACGATTCCTGGCAGGCACAGTAAGACGAAGATAAGATAAGCCGCACCAAGGACGACTGCGCCCGTTTTCACGGTCCAACGGAACTGAATCGCAGCGCCGCCGAAGATCTGGGCAACGGACGCGGCGTAGACCATGTAGCGCAGCTGATGCACGTCGTGGGAGTCGTGCCAGGCCAGCGTGACGATGCCAAAGGCCAAAGCCGCCACTCCAAACACATGCCGGCCGAGGTTCGAACTAGGCATCGATACCGTCACTTGTTTTCAATCAATCCCGTCGCGCTCAATAGTCACTCCGGTTGCTTTCAGCCCGGAGGCGAATGCATCGCTCGACCGTGCAGACAGCTCCTAATTATTCGGAGTTGGTGCGGCACCCGAGTTCTAGAACTTCACTTGGACGATTACGGCGTAATCGGGAGTTAGGCCAAGAACAAGCCCGAGTGAGAAAATCATTCCGCCCGGAGGGCGCGCATCGGATCGGTTCGCGTGGCGCGCCACGCGGGCAAGAAACATGCTGCAGTCGACGTAAGAGTCATCACCACAACTGCCGCGGCGAAGGCCAGCGGGTCTCGCGGGCTTACCTGATACAGGAGGTCGCCGAGCAGGCGCGTTAGCAGGAGTGCCAGGGCGACCCCGATAATTATGCCCGTCGTTGTCAGTAGCAAACCACGTGACAGCACGAGACGCAGCACGTTCGACGCGCCGGCACCAAGCGCCATACGCAGGCCCAACTCTCGCGTGCTCTGCGACACCGTGCACGACATCACGCCATAGAGGCCGATGCTCGCAAGCAGCAGCGCCAAGCCTCCGGACAGGGCGACCAAGGTTACGGCCACGAGTTCATGGGACGTAGAACGATTCACTTGCTCCTCGAGCGTAATCATTTCGAATAAAGCGAGGTTCGGATCGAGCGCGCGCACTTCGCGAATCAGAGCGCTTTGGACGGTTTGCAGAGGTTGCGTGGTACGAATGTGGATGTCAGGTTCTATGTCGAAATATTGGCGGAGCGGGACATAGAAAAACGCCCGGGGCATTTCCTCCATGCTGTAGTATTTCGAGTCTTTGACGACGCCGACGACTCGCGCCCAATTGCCTTTCACTTGCAGACGCTCGCCGATGGGCTTCTGCCCGCGCCAATACCGCGCGACCATCGTTTGGTTTACGATGGCGACGCGCGGCGCGTTTTCGTCGTCCGCGCGAGTGAATTCGCGCCCGGAGATGAGAGGAATGCCCAAAGTGGCGAAGTAGTCGGGACTGACCTCGTTGTATTCGGCGTTGAGCGGTTCATTGGGTCGCGCTTCGTAGCTGTCGACGGCAATCGGCGTCGAAGAAAACGAGCCATAGCCGAGCGGAACAGCGCGGGCGTAAGCGGCCGCCTCGACCCCGGGCAGCGCGCGGACACGCTGGATCAATTCATCCTGAAAAGTTTTGGCGCGCGGCGCGTCATAGCCGGCGGCGGCCAAAGGTATCCAGGTATCGAGCACGCTCGTTGTGGAGAAGCCCGGGCTAGTGGTTCGAATCTTGCGCAGGCTTTGCATCAGCAAAGTCGCGCCCACTAACAAGATGAAGCTGAGAGTGACTTGGAGGACCACGAGGCTCGAGCGAAACCATGCTCGCCTGCGGGCACCCATAACCGAGGATGCCTCGGTTTTGAGCGTGTCGGCGAGAGCAAGGTGGCGCGTCTGGAAAGCGGGGACCAATCCAACCGCAAGCGTAACGATGAGGCAAATAGCCCCGCTCAGCCCGAGCACGTGGCCGTCGATTTGTCCAGGCAGGTACATCACATCTCCCGGAAAAAGTAGAACAAGCGCATTACGGCACCAGTACGCCGCTAGCATGCCTCCCGCTGCGCCGCAGGTTGACAGCAGCAAGCCTTCCGTAATGAGTTGCCTCAACAAGCGGCCGCGGCTAGCGCCCATGGCCAGGCGAACCGTCATCTCGTGCCGGCGCCCGAACGACCGGACAAGAAGCAAGTTGCCGACGTTAGCGCAGACGATGAGCAGAACAAACATCACGACAACGACCATGATCTCGAGGGTCGCAAGCAGATGACTGGCGTGATTGAAAGGCGTTTGCCACAGCGGCCAGACCTTGATGCCGCGGCCGCGGTTGGTGGCGGGATATTCAGCTTCGAGCCGCGCCGCAATGGCGGAAATTTCTTGCTGAGCCTGATTGCGGGTCACGCCACGCTTGAGTCGCACATAAGCTTCACACCATCGCGCGCCACGATCTTCCAGTTTATTGTTGCCGGCGCTGAAAACCTCCAGCATCGAGGCCGGCACCCAATACTCCATGGCCCGGCCGACGAAGGTCCCGTAGAACCCCTCGGGCGCGACCCCGATGATGGTGTGCACGACGTTATCGAAGCGTTGCGTCTTGCCGATGATTTCTGGATCGCCCTTGAAGTGGGTCTGCCAAAGATGGTAGCTGATCACCACGACCGGATGCGCATTGCGGCCGGTGTCTTCGCCTGACTCAAAGCCGCGGCCCAACATGGGATGGACTCCAATCGCGTCAAAATAGTTTGCGGAGACGATGCTTCCGGTCACGACCTGGGCGCGCTCGCCAATGCTCAGAGTCGCGCCGGTGATGTTGCTGACAAAGAGGGTCTCACACAGGGTGCAGCTTCTTTGCACGTCGAGGAGATCGGGCCACGACGTTTGGTCTCTTTCGTCACGCACCGTTCCGGACAGTGCGACCAGGCGCTCCTGGTGAGACACCAGCGGATAAGGATTCAACAGAATGCCTTCGACCCAACTGAACACGGCGGCGTTGGCGCCGATGCCGAGCGTAAGGCACAGAATCGCTAGAACGGTAAATCCCGGACTGCGGCGCAGCATACGTAGACCCAAGCCCATGTCCCGCACGAAATTCTCGATAAGATTCATCTTGCGCGCCTCCCTGCATTCCTCTTTCAGTTGCTCGACGCCTCCGAGCGACCGAAAAGCGGAATGACGAGCTTCCCGTGGATCCATGCCCCCCGCTATGTATTCATCGATCTGATTTTGCAGATGAAATTGAAGCTCTTCGCTGAGATCCAGCTCCGCTTCGTTCCTGTGAAAGAGCGAACGCAGGCGCAGCGGCAGTTTGTAACGCCAACGCATCGTTTTGGCTCCCTAAGACATCTCCAGGACCAGCCCGATGGCCGATGAAAGGCGCTTCCATTGCGCTTGCTCCTGGCGCAGGTACTTTGCGCCGTCCGGGGTCAGCGAATAATATTTGGCGCGGCGATTGTTTTCCGATTCGCCCCATTTGGCGCGAATCCAGCCCTGTTGCTCGAGGCGATGCAGCGCGGGATAAAGCGCACCCTGGCTCACCTGCAAGACCTCCTTGGAGACTTGCCGGATGCGTTGTGCGATTCCCCAACCGTGCATGGGCTGGAGCGCGAGCGTACGCAGGATCAAGAGGTCGAGGGTGCCCTGGACTAAGTCGGTCGGCTTGGCCATTGGCGGCTCTCCTGTCGATAGATGACAGGACAATAGTTTAGACTCATGTCAACGAATTAGGGAAGCATTCGGAAATGCGTCCCCACGAAGCCCTGGACATGAAGTGCCCGGCCGAGGTCTATCAACCCTCCACGCGCCTCTACCAGGGACTGCCCGACATCGACTATCCACTCCTCGACAAAACCATCGTGGTCACCCGCTGCGGTCGCATCTGTCTGGGCAAGAAAAAAATCAATTTCAGGACGGTCTTCGCCGGCCAAGCCGTCGGCATCAGGGAAGTGCATGACGATATCTGGCTTCTGAGCTTTATGGATTACGTGGGCAGCGCAGCTATTAAGGCGGATCGCCGTGGTGGCTCTTCCGGTCGAGACAAGCTTGCACCGCCTTAGAAAGCTCGGGGTCCGCTGGCTTGGCGTCGCGCGGCTTGTCAATGACGAAGAGAGGGCCTCCGGCACTATTTACAATTTGCTCACCGAACTCCTTCGGCGTCTCAGTCGCTGCTTCAGGGAATCCCAGCATGGTTGCGCCTCTTTGCAATTCCCTTCTGTAAGTGACATCCAAAGCGTCATCAGCGGGCAGTTTTTCTCTTAGCCTCAAATCCTGGGGGCCGAGATAAAGGAACGCGTCAACTAAGTCTTCCATCGGTTTCTGCAGCATTTTGGGAAACTCGCGGTGCACAGTGCGATCGTCGTCTTCCCGGATAGTGGTCATCGGCGGGAGAAAGCCACTTAAGTCCAAGGCGCCCAGCCATGTGCCCTTGGCGCGCGCCAGCGATGGTATCGGCCAGGTTGCGAATGGGTGCTGGATAGATTCGGCAAGTCCGTATCGAAAGTGCCGAGTTCGCTGATGACGAACGTAAGATTTGGATAGTCTTTTTCGTAAATGGACACGGCGCTGCCGCCCACTCCGTGCATGAGATGAAATGTACCGAAGAGCATGAGAGCCTTGCGATGCTTTGACAAGACTTCTTTCTCCGTCACGGAAGCCATGTTGGCATCGCGGTGAACAAGTCTTCTGACGTCGTCAGCGCTTTTGATTTGATCCCAATCCGCGGGAGGGTCGCCAGCCAACACTCGCACGCGCCTTCCTGGAGGGAGCTTCTGATTGATGGCGCGCACGAGAGGGAAAAATTGCTCAACGAATCCCGCCGCACGAGGGCGGGTCCATTTTCCGCCACACCTTCTGGACTTCCGTGAATTGGACATCCTCTCCTGCGATATAACGATCCAGGATGGGCTGATATAGCGAATTGCCACACTCGAATTCGATGTCGTTCACCTTCTCCGAAAAAGCCGGGTTGCGGATCAGCGAAAGAATGAAATCGTTCAGATCTTGCATGCCACGCCCTTGCGGCATAGCGACAACTTCGTATTTGTCGAAGGCGGCGAGAATAGCTGGCACGGCAGGTTCGGGAGTGGGAGCCGCGCCCGCCGGCTTCGACAGCTGCGTTTGGGCCCGGCTTAAGAGGATCACTGCCATTAGGAACAGGAAGACGGCGCAGCAATATTTTATGGTTAGACGTTTTTCAATTCGACGGCGGGCGGGGCTTTGGTGCCGCGACCCGAGCGGTGTGCGGCCAATTGTCGGGTTATGCATTTAGAGTGCTCCTGCGCTCAGGGCCGAACGAAAACATGCTACACGAGGTTTGTTGTGAGACTAAAAATGTTCGGCGAGTGAGCCCAGCGCCAGCCATTATTGGTGGCGGAGCAATTTTACGCGCGTAAATGTCTTTAGCGTGTCTCAATGGCAGTGTTAGCGGGACAAGGGCAGTGGCGGTGTGATGGCTACGTTGTGGAGGGCGCAGATGGAGAACATGATTGCCAAACTCGTGGACGATTTTGAGTTCTGGCGCACTTCGAGATGCAAAAAGCCCTAGCCTATGGCTGCAGGCGATTGGAGAGAGTTTTCCAGAGTGGCCGCGAGCCGTACTTTCGCGCCGACACGCGTTTCAAGCGAGTTAAGCGGAGGCGGCTCTTGCCGCTGGCCGTACGCGAGTGGCTTCCCAGGACCGCCGCATCTCTTCGCGGCGATCCAGCACGTATTTCTTGGCGTCCTCGAAGCTTTTGTAGACGCGCGTTCCTTTGATGGTGTTGCATGGACGACAGCAGGCCACCAGGTTGGCGGGATCCTTCTTACCTTTGTGAGCGCGTGGCACGACGAAATCGACGGACATCACCAGAGCGTTTTCAAAGCTGGCTTTGCCGTCCAATCCGCAATACCTGCAGCAGTATTGATCGCGTTCCAGGATTTTCAGGCCCTCCGCCTGGCTGACGGGCATGTCCACTCTTGACAGGGTCATGATGTTTAAAGGCATGGGGCACCTCCAAGCGGGGATGCTAGTCCAAGTTGAGGTATTTGAGAAGAGGGGAAGACCATTATAATGGCGTCGTGCGCCCGTAGCTCAGCTGGATAGAGCATCTGGCTTCGAACCAGAGGGTCGGGAGTTCGAATCTCTCCGGGCGCGCCACTTTCCCCCCTTTCTAATCAGTGGGATGAGGCCACACCCTCTTTTTGATTTAGAACTGCGTGGTCGGCAAGATCAACTAGAAAGGTCACAACACTCGGGCGAGTTGGGCGAGCACGATGTCTCCATAGTCAGCGTCCTTGATTGAAAACTGACCTTTCTTGATAGCCGGATTGAGATTCAGAAACACTTCGCCTTCTTGTTCTCCCTCACCGATAAAGATTTTCATCGGTGTCCAGTTGCCTGGAGGTTTGGCATTGAAGCCTCCTCCGAATGCTTGCGACTGGTGCTTTCCCAAGCTCACGAATTGGAATGGCAAGTTGCGCACTCTTTCGACCTTCAACGGAAGCGTCTTGGCCTCGAGCGCTTTCTTAAGGTCAGCGAGAAGAACGCTCGCGTCCGATCCGGGTTCGGCAATGAACCTACCATTTCCGCTCTCAATGTCGAAATCTCGCAACTGTTTGTCATCAAGGGGTTTGGACGCACTGAGGTCGATTCCAAATTTTGCTGTTTTGCCCTGGGACGTATATGTGGCGAGCCATCGGTGTGCGGTACGGCCACCTTGTTGCGGTTCGATATCGAAGCCTACGGAACTCGGGTCCGGAATGTAGTGATCTTCGACTCGCTGGTTTTTCGCCCCTGAAGGCCGATTGCAAGCGGCAACAGAAATGAAGCCGGCGGCTAAGCAACAAATGAGTGAACAGCGAATCATAAAGGCCAGATTATTCAGTCCTATTCAGCGTGGCGTAGGCGCGCCATCATGATTTCCTTCACGCGCTCCGGGGTGATGCCTTCGTGATATTCCTGTGACAGAGGATGGTTCGTCAGTTCCAATCGAAAATTCAGGCGCCAGCCTGGCTCCTGGATATGAGCGTACATCTTCAGGTTCAGTGTGTCTGGGTATTCCGGAAGTTGGGTGCTCAACCAGGAAAACATAGCTGACAGTTCGATGCGCTTTGGGTCCTCGTGCTTCTTCAATAGCGTTTCAAAATTCTTACGGCTAAGCGAGCCCCATACTCCCCACCGAAAGGTCTCTGCAGCACCAATAATCGGCAGATGGATGAGTCCGCGTGCGAAGAAATCGCCATCATTGATCGCACAGTAGTCTTCGTTTAGGAAAGTCTTGTGACGATTCTTGCTCCAGCTTGGCAAGAGTGAGGCTCGATGGCTCGCTTTTTCGTGCTCTTTGCTCCAGTGGTGGGGTGAATCGTAACTGAAATCAAGGCACGGCCCGGTGTGCCATTCCTCGCAGCTACCGCACTTCCACCGAAGGCCGGCCAGATCATCAAGCTTGACTGACGTTCGCGTATTGCGTATCCGGGCTCGTTCATAACAGCCCGAACAGAGCAGCGAGATCTTCGCAAGCTTCTCGGATTGTTCATTCCATCCACCGTGCGCGGCGCGTATAAGTTCACAATTATCACACCAAGCGTCGGGGAACGGGTTGTCCGTCGCAGGCTCGTTTCGGTTGAACCCGAGCCCTGCAGTTTCTCCGAGAAGATGCGAGCAGACGAACGTTTCCTGACATTCACCGTGAGTCGGGCACTGGATCTTGTCCGCCATCGGGCAAGTATCTTCGCGGGAGAATGAACCTGTCAACGATATGGGTTTCGTATTTCCCTTGTGGGAGGTCGGCCGGGCTCAGACAGAAGCGGATCTACAGACTCAGTGCCTGAGAGCAGTCAAACTGTTGCACACTTGACACAAACTCTCCGAGAAAAGTTCTAAGATCGTCCCCTTGGGCGCGCCACTTTTTGCTGGGTCCGGCCCGCGGACATAGGTAGCACATCGTACCGGGCTACATAGGTAACACTTTTGGGCCGAACGGATTCTCCAGCGGTTCGAGCACCCGAGTTTCAAGATCGAAGTATCCTAGATCGTGCCGCCAGCGGACGGTCGACGGTTGCCCTTAGGATGGCTGCGTTTTTCGTCGCCAGCCGTTCGATGTTTTTACTTCTTTAGACCTGACTCTCGCCACTCTTTCATTCTTTAGCGAAATTCCGCAGCCAAATGCCAGAGGATCCTGTGAAAAATTGGCAGCGGAAGCGCGAGGCCGCTTACCAGCCCGTTTACCAGCCAAAGACGCGTTGCGCCGCCAGCACCAGACCCAACGTAAACGCCGCGATCACCACTTCCCCGATCGCGCCCACCGCAAACGGCTTCAGCCCTTGCTTTGACAGCGCTTTGAAATTCGTGCGTAGCCCCACGCCAGCAAACGTCAGCAAAAACGCCCAGCGCGAAAGATTCGCCAACGCGCCAATCTGTTCCTTGGAGAAAAACGCCGCCGTTGCCAGAGTCGAAATAATCAGAAATCCGAGTACGAACTTGGGAAACTTCTGCCACAAGAATTTGGCTTTGTTCCCGACAGCTTGTGCCTGTCCGCGGCTCGCCCAGTAAAACGCATACGCCAGCACCACAAATCCGATCAGCGCGTTGCGCGTAGTCTTCGTCAGCACCGCAAGCTTTCCCGCAGCGTCGGAGTAAAGCGCGCCGGCAGCCGCAGCCTCGGCGGTATTGTCTACCGCCAACCCGGACCAAACGCCGTAAGCGTGATCCGTCAAATGCAGTGCATGTCCGATCAACGGAAATGTGAATAGCGAAAGCGCGCCCAACGCCAGAATCGCCGCAATTGCAAACGAGGAATCTTCTTCGTCCGCATCAATCGCGCCCTGCGTGGCAATGATTGCGCTCACTCCGCAAACCGCCGAACCAACCGCCAGCAGCGAAGTTAATTTTGGTTTCAATCCGAACAAACGTCCGAGAAAAGTCATGAACGCAATCGCAAGCGTAATTTCAATACCTACCAGCGCCAGGCTCGTTCCGCCAAGTTTCAGCACATCGCCCAGCAAAAATCGCGCGCCCAGCAACACGATGCCAGCTTTCAGCCAGAATTCGTACGTCGCCACGCCCGCGCGAAAAATCTCCGGCACTCCAACCGTGTTGGAAATCACCAGGCCCAGCAGAATCGCCCACAACACATACTCAATATTCGGAAACGTCCAGTGATGCGCCTTCGCATATTTGCCGACGTTCGCTTCCAGCAATTTCCCCGCGTAGCCCACAGCGGCCAGCAGCAAAACGCCCGGCACAATTTTCAAGAATCGCAGCGCCGGATTCACCGGGCGCACCTGTGAAATAGCAATCGAACTTGCCATACCCCACCTCATCCCCGTCAATTTTCTATCTTCACTTTCACTTACTTCTTCGTCTTCACCAGGGAATATGTTTGAACACGCCAGCACGCACCAACGCGGCCAGAACAAACGCCAGCAACACCGCCCACGCATCAATCGAAAAACCGCGCTGCTTCACTGGACCCGCAACCACTTGTCCTTGTTCGCTCATTTCCGTTTCTCCTCTCACTCTCACGCACACAAATCAGAACCACCGCAATCAAAACCCGCTAATTTTTCTTCCGCGCATTCAAGCCCACTTCATTCGCTTCAGCGCTTTTCAGCAATTCCGGATTTATTAGCGCGCCCCACTCCGCAACCGACTGTGTCGCCACGCGTCCGACCAGCAGAATCGACGGCGCCGGCAATTGCGCTTCGCTCCCCAACGTAGCGATGTTCGTCCAACGAACTTGCTGCTCTGCCCGAGTGGCTTGTGAAACCACCACGCAAGGCGTTTTCGGCGACAACCCGTTTTCCAGCAAACGATCCGCAACTTCTTCGTAATGCGTTCCCGGCATGTAAATCGCAATCGTCGTCTCCGGAGTCACCGCAGCCCAGTTCAGCTCCCCGTCCGGAAAATGTCCTCGCTCGCCGCGCGAAAATGTCGTGAACAAAACTTGCGAAGCAACTCTCCGGTCGGTCAAGGAAATTTTCGCTCCCGCCGCCGCGCCAACTGCCGCCGTAATTCCCGGCACGATTTCAAAATCCACCTGCGCTTTTCTCAGTGCTTCGATTTCTTCCCCCGCTCGGCCGAAGAGCAGCGGATCGCCGCCTTTCAACCGCACGACGACTTTATTTTTTCCGGCGTAGTTCACAAGCAGACTGTTGATCTCTTCCTGCGTCAGCAACTTTTTCCCTGCGCGTTTGCCGACATCGATCAATTGCGCGCCACGCGAAACCAGCGCCAGCACTTCTTTGCTGACCAGCGCGTCGTACAAAACCACGTCAGCGTCCGCAAGAATTCTCGCCGCTTTCAGCGTCAACAATTCCGGATCGCCCGGTCCCGCTCCGACCAGATAAACCTTCCCGCTCATGCCACACCTTGCCGCGACGGTTCTTTATTTGCTTCTTTCACGAACCGCTCGTACATCGGCTTGCTCGCCAATTGATGCAGCATCTGCTTGTTGCTTTCCGTGCCGCCGCCGTCCGCCGCACGCAAAAGTTCGCGCGCCGCGCCCAGCCATTCCAGCCACACTTCATAGTCAGGTCCAAACTGTTGTTCAAGTTCCTGGCGTAAACGTTGCGCCAGCGCAGGGCTTTTGCCATTCGTCGAAATCGCGATTTGCAAATCGCCGCGCTGCACAATCGAGCCGTAATAAAAATGGCAATTCTCGATATCGTCTACCGCGTTGCACAAAATTCCACGCGCTTCCGCTTCGCGAAACACCGATGCGTTCACGCCAGCGGCGGAAGTCGCCGCGATCACCAGCGTCGCGTCTGAAATATCACCCGCTTGAAATTTCCGCGGAAGCCATTCGATCTTGCGGTTACGGATCGGTTCGGCAAACGCAACGTGAACTTCCGGCGCAATCACG
Source organism: uncultured Acidobacteriota bacterium (assembly GCA_963731155.1). Classification (GTDB taxonomy): domain Bacteria; phylum Acidobacteriota; class Terriglobia; order Acidiferrales; family UBA7541; genus Acidiferrum. The sequence continues at coordinate 570,586 of CAVSVB010000009.1, forward strand.
CGCAGTCGCGCGCCAGCCCGCAGCAGTCCCTCGATTTTTCCAGCGGCAATTTCGCCGCCGCCCACTACCACCACCAATCGTCCCTGCAACTTCACGAAAATCGGAAACAAACTCATGATCAGCCCTCCACTCCCGCCGGAACTCTGCCGTCTGGCACGTCGCGTTCCACGGCGGCAAACGATTCCCCCGCTAGAATGGTGCGAATCTGCTCGTTGCTATTGCGCGCAAGAAACGTCCGCAGATTTTCGTTGCTCTCGCGCGTTTCCTGAAAATGTATAAGCAAGCGTTCGATGGCGTGGGGAACATCCGTCGCCGCGCAGCGATATCCCACCGGGCGCGCAATCGAAGCGATGTGGCCGACGCTTCCGCCCACGCAGAAGTAATACGCATCCACCATTTTTCCGTTGACCTTGATTTTTTTGCCCTCGATGCCGATGTCCGCGATCCAATGTTGCCCGCAACTGTTCGGGCATCCGGTGATGTGCAATTTAATTTGTTCGGAAAATCCCGGCAACCGTTCGTCGAGTTCGGTCGAGAGCCAGCGCGCGAAACCCTTGGTTTCCGTCAATGCCAGCTTGCAGAATTCCGACCCCGTGCACGCGACAGTGCCGCGCGCGAACGCCGGCGCTTCGACCGGCAGCCCCACGCGAGTCAGTTCCGCGGCAACAGTCTCGGCATGTTCTTCGTGAATATTTGCCAGCAACAAGTTTTGTTGCACCGTCGCGCGCAAAGTGCCGTCGCCAAATTCGTCGGCGAGCTGCGCGGCGCGACGCAGCTGCGCCGGCGTGATCCTTCCGCGCAACACGGAAGCACCGATGAAAACCAGCCCAGCTTGTTTTTGCCGATGAATTCCAGTGTGGTCGCGATGTACCTCGGCCGGAATTTCCTCGTGGCCCGCTGGAGCGAGGGAAAAACCGATGGTGCGATTCAGTTCCGCGAGAAAACTTTCCGCCGTCCAGTCATGCTTCAGGAAAAGATATTTCAGCCGCGCTTGTTCCCTGCTCTGGCGAAGAACTTCGCTTGCCCGGAAGATTTCCGCTACGCCCCGCGCCACATCGACCACTTGATCCTGGCGCACAAAAGCATCCAGCTTCAGTGCGATGTGCGGCTCCGTCGAAAGACCGCCGCCGATGCGAATTGAAAATCCATCTTCAAAAACGTCGCCGCGTTTTCTCCGCGCGGGCGTGAACGCCACATCGTTAATTTCCGGATAGCTGCACCACGAACTGCAGCCGGTGACAGTCATCTTGAATTTGCGCGGCAGATTATAGAATTCGCGATTGCCGCCCAGCGCGCGATCCACCGCCAACGCGAAGGGCGATGCGTCAAAATGTTCGTCAGCGGCGATTCCCGCCACCGGGCAACCGGTCACATTGCGCACCACGTCGCCGCATGCGCCGGTGGTGGTCAATCCCGCAGCTTGCAATTTTTCAATCAGATCCGGAATCGCCTGGATCGTCACCCAATGGAGCTGCACGTTTTGCCGCACGGTGATATCCGCAACGCCGCGCCCGTACTCCTCAGACAATCCAGCCAGCACCCGCACCTGATCGCTGGTTAAAATTCCGTTGGGGATGCGGATACGCACCATGAAAAATTCCGTGGCTTTTCCTTCGCCATTTTTCCCGCCAATCACGCCCACGCCATCGCCCTGCGTGTAAATTCCCCAGGAACGAAAATAGGTGCCGAGCCATTCCGGCGGCACCGAATCGCGTCCGTTGCGCGCGAATTCGCGAATCTCGTCCAGGTGATCCCATGCGAGCTTTTCGCGTTTCAGCCGCTCGACGCGTTGCGCTTTGGTTTCTTTTACTTCAGCCATGTCCCGCTTTCCTTAGTCCGCGATTCCTCTGTGCTTCAAAAACTCGTGCTAAAAACAAAAAGCCCACGTTCCAGATTTTCTGGCACGTGGGCTTTGGAATTTCTTTGTGTACGGAGGTTCTAGGTCCGCAGCAGCCTCAAGCCAGAAATGTGGTGTTCGCGACAGCAACAGCAGTCGCAGCAGCAACAACACACGGTCTGGCGAGTCATTCGCATCAGTTCAAAGACTACGTGGACTGGTTCGCGGTGTCAACGGCGTCTTTAGCACAAAAACACCGATTCGAACCAGCAATTATTTGGATGCAAGTAATCACACGGGAGTTACGGCCGAAAATCATGCCTGCCGGCCGGTGGTCAATCGAGGTAGGTCCATTCGCTCCAAGAGGTTGAGAGATCTCTTCGGGGCTGCCGGCAAATATAGATGGTCAACCCGGACTCCTCCGGTAGGGCATACTCCGGACTGATCGTCTCAAACGCCTGCACTTGCCCGAATGCGTAGTCCAACCTTTCCTTTGTGAAACCGATGGCAATGACCACGTCTCCGGACGCGCCGCCCGGCCCCCACGCGCCGTACTGGTTGTGGCCGCTGATCGCTCTTGGCAAGCCGAAGTGTTTGCCAAAATAATCGATCGCTCCGGCTTCCCCATAGTTGTACGCGAGCAGCGTCACTCGCGCTCGTTGGTCATCAGGCACGGAATGTACCGCGCGCGAGATGGCCTGTACTTGCTCTTGCCAGCCGAACATGTCGCCGAAAAGCTGTGGCAGCGAATTCAGTGGAACGTTTTCCACTTTCACGTCCTGCACTCCGAAGAATGCGCAATATTTTACGGCGGTTGCTACGGGAAGAATGGGCATGGCCAGCGGCGCCGCGATAATTCCAGAAAGAACGATTGGCGCGAGTAGCAGGGGTTTCAGCCAGGCAGCGGCGCGCGAGAATATTTCTCGCTCCCACCAGACCGCGCCGCCCGCCAATAACATGATGTATGCCGGAGCAAGATAATAAATTTTGCCATGCAGCAAAATCATTTCGAACAGCACGACAAGATATGCGTAGCCAAGAACCGCGTATTTGCGTCCTTCACGATCGAAGAGAAAAAAGTACAAACCCGCGAGCCAGAACGGCGCAGCCAGCGGATTTACCAGGAGAAATTGTTCCGCGATGTAGGTCAGCGGCGAAATAGTTGAGTACTTGGTGCCAATCACGGTGTGCAGCAGGGCGATCGTCGGATAGCCGTTGCGAATTTCCCAAAGCAGATTGGGCAGAAAAATTAAAAGCGCAATAACCAAGGCCGCCCAGATTTCAATTCTTGCAAATTGTTTTCGCGCCGGAGTGAGAAGCAGACCAATTGCAATTCCCGATCCGAAAAACAGCATGGAGTGTTTATTGAGAATTCCGATTCCCGCGACGACTCCAAAAAGCAGCCACAGCCGCGAGCTGCCGCCATTTTTTACCTCAGGGCCTGCAAGTACAGGCCCTGAAACCCGCAGAATGCGCAATACGATCGCCGCGCAAGCCATCCAGAACACCGGCTCGAAGGCGTTCATGGAAAGAAAATTATCGAAGGTCAGATAAATCGGGGCGAGGAGGACAGAAAGCGCCGCGAAGAACTGCGCGAAACGCGCTCCGCCGACTTCACGCGCCATCCAACCGGCTAGCCATACCTTCGGCGCGGCGGAGAGCGCGGGAAGCAGGCGCAGAGCAAACAGTGAATCGCCAAATAATCCGCGGCTGATTCGCGACGCCAGCGCGACGAGCGGAGCATGGTCGACGTAGCCCCAGGCAAGATGTTCGCCACACGCTGCGTAATAAAGTTCGTCACGGAAATAGCCGTATTTGGAGTTGAACAAAAAATGGACGAACACGGCGAGAGCCGCTAGCACGTACACGGATTTGGCGAGCGGTGCGAGCCGCGAAGAAACTACGTCTGGTTGCTTGTCCATGAAACGAAAAAGTTCTCAGTACCGCAGGATCGCGGAATAAAGTCGAGCGCGTGAGCTTATTGCGCCGCGGCAGTCGCACCGGCCAAAGTGGCCGACTTGATGTGGTCTAGCTTGGGCCAGCCTTTCAGCAAATACGGATCGCCTTGCTTCTCCAGTTGGTCCTGGTCTGGTCCCGCGCTGTCGCCATATCCTTCATACATCATCTCGACCACGTTCATGCCGTTGCCGTCCACTACGCCGAACGGCGCGAAGCCCATGCCGTCGAGCCGGTTGTTGTCTTTCAAATTGATGAAAACTTGCGTGGTCCGCGTATTCGGCCCGGCCGTCGCAAACACGATTGCGCCACGCTTGTTGGTTTGCGTAACAGGATCGTCCTTGATCTCGGTGTGCTTCCACGCAGCCGATACCGGCGGATTCGCGTTGATGCCGAATTGCACGACGAATTGCGGTACTACGCGGAAAAATGCCGCGTTGTCATAAAAATGATGCTTCACGAGATTATAAAAACGGTCGGCGCCAAGCGGCGCCCAGGCGCGCGTCACGGTCACCGTAAATTCTCCGCGAGTGGTATCGAATTTCACTTTGTAAGTGTCCGGCGCCTTTTCTTTTAACTTCGCGGGAGTAAGCAGTTCCTTCGCGTAGCCGCGCGCGGGCACCGTGGGCGTGCTCATTGTCGTCGGCGCAGGCTTGGATTCGGCCGGCGGCGGCGTGACGGGCTGGACGGGCGCCTCCGTTTTTGGCTGCTCTGCCACCGGCTCTGCGGGTTGCTCGCGCTTGGAGCAGCCACCCAGAATTACTCCGGCAGCGAAGACTACCGCGGCCAAACTGGCGATGATATTTTTCACTTTCATGTGGATTCTCCGTCGCAAAAGTTATTCGTTATTTTGTGTGCATTACTTTGGTGCGTTCAATTCTCTGCTAACGCGCTCCACGTCGGCCATCAGACGCAGAGTATTTTCGCCTAGAATCTTTTTTACGTCACCTTCGGAATAGCCTTTTTTCAGCAGAGCCCCGGTGATCTTCGGCAGCATGGTCGCGTCTTCCATGCCGTATGGCATGTTGGCGCCGTCGAAATCGGAGCCCAGGCCAACGTGATCCACGCCCGCAACTTTTACGGCGTGGTCAATGTGTTCGATGATTTTCGTGCAGTCCACTCGCGGCAAAACGCCTTTTGCCACGTACTCGCGCGTAATGCGATCGCCTTCGATCAACATGCAGCCTTCATTGGTGTCGCCGCAGCGCTTATTGACTTCTCGCGCGATTGCTTCATTGATTTTCGGATCGGCTTTTTCCGCGTTGCGGAATTCCTGGCTTAGAAATCCCACATGGTAATTAATCTGAATGACGCCGCCTTTTGCGGCCAGATCCTTCATCATCTGATCAGTCATGTTTCGCGGAGCATCGCAAATCGCGCGGCAAGAAGAGTGCGACGCAAGAAGCGGTGCTTGGCTGACAGATAGCGCATCGTAAAACGTTTTGTCGCTGACGTGGGAAATATCCACCATCACGGCGAGCCGATTCATTTCGCGAACGACATTTTTTCCGAAGTCAGTGAGGCCGTTGTGCACCGCCGTGTCAGTGGAAGAATCGGCCCACTCATCATTTCCGCTGTGCGTGAGAGTCATGTAACGCACGCCGAGGCCCGCGTATTTGCGCAGCACGCCGAGATCACTGTTGATCATGTGGCCGCCTTCAACACCCATGAGCGCGGCGATTTTACCCTCGTTGCGTGCCTGACGAATTTGTTCTGCGGTTGTTGCCAGCACAAGGTCCTTGGGATGCGCTCGTACCTGCTCGCGCACGGCATCAATCTGCTGCAAGGCTTTCTCGACGGCGATCGGGCCGGTAACTTTACTGGGAATCCAGATGGAAAAGAAAATCGCGCCGAGGCCGCCTTCGCGCATGCGCGGAATGTCAATGCTGCCCGTCGGCTGGCGGACGCCCAGATCAAATTTCGGATCGAGCAGCAACTGCGTGGTGTCGTCGTGGGTGTCTACCACGATGGAAGAGAAATGCAACTTCTTCGCCCGACCTGAAATGTCGTCACCTGCAACCGATGTCGCCACGATAAGCCCTCCGAAAGCGCAGACCGCCAGGAAAGAGAGATTCCTCACTGCGCTTCGTTTCGCCTGCCTGCGCAGACAGGTTCGGAATGACGGCCGCGGGCCGCGTTCGCTGTACATGAAAGTTGACCCTACTGTCCTCGCAATTCCATCTACGCCGAGCCCAGTTTTACCGCGCTTGCTGTTCGCGGCTGACTTTTTCGTTCTGCTCCATCACGCGCAGCAGATTGCCGCCAAGAATTTTGCGAATGTCGTCATCGGAGTAGCCTTTGCGCATCAGGGCTTCGGTGATTTTAGGCAACTTCGAAGCGTCTTCCATGCCTTCCGGCATGCTGGCGCCGTCGAAGTCGGAGCCAAGTCCAACGTGATCGGCGCCGACTAGTTTTACGGCGTGATCGATGTGGTCGATAATTCTTTCCCAGCTGACGTGCGGGAGTTTTCCTTCGGCGACCGCTTTTTGTTGAATTTCAGTCATTTTCTTGCCAATGCAGGCCTGATCATCGCCGCATTCTTTTTTGACTTGATCAAAAATTTGCACCACGCCGCCGGAAAGTTTGTCCGAAGCATCTTTGTACGCTTGGTCGATGAAACTCATTTCGTAATTGATTTGAATCACCCCGCCTTTCGCGGCGAGCGCTTTGATCATGTCGTCGCTCATGTCGCGCACGTGATTGCAAAGCGCGCGGCAGGAAGAGTGCGAGGCGATTAAGGGCGCCTTGCTGACTTCGAGCGCGTCGTAAAAAGTTTTGTCGGAGACGTGGGAAATGTCCACCATGATTCCCTGACGATTCATTTCGCGAACAATGTCCTTGCCGTAATCGGTGAGGCCGTTGTGCGCGGGCTTGTCGGTGGAAGAATCCGCCCATTCGTCATTGTAAAAATGCGAGAGCGTCATATAGCGGACTCCGAGATCGCCGAAGATGCGAACCATGCGGATGTCGTTGCCGATCATGTGGCCGCCTTCAACACCCATCAGCGCGGCGATTTTCCCCTGCGCGTGCGCGCGGCGCACGTCGTCCGCGGTGCGGCAAAACATCATGTCCTTGGAATTCCTGCGCACGTTTTCGTGCACGGCGTCAATCTGGTCCAGCGCTTTCTGGATGGCCGGCGGTCCCATGATGCGGCCGTCAATCCAGATGGAAAAGAAGATGGCCGTCATTCCGCCTTCCTTCATGCGTGGGATGTCGACGCTGCCGTCCGGGTTGCGTTTGGCGAGGTCGTAGTCCTTGGAGAAAAATCTTTGCGTGGTGTCGTCGTGAGTATCGAGAACGATGGATGAGAAGTGGAGTTTGCGGGCGCGTTCCGCGATTTCATCGCCGTTGGCTGGCGCAATACCCAGTGAACAGAGCAGAAAAACAGGAAAAAACGACAAAAACGCGCGGCGGCAGCGCATCAGTAAGCTCCTTGAACCCAGTCAAAATTTGGACCGGATCAGAAATGTCGCGTGGAGATTCTACCCTATCAGCCAGCCGAGCATGGCTTGTTTCCATGCTTGACGATTTACTTCGGCGATGGATTCGGTCAGCGGAATGTTTTTGGGGCAGGCTGCCACGCAATTCTGCGCGTTGGCGCAATCCTGAACACCGCCAGGCTGCATCAACGCGCCGATGCGTTCGTGAGCGTGCATCGCTCCGGTTGGATGCATGTTGAAAAGACGCACCTGACTGATGATCGCCGCGCCGACAAAATCTCCGACGGAAGTGCCGGTGACCTGCGGACAAACTTCCAGGCAACTGCCGCAGGAAATGCAGGTGGAAAGTTTGTAGGCCTTTTCCTGGGTTTCCGGTGCGACGCGCGGGCCTTCGCCGAGATCGTAAGTGCCGTCAATGGGAATCCAGGCTTTTACGCGCTTCAAGCTTTCGAACATGAATTGCCGGTCAACCGCGAGATCACGCACTACTGGAAATTTCGACATCGGCTCAAGGCGAATTGGTTGTTCCAACTTGTCGACAAGCGCTGAGCAGGCCATGCGCGCCTTTCCATTGATGAGCATGGCGCAGGAGCCGCAGACTTCTTCGAGACAATTGGAATCGTAGGCCACCGGCGTGGTTCTTTTGCCGTCGCGGGTGACGGGATTTTCGGCGATGTCGCGCAGACTGATGATTACGTTCATCGCTGGACGCCAGGTCAAGGCAAATTCCTCCCAGTACGGCGCGCCTTGCGGGCTGACTTGCCGCTTGATTTTTACGATGACTTGATTTTCAGCCATGACTCCTCTGCCCAGCTTAACGTTGAGACCCTTCGTCGCTACGCCTGCTTGCCGCAGGCAGCCTCCTCAGCATGACGATACTCGTCGCATCGTCACTTCGCTGCGTCGTATCTGCGTGGGCGCGGAGTGATCTGCGAAATATCAACAGCTTCGTAATTCAGATGGATTTCTCCGCTCACCCATTTTGCGCGGGTGGTTTTCAGCCAGTTGGCATCGTCACGATCCGGGAAATCCGGTTTGTAGTGCGCGCCGCGCGATTCGTTTCTGGCGTGCGCTCCGATGGTAATCACTCGCGCCAGCACTAGCATATTTCCAAGTTCGCGCGCGAAGTTCAGCGTCTGGTTGGACCATTTGCTGCGGTCGCTTAAATTCACTTTGCGGAATCGCTGATCGAGTTCGAGTAATTTGTTGTACGCGATCTCTAGATTCTTGTTGATGCGGGTGACGGTGACGTGCTCGGTCATAGTTTCGCCGAGTTCACGCCAGATGGCCATGATGTTTTCGTCGCCATCTTGCGAAATCAGCGCTTGATTTAGCGCTTCCTGGCGCTGGCGTTCGCGATCAAATACGCTGGAGTCAACGCCATCAGTTCCCTTTTCTAAATTTTTTGCATACTTGCTGGCTGCGGTCCCAGCCAATCCGCCGCCGAAAATACAGGACACCAGCGAATTCGCGCCCAATCGATTTGCACCGTGATATTGATACTCACATTCGCCGGCCGCATAAATTCCCGGCACGCTGGTCGCCTGGTCGTCGGCGTTCACCCACATTCCGCCCATGGTGTAGTGCATGGCGGGAAAAACTTTCATCGGCTCTTCGCGCGGATCAACGCCCAAAAACTTTTCATAAATTTCCAAGATGCCTTCGAGCTTGCGATCCAGCGTTTCGCGTGGGATGTGGCTGACATCGAGATAAACCGCAGCTTGCCCGACGAGGCCAAGTTTTTCCTGGTAGACAATACGATGAATGGCGCGGGTGGCGATATCGCGCGGAACCAAATTTCCGTATTTCGGGTACCATTCCTCGAGAAAATAAAATCGTTCGTTTTCCGGAATACTCTTTGCTGGGCGTGTGTCGCCGGCTTTTTTTGGAACCCAGACACGACCGCCTTCGCCGCGCGCGGACTCGCTCATCAGGCGCAATTTGTCCTCACCGGGAATCGCGGTGGGATGGACTTGAATAAATTCGCCGTTGGCATAATCCACGCCCTGCTGAAAAAGCGCGGACTGCGCCGATCCGGTGCAAACCACCGAGTTCGTCGAGCGCCCAAAGATTGCGCCAATTCCACCGGTACAAAAAATCACCGCGTCCGCCGCGAACGTTTTCACTTCCATGGTGCGCAAATCCATCGCGCAGATTCCGCGGCACATACCGGCGTCGTCGCGTACCGCAGACAAAAATGTAAAGCCTTCGTATTTTTTTACTTTGCCTTCGGATTCGTGACGCCGCACCTGTTCGTCGAGCGCGTAGAGTAACTGCTGGCCGGTCGTCGCACCCGCGAATGCCGTGCGGTGATACAGCGTGCCGCCAAATCGGCGGTAATCAAGCAGCCCTTCCGGCGTGCGATTGAACATCACACCCATGCGGTCCAGCAGATCGATAATTCCGGGAGCAGCTTCGCACATTCTTTTCACAAGCGGCTGATTCGCAAGAAAATCACCGCCGTAAATAGTGTCGTCAAAATGTTTGGCGGTGGTGTCGCCTTCGCCCTTTTGATTTTTCGCAGCGTTGATGCCGCCTTGCGCGCAGACCGAGTGCGAGCGTTTCACCGGAACAATCGAAAATAAATCCACGGGAACGCCTGCTTCGGCAACGCGAATCGTGGCCATGAGACCGGCCAGTCCTCCGCCTACTACGATAATTTTCGGCCGTCTCATCGGGTTATGTACGATGCAAACGGATGCCAGTCAAAACGAAAACTGATCAAAATTAGTAGTCCGATCACACCGAAGGAAATTCCGACTACTGCACCAAGTTGCCCGGCCGCACGCTGCGCGCGAACCGTCGCCGCGAGTCCCCACTTACACAGAAAATTCCAGATGCCGACGCCAAAATGGAAGGACGATACAAGAATTCCCACGACAAAAAATGCCAAATACCACGGATTTTGCAGATCGCTATAGACTGTTTCGTAGGTCGACCGGCCGTGCGTCAGCCAGCGTTCGGTGTAAAAATGCCATCCTATATATACGAACGCGATCAGACCGGTGTAGCGCTGAAGAGTGTACAGCCAGTTTTTGACCCACGGATATTGCGAGACGTTCGGCTTTCCGTCCAGCCAAATATACACGCCGTACCCGCCGTGAAACAAAATCGGCAACACAATAAAAAATAATTCCACGAATGGGCGGAACGGAATGGTCTGCAACTCTTGCGAAACCGAATTGTATTTGTCGGGACTAACCAAAACGGCGCTGTTTGACCAGAAATGTTCGGCAAGGAATGCGCCAACGGGAATAATGCCGCTCAGGGAATGAAGTCTTCTGACGAGATAACTGCTGTCAGGCCGGGTTGTCGTTGCGGACATGCCCTCTCCGCTGCATGTGTCCCGCCGTGAAGTTCGTTGAGTTCAACATGGGAAAATCCTCACCTGCAGCACAACAAGTATAACAGTTGGTTTCGGTCATGCAAAATCACGAGATACTTTTACCATTCTTTAGGCTTTCGAAAATTTCAAACGATTTATCCGTTGCCGTTCGCCATGCATTTGTTATCGTACATGTTGCTGTCATTACCAGCGGTCTCATCGGACCTTCAAGCGCAGATCAGTTTCACCTAACACATGAGCAAGAAACTCGCGGACGAATTCGAAATTCTGGCCAGCAGCCTGAAATCCGGAGACGCATCGAACCAACAACTCTCGATTTCCACGCTAGCCGAACGCATCGCGAAAAGTTTGCATGTCAAATCGGATGAAGTCGCGATTCTGGCCGTTTCAGAAAAATGGCGCCATCTATATTTTCTGGTGCCGGAGGCTTTGCGCAATGTCGGTCATATCCCGCTTTCCAGTACGTCGGCACTTGCCGCGCGTACCGTGCGCGACAGCCGTCCGGAAATCATGAACAATTTTTCAACCGTTCGCCACGCCAGCGTTTTCGAGGGCGTAAAAGCAGATTCGTTGAACGCGCACGCGATTCAGAGAATTATCAGCGCGCCGATTCTGGCAGAAGGAAAAGTGATCGGCGTAATTCAAATCAGCCGCAAAGCGCCGGCGGTTACGGAAGCTGGACCGGAATTTACCGCCGACGATCTGGGAAAACTTCTGGCGATCTGCAAACCGCTGGGAAAGTTGATCCAGCACGTCGCCAAGGACTGAAGCGCATTTGCTCGTCGCTGTATTAAATTCTGATTGCAGCGTCGTTTCACGTTGACACTCGATACCCTTCTTGTTATTTTTCCACAGCAGCAAAATTTTCGTTGCTACTTCACACACGGAGGCCGCGTACCGGCACTATGGCGTTTGTCGCTAAGAAAATTTTCTTGACCAAAGGTGTCGGTAAACATCGTGAGCGGCTTTCCAGTTTTGAGCTTGCCCTGCGCAATGCGGGCATCGCCGCATGTAACATTGTTCGCGTCTCCTCGATTTTTCCTCCCAGCTGCAAATTGATTTCGCGCAGCGAAGGCCTGAAACACATCAAGCCCGGCCAGGTCGCGTTCACTGTGATCAGCGAAAATTCCACGAAAGAGCCGCATCGCCTGATCGCAGCCAGCATCGGCCTGGCTCTGCCCAGCGACAAAACCATGTACGGTTATCTCTCCGAGCATCACTCGTTTGGCGAGAGCGAAGAAATAGCGGGCGAATACGCGGAAGAACTCGCGGCGGAAATGCTGGCCACTACTCTGAACGTGGAATTCGATCCGGATCTCTCGTGGGACGAGAAAAAAGAAGTTTATCGCATCTCGAATAAAATCGTTCGCACCCTCAATGTCACGCAATCCGCTGTCGGTGACAAGCGCGGACTGTGGACCACCGTACTCGGCGCGGCGATTCTTATCGGCGAAGACGACTAGGCAGCCTCGCTCGTCATGATCATGATTTGCAAAAACTTTTGCAGAATTGCGAACCGCAGCTCTTTGCTAATTCCTAATCCCTGTTTTTGAAGTATCCGATGCGTTCCAACACCGCGCCGACCACCAGCGGCAGCGCAACGGTCGCATCCTCGAACACTTCTGCAAGTTTTCCACCTTCTTCTGGCGGAACAAATTTTCCCCACGACACGGCTTCGGTGTAAGTGCTGCCGCTCAGCCCGCCCCAATGTACTGGTTCGGGACAAATTCGCACGCCGTAGGCGTAGCGTTTCAGCGGCATATCTTTATAGCCGCGCCGCGCCATCAATTCCGCGTAAACTCCGAATTGTTGCGACCAGTTTCGCGGCACGCCGCCGCCAATCGTGAAAATGCCCATTTTTTTCGTGGCCATCATGGTGTTGGCAAATTTTTCAAAATCCTCGAAGGGATCAAAACGCAGAAGCGGACGCTTGTCCCGCTGCCGGCCAAACTTGTGCAACGCAAAATCGATGCCCAGCTCCGAATCCGAAAACGCCGGGACAAATACCGGCACGTTATGTTCGTACGCGGATTTCAGAATTCCGCGCCCCTTGGTATTTTTCACCAGATATTCGCCGATACGGCGATGCAGCTTCCAACTGCAAACGATTTCTTCTTCGTCCCACTCTTCCAGGAGCGAATCAACGACTTCTTCCACGTGATCCAGATTGGTTTCCGGCTCGAGCGAATCATAGACGCGGTTGTAACCCGCGTTAAATAGTTCGTTGTCGTCCATTTTCGACGGATCGTAACGAAAATGCGAAAGACCCGTGGCTTCGACCAGACCGTGGGCCATCAACGCGCCGGTCGAGACCACGGCTTTCACGATTCCGCTTTCGATCAAATCGCAAAACACTAAACCCATTTTTCCGACGGTCAGCGCGCCCGCCAGCGTCATAACCACGAAACAATCTTTGTCGCGCGCCATGGCCTCCAAAACGTCCGCGGCGTCGCCGACCTGCCTCGCGGTATAAGCGGTGTCGCCCATGGCGCGAACCAGTTGGTCGATCGTTCTGCACTTCGATAAGTCCAGCGGAAAAATCGGACGCAACTTATCCTTGACCGGATCGTGCAGCACTCGCCCTGTCACGGTCTTCACGCCTGCCGCTTTTTTATTTTTAGCCATCTGGCTCCTGGACATTTCGAAATGAATACAACATTACAAAATATTTCCCGGGGATAAATGTCTCGCTGAAATTCTCGTGACGCATCTTACTTTTTATCCGCAGCGTTCGTCAAAGAAGATTCCCGTTTTTTCTCCGCGCCCGCGACGGCTCTGCGTTAAATTTTGCGGGCATGTTACGATGTTCCACATGGCAGACAAATTTACAATTGGCCTGATTCAAATGCGCTGCACGAAGGACGCAGGCGACAACCTGGCGCGGGCCATCGAGAAAATCCGCGAAGCGTCCAAGCGTGGCGCGCAAATCATCTGCATGCACGAACTGTTTCGCAGCGAATATTTTTGCCGTATTGAAGATGCCGCGCTTTTCGATCTGGCTGAGGCAGTTCCCGGCCCCGCGACCGATATTCTCACCAAGGTTGCTAAGGAAAATAATGTGGCGCTGGTTGTGTCGCTCTTCGAACGCCGCGCCGCTGGCGTCTATCACAACACTTGCGCCGTTCTTGACGCTGATGGCTCGTTCCTGGGCAAATATCGCAAAATGCATATTCCCGACGACCCGTTGTATTACGAAAAATTTTATTTCACGCCCGGCGATCTTGGCTTTCCAAATTTCGACACCAAGTACGGCCGCATCGGAATTCAGATTTGCTGGGACCAGTGGTACCCCGAAGGTTCCCGTCTGACCGCGCTGAAAGGCGCACAGGTTATTTTCTATCCGACCAGCATCGGCTGGCACCCGAAGGAAAAAACTGAGTTCGGAGCGGCGCAACTCGATGCCTGGCGCACCATTCAGCGCGCGCACGCGATCGCGAACGGAACCTTTGTCGCAGTCGCCAATCGTGTGGGCTACGAAGGAAATCCCGCCGCGGGCGATCCCGGCATTGAATTCTGGGGAAATTCTTTTGTCGCCGATCCGTTCGGTCAGGTCAGCGCGCAAGCCGGCAGCGAGAAAGAAGAGATTCTTGTGGTTGAGTGCGATCCGGCAAAAAGCGAAGACACGCGGCGTAACTGGCCTTTCTTGCGCGACCGTCGCATTGACGCGTATCAGCCCATTCTAAATCGCTGGCTCGGCGAATGATCCGTTTTCGTTTCCGATCTCCGCGCCCTCTGCGTTCTCCGTGTTCTCTGTGTTAAATTCTTTTTTTTTAACATGGCAAAATTGCTGAATAATTCCACGCCCAACTCACTCGGCTTTCGCATGCTTGCGGAATGGGCGCCACACGAAGGCACATTTCTCGGCTGGCCACACGAACTTACGGACTGGCCCGGCAAGTTCGCGCCGATTCCGTGGGCCTTCGCGGAAATCGTGCGTCACCTGGCGCGCGTTGAACGCGTTTATCTCCTGGTGGAAGATCGCGCAGCCGAATCGCGCGTAAAGTTGATCCTCAAAAAGTCACACGCCAATCTTGAAAACGTTGAGTTTATGCGGGTGCCCACGGACCGCGGCTGGATGCGCGACTCCGGTCCGATTTGCATCGCCAACAAGTCCGGCGAAGCCGCCTTCAATCATTTTGTATTCAACGGCTGGGCAAAATATCCCAATCACAAAAGAGACGCGCGAGCGGTGACTCGCATCAACAAGACTCTTCGCCGCAAAATATTTTTGCCAATACACAACGGCGGCCGCGTGATTCTGGAGGGCGGCTCCATTGACGTCAACGGCTTGGGAACACTTCTAACGACGGAAGAGTGTTTGCAGAGCAAAATTCAAGAGCGCAATCCCGGCTTCACTAAAAACGATTACCAGGAAGTTTTCCGCGATTATCTCGGCGTGACGAACGTCATTTGGCTGAAAAACGGGATCGCTGGCGACGACACGCACGGCCATGTGGATGATCTCTCCCGCTTCGTCGATCCCACAACCGTGGTCACGATCGTTGAAGAAAATAAATCCGACGCCAACTATTCCGCACTGCAGGAAAATTTCACGCTTCTGAAATCGGCGAAAGACCAGGGCGGCAAACCGCTGCGCGTTGAAACGCTGCCGATGCCCGCGCCGATTTTCTTCGACGACCAGCGGCTCCCGGCCAGTTACGCCAACTTTTATGTCGCGAACAAAGTTGTACTCGTTCCGGTATTCAACGATCCCAGCGACCGTATCGCCCTCAACACTCTTGCAAAACTTTTCCCCGGCCGCGAAATCGTCCCGATTTATTGCCGCGACCTGGTGCTCGGCCTCGGCACAATACACTGCATGACGCAACAACTGCCCGCCAGCACCTGATTCCGTCATTCCGAGCCTGCCAGCCGCAGGCAGGCGAAGCGAGGAATCTCTCTTCGTTTTTGCTACACTTTCACACGCCCGTGAAATCAACCCTGGAGCTCGCATGCTCGCTTTTCTCACTCTTCTTGCGCAAAGAACCGTGGTAATCGAATGGTGGCCCCGCGGAATTGTCGCCTGGCTTTTGCTCGGCCTGATCGCTGGTTGGCTGGCGGGCAAACTGGCCCGAGGCCGCGGCTTCGGCTGCATTACCGACATCATCCTCGGCTTGATTGGCTCCTTCATCGGCGGTTGGGTGTTCACCAAACTTGGAATTTTCGGCGGTGGATTTCTTTTTTCCCTGGCGGCAGCCACTCTTGGCGCAGTGATCCTTGTCGCAATCGCACATCTTTTCAGCGGCAACTCGCGGCCGTAACAGACGAGGCAGCAAAGTGCGCGTTTTTGGTCCCTGGGCGCTGGCGTCGCGATGGCAGCCAGCGCGGCCCACTGTGATACTCTTCCCATGCACACATTGGAGATGACATTTCGTTGAGCAAGCCTCTGCAATCGCTTTTCGCAATTCCCCTCGGTGGTCTCGGTGAGTTCGGCATGAACATGATGGCGCTTCGCTACGGCGACGACATCATCGTGATCGATGCCGGCATGATGTTCCCGGAGTCCGAGCTGCTGGGCGTCGATCTGGTCATTCCAGATATCACGTATCTGAAACAGAATCGTCAACACGTTCGCGCAATCGTTTTAACGCACGGCCACGAAGATCATATCGGCGCGCTGCCATACATTTTGCGTGACCTGAATGTTCCCGTTTACGGAACGCGCTTCACGCTGGCGCTGGTAAAAAAGCGCATCACCGAAGCGGGACTTCTCGAATCGACTACTCTGCGCGAAGCGATTCCCGGACGTCGCATTGAGATCGGCGCGTTCGAAATCGAAATGATCCCAGTGACGCACAGTACGATTGACTGCGTCGCGCTCGCGGTGCGCACGCCCGTCGGCGTCATCATTCACACCGGTGATTTTAAAATTGATCACACGCCGGTCGGCGGCGCGGGATTCGACATTCACACTCTCGCGCGCTACGGCAACGAAGGCGTGCTGGCGTTATTTTCCGATTCGACCAACGTCGAGCGTCCGGGTATTACACCATCCGAACGCGCTGTGGTTCCGCGCATCGAAGAGCTCGCGCGCTCCGCGCCCAAGCGAGTGATACTTTCGTGTTTTGCATCGTCCATTCATCGCATTCAGCAAGTAATTGACATCGCTTCGCGCGTGGGCCGCAAAGTAGCGTTCGTCGGCCGCAGCATGGTGGACAACGTCGAAATCGCGCACGACCTCGAGTATCTGCGCATTCCCGATGGCATGGTCGTCCGCTCGCAGGATATTCGCGCGTTCGATCCGCGCAAAATCATCATCCTGGCTTCCGGCTCGCAGGCCGAGCCCATGTCTTCCCTTTCACGCATTGCCGTCGACAATCACCGCTTCGTCAGTGTCGATGAAAACGACACCGTGATTCTTTCTTCGCGCATCATTCCCGGAAATGAAAAAGCGATCTTCCGCATGCTCGATCACATGTTCCGGCGGCGCGCTCTCGTTTATTACGACAATTCCGCGGGCGTCATTCACGTTTCCGGCCATGCCAGCCAGGAAGAACAAAAGCTCGTGCTGCAGCTCGTGAAGCCGAAATATTTCATTCCGGTCCACGGCGAATATCGTCACCTGTTCCGCCATGCGGCGCTCGCGCATCAACTTGGTGTCGTGAGTGGCGATATTCTGCTCCTCGAAAACGGCCAGAATATCGAGTTCACCGAAGACGGCGCTTTCCGCCGCGATCCGGTAACCGCTGGCCGCGTTCTGGTGGATTCCGGGTCGCTTGAAGAAATTGAAGAAGTGGTGGTTCGCGAACGCAAACATCTTTCCGAGGACGGCGTCGTCGTTCCGATCATTGCGATCGATAAACACACCGGCAAACTCGAATCGCAACCGGAAATCGTTTCGCGCGGTTTTATGAGCGACAACGGCAACGATCTGGTCGCGGGCGCGCGCGACATCGTGTTGCGCACCATCAATACTTCGAATGCTGAAGAACGCGCCGACTGGTCGGTCATCAAGGAAAAAATTCGCGTGGACCTGAAACGCTACATCAGCAAGCAAACTTCCAAGCGGCCGCTGATTCTGCCGGTAATCCTCGAGGTCTGATCGCAATACAATGCAGCTGCAGCTTAGCGTAGCGGCATAAAGCCGCTGCTGCAAAAACCGTGTCAATTTCAGATTGTTTTGCTAGCGAGCTATTTCTTTCCATTTTCTCCTCGGCGTCACCATTTATAAATCTGGCGTTAACAGGTTGTCGTTCACCGCAGTTTTTTTGCCACGCGGATCGGTCACGGCTGCCCGGCATTCGGTTACATAAATTATTTATATCCATCGCATTCACATTCTTTCTTAGTTTTACTGTAGCGGTACCTTAGATTTCGCGGCAATTCGTGCAACTTCTTGCGCGTAATTTCGTCGAACATCATGAGTTTAGATTTCTTCGCTGGTAGCAGGTCTCTAGACACTCTCAAGGAGAATCAAATGAAAACACAACATACCGCAAAGGCTCTTCTGTTCGGCGCCGCTCTTTTGTTCGCTTCTGCCGCGTTCGCCGGCGAAAAGGCTTCTGTAAAGTTGTATGAAGACGTGAAAGTAAACGGTAAGACGCTGGCTGCTGGAAAGTACGATTTGAGCTGGGAAGGCAGCGGCGCAAACGTCCAGGTTAGCGTTCGCCAGGGCAAGGAAACCATTGCCACAATTCCCGCGCAGATCGAAACCACCAACTCCGCGCCTACAAGCGCCGGCTACTCGACCAAGAAGGAAGACGACGGTTCAAAGTTGCTGACCAACGTTTTCTTCGCCGGAAAGAAATATGCGCTCAACCTTGACCAGCAAGCATCCGCGGCTCCCGCGGCCGCCGTTTCCGCCTCGGGCACCAAGTAATTTTTCGCAAATTTCTGTAAACGGTTCGCGGATACACTCTCCCCGCGAATCGCTCCGCCAACGTCCTCGCACGTCTCCGCGTGCGAGGACGTTTTTTTGGGCATGGACTCCTCCAACCGATCTGCCGCTCCCGGAGACTGCGCCTCGCGGTCACTCGACTTTTGCTCCCTCTTCGCGCTTATAATCTCAGCCGTAACGCCCGCAAACATGCGCTCCACATGACTGGCTTGCGGAGGAAGAGGTCCGCTCATGCTAATTTCTCGCCGAACCTTTGTATCGTTCGCGCTATCTACCGCTATCGCCCTATCGGCCCAACAAAAATCTCCCGAACCGTACGCCGTCGTTCACGGCTGGCCCGTTCTTCCTGACGGCATGGTCCTCGGTCAGGTCTCTGGCGTCGCCGTCGATTCTCATAATCACGTTTTCGTCTTTCACCGCGCGGAGAGTTCCTGGGCCACCGATAAGACTCATCCCATCTCAAGCCCAACAATTCTTTGCTTCGACGGCGCTTCCGGAAAATTGCTGGCGTCCTGGGGAGAAAACCGCTTCCTCGAACCTCACGGCCTCCGCATTGACGCTCACGACAACGTCTGGGTCACCGACCGCGCTCTACAACAAGTCTTCAAGTTTTCTCACGAAGGCAAACTTCTCTTGACCATCGGCACGGAACGTGTTGCGGGCGTCGACGCAACTCATTTCGACAAGCCTACAGACATCGCCTTCGCTTCCGACGGCTCGATCTATGTCAGCGACGGCTACGGCAACAATCGCGTGGCGAAGTTTTCTTCCGATGGCAAGTTCCTGTTCGATTGGGGACATAAAGGACAGGACCTCGGCGAGTTTGACCTGCCGCACAGCGTAGCGGTTGATGCGCAAGGAAATGTTTATGTCGCCGATCGCAGTAATGCGCGCATTCAGGTTTTCGATTCGAATGGGAAATTCCTGAAGGCTTGGAAGTCGCCCGAACTCGGCCGCCCGTGGTCTCTCACTATCGGGCCCGACAATCTGCTCTACGTTGTAGACGGCGGCGACCTTAAGCCCGCTCCGCCCGATCGCGGCCAGATCCTTAAACTCGATCTCTCCGGAAAAATCCTCGCCAAGTGGAGCCGGTTCGGCAATTACGACGGCCAGATTTATTGGGGCCACGACCTCACTGTCGGAAAAGATGGCGCGGTCTATGTCGGCGACGTCTATCACGGCATGCGCGTACAAAAGTTCGTTCCGCGCTAATATCGCACGTCAAATTCTTACAATACGTTCGCAGCCCACGATTTATATTTGAGATGAACAGAGGAAGAAAGATGCTCAGCCGTTATACTTGCGTTGGCGCCGCTTCTGGTTCCTCGCTACAATTTGCCTTCAGGCGGACCGTCTAAACCGGCCGTTCAACGTGGAGTCTACATTGTCGTCACCTTCTCCCACATCCCCTGCTGCGCCGGCCACATCCACAGCCGCCTTCTACTTCATCCTCATCACCGTCGCCTTCGATATGCTTGCCTTTGGTATCATTGCTCCCGTTCTGCCCGACCTGATCCGCCAATTCCAGGGCGGCGATTTTGCGCGCGCCTCCGCCATTACCGGCTATTTCGGACTCGGCTGGGCCACCATGCAATTCATTTTTTCACCTGTGCTCGGTGCATGGTCTGACCGCTTCGGCCGCCGCCCCGTGATTCTCATCTCCTGCTTCGGACTCGCCATTGACTACATCTTTATGGCTCTCGCTCCCTCGCTCCGCTGGCTTTTCGTTGGCCGCCTCGTTTCCGGTATCACCACTTCGAACATCGCCACGGCCTTCGCCTACGTCACGGATGTTACCCCTCCCGAAAAACGCGCCAAGCCTTTCGGCCTCATCAGCGCCGTATTTGGCCTGGGCTTCGTGGTCGGCCCCGCTGTCGGCGGCTATTTGGGCGACATAAATTTGCGCTTCCCCTTCTGGGCCGCCGCCGGACTCAGTCTCGCCAACGCGATCTACGGCTTTTTCATTCTTCCCGAATCACTCCCTCCCGAGCGCCGCGCAAAATCGGCTTGGCACATGGCCAATCCTCTCGGAGCTCTCGGCCTGCTTCGTTCTCATCGCGAGTTGGCCGGACTCTCTATCGTCCTCACCTTGTACTACCTCGCTCACAATTCCCTTCCTTCTTTGTGGGCTCTCTACACTGAATACCGCTATTCCTGGAGCCACCGCGACGTCGGGAGCTCCTTAACCCTCGTGGGCGTGTGCGCCGCGCTGGTTTCCGGCGTCCTGGTTGGTCCTTTCGTAAAGCGCTTCGGCGAACGCCGCAGCGTTCTCTCCGGCCTCATTTTCGGCGTGTTTGGATTCGCAGGCTTCGCTCTGGCCACCCGCGGCTGGGTCACCCTGGCTGTCATTCCATTCATCGCGCTCTGGGGAATCGCGGCTCCCGCCATGCAGTCCCTGATGTCCGGCCACGTTGACCCATCCGCTCAAGGCAAGCTTCAGGGCGCTATCAACTCGCTCCGCGCCGTCACTGGTATGGCCGGCCCTCCTCTCTTTACGCAAATTTTTGCCATCGCCATCTCGCCGAAGTACGCAATTCACCTTCCCGGCGCTCCTTACTTTCTGGCTGCGCTGCTTCTGCTTTCCTCTCTGCTACTCGCGGTCTACGTCACACGCGCTCATGCCGGCTCACCCGCAACTGAGTCTGTTTCTTCCACCAGCAATTGAAAATCTCGCTGACTGCTTATTGGACTCTTTATTGACTCCCGGCATTTTCTTCACCTATCCTCACTCTGCCCGCCCGCATCCAATCTTTGCGGAATCTACCGCCAAATCGAAGGAGCTCATTCATGCCAAGAGATTCCAAGTCAGATGCTCGTGCGAACTCACAAGCCGGTACGGAACGCTCGCGCCCACTGCTTCACCAGCACGCGCGCGAGATTCAGCCCTACGGCAAAATCGCCAAGCTTTCCATCGCACTCGACGAATCCGTTTGCGCGGAAAGTGCCGAGAATCTGAATCAAGTCCTCGCCGACACCATCACTCTCCGCGACCTCTACAAAAAGCATCACTGGCAAGTGGCGGGTCACACTTTCTATCAACTGCACCTGCTCTTCGATAAACACTACGAAGAACAAAATGAGCTGGTAGACAGCATTGCCGAACGCATCCAGAGCCTCGGCGCGATCAGCCTGGCCATGGCCGCCGACGTCGCCGAAACCACCATCATTCCTCGTCCGCCGCGTGGCCGTGAAGAAGTGCCGGTGCAAATTTCACGCCTGCTCGAAGCTCATGAAATGGTCCTCAAGGAAGCTCGCACCATGGCCAAGCAAGCCTCGGACTCCGGCGACGACGGCACCAACGACTTACTCGTCAGCGACATTATCCGCACCAACGAACTGCAAGTCTGGTTCATCTCCGAACATCTGGTAGATGTTCCTCTGGTCCGCGCTGACGCGCCTGCATCCGAAAAAGAAACTCCAAAGTCTAGATCTGCTGGCGCCCGCTAATAGGCGTTCACAAATCCATTCACGTCAACGGGGCGCGCATACCGCGCGCCCATTTTTTTGCTTATAGGAATTAGCCGCGGTTGGTTTTGCCGCGGCACCTTCAGGTCGCCACCCCCCGGTTTTGCTTTTTCGTAGTGCCGAGCTTCTGCCAATGCAGTTTCAAATTGCTGGATGCTGTACAGCCCTCACCGTTCGCTGCGCATCCTCGTCAGCAACTCGCCAATTCCGCGCCTGCGCGATGCAAATCACATGAAACATCAGAAACAACGGCACCAGGAACGTTGGCACCAAACTCAGCGGTAGCACGGTCATCGCCAGCATCGAAGCGCCATGCGGATCCAGCAAGCGAGCCGTGGTGCCTGTGCTCACAGCCACAACCAGATCGACTATTCCGAGCAGTTGCCAGGCAATGAAGCTATTGCGGTACCGCCGCTCGGCAAGCTGCCATGCCACGAATGCAGCGGTGATTCCGATAAACATGTCACCGTATCCTGCAGGGAGCGCAAATACCGCCGGAAGCACTCCGCGGGCCTCCAGCAACACGAAGGTGAATCCTATAAATCTCCACGTCTGCAGAGCGGTCAGGATTCTCGGATTCAACGACAGCGCAAACTCACGAAATCCTTTCGAAGCCGCAATCCATACTGCAAAAACCACAACCGGTGCCGCGGCGGCAATCGCGACGGCGACACCGATACGCTCCGAATCATTTCTGAAAAAATGCAGCGCCGATGCGATTAACGTGAATACAAACCAAAACGCAATCAACCAACTCGCAAGCCTTCCATAACTTTTCATGCCGAGTCTCCTTTCGTCATAACAGTTCCAGTCACACGCTGTGTGAGTTGCAGAAGCTGATCCCAGTCCTGCGCCCCAAGGTCGCGGCGCAAGCGCGATTGCACTTCTTCCCACACCGGCTCCGCACGCCGCAGCGTTTTTTCCCCGGCGCCGGACAACCGTAGCCAACGTTCTCTGCGGTCTCTACCTCGGCGTTCGGCAATCCAGCCGTGCCGCCGCATGATCGCCAGTGTCCGGGTCAGGCTGGTGCTGTCCATTGCCAGCATCTCGCCCAATCGCCCCTGCGATATCTCTCCAGCACGCGAAAGCGCCTGCAGGATCGTCATCTGCGTGGCCCGCAATCGCAGCGGCCTTAACGCGTCTTCATATAGCTGCGTCAAAGCCCGCGCGGTACGTCGAAAACTTCCGCACATGCAGGGCAAAACCGGCAAAAACGTTTGGCTCATGTTAGATAGATGCATATACATCTATTGTGGTGACACTATTTTAATCGCGCCCGGTTATGGTTACGAAACAGACAGATTTTCTGAGCAGGAAAGCGGAGCACCGCCTAGGAAGAGATGTTACGCGGGCACAGGTCGCTTTAGGTGAAGACCTTAGTTACGACATCTATCGCTCGTAGAGATACGTAAAGAATTATCGCGGCAGCGCGTTCAATCGTGAGGCGCCCACTCGGTTTGCAGCTTCGGTGGCCGCATCAAGGTCTGCATCACCACGCAATACTGTTCAGTTTTCTCCCGCAGTCCGCGGAGTTGTTCCGGAGTTGCCTTTGCAGCAACAACATCAAAGTGAAGTCGCATGCTCTCAAAGCCGACAGGCACGTCTTTTGCGATGCCAAGCGTTCCTCGAAGGTCCAAGTTTCCCTCCGCGATGACTTCAATGCGCTCGGTTGGGATGCCCATCGCTGCAGCGACCATCTGGCAAGTTATCTGCGCGCAAGCCGCCAGAGCCCCAAGCAAAAGGTCACCGGAACAGGCGCCAGCACCGGCGCCTCCGACTCCCTTGTGCGCCTCAGCATTGTAGATGGCGCGTCCGATATCGACCGAGCAGGCGACCGGAACATCCGTCTGTCCGCCTTTCGCCCGTAGAGTGATTAGCGAAGCGTTTGGGTCGTTGCGGTATTGCTCTTTCAGAGGCTTCTGAAGTGATCGAAGGTCCATCGCAACCTCATTATTCTGTGCGTTTTTCACTGACCGAACTCCCCGGCCGGCCAACCAAGTCGCCTTGAAGCCGCTTCCTGTTACATGCTAGCATGCGACTCCACCAGGTGAATGGTTATGCCCAAGTTCGTGATCGAACGCGACGTTCCAGGAGCAGGAAATCTAACAGACGCGCAACTGCGGGACATGTCGCAGAAGTCGGTGAGCGTTTTGAAGGGCTTGGGTCCCGAGATTCAGTGGCTCCATAGCTACATCACAGGTGACAAAGTGTACTGCGTCTACCTCGCTTCAGACGAGGCCATCATCAAGGAGCATGCCAAGCGCGCAGGTATTCCTGCCAATCGCGTCTCCGCGGTGCGCCGCCTCATCGACCCGGCAACCGCAGAGTAAGTGCCGCTGTTTTTTCCGAAAGGTCGCGGCGCTTCCCTGCTAACACGAGGAAGACGCCGGCTCGGTCATCAGAACTTCTTCAATAACCTGCTCAACCGGCCTGCGCCCACCTTCTGACCAAGCCGTCGCGCTGGCCGGCTCGTCTAGTATCCGCCGTGCCGGCTCCAGTGCGGATTCCAGCTTGGCCTGCTCTGCGGGCGTGAGTGGGACACCAATGCTTTGCCGCAGGGCGGCTGCCGCTCCAGCCAACCGCAACGAACGCACTGCGTCGAGTTGTAGCGCCGCTAAGCACGCGAAACACTCCAGCAAACGGGCAATTCCGCGCTTGTGTTCGAGTTCCTGAAAAATTTTTATGCTTTCCCGGTACAGAGAATGCGCCATGGCATAATTCCGCTGTTCCCTCGCCAAGCTGCCCAGGTCAGCCACTGTGCCGGCAATGCCCCAGCGATCCCCGAGTTCCCGAAAGATTGCCAACCCTTGTTCGTACAATGTCCGCGCGGCGACCGACTCGCCCTGATCGCGCGCGACATCTCCCTGGTAGTTTAACGACCACGCGATACCTGTTCGGTCTCCCAGTTCATGGAAGATTGCAATACACTCGCCGTATAGGGCGCGAGAGAGACTGTGGGCTCCCTGTAATTTCGCGACGTTCGCCAGGTTACTGAGCGACCGAGCGACGGCCTTCTGGTCGCCCAATTCTCTCCATAGCGAAAGACTTTCTTCGAAAAGAGTGTATGCAGTCGCCACATCACCCCGGTCACGAGCAATAACCGCCAGCGCGTTTAGAGAGACGGCGACACCTGTTTTATCGCCCAACCCACGCGAGATGTCTCGACTCTCGCTAAGGAGTGCTTGCGCCGACGCGTAATCCCCTTGCCCGGCAGCCAGAACGCCTGCTGCAAAAAGCGCGCGCGTACGTGCCTTCGTGGGTGCTGTCGCTCCGGCGAGCTTCAGCAGCCTCCCCAACCTTTCCCTGCCTTCAGCGAGGTACTCGCGAATCTCCCAAAATTGAAACAGGGCGGTTCCGAGGCGCAGACCCCACTCCGCGTCGCCTGTTTCCGTCAGCCAATCAAGAGCAGCCCGAAAATTGTCGTGTTCCAACGCAAAGCGCTCTAGCCATTCCGTTCCTTCTCCTCCGCACTGCTCCTGGGCCTCTTCCTCGGCCAGCACCAGGCAGTAGGCGGCATGGGAGCGTTTGGTCAGGGCCTTCTCACCACTTGCCTCTAGCTTTTCCAGAGCATATTCGCGAATCGTCTCCAGCATCACGAACCGCGACTCACCGTTAGCTTGCTCGACCTGCTGCGCCAGGCTCTTATCCACCATGGATGCCATGCCGTCGAGCAGGTCCAAATCCAGATCAGCTTTGGTATCGCATACAGCTTCCACGCCCTCCAGATTGCATCCCTCGACAAACACCGATAGTCTTCGGAAAAGCTTCTGCTCTGCAGCGCTCAAAAGATCGTAGCTCCAATCCATGGCAGCGCGAAGCGTCTGCTGCCTCTCCGGCAAATCCCGCGCGCCGCCTGTCAGTAACTGCAGACGGCTAGCCAGGCGTGTCAGCATGGAAGCCGGCGAAAGAACTTTGATCCTGGCCGCTGCGAGTTCGATCGCGAGAGGCAGCCCATCCAATCGGGCGCAAATCTCGGTGACGGCTTGCGCATTCTCCGGGCTAAGTTCGAAATCTGGCTTGGCAGCAACGGCGCGTTGAATGAACAATGCGACGGCGGGATATTGCGACAACACTTCCACAGAAGGCATGGACCGCGAATCCGGCAGCGCAAGGGGCGGCACCGGAAATTCATGCTCTCCGTACACGTGCAACGCCGAGCGGCTGGTTACCAGGATTTTAAGATTGGGACCCATGGCCAGCAGCTCCGCGACCATAGGTGCCGCTTGAACCAGATGCTCGAAATTATCCATCAGGAAGAGCATTGGTGCGCGCAAAGAGTCTTGAAAACCCTTTTTGAGTATTTCGAGCGGCGACTGAGCTCCGGCCTCCCGCATGCCCAACGTCTGAACAATCACCGAAGCGATCAAGCTCGGATCACTTAGCGGAGATAGCGGGACAAAATAGATCCCGCCGGGAAACCACTCGATCAGGCCGCTTGCCAGTTCCACTGCGAGACGCGTTTTGCCAATGCCGCCCGGACCCGTGACCGTGACCAAGCGCACATCCTGACGCAGCAAGAGTTCCTTAACGCCGACGGCTTCCTTTTCTCGCCCCACAAACCCAGTTCGCGGCACGGGAAAGTTGCTCGGGCGCGTCTGCACCTGCTCGCCTGGGGCCCCGGCGCCAGCCCACCGAGTGGATCTCAGGGCTGGCTTCTCGTCGTCGTTGACCTCAGCGAAGGCAGCATACCCAGAATCTGAATCGCGCCTCAGCCGCTGCAAATCCGCACGAATCTCCGCTGCGCTCTGATATCGCAATTTGCGGTCTTTTTCCAGCGCCTTGTTGATTACCTCTTCGAGCTTTGGCGAAAGATCGGGATTCAGTCGCACTGGGGCAACTGGCCTGCGATTCAGAATCGCTTCGGTGATCAGAGCCGAGGTCTCGCCGCGAAAAGGCCTAACTCCCGTGGCCATCTCGTACAGCACCACGCCAAACGAAAACAAATCCGTGCGTGCATCCAGCTCTTCACCACGAACCTGTTCCGGTGACATGTATGTGATGGTGCCAATCGCCGCGCCAACTGCAGTGAGCTTTTCTGACTCGCTGGCTGTAGGCATTGCCGATAGATTCCGGTCACCATCCGCAGGCACTAGCTTCGCTAGCCCAAAATCCAAAATCTTGGCATGCCCTCGTGACGTCACAAAAATATTGGCCGGCGTGACGTCGCGATGGATGATGCTTTCGCTGTGTGCCGCGTCCAGGGCATCGGCAATCTGGATGCCCAGACTCAGCATCTCCTCGCCAGGTAGCGGTTTACCATTCATGTGAACGCGGAGCGTTTCGCCTTCGATATACTCCATCGCCAGAAACGGCCGCCCGTCCTGCTCGCCGATGTCGTAGACGGTGCAAATGTTGGCGTGGTTCAGCGCCGAGGCTGCCAGCGCTTCTCGCCGAAAACGCTCCAATGCACGCGAATCGTTTACCAAATTGTCCGGCAGGAATTTCAGCGCGACATAACGCTCAAGTCGCAAATCCCGCGCCTTGTACACAATCCCCATCCCGCCGCCGCCGAGTTTCTCGATGATTCGGTAATGCGATGCGCCACGAGGGGGTCCCAAAGTTGTCGTTTCCGATGGCGAACCCCCAGTCTCGGTTGTTCTCTGCGTGGTAGCTCTGCTCTCGGTCACCGACGCGACAAACCGGTATCCCCTGCCGGTGACGGTATGCACGAATCGCGGCTGCTCGGGATCGTCATCCAGCACTTGTCGCAGCTTGCGAACGGCTGCGTTGATGCTGTTATCGGTGTCCAGGAAGACATCCTTGCCCCAGATCCGTTCCGCTATTTCACTCCGCGTCACCAACTCTCCCCGCCGCTCGACCAGTAAAAGCAGCAGTTCCATGGGGATGCGGGAAAGCTTCAGGGCTTTGCCGGAGCGGCGCAACTCGTAGGCGCCACGATCCAATTCGAGATCGTCCGCAAGTCTTAAGATGTTCGGAGCCATATCGGGCGCAGCCCAAAGAGAAACTGCCCGGCATTATACCTCCGCTGCCTATGCAATAGCCGGGTTCTTCTTCGTGATGCCAGTTTTCATGGAGATTTAAGCCACTTTTCAGGCGCTCACTATTGTTAGAAATCAGCACCTCGGCCACTATGCGCCATCGCACCCGGACCGATGGCTAGGCCCGAGCGAATTCCAGTACAAGAAGGAGAGAGTCACAATGAAAAGCATCTTCGCTAAGTTGAGTTTAGTCGCCGGGGGTTTCCTGTTGGCTGGCACCACGCAAGCGCTCGCACAAAACAATTCACCGGCACCCGCTCAGGTAGTAGCACTGGACGAATGCGATCCGGCCACCTTTAACGCCGCGCTGGGCACTGCCTTCTGCCATAACGTCACCCTGGGAGCGTTTACTACACTGTCAGACTTGTTCGCCAAGGCAGCCGCCGGAACTCCGGATCCTAATTGGGACTTCGAACCCGACACGCTGCACATCAAGAAAGGCACCCCGATCATCGTCGTAGATCAGGGCGGCGAGCCACACACCTTCACCGAGGTGAAACAGTTCGGCGGCGGATTTATTCCCGGGCTCAATTCAGGCGAGGAAACGGTTTCCGAATGTTCCGGCGGGTTCGCGAACATCGCGGTAGCCAGGACTCGCATCCTGCAGGGCAGCCAGCTGCAGGTCTCCGGGCTATCCAAAGGCGAGCATCTCTTTCAATGCTGCATCCATCCCTGGATGCGCACCAAGGTTGAAGTCAGCGACCCTCCTTCAACCGACAAATAAGCTCGCGGTGCACATCGACAACGCGTGAGCTGTTAACACTCCGCAGAGAGGCGAGCCGGATTTTCCGAATCCATCCTAACCGGCTCACCTCTACTCGTTACTCGGCGCGCGATTCGGACAGTAAAGCAGTAGTCAGTCGAAACGCAGCTATACTCAGACCGCGTCCGTCAACATTTCCGGCAGGCTCTACGCAGCTTTACCCGTATGACAGCGCAGACACGCTGTGCGAAAATCTCTTCTGATCATCCGCGCGAGAATCCCACGCCGAAAGAAGGCTCGACATGCGAGCGTTGCGCTTTCACCAGTTCGGCAGTTTCGATAACTTGAAAATTGAAACCCTTCCAGATCCGCAGCCGAAGCCTGACGACGTCGTTGTCAGCATTCGCGCCGCTTCACTAAATCCCAGCGACGCAAAAAATGTCCTCGGCCGCATGGAAGGCACAACGTTGCCGCGCACGCCCGGACGCGACTTCGCGGGAGTCGTCGTCAACGGCCCGCGCCAAATGATCGGCGCCGAAGTATGGGGCACTGGCGGCGACGTCGGATTCACTCGTGACGGCGCTTATGCGGAGTTGCTGGTCGTGCCTGCAAACGGCGTCGGTACGAAGCCTAAAAGCTTGTCGTTCGAAGAAGCTGCTGCCGTCGGTACGAATTTTGTGACCGCATGGATCGGCTTGATCGAAACCGCGCATTTCCAGTCCGGAGAAACAGTGCTCGTCACCGGAGCAGCCGGCGGTGTTGGAAGCGCCGTCACTCAGATCGCCAAATGGAAACGCGGTCGCACTATCGGCGTCGATCACACGCCGATGTCTCCGCAACATCAGGCTGAATACGGGATCGATCATTTTCTGCTTTCCGATCCCCAAGAGAATTACAAGAGTATGGTCGACGGCGCGCTTCAATTCACTTCCGCATCAGGTGTAAACGTCGCCTTCGATTGCGTTGGTGGTCCATTATTTGAGCCTTCACTCCGCACGCTCGGCCAACTCGGCCGCCAGGTGAACATTACTTCCGTCGGCGATCGCCGCGTCTGTTTCAATCTGCTCGATTTTTATCACCGCCGCCTCAGCCTCTTCGGCGTGGACTCTCGCGCCTATGACACCGTGGCCTGCGCGGCTATCCTTGAACAACTCGCGCCTGGCTTCGAATCAGGCGCACTCAAACCGATCCCCATTGTAAATCGCTTCACGCTGGCTGATGCCGTCCAAGCTTTCAACCAAGTGAACGACGGCTCTCTGCATGGAAAAGCCGTCCTCACTTTTCAATAAGCTGCCGAAAATTGTGCCTCGAAGTTCAAAAAGTATTGAGGACAGAATGCTTCCTCGCTCTGCGCGTTCGGGCCGCATCCGCGAAACCGGTTCAGGCGGTTGTGCTCACGGCGGTCTCGAAATGTTCGCTTCCTTGAGCTGGCTGGCTGTCGCCGTAGCTGCTGCGCGGGAGAGTGAAGATGATGATGAGACTGACCACGGCCAAAACAGGCAGAACGAAGACGCTGCCTTCGGGGCCGGTGCTTCCTCCACTCATAAGAGGTCTGCCAAGTGGATGCGTGGCGAGAAAATGGTGCTGCACCATGAGTCCGCTATCGGCAACACCATAGAGAAAGGACTGGGCCCAGTCCCAAGAGGCATGGAAACCAATCGCCCACCACAGCGAGCCAGTGCGCCACAAACTGAAGCAGAAGACCAGGCTGGCAAGGCCGGCGGAGAGCAGGCCGATGGGAGACTCGCCCGGATTGTTTCCGTGACCAAGACCGAAGAGCAGGGAGAGGACGACCGCGGCTGTCCAAAAGCCGAACGCCCTACTGTGCCGGGTCTTGAATAGCCAAGAATAAAGGCCAGCGAGTCCACGGGTGAGAGTAAAGAGTACGTAGCCGCGAGTCAGATACTCTTCGAGCAGACCGACCAGCAGGAAAATCACGAGCCAGATTGCGCCGTAGCGCAGAGCTTCAGAGCCGAAGAGCAGCCGGCCATCAATAACGAGCAGGCCCGTCCTCCACAGAGTAAGAACCAACAGCGAGAGACAAATCACACCCCAAGCCAAGCCAGCGAAGAAGTTAGGAAGTTTGCGCGTGCCGCCGAGACCGTAGACCGCGTTGGGGCGTCTCTCGATCTTCGACATGATCCAGGTCACGAGGAGGGTCGCGAGAAAAGGGACGAATTCGGCGAAGAAACCGAAGCTAGGCGCGAGGGCCGTGTTGCCGCCGCCCCCTTTGGGAACGAGATGCATCAGCCTGACGATGGCGCCCACGCCCTTCAGTAATGCGAACAGCATCACAATGAAGATGCTGAGACTCCAGCCGGCGCGGAGCCCGTCTGCGCCGATGAAGATTTTCTGAAGGGTAGATGGCCCTCCGGGAGCGAACTGTCCTTGGTTTGGTGGAGCGGCCGGCGTGTTTAGCGGTTCGTTGCTCGAGAGGTCGTTCGAATCGTTCAAAGGATCGCTCCTTGCTCCACGAATTGTATACGTAGATTAAGAGTTTTAGTTCCGAAACTTACCCGATAAACAGAAGTTTCATGCCATTCATACTTTCCGCATTCAATTCTTGCGGACCTGCCATGGGCTCAGCACGCCTATCCGCAATCCGATGAAACATCCGTTTGGGAATCCTCCGCGCAACGACACGAAAAGCAGCGTCACGGCCGCGATGTCGCCCGTTGTCGCTTGTGCATCCACGCGGCTCAGCTAGATTTCGTGTGCGTCCAAACCGCCACCCACATTTGGTCTGGACCGAGAGGAACTCCGATGAGCACCCCAGCCCGCTCGATGCCGCGCCCGACCGCAACTCTGCACCATCGTTTTTATTTCGTTCTTCTAGCGCTCCTTCTGCTCGTCGCCAGCCTTTCAGGTTGTGGTCCGCTGACCCGTTGTGCGGATAACAACGCCCTGAATTGCAACATCATTACTCTAACTTCCATTCAAATCTCACCTGGAAACCCCTCCATAACGACCGGGGCAAATCAGCAGTTCACGGCGATGGGTACCTTCGACGACGGAAGTAAGCAAGACGTGACCGATGCCATCACCTGGCGTTCGTCCGACCCGTCGCTGGCAACCGCCGACCACCACGGCCTGGTCAGCGCACTAGCCATCGGCCGGCCCACAATCACAGCCAATTCTGACAACGTAAAAGCATCAACGACATTAATCGTCCTAGGCAAGGCATCCGCTGATGTTCCACGCTTTGCCTTCGTTGCCAATATGGCGGATTCGACTTTGTCTGCGTTCACGGTCAATCCAGCCTCGGGCCAGCTCCGCCACAATGGTTATCAGCTTGTCGGCAGCCTCCCGGCCTCAGTCGGAGTCGATCCGCGCGGAAAATTCGTGTACGTGGCCAACTCCAACGACAGCTCCATCTCCGCGTTCGTCATCGACTCCTCGGGCAGCCTTGCATCCGTTCCCGGCTCTCCGTTCAAAGATAGTTCCAACCCCGTTGCACTGGTCGTCGATCCTTCTGGGGACTTCCTCTATTCAGCAAACTCCGGCTCCGGAAACGTCGCCGCATACTCGATCGATGTTTCCTCTGGAGCTCTTACCCCGCTTGCCGGTTCCCCTTTCGCAGCAGGCGCAAATCCCGAGTCCCTGGCCATCGATTCCTCCGCAAAATTTCTCTATGTCGCCAATCCAACTTCAAACAACATTTCCGCATATGCGATTGACCCAGCCTCCGGCACTCTCGCTTCCGTGAATGGTTCTCCGTTCACCGCCGGTGCCAGTCCGTCTGCCTTGTCCCTCGATCCCACAGGCCACACACTTTATGTCGCCAATTCTGTTTCCACCGATGTCTCCGCCTTTACTGTTGATGGCACGAACGGAAAATTGTCGCCCGTCGCCGGCTCTCCCTTCCCCACCGGCGCGGGACAGGAAATTTCCGGCATCACTGTCACTCCCAATGGCAAATTTGTCCTGATATCCAATTTTGGTTCAACCAGTATTTCAGTCCTCGCGGTCGACAGTTCCGGCGCACTGGCATCCGCTCCCGGATCACCATTCCCAGTCGATTCCAGTCCACGTGCGGTGCAGATTGATCCGGCCGGAAAGTTTGCTTATGTTCCTCAGCTCTCGGCGTGTGAAGTGGAAATTTTCTCGATTGCCGCGGATGGTTCGCTGACCGTCTCGAATCGCATTCGCACTCGTCAGCAGGCCGCTTCCATCGCTTTCAGTCTCGGATCAACTGCCATCACCTACACGCCTAAATTCTTGTACGCAACAAATATGGTCAGCAATAACCTTTCGGCTTTCGCTGTGGCCCCGAACGGTTCACTCTCGCAGATTTCCGGAGCTCCTTTCACGACAGGAGCGAATCCGTTTGGCGTCGCGACAACGCCCTCGGGTAAATTTGTTTACGTCTCAAACGGACTCAACAGCTCGACCAACACTTATGAAAAATCGATCTCTGCTTTCTCAGTTGGCGCTGGCGGTTCTCTGACTCCCGTTCAAGGTTCTCCATTTCCCGCAGGCACGGGGACCGCCGGGCTTACTGTCGATCCCTCAGGACGGTTCCTTTACGCGGCCAACTTCTACGACTTTACGCTATCCGCCTATGCGATTAATCCGTCGAACGGCGCATTGACTCCCATTGCGGGTTCGCCCTTTGCAACCGGTCAAGAGCCTGTCGCAGTCTCAATCGATCCCTCAGGACGATTCGTCTACGTCGCCAATCAGAGAAGCGACTGCGGAAATCCTGTCACCAATACTTGTCCTATCTCAGCCTTTAAGATTGACCCCGCTACTGGAAGTCTCACTGATATTTCCGGACCACTCTCGGGCGGCGGCGAACCCAGCGGACTCGCCATCGATCCGACCGGAAAGTCTCTCTATCTCGCCAGCCAGGGCGCAGCCTTCGTCTCGCAATATTCAATCAACGTGGACGGATCCCTCGCCTACATCACCTCAAGCACTCCTCCGCCATCAACTGCGGCCGTTTCGGTTGCTACCGATTTGTCCGGAAAGATCGTTTTCTCTGATTTTGCCCGGTTTCCCGGATCGACGCTCAACACTTTTCTGCTGGATACTTCGTCTGGCAATTTGCCGCCGATTCCCTCCAGCTCTGTCACTGCGGGCTACACCCTTTTCAACATGACTCTTGATCCATCGGGAAAATACCTCTATGTTCCAGACAAAGGCGCGCCCAACTCTTCAGGACAGATCTGGGCATATTCGCTGGACCCGGTGACCGGGATCCTCACCGCGGTCCCTTCTTCCCCATTCGCAACTGGTACCGAAACCGCCTCAGTCGCAGTTACTGGGAGAATTCAATGAGCTCGCATACATTCGCAAGCGACGTTGCGTCCGCCAACCACGGCCAGTCCGTGACCGCGCTTTTACCAGCATGCCGAACGGCTAGGCCTTGGCCAGACTCGCTATTAATTGCCGTCGTCACCCTCGTCATGGCCCTGTGCTTCGCAGGATGCGGTTCGAGCAGTTCCCCTGCTCCTGCTCTTGCTCCACCGCCTCCGGCACCAACCGTGACCATTGCCGGTCCCAGCGGAATCCTCGCCACCGGCGCAGATCGCACGTTCACCGCCACGGTAACGAACTCCACCAACCAATCCGTAACTTGGTCGGTGGTCGAATCCGGCGGCGGCTCCGTCACTTCTGCCGGCGTTTACACTGCTCCCGCGCTCCCGGGCACCTTCACCATAAAAGCCGCTTCAGTCGGCGATCCCGCTGCCTCCACAACCGCCAGCGTCCCTGTAGTCATTCCTGTCGGCCACATCACCGGTTATGACGTTGGCGTCGACTATCACGCCACCAGCAGCGATTTCGTCAGCTCCGCATTCATCACCCAATACAATGTGCCGGCCGTCCGGCAAACCGTGCTTACCCAATTGCAAGGTATGGTTGACCGCGGCGCTACGCTGTTCTCAACGCGCGTCTGGTTCGTCAACGAACCCGGCGAAGTCGTTGGCCCGCAAGATGCCTGGCGAGCCACTTTTCCGATGACCGATCAGGAAGAAGCGAACTTGCGCTTGTATGCTCAGGATGTGGCCAAGCTGATTGGGTCTGGCGGCAATCGCCCGCGTCTCGATATCTGCATGCTCTGGCTCGGCGCCGCGGATTACACACGAGGAAATCTGACCAGCGGACTTGGCTGGACACCGCTTACTCCCACCGTGTTCACCACTCGTGTCGAACAAACCACCGACAAGCTCCTCGATGCGGTGACAAACGTTCTCCGCCCGGACGGTGTGCCCGTTGTTGACACCATTTACATGGAGGGCGAAGTCACGATCGGCGCCAAAGCCAATCAGGATTGGTTTCTCACCACTCACTACCCGCGCTTCGTTTCCCGAGTTTCCGCAGCAGGTTTCAATCCTGCCGTGTATTTCATCACCGCCACTTTCCTGAATGACCAGCCGCTCGCTCCCGGCTATGTTGACGCGAATTTCCCCATCCTGAACGGCCACCGCACCATGTTCTGGATTTATCGCAGTCTGAATTTTATGGTGAACAATGGCTTGCCGATCCCCAAACGAATTGACTTCTCGTGTTACACCGATCCCGCAGCCGGCCCGATGCCGGACATTCTCACACGTGCTCTGGACGACGCCGACGCTACTTTGCCCTCGCTCGGCGCTCCCGAATCTTACGGCGCCGCCGAGACATATTATTTCCTTGATGACAGTATGCGCAAAACGCTCGGTCAAGCCTTTGCCTCAGAAGCCGGCAAGAGCCCTCGCATGCAGCGCGTCACCTTCTGGACCTCGCCCGACGGCGGTGGCGCCGGCGTCAATGCTGCGTACCCCTTCGCCATCGAAGACTTTTATCCGCCGCTCGCGCCATAAAGCGCGATAATCCGACAGGCGAGTTATAGGAGCTCCAGTACCAATTCCGGTGATGTTTGAATACAAAATTCCACATCAACAAATGTTTACAATTTTCGCATCCAGATATTCTTGCTTTCGTATCTCAGCAAGTGTATGGTCCGGGAGCTTTTAGTTCCGATTGCCTCTCGGGGGAAAATTAAATGCGAAATTCGCTGCGATTTACGTGGTGGTTTTTTGGATTGGTCTTGTTCGCTGGCTCTGCTATACGTACAGCTGGCCAGACGGTTAAGAGTGAACCCTCTCCGTTCTCATCACAAGCCACTCCGGGCTACACAAAAGCATCACCAGTCCCGCTAGGCTCAGTAGCGGCTGCAAAAACAGCGCTCGCCGGACCTACCCTGATTTTCCCGCTCAATGCAAAATCATCGCGGGAAGTCTTTATGAGAAACAACGCCGCCGGCACAAATGCTGGTGCAAATAGCGCAGCGGCAAGCAGCCGCGATACCGGCGGCGTTCCTCACGCCCCGGGAGGAAACATTCCTGGCCTCGCAACGTTACCCACGTTTGCAGGAGCATTTGCCGCTCAAGGAGGCCCTTTCGCGGGCAATGTCTTCCCTTACATCATGATCGGGAACGATCCTGCCCTCGGCGGGGTAACGGAAATTCCCACACACATCACCACGATCTCGCTCAATCTTCTCAGAGTGCCCGCCGGCTTTTCCGCCAGCGTCCCATTTAGTTTCGAGACTCTCTTCACCAATTCTCCAAACTTCGCGGGAGCAAACTACACTTCGGGCCAGCACATCCAGTTCGCCGATGCGATTCAACGCGCGGAATTCTTCCACACCATGGGCGCAAACTGGCACACGGAATTGGACCCGAGTGTCGTTAATCGCGTCACCATCGACATTCCGCGACACGTCCAGGTTCAGTTACCCGACGGAAGCATGGTCACGGTTCAATCGTACTTTGTTGGTACCGCGCCCGACGGGACGCAGTTTATCGAGTTGTTGGACTTGCTCTTCAACGCCCTATTTTTCAACCAGGCCGTGAACGACATTATCGCCAACAATTACACAACGGAAGCCTTCAACATGCAGGCATGGCCCAATACATTTTTGTTTTCCATCGATAGCAAAGGCAAATTCTCCGACTGCTGCGTGCTCGGTTTCCACGACTATATTTTCGATCCCACCGCGACGCCTCAACCTCGCTGGATTTTCGCCTTCTCCAGTTGGATCTCTCCCGGATTGTTTGGCGCCGGATTCCAGGATGTCACCGCGCTCTCGCACGAAACTTCGGAAGCCTTCAACGACCCCTTCGGAGACACCCCGGTGCCAACTTGGCAGTTCCCAGGCCAGCCCGCGACTTCAAAGGTTTGCCAGGGGAACCTGGAAACAGGCGATCCCGTAGAAGTATTGCCGACCGCCACGGTGGGCATTTTGTTGAAGGACAAGAATCAAACTTTCCTTTATCACCCGCAAACCGAAGCCTTGTTGCAGTGGTTTGAAATGGGCAAGACTTCGGACGCCATCGGCGGCGCGTTCAGCTATCCAGATACGACCGCGCTGACTCAGTCCGCAGTCCCCTGTCCCCAATAAACAAAGTTAGCTTGGTACAAAATCCGTTGCATCGCGAAGCCGCAGGCGTTCCCTGTGGCTTCTCTCTTTGCATCCCCTCGCGCTAGCTCCCGCGCTTGATTGACTTGACCTCCGGCAAAAACTAACATGTGCGTCCAGTGGCGGACTCCGTCTCCTTTATCGGCCAGACCATCTCACACTACCGCATCGTGGAAAAGCTCGGTGGCGGAGGCATGGGTGTGGTTTACAAGGCCG
The DNA here is from genome assembly GCA_963731155.1 of uncultured Acidobacteriota bacterium. GTDB lineage: Bacteria > Acidobacteriota > Terriglobia > Acidiferrales > UBA7541 > Acidiferrum. Next base: position 607,792 of record CAVSVB010000009.1, read on the forward strand.
AAGACATCCGTCTCGGCCGATTCGTCGCCCTAAAATTTCTGCCAGACGAAGTCGCGCACGATCCGCAAACCGCTGGAACGATTCCGGCGCGAAGCGCGCGCGGCTTCCGCCCTGAATCATCCCAATATCTGCACGATCTATGAAATCGACGAGAGCGATGGGCGAACATTCATCGCCATGGAGTTGCTCGATGGAAACACCCTAAAGCACCTGATTGCAGGCAAGGCATTGCCCATTGAACAAGTTCTGGAACTGGGAATCCAGATTGCCGGCGCCCTCGACGCTGCGCACGTCAAGGGCATCGTTCACCGCGACATCAAGCCGGCAAACATTTTTATTACCGAGCGCGATCAAGCCAAAGTGCTCGATTTCGGGCTGGCCAAGCTGACAGCCAATCCGGAAGTTGAGGCGGTTTCGACTGGGCCCACAATGACGTTTGAAGCGCAGTTGACGAGTCCCGGCTCCGCCATTGGCACCGTCGCGTACATGAGTCCAGAGCAGGTTCGCGGAAAACCGCTGGATGCACGGACGGATCTTTTTTCGTTTGGCGTGGTGCTATATGAGATGAGCACCGGAGTGCTCCCATTTCGTGGAGAAACTTCGGGAGTCATTTTCGAAGCAATTCTGAATCAGACGCCGGTTGCTCCGGTACGATTGAATCCGGCAGTACCGGCCAGGCTCGAAGAAGTCATCAGCAAGACGCTGGAGAAGGATCGCGACGTCCGCTGCCAGTCCGCGGCGGAATTGCGGGCGGACCTCAAACGGCTGAGACGCGACACAGAGTCGGGAAAATTCACGACGCAGGTCGCAACCGCGCAAAAGGCGGCGACGCCGCCATGGAAGCGTTCATTGGCAATTGCGGCGCTCGGCGATTGTGGTTGCAGGTGTCGCCGCAGGATGGTTTCGTTTGCGCACGGGACCCACAAAATCGCCAAAAAGTGCACCCACACTGCAACGTTTGACCACGAACCCGAGCGAAAACGCAGTCTCCGCATCGGCAATTTCTCCAGACGGAAAATATCTAGCGTACGCGGACAAATCGGGAACATATCTGCGAATAATGGCCACGGGAGAGATACACCCGCTGTTGCCAAAGGGACATGACGTGACCTCTCTGAGCTGGTATCCAGACAGTTCGCAACTGTTCGCATCGTGGGCGACGCCGCCGGAAAACAAATTGGAACTATGGACGATCTCCATCCTGGGCGGCGCTCCACGGAAATTAAGAGACGAAGGCTGGGCGCCGACAGTATCGCCCGACGGCTCACAAATCGTTTTTTTGAAATCGCCGGCATTTGGCGACACGGGACTGGAAATCTGGTTGATGGGAACGAACGGGGGCGAAGAGAAGAAACTGGTATCGGCTTCGCGAGCTGACGTGCTTGCTTCACCTGTTTGGTCGCCGGATGGACGCTCGATCGCCTATGTGAAGCAAGAAAACGAGACATACAAATCTATGGGTTCGATTGAGCTCTTTAACCTGGAACAGGGCAAAGAAAAAGCAGTGCTCAAGGACTCGCGTTTGGATATGGGACTGCGCTGGTTGCCCGACGGACACTTGTTGTATGTGATGTTTGAATCGCCACCGAACCAGAACAATTCGAACATCTTTGCGGCGATGTTGGACTCTGCGACTGGGACGTTTGCAGGACCAGCAGAGAGAATCACCAGCGGCGAAGGAATGATCGGTCAACCAAGCATCACCGCGGATGGAAAGCGGTTGGCGTTCAACCGGGTGAATTCCCAGCTGGACGTATATGTTTCGGAACTCTCCGCGAAGACGGCTAAGGCAAGTACACCCCGGCGACTGACGCTCGACGATGCCGACGACCTCCCGTTCGACTGGACGCCGGACAGTAAGGCGGTGATATTCATATCGAATCGAACCGGGAAGCGGAACATTTATAAGCAGCGGATCGACGAAACCTCTGCCGAGGTATTGGTGTCGGGTCCGGACGGAAAGGGCCTTTGCCGACTGAGCCCGGACGGGACACAGATTTTATATGTGACAACAAGTACCTCGGAAAAAGATGCAGCGATTCCAGACAGCTCTGCGCGGCTCGCCGGTGTCCATGCAAAAACAGCGCCGCGCGTCATGCGAGCGCCCCTTGATGGAGGAGCATCACAAGTGATGATCGAAGCCCCTGGGATTACCAACCTCATGTGTTCGCGGGCGCCTGCCATTATCTGTGTTTTCTCTCAACGACTGAGCACGGAGGTCCTTTTTTCGACGTTTGACCCAGTGAATGGGAGTGCCCACGAAGTGGCGAGGCTACAACGGAAAAGCGGCTTTGAGAATTCGGCGCTTTCTCCCGATGGGAAATTAATCGCCGTAACCAACACCGACGAGAACCGCATCCGTCTGTTCTCGACTACGGGCCAGGAAGCTGGAGAAATCATCCCGAAAAACAGGAGCACTCTTTTTTCCGTGGATTGGGCGGCGGATTCGAAAGGGCTGTTTGTGACGAGCAATCCGACCGGATGGAGGTCGAGCTTGCTATATATGGACCTGGCCGGCAACGCACACGAACTTTGGCAGGTGAAGGGTCCATCACAATCGTGGAGCATCGCGTCGCGAGACGGGAAATACCTGGCAATCCCGGCGCCCACCACCAGCAGTAACGTCTGGATGGCAGAAGGATATTAGGAATAACCGTGCCAGGTCGCAAATCGAGATTGTGTTCCTCACTGCTTGCGGTCGAGACGGAAAACGCGAAGCTGCATTGACCGCTTCAGAGACACGGCGCTGCCAACTTGGCAGTTCCCAGGTCTGCCCGCGACTTCAAAGGTTGCCAGCGGGAGCCGGAGCGACGGCAGCCCTGCCAAGGAGTGATCCGCGGGATCAAGATCGCGATGCCGGGAGTCCCATCTGACGCAACAGCTGCGTAAAGCGCCGGTTGGAACGCAGCCCATCGAATATCGGCTCCACTCCAATCAACGGCATCTTAGAGTCCCGCACTTGAAAGGCCCTCTCCAGCCAGACCAGAGCCTCGTCCGTGTTTCCGACCGCGGCATAGTCGATGGCGACATCGTAGGCGTTGGAGGATTCCTTCCCCGCCGCCTTTTTGTTCAATTCGATTCGTTTAAGTCGAAGTCCTCTTGTTCCTGCAGACTCATTCGCCGCTTTCAGGGCTGCTAGCCGTTCGGGAGTCGCCCCACCCGATTCCTCATCCAACAAGATTTCTTCCGCCGACAGCTTATCCTGACCCTGTGCGGTATAGAAGTTCGACAAATAGGTGTGAAACGCCGAAATCCCCGGGTACAGAGACTGCGCTTCACGCGCTTGTGCCAGCCCTTTGTCATACTCTCGACGGAAATACGAATTCATCGCGGAATACGATAAGGTATTGGCGGAAAGAGGATCGAGCATCCTGGCAGCGCGCTCTTCTTCAAGGGATTCGCGTGGTCTTCCCAAAATCTGCAGCAAGCTGGAATACGACATATGGGCCACGGCAGAATTGGGATTCAACTGCAGCGTCCGTTTGTATTCGGCTTCGGCGCCTCCCCAGTCCCACTCGTAGTACACGGCAACGTTTGCGACCGCCGTATGGGCCTGGTCCAGACTGTCATCCAGAGCGACGGCCTTCTGCGCCGCCAGCTTCGCGGGCTGGTAGGTTTCGGCCGAAGGCATCTCGCTCAAAGTAGAAAGCAGAGAGTAGGCGAAGGACAAACGAGCATACGCCACGGCGAAACCATGGTCTTTCTCAATCGCCTCCTGAAAGTAACGAATGGCCATTCTCAGATCGTCCGGTGTCTGCTTACTTGATGTATAGACGCCTCTGAGGTACGCATCGTACGCCTCTGGATTGGTCGTCCACGCCTTTCGTAGACCATCACGCTCCGCCAGGTTGAGGTTATCTCTAATCTGCGCCGTAACGTCAGCCGCCACCTTATCTTCCAATTCCAAAACGTCCCGCGTTGGCCCTGAAAAGCTCGCCGACCACAGGTGGCTGTCAGTCGGCGCATAAATGAGCTGCGCAGAGATTTTGACCTGGTCTTTACTCCGGGCTACTGTTCCCTCCACGACGGCATCCACATTCAGTTCGCGGGCGATTTCCGGCAACGTCTTGCGCGTGCCTTTGTACAGCATCGTGGAAGTTCGCGAGATGACTCGAAGCTTCCTGATGCCCGCAAGTTTGGTGATCAATGCATCGGTCATTCCGTCCGCAAAATATTCTTGGGAGGGATCGCCGGACAAATTTTCCAAAGGCAACACGGCGATCGATTGCACTCGCACCGGAGCCCCGCCAGCTCGCGATTTGCGCCATGCGCTGGTTCGCAGCGCGACCGTCAGCAATACCGCGAAGCAGATCACTCCCGCCAGGGAAAGTTTCACAATTTTCCTGCGTAGCAACAGCGGGGATGAGCTTTCAGCCTCACTTGCAACCGAAGAAGCCATCACATCAAATTCAAGGGCACCGCCCGCTTCTGATGACGCCTCTGCGCCTCGCTCCTGAACACCGTTCTTGATTTCTCCGATAAACCGGTAGCCGCGGCGCGGCAGAGTCTCGATGTAGCGGGGTCCCTCGGCTGAATCGCCCAACACGTCGCGCAGCTTCTTAATGGCGCTGTTCAGACCGGTATCGAAGTCAACAAAAGTATCTGCGGGCCAGAGTTTTTGACGAAGTTCATCGCGCGTAACGACGTCGCCTGGACGCTCCAGCAAAAGAGCAAGCACCCGGAAGGGCTGGTCCTGAAGTTTCAGGCGGCGGCCGTGTTTGTGCACCTCGCCCGAACGCAAATCCACTTCAAAGGTGCCGAAGCGCGTCTTGCGATGTCGGTCCGTGGATTCCATTGCGGGCCTTCGAGTGTGCCGCGAGTTTATCACCAATTTTTTAAAGCCCAAGAAATATGTGCCGCAATACACGCCTATCCGCCCAACTCACGTGAATTCAACCAGCTGCACGATCAGAATCAGAACAGGCACAGACCACTCCCGCGCCATTGCGCCGCAAGCGCCATCGCGCCAATTTCGGCGCATTCGGAGAAATCCACAATCGAAGAGACGACCGAGGGGAGGAACACATGTCCAAAACTCGAATTGCGACAATCCTGTTGGAGGTCGCTCAAAAGATTCGCAAATCAACTGCGTGTCACGCAGGCCTTTTTCTGTCACGTTGCCGGGAATGTGCACGTGCGACTGTTCGAGTCGCAGCCGTAGTGCTGCTTGTGGCACTCCTCGTTTCGACCCCCGTAGCCATGTCGGCTGCTACTCCAGACCCGGTGCTCGAGTGGATCGGGATAATGAACGATACGGTTATCGCGGGCGGCACCGCCCCGAACGTAACTAGCCGCATAGTCGCGCTGGTATCGGCCTCGGTATTCGACGCCGTCAACGGCATTGAGCCTCGCTTCCGCCCGCTGCGTGTGAGGCCGGATGCGCCGTACCACGCGTCTCAAAGCGCAGCGGCGATTCAGGCGGCCTACGCGATTCTCAAGAATCTTTATCCGGCGCAAAGCGGGATGCTCACGACCCGGCGCGATGCGTCGCTCACAGCACTCGCGTCGACGGAAAAAGCTCAATCCATCACCGCGGGTGTCACCTGGGGCCAAGCGGTTGCTGATGCCATCTGGGCCTCGCGGCTGACTGACGGGTTCGCTCCCACGCCGCCGCCGTTCATTGGCGTGCAGGGTGTGGTCGGAACGCCGGCCGTCGGTTTTTGGCGTCCCACGCCCCCCGCTAACGCATTTGGCGCAACACCGCAGATCGCCACCATGACACCGTGGGTACTCACGCGACCATCGCAGTTCCGCTTGCCGCCGCCCCTAGCCCTCACCAGCCAAGAGTACGCTGCAGATCTCAACGAAGTGAAGATGATGGGCACGCTCTCTGGCTCGATGCGCACGCAGGATCAATCGGATCTGGCGCTATTTTGGGCATTGAATACTCCCCTTGCCTGGAACCGTATTGCCGCGCAGATTTCGACACAACGCGGGCTAACTCTGACCGAGAATGCGCACTTGTTTGCGTTACTGAATCTTTCACTATCCGACTCGCTCATCGCCTGCTGGGATAGCAAATACCGCTACGTTTTCTGGCGGCCGATAACCGCAATCCGAGCGGGTCTCACGCCTGCGGATGCCGACCCGCTGTGGGAGCCATGGCTGGACTCTCTGACGGGCACCCCTGCGCATCCGGAATATCCGTCGGCCCACTCCTCCATGAGCGGAGCGGCGGCTTTCATCCTTGCCGCCGCGTTTGGAGAGAACACAGACTTTAGTCTCACCTCCGAAGTACTACCGGGCACTGTCCGCTCGTTTCATAGCTTCTCGGACGCGACAGCGGAAATCGCTGATGCGCGGGTCTTTGGCGGCATTCACTTCCGCACCTCGTGCGCGCGCGCAAATACACTGGGCAGAGCTGTGGCGGATTACGTGTCGAGACACGCGATCCGCGCGCCAGGTGATGGCCGAGACGATGAAAACGATTAGACGCAAAGGCTCAGTTATTCGTCGGGAATGGCATTCTAACGCGAAGCTTTAAGTCTTGGTTTTCGGAGCTGCCTTGTGAAAAGGAGCCGACCTGAGAACGACATTGCTGTTCGCCATGCTTGCTGCAGGATGTGGCGCCGCGAAGACTCCTACTCCCCCAACCCCGGTTACTCCGGATGCAAACGTCAGCGGTCAGTTCGATCTAGCGCTGACTTCCACGAATGGACATGAGACAACGAGTATCTATACAAACTTTACCCAAACCGGATCGACATTTACGGGCGCGGCAAGCACGCTCGTTTGCCCGTCGAATAATTTGTCGCAATGCTTTGGCAACGATGCCCCGGTTATTTCTATCACTCCGACTGGAACAGTAAAGGGCACGGCTGTCACGATAACGATAACCTACCCGAACATGGCGGGAGCCAATACCTTCTCCATGGTTGGCACGGCGACCGGACTCAATCATGTCGGGACCTACACCGACAGTCGGGGCGACGTTGGAACTTGACTGGAACCGCGGCGAGTTCACTTGGTGCAAGCTACACCGGAACGTTCAATTCGACTTCGAACCCGCTGCTTACGGCTCCAAGTATTGTGATTTCGCATACGCAAGATGCCAGCTTCAATCTGGCGGGAACGGCAACCATCACCAATTCGCCGTGTATCAGTTCCTTCACCTTATCGGGCGAAGCGATTGGTGACGCGATTAAGCTCGCGGACCAGGCGGCCAAAGTCGTCATATCTCGATAGTGCCGACCGGCGACAATTTCACCTTCAGCTACAATTTCGATCCGGCTGCGGCTAACTACGCCGGAGACTTTGGGCGCGGAATGACAACAGACAAGTCGCCATGGGCTTACCTTCGGCCCGTTATCCAGCGGCATTCCTTGCGGTGCGTGTAACTGAGTTTCTGAAAACTGGAAGCAGCCCTTCTTTCTTCATCAAGTTTTCAAATTGAGCAGGGACTTCGACGGTTCTTACCTCCTCATCCTTCCAAACAACCACCTCAATGGTATCGCCCGGACCTCTCCCAATCTGTTCGCGTATGGCCTTAAGCATGCCCAGCCTGTGAAGTGGATTACCGTATCGGATAAGCGAGCCCCGATACGGAACGCCATCGAAAGTCGCCTTTACAGACACCTTCCCCTTGGTAGCGAATTCCTTCTCGGTATCCTGCGGAAAAAGTACATAAGCCCCTCCGCCGTCCCCCGCTTCAATTTTCGCTTTGAATTTGTATTTTTTCATTGCTGGTCCTCTAACAATGCCGCCCCGATCACCCGCAATTAGACCACTTTCCCTTACAGCGGGCCACCCAGACGAAAACTCCCGATTTGTCGGCAATCCGGATGTTAACCGCGGCGCCGGGTGCTTGAAGAAATTTAAACTCATCGTCACCCGCACCGCCGCCGAACTCGCCAAGCAGCTCGGCCTCGCCGCCCGCGGCGCGGAAATCGAACTTCGCAGCGCCCTCAACTCCACAATCATCGAAGCCGTCCGCCGCAAAGGCCTCACTCACGCTCAGGTCGCTGCTCTTGCTCGTACTTCCCGCACCAGTGTCACCGCCATTCTCAACCGGAACACCCAAGCCGTCTGTACCGACCTTCTCCTCCGCCTCCTCTATGCCCTGGGCTACACCGCCAAAATTACCTTCAAATCCGCCGCCTGACAAACCTGTCTGTTACTGTAATAGAAATTTTCATTGCGGAACCTCCACTGCGGAAACGCGGCCGTATGCCGGCCTCTTACCGAGCTACTTTACGTAAGCTAACTGCTTTCGACCGTCATTTGACTTCGAAGCCTTGCGAAGTTCACGTCGCCTTTGCAACCGCAACAAACCCATCGCTACGCGATCAGGCTCGCACGGATAATTCGACTGGATCCGTTCCCAAACTTCGCCTGAAGTGCGCGGCGAATCGAAAAACCCCGTATCTCGCAGGTTTAGAATGTGATCGGGAAGCGTCGCGCCTCGAGCCTTGCCAATCGCCTTTTCTGGCCGCTTGGCGGGTTGAGGTCCGAATACTGCCTGCTCAAGCCGCCCCAGTCGGTCAAGAATCTGCTGTGACTCTGTGGCAATCCCCTCCCTGCTTTCTGCCTCTCTCGCAGCGGAATCACTCGATTCGTTATTTCCTTACTTCGTTAGCTCATTACTTCCTTCTCCTCCCTTTCTTGCTTCCACTCCCACACCGGAGTACGCTCCTCAAATGCTGTCCAAGGGAGGATTTAACCATGGCTACTGCCACGACAGTCTTTGAACCGACAGTAAAAGTCTCCGCAAACAAGCTGCTCATCAACAACAAATGGGTAGACTCCGCCTCCGGCAAAACGTTCCCAACCATCAACCCAGCCACCGGAGAGGTCATCACCAAAGTCGCCGAAGCCGATGCCGCCGACGTGGACAAAGCGGTCTCCGCAGCGCGAGCCGCCTTCGACAACGGCCCGTGGCGCAAAAAAATCACCGCATCGCAACGCGGCAACCTTCTCTACAAACTCGCTGAGCTGATCGAAAAGCACGCCGACGAACTCGCCCAACTCGAAGCTCTCGATAACGGCAAACCCTACTCCGTCGCGCGCGCCGCCGATCTTCCCCTCACCATCGCCTGCTACCGCTACTTCGCCGGATGGGCCGACAAGGTTCAGGGCAAGACTATCCCCGTGCAGGGCCGCTATTTCTGCTACACCAAGCACGAACCGGTCGGCGTCGTTGGCCAGATTATTCCTTGGAATTTCCCGTTGCTGATGCAGGCGTGGAAACTTGGTCCCGCTCTCGCCACCGGCTGCACCGTCGTGATGAAGCCCGCCGAGCAAACTCCGCTCTCCGCCCTTCGCGTCGGTGAACTCATTGTCGAAGCAGGTTTCCCCGAAGGTGTCGTCAATCTTCTACCTGGCTACGGACCCACCGCCGGAGCATCGCTCGCTCGCCACATGGATGTCGACAAAGTTGCCTTCACCGGCTCGACGGAAGTTGGAAAACTCATCATGCGTAACGCGGCGGAAACCAATCTCAAGCGCGTCACGCTCGAACTCGGCGGGAAAAGTCCCAACATCGTTTTCGCCGACTCCGACCTCGACAAGGCCATCGAAGGCTCGCACTTTGCGTTGTTCTTCAATCAGGGACAGTGCTGCTGCGCCGGCTCTCGCACCTTCGTCGAAGAAAAGGTCTACGATGAATTCGTGGAAAAATCCGTCGCGCGTGCCAAGAAGCGCACCGTCGGAAATCCCTTCGACAAAAATACCGAACAAGGCCCGCAAGTCGACCAGGATCAATTCGACAAAGTGATGGGCTACATCGAAGCCGGAAAAAACGAGAAAGCAAACCTTCTTGCCGGTGGAAATCGTGTCGGCGACAAAGGCTATTTCATCGAGCCTACCGTTTTCGCCGATGTGCAGGACAACATGAAAATCGCGCAGGAAGAAATCTTTGGCCCGGTCATGTCCATCCTGAAATTCAAGGACATCGATGAAGTCGTCAATCGCGCCAACAAAAATATTTACGGCCTGGCCGCCGCCGTCTGGACCCAGGACATCACCAAGGCTCACGCCATCGCGGACGGCGTCCGCGCCGGCACCGTCTGGGTAAATTGCTACGACGTCTTCGACGCCGCCGCTCCCTTCGGCGGCTTCAAACAATCCGGCATTGGCCGCGAACTAGGCGAATACGGCCTGGCCAACTACACCGAGGTAAAAACCGTCACCGTCAAACTATGACCCCAGATTCCGCCGACCATCGCGAGGGCGTAGCCGCAAGCTGCGCCTCTCTTCGTCGCATCGCGCGTCCCCGCATCCACAAAACGCCGTCATTCCGAGCGCAACGAGGACCGCTTCCTCTCCGCGCGGTTTTTGCGCGGAGAATCTCTCTTCGATTGTTCCGCGTCACCACTTACGCCGCGAGCAATCACCGCCCGCGGTTGCGATAAAACCGATTCTGTTCTTTCATCAATTTTTTCAGCGACTTTGTCTCCGCGGCGCGTACCGCGGCATCCTGTTTCGCGGCCACAAACTTTTCTTCGCGGCCGAGTTTGTGAAAACTCTCCAGCCGCTCCGTGGCAAGCTCACCCGATTCCACGGCTGCCCGCACTGCGCAACCAGGTTCGTTCACGTGTTTGCAATCGCGAAATTTACAATTCGCGGCAAGCTCCGCAATTTCGCCGAACGCCTGATCGATGCCTTCGCTGGCATCCCACAACTGCAGCTCGCGCATTCCCGGAGTGTCGATCCATACGCCTGCCCCCGGCACTACAATCAAATGACGCGTGGTGGTGGTATGACGCCCACGATCGTCGCTTTCACGGATTTCGCCGGTGTCCAACAACTCTGTTCCGAGGATGGCGTTGATGAGTGAACTTTTTCCGACACCGGAAGAGCCAAGCAGCGCCGCGGTTTTTGTTACTGGCATTTTTTCTGAAGTAATTTCTCCGGAGGAACTTTCTTCCGGAGCGCTCAGCATCATTTCGCGAATTTCCTCGATGCCATCTCCGCGCAGCGCGCTGGTCATAACTACACGAACACCGATAGCGGCAGCTTCCGCTTCGCGGCGAAGTTCTTCCGCGTTTTCAGCGAGGTCGGATTTGTTCAACACAATCACTGGCTGCGCGCCGCTTTCCCAAGCCAGCGCCACGTAACGTTCCAGGCGGCGCAGATTGAATTCGCTGTTGAGCGAGCTGACGATAAACACCACATCCACGTTCGCGGCAACGATTTGTTCTTCGGTTTTTTTGCCGGCGATTTTGCGCGAGAATTTGCTTTTGCGATTCAGCACGCGATGAATCGTCGCGCGACTTTCTTCTCTGCGCGTGCTGGCAAGAACCCAATCGCCGACCGCGGGAAAATCCGCGCGCCCGGTAACTTCGTGGCGGAATTTTCCACTGACTTCCGCCATGAATTCGCCTTGTGGCGAGAGCAGACGAAACATTTCGCGATTCTCTTCGGCCACGCGCGCAGCCGCAATTTCAGAATTCCGTTCGAACTCCGCAAGCTGCGAGGAAAAGAAATCACACCAGCCTAAATCATGCAATGCGTACACTGAAATCTCCCCTTCCCGATTCTGCCATGGCAGAATTCGAGGCGCGTCCTGCCTGCAGCAGGACGGAAGCAGCCGGTTACACAGGCTGAGTTCGAAATCAAATTCACAGTGGAAATATTAGCTCAGGAGAAGGACACCGGGGCGCACTCTTCCCGCGAGGGGATTTACGGTTCGCACAGGCGCCTCCTGAAAGTAATTTGTGGGTGCAGCGATTCAGCACCGACAGACTATCAGAAATCGCGGTTGATCACCGGAAAATAATTCGACAGGCGGACGCTGGTATTCCTACAATCTCCGGCGTGAGCGTGACCATTCGACAGTATGAGCCGCACGATTTCGCGGCATTGTACAAACTGGATCAGGCGTGTTTTCCCCCGGGGATTGCGTACTCGAAAACGATGCTGCGCTATTTTCTGGCGCAGGACGGAGCGGAATGCCTGGTGGCAACCGATAGCGGTAAAATTGTGGGATTCATGCTGAGCGAGGAAAATCCGCCGCTCGCGCACATTATCACTTTAGATGTTGCTGAATCGCACCGCCGGCACGGAGTAGGAACGGCGTTGGTACGCGAGAGCGAAGCGAATTTAAGATTTCGTGGCGTGCGCACGGTGCTGTTGGAAACCGCAACCACGAATGAAGCGGGGATTGCGTTCTGGGAGCGGCACGGATACCGTAAAGAAGCAGTACTGAAAAATTATTATTCCGGGCGGTTGGACGCGTTCGAAATGCGCAAAAAGCTGGTCGCGACGCCTGGCCAAGGATAAGTGTCGACCCTGCCGTAAAGGTTGTAACAGCACGCCAACTTCCGGAGACGCGATTTGAGCGATTACTTGCTGTCCGTAATACTCGGCATCATCGAAGGACTCACCGAATTTTTACCCGTCAGTTCCACGGCGCATTTGCGCATTGGCGAAGCGCTTCTGCGCATTGATCTCGCGAGCGGCTACTGGAAGATGTATACGATCGTGATTCAACTGGGCGCGATTTTGTGCCTGCCAGTTTATTTTCGTGAGCGTATCGCAAAGCTTCTTTCGACATTTCCACAAGGCGAGCGCGGAGACCGAACGGTCCTGACGCATCCGTTGAGCCTGGCGCTGGTGGCGTTCGTGGTGACGGCGATTCCGGCATTTCTCCTGACAAAAACGATCGGAAAACATCTCGAAAGCCTGGTCATTATGGGAAGTGCACTGGTCATCGGCGGGATTGTGATGTGGCTGGTGGACGCGAGAAACGCGAAGTCCGAGGCCGCGGGCGAAGGCGCTTCAAATTCTTTGATCCACACCTGGCACATGGAAGCGATGAGCCTGGGACAAGCGATTTGGATTGGAGCCTGTCAGATTCTTTCGGCGGTTTTCCCCGGAACGTCGCGATCGATGTCCACGATTGCGTCGGGACAGTTGGCGGGGATGTCGCGCGCATCGGCGCTGGAGTTTTCATTTTTTCTGTCGATTCCTACGATGGTAGTGGCGACCTGCTACGACTTGTTGAAATCGCTGCGCGGCAAAGGTGAGAACGCGATTGGAGTGACGCATATTGACGCGCACGGCTGGGTTATTTTGGCGATCGGGTTTGTGGTTTCGTTCATCGTGGCGTACGCGGCGGTGGCTTGGTTCCTCGCGTGGGTGCGGAAACATGGGTTTGCGGCATTCGCGATTTACCGGATTATTGTGGGCAGCGCGGTGTTAGCGTGGGCGCTCGGTTACCTCAAGTAGATACAATGCTGACACATGTCGTGGCACCGTGTCAGGATTGACTGGGAGCGGACACGGCCCCGAGCGGCCCGGATAAACATGCCGTCCCCCTACGGGAAATTTCTCGTGACATTTGGCGAAGGAGCGAGATTCCTCGTGCGTGAGGTCGAGTGATGCGAGCAGTCGTGAAAAAGTGGGGGAATAGCGCCTCGGTACGGATTCCGAAGCATATCCTTAAGTTAACTTAGTCCGCTTGGATGTGGATGACCCGGTCGATTTGCGGGAAGAGTCGGGACGGATCGTCATCGAACCGCTGAACCGGAGAGAGTTTCAGCTTGCGGAATTGCTCGAGGGAATTACGAAAGAGAACGTCCATCGGGAAACCGATGTTGGAAGCCCTGTCGGCAATGAGGTCTGGTAATGGCACGCCATTACGTTCCTGAAGCAGGGGACGTGGTCTGGATCAACTTCAATCCGCAAGGGCGAGAACAAGCTGGGCACAGGCCAGCCATAGTGCTAACTCCCGCCGTTTACAACGTAAAAACCGGCTTGATGCTTTGCCGCCCGATGACGACGCAAATCAAGGGCTATCCGTTCGAGGTTCTACTCGCGAGCCAGTCTAGTAACGTAGTCCTGGCAGATCACGTGAAAAGCCTAGACTGGCGAGCGTGGAAGGCGAAGCGAAAAAGCAGGATTTCGGACGCGGAATTGGCGGAAGTGCGCGGCAAACTTCGCGCGCTGATCGGCTGACGGCCGGAGTTTAGAGATAGAACATCGCCGTACCGGCGGCAGTGATTTCGCACAAACCGTCTGCTATGATGGCTTTGCTTTCGCAGTTCCTCCAGGCAAGCGGTCGATAGCGCCAAGCCGCCTGTCGCACTCAGCCTTCCCCAAAAAGCTGAGGAGACCTTGTGCGTTTTCTGACACCTACCGGTAACAAGCGGCTCAATGAGCTAATCGGATTTTTGTGCCTGACGCTGGCTGTTTTGATAGCCGCTGCATTATTCACGTACTGGCCGGCCGATGCTTCGTTCAGCGTTTCAGCCAGCAGCGCGAATGAGGCGCCTCCCCACAATTTAATCGGACCAGTTGGCGCGTACAGCGCGGATCTGATGTTCCAGACATTGGGATACTCGGCATTCCTGTTACCGCTAGCGGCGTTCTGGCTCGGGCTGAAATGGTTTCGCAGCAGGCAAGTCGAGTCGCAAAAGGCGATGTTTTTTGGATATGCATTGTTGCTGCTGTCGCTTCCTCCACTATTGGCGCTGGTTCCCTTCCCAGACGTTCGCGGCGCGATACCCGCTGGCGGAATGCTGGGGACATTGCTGGCAGGCGCGCTTCTGGCGGGCTTCAACAAAGCGGGCGCTTACATTGTTTCCGTGGCGGCACTAGTGACGGCAACGTTTTTGACGACAAGTTTTTCGTTCGCGAGCTCCCACGCGTGGGTAACTGGCCCGCGCGGTCCGGTGGGAGCAGTGGGAAAGCTGGGGATTCTGCAGAGGGCGCAGGCCAAGTGGCAGGACTGGCGCGCCAGTCGCGAGCAGGAACGGATGCGGCGGAGAGTGGAAGCTAATCGTCTTGAGGGCCGGAAGCCAGTCGGCAAAGCTGCAGCCCTGAATGAACTGCCGCAAGCCATCGAGTTGCCGGATGAGAGCGATATTTTCCGAAGCAAAACCGAAAGTGACGAGGAAGAAGAGGAAAAGAGCGCGTCGCACAAAGCGCCGATCCTGTTCCTGAATCAGGACAAGCCGGAAAAGCCCCTAAAGAAAACTTCCGACGCGAAAATCGCCAAGACAAATACGAATTACAAATTGCCACCGATCAATCTGCTGCGCGAGGGAGAACGTTCGCAAAAGCTGGACGAAGACGGGCTGAAGGACCGCGCACGGGCGATTGAAGAAAAGTGCCTGGAATTCGACGTACAGGGGCGGGTGACGCAGATCAATCCCGGCCCGGTGGTGACGACGTTCGAGTTCAAGCCGGAGGCGGGAATCAAGTACAGCCGGATTATCGGTCTGACGGAAGACTTGTGCCTGGCGCTACAGGCGGAGTCGATCTTAATTGAGCGGATTCCCGGTAAGTCCACAATCGGGATCGAAGTGCCGAACGTGAACCGGCAAACGATTGCGCTGCGCGAAATCATCGAGGCGCAGGAATTTGTGGGCTCGGCAAGCAAATTGACGCTGGCGATGGGCCGCGATTTGCACGGACGGATTCGCGTAACGGATCTTGCGAGTATGCCGCACTTGCTGATTGCGGGTTCGACGGGAACGGGCAAAAGCGTTTTTATTAACTCGCTGCTGATGTCCATTTTGTACAAGGCAACGCCGGACGACGTAAAAATTGTGCTAGTCGATCCGAAGCGTCTGGAATTGAACTTGTACGAAGGAATTCCGCATCTGATCGCGCCAGTGGTGACCGATCCGAAGATTGCTTCGAACGTGCTGCGTAACGCCACCCGGGAAATGGAAAATCGGCTGAAATTATTGGCGCAAAAGGGCGTGCGCAACATCGAGCAGTACAACCGAACGTTTCAGAAGGCGCAATCGTTATCGCTTTTTGAAAATGTGGAAGAGACTGAGCACAAGCCGCTTCCCTACCTGGTAATCATTATTGATGAGCTGGCGGACTTGATGATGGTGGACACGAATAATGTGGAAGAGTCCATCACGCGATTGGCGCAAATGGCGCGCGCGGTGGGCATCCATTTAATTCTCGCGACGCAGCGTCCGAGCGTGGACGTAATCACTGGATTAATCAAGGCCAACTTCCCTGCCCGGATATCTTTCCGGGTAGCTAGCAAAGTGGATTCGCGGACGATTCTGGATTCAAACGGATCGGAATCGCTGCTGGGACGCGGCGACATGCTGTATCTGCCGGCAGGATCGGCGAGGCTGCATCGCATTCATGGGCCGCTAGTGAGTGAGGACGAAATCACTGGAGTGTGCGACTTCTGGCGACAGCAGGCGCAGGCCAAGTACAACGAACAGTTGTTGGAAGCGCCGAAGGACGAGAACGGCAAGCCTGAGAGCGGCAGTAACGGCGAAACGGACGGCGAGGGCGCGGACGACGAACTTTACCAGGACGCGGTGCGCGTGGTGTGCGAAATGGGCCGCGCTTCGACGTCCACGCTGCAGCGGCGGCTGCGCATTGGCTACGGCCGCGCGGCGCACTTGATTGACATCATGGAGAAGGACGGCATCGTAGGGCCGCCGGACGGAACGCGTCCGCGCGAGGTATTGAAAGGCAAGAGCTGGATGAAGGAATACGACGAGTCCATGCAGTAGAAAACCACGCCAGCGATCTAACGTATCAATTATTAACTGGCCATCTTTCGTAGATTTACCATACTAAGAAACCTGTACCTCGGGACAGGCAGTACCATCCCGATGGGCCACTAGAAGGCCTTAGTTCACTTTCTCTGCTCGCGTTCAGTAGATTCTGGTGTGCGGCAGCCCGTAGCCTGATTGGGACATGCAATTCTACGGGCCACGGGCTTCATTGCTCTATTTTTCTTTTTCCGCGGTTCTCCCAGAGACCAATTCTAGTCACCCTGACCGCCGGCGTCGGAAACGTCAATATGTCACATGCATCTGCCTGATATTAACGGCCGCGATTTTTTACCCACAGGCCGCGCAAGCGCAAAGACTGCTGTCGCAGGGCACGCTGTCGTTCAGTCCGTCGCCAGGGAGTTTCGGGTCAGTGACTGTGGGTTCGAGCAAAACAATTACAGTGACAGTGAAGAACACCGGAGTGGCGCCGGTGATTATTTCGGCGGAGTCGGTGCACGCAACCGGATTCAGCGTGAGCGGATTGGTGGTTCCATACAACATTTCCGCAGGCGCGTATGTCACGCTGTCTGTGAAATTCGCGCCCACCAGCAGTGGACTGTCTTCCGGCTACGTCTTGTTCACCAGCAACTCCAGCAACGGAAGCACAGAATATTCAGTAGGTGGAACAGGCGTGACTGCCGCCGGAACGGTAGCAACCACGCCGGCGAGCGTGAGTTTCGGGACAGTTGTGAATGGCACAACAAATTCGCAAACTGTGCAATTAAAAAACACGGGTACTGCGAGTACGACGATTTCCAGCGCCACCGTGAGCGGCACAGGCTTTAAGCTGAGCGGGATTTCGTTGCCACTAACACTGTCAGCGGGGCAAACGTCAAACTTCACAGTGAGATTTAATCCGGCGGCCTCGGGAAGCGTGACCGGCAGCGTGATCATCAAGAGTACCGCGACAAATCCGACGTACACGATGGCCCTGAGCGGGACGGGAGCGACCGCGACGCGGACGATTTCGCTGGCAACATCAAGCCTCAATTTCGGGAATGAAATCGTGGGAGGATCGAGCCCCTTGCAGGTTGCCGTGAAAAACACCGGCAACTCCAGCCTGACAATTTCGCAAATCAATGTAATCGGAGCGGGATTCAGCGTCACCACTGGAATTACCGGCAGTACGATCGCGGCCGGACAGACCGCTGAATTGAATGTAGTATTCGCGCCAAAGGCAACGGGAAGCGTGAGCGGAACGGTGTCGCTGCTCAGCAACGCGACGAATTCGCCCAACTCGCTTGCGGTAGCGGGCACCGGGGTAAGCAGCACCGCACATTCGGTTGCGTTGAATTGGGCGGTGAGCAGCAGTTCTGGCGTGACGGGATATTACGTCTATCGATCGACGGTATCGGGAAGTTCGTACACGCGTATCACTTCCTCGGTGGTCAACGCATTGAAATATACGGACGCGACCGTCAGCTCGGGAAAAACGTACTACTATGTGGTGACCGCAGTGAGTAGCAGCGGAGCGGAAAGCGGGCAGTCTGCACAGGTGGACGCGGTCATCCCGTGACGGAGATCCGCAGCGAGAGAATACGTTCACATACCTAACTGGCGCGTAATCGGCAGGGGTAAGTCTCTTAAGAGACTTACCGACTTAAGAAAGCGATTGGCTTAAGAAACTAACGGCGCGCTGCGGCAGTCATTTGACTGGATGCGGTGTCCTCTCTAAAATAGCTGAGTTGAATCTACTGCCGGGGTAGCTCAGTGGTAGAGCGCCGCCCTGAAAAGGCGGGCGTAGCCAGTTCGATTCTGGCCCCCGGCACCACGATGTCCGCTCAGTCGCCGCTTGCGCTTCCCTAGCGACTTGCAACGCACTGGCCACGGCTATTTTGCGAGCTGTACGCCAATGCAATTCTTGCTGCCAATCGCGCATTAGCGATGAGCAAAGCGATGTTGGTCTCCAAGGTCTTGCCGCGGCTCGTCCGCCCCACCTCTTCCAGCAAAAACGGTGTCACATTCTTGCCGCGAATCCCAGCAAGGTCCGCGGCCGCCAAAGCGTTCACGACTAGAGATTCGATTTCCGCAGGCGCCAGCGCGCTTTCTGCCGGCGGAGGATTCACAATCACCATACCGCCACAACATCCCCGCCCGAAGCAGCCAAGATCCCATTGAATGCGCATCAGGCGTGCTACATCATCCGGCGAATCCACGCGATGCTGCAATGGCAAGCCGCTTCCCCTCGAGTAAAATGCGGGAAACTCGTTCGTGCCATAGCCCACCACTGGGATTCCCAGTGTCTCTAGAACTTCGACGGTGCGCGGCAAATCAAGGATCGCCTTCGCTCCGGCGCAGACGACCGCTACCGGTGTTCGCGAAAGTTCCGTCAAATCCGCGGAGATATCGTATGTGTTTTCGCTGCCTCTGTGTACTCCGCCGATCCCGCCGGTCGCCAAAACATGTATGTCCACGCGCGCTGCGATGAACATTGTCCCGGCGACTGTAGTAGCTCCTGGCCGCCCCGAAGCCAGTACAGCGGAAACATCAGAGCAGCTGACTTTAGCGACATCTTGCGCCTCCGCAAGGAACGCGATCTGCTCGTTTGTCAGCCCCACAACCATCTTGCCGTCAAGGATTCCAATTGTAGCCGGCGTTGCCCCGGCTTCTCGCACGACCGCTTCCATCTTCCGCGCTGTCTCCAGATTTTGCGGTCGCGGGAGACCATGCGCAATGACAGTGGACTCCAGCGCGACTACCGGTGCCCGCCGCTCTAGCGCCACCGCAACATCGTCTCGAACCGAAATCAGCCCATCCACCCGATCCTCCATCCGCTCTTACTGCCGAATTCCCGCAGCACGTTCATCTCTGCATGATAACGTGAATCTGACGCGTCCGATTCCTGGTTGCAGATGCACGAACGGCCCCGGTGTCTGGCGAAGTGATAAAGTGAAGCGCCATGCTTAGGCGTCTTGCCGCTCCCGGCGAAATCCTCGTGCTCGGCGACCTCAACGTCGACGTTATCGCCCGCGTAAAGTCATTCCCCGAGCCCGGTGAAGAGTGCCTCGCGCGGCGTCTGGAGCTTCACTGCGGTGGCGTGGGTGCCAATTACGCTTTTGCTTTGCGCCAATGGAGCATTTTCCCACGCCTTGTGGCGTGCATTGGGCAAGATGATTTCGCCGCCTTGCTCCTCAGAACGCTCGCGAACTATGGTGTGGACGTGAGTAGCGTCCAGCGAACCTCCGCAACGGTGACTGGCCTGCTCTACATCAACGTCACGCCCAACGGACAGCGCACATTCTTCGGGAGCCGCGGTGCAAATCGCCTTCTTAAACGCATGCCCAGCGCCTGCCCCATGTTGAACCGAGCGATGGCAGTAAGCATGATGGGGTACAGCTTCCTCGATCCCGGCCCCGAGGCAACTGCGAAACAACTGCTGAAAGCCGCCCACGCCCACGGTGGCTGGGTCTCCCTAGATATAGGTATGGAGCCAAGCGAACAAATTCCTAATAAAATTCTGCAGATTGTCAAGCACGTGGACCTTCTCTTTGTCAGCAGTGATGAGGCCACTGTCCTCACCGGCTTCCGCGACCCGCGGAAATCCTACCACCAGCTCGAGAAAGCCGGAGCCCGTAATGTCGTTATGAAGCTGGGAAAACGCGGCTGCTTGATTCTCCAGGAGGGCAAGCTATGCCACGTCCCCTCATTTGCTGTGCGCACGGTTGACACTACAGGGGCCGGAGATGCTTTTGCCGCCGCTTTCCTCCAAGCGCGTCTACGCGGATGGCCCCACGCCGAAGCTGCGCTCGCTGCCAACGCCGCCGGAGCCGCCGCCGCCGCAACGACAGGCGCGGGCGAAAACATGCCGACCCTGCGCCAAATCGCCCATATCGTGCGCACACAGCGCCTAAGGCAACCGTGGAATACCATTCGATCCCGGGTCCTCCGCCGCATCAGGAAACTGTAGTCCGCTGCCGAAACCGGCCAAACGGAAACTTATTATGTATCGATGAGTACAATCCGGCAATCTTTTGATTAGGAGCTGTCGGACACATTCAGGACGTAAGGATTTGTTTCCCTGTCCTTGCTTTCAACTATCAGGCGGTGAGGGATAGGCTAAACTCCGTGGAACGCGTGGTGCGAACTGGGCCCCCGGCACCATCCACGCGTACTTCGTAAAGTACGAGCCTCTGGCTTGCCTCTTAGCGTTTATACTCCTCAGCCACCGATTACCTCTGTAGCCACCACTCTGCCAGGACCCAGCGACGTATTAACAGGGCGACGCTAGCTGATTAGGGCTTGGAAGCGAGGATCGGAGCGCACGGAGTCGAGATCGGAATCCTTGGCGGCCCAATTTTTGTAGAAAGTGCCGTGCTCCATGACTTTTCCCAGACAACTGAGGGCGTCTTCAGAGCGACCGAGCAAGGCGTAGACGCACGCGACGTTATAGAGAATCGAGGTTTCCTCCGGATCGATGGCGAGCGCACGGCGAGCCCAGTCATAACTTCTGGCATGCTCTCCAAGCCGCGCGAGAATTCCCGCGCCCAAGTACAGCGCGCGTGGATCGTCTGGATGGCTATCGATGTGTTTTTCGATTAATTGCAGCGCGCGCCGCTCGGTAGCAGCAGCTTCTATTGGTCGGCCCAATCCGTGGTAAACAGCCACAAGCAAGCTCACCGCCTGGTAGTCATCGGGATTGAGCTTGGATGCCTGTTCATAGAGTTCCGCGGCCTTTACCAAGTCCCCGCGCTGGAAAGAAGTGCGGGCATAGAAGTAGTAGGCCTCATAGAGTTTGGGATCGAGGCGGATGGCGGCTTCGAATTCCAACTGCGCATGATTGAAGTCCTTTTTGAGGGCGAAAGCCAGACCGCCCGCTGCATGCGCTTCGGCCAGCTCTGGGTCCAACTCCAAAGCTTTGCGGCTCGCGGCCTCTGCCTCGTTCAGATTGTCTTCGCTGCTGTCCCAGTACATGTAAAAAAACGAGCAGCAATCCGCGACGCCAGCGTAGGCACGAGCGTATTGCGGGTCAATCACGATAGCGCGGGCGAACATCTGCCTGGCATAGTCAAAACCCTTGCGCCGAAACTGATGGAAGAACTGACGGCCTTTCAAATAATAGTCATAGGCTAGGGGGTTTTCGGTTTGCTTTCGGGCAATCGCTTTTTCTTCCTGCGGAGAAAGCTTGATACGCAAGGCCTGGCTGATGTTGCGGGCGATTTCGTCCTGAACCTCAAATACATCCTTCAGTTCGCGATCATAGCGTTCCGCCCACATGGAATGGCCGGTTTGCGCGCGGATGAGTTGCGCCGTGATGCGCAAGCGGTTACCGGCCCTACGCAGACTTCCGCTAAGCACGCAAGCGGCGTTGAGTTCTCGCCCAACCTGAGGGCCCGTCACCGGCTTGTCCCGATACACCAATACCGCGGCTCTCGGAAACACCTGCAACTCCCTGATTTTTGACAGCTCCGTGATGATGTCTTCGGTCATGCCATCGCGGAAATATTCATCGTCCTTGCTGTTGCTGAGATTCTCGAAGTACAGCACCGCGACAGACTTCTCTGAAGCGGGAGCTGCGGCTGCCGGTTGTTCGCCGCTGGGGCCATGCCTTTTCGTGTCGCTTATGCGTCCAGAAGAATCGCGGTCACGCTTCAGTCGCTTCAGGTCTGTTTTGATTTCGGAAGCGGTCTGGTAACGAAGGTCGCGATCTTTCTCAAGTGCCTTGTTGATGATGTGTTCCAGCTCTCCGGGTAAAGCCGCGTTCAGCTCCGAGACTGCCTTCGGCGTGCCATGGAGGATGCAATCAAATATCACCGCGGAAGTATCTCCGCCGAACGCGATTCTGCCAGTTGCCATTTCGTAGAGGACCGCGCCAAAGGAGAAAAGATCGGTGCGTGCGTCAAGTTCCTTCCCCAACGCCTGCTCGGGCGACATATATGCCATCGTCCCAAGAGCTGTTCCCGGACTAGTCAGAAAATCTACATCATCAGTTAGAGTCACCTGAGCGGAAACATCCGCCGCTCCCACTTGCGCTTTTCTTGGTGCCATTTTCGCGAGACCAAAATCCAGGATCTTCGTCTGACCCCGCGGCGTGACGAAAATATTTGCGGGCTTAATATCGCGGTGAACTATTCCCCTTTGATGCGCAGCCGACAGGGCATCGGCAATTTCGATGCTCGTGTCGAGCATCATATCGATTTCTAGCGCCCGGCCACTGATCCGGTGTTTCAGAGTCTGGCCTTCTAGTAACTCCATCACAATAAAAGGCCGGCCATCGTACTCGCCGACGTCGTGAATGGTGCAGATATTAGGATGGTTCAACGCCGAAGCTGCACGTGCTTCGCGCTGGAATCGTTCAAGTGTCTGCACGTCAGTTGGAGTGTCCTCCGGAAGGAACTTAAGGGCCACACTTCGGTCCAGCCGGGTGTCATTTGCTCGGTAAACCACGCCCATGCCGCCACCGCCGAGTTTTTCCTGAATACGATAATGAGAGATTGTCTGTCCGGTGAGAGGCCGAAACTCCGTCATGGTGCGCTCATTCTACGGGTGCTGTTAACCCAAGTCAATTTATGCAGACGTTACGAATCGGCGATGGTTAACCTGCTTCCAGCAACACATCACACCGAGAAACAGCCTTGATAACAGGGATTATCGAATTCGCCAGGGTCCGCATCAGTTGGATCTTGTTACGCTGGGGTTCGCTAAAATTCAAAGCCAAATCCGGTTTCAGAAGGATTCCTCAAGCCGCCAAAGATACCTGAAATCTGATTCGACGCGTGGTGCATGCCGGGCCCCCGGCACCAGAATTTGTTTTTTCTTCGCCAAGCCTATCCGTCCTGCGCGAATTGAATTTGAACGTTCAAAGCTAGCCTCCCTAACCAAGAAAGCGGAATTCCAATCAGGTGGGAGCAATCGCTTCGGAACTCGAATACGGCAATCGACAGAAGACGGAGCCGAGCGTGGGTTACTATTGAAATTCGACACCAATGAACAGCACGTTAATAAGCGATATTAATGACTCTGGCGAGATTGTGGGAACTTTTGACGACGTGCCCGAGTCAAGTACGCTCACACTAGGTATCGGCTTACGTCGTTGCAGGTTTGATGCTCGTTACAGCGATTGGATATCGACTTACTGTTGCGATGCAGGTTTGAGCGATACAGGTTCGCCACAGTCAAAGGTGTCCGATGGCACAATTTTGCGGAAGTTCGGCTAATGTTTCGCGACGCAGACTACGTCAACGGATACGTGGTGTTTAACATCCGGCGAAACCGCTACAGGCTCATCACTGTAATTCACTATGCAAAGACGACAGATGCGAAGCGGACGGAAGGACATGTCTACATCCGTTCGCTCCTGACACACAAGGATTACAACGATCCCCGTAATTGGGATAGAAAGTTTGGCACAAAATGACTACAGTTCTCGCAGACCCCGCAAAGATGATCGCGAAGGGCGCTCCCCACGTCATTCACAATGATAAAGAATTGGCAGCGTATACCAACGCGCTCTTTGAACTGACAGCACTGGAGAATCCGTCTGCATCAGAAATAGAGGCGATCGAACTTCTAACCCTACTCGTGGAGCGCTACGAGGAAGCGCATTACCCCATTGCTTCCGCGGACGCCGTTTCTGTGGTGCGGCTCCTCATTGAGCGGCAAGGCCTTGCGCAGCGCGATTTAATCCCACAATTCGGCTCGGAAAGCGCTGTTTCGATGTTTCTTAGAGGACAACGGAAACTTACGCTCGAGCAGGTCCGAAAATTGAGTTCACGATTTAAGCTTCCCGCCGATGTTTTCATTCGAGGCCTATAGATCAGGGCGACTTCACCCATCCGCCAGTGTATCGGGCCCCCGGAATCGTCCGCCACATAGTCATGCGGCCAGTGAGAAGCTAAACTCTGTGGTACGCGTGGTGCAAATCGGGCCCCCGGCACCAGATTTTGCTGCTCCTTCGCGCAGGGCCTGTGTCCCTCCATTTCTACGATTAGACTTAATCTTTCGAGAGCCATACTTGGCCGAGGCAGTAACAAGCCTGAACGTCGGCATAGAGGGCCACCATTACTCCTGTGGACCGCAGGTCACCGCTTAATCAAACCAATGTCCTCCCACGCGATTCGTGCCAGGATGACGCCGAAGCATTCACCGCAGCTTGAGTAATTCGTCGCCGCTATGCGACCCACTTCATTGTCAGCTTCTTGCGTTTTCTCGCGCAGTCCAGCAGATACAAATCAATCAGTTTCTGGTAAGGCAGTCCAGTCTCTTCCGCCAGTCGCTTGAAGTAGTCCACGACTTCCGGACTCAAGTTAATGCCCACCGCCTTTTTCTTTCTTGCGTACGGGTTCTTCAGCTCTTTCAATTTGGAGAAATCATATTCCTTCCTCATAGAAACGCACCTCCTTTCTAGTCGCCTTACGGGCAGAAATAATCCTGACCACGGAATCGTTTTCCTTGAAACAGTGAACTACGATAAGCGTTCTTGCCGCTGAACTCACACCAAGTAGAATGAACCGATCCTCGTGCTCGGAGTGCTCCGGATCATAAAATAGGCGTCCATGCGGATCGCTAAAAACGCTCTGGGCCTCTTCAAACCAAATTCCGTGCTTGATCCGATGGCTCGCAAAGCAGGTCGACTTCCATGCGGCCCCAGCCATCGAACGGAATCGGTAGCTCTGCATTCAAGCGAAACCTCCCGGCCGTCTCGGCTAATGTTTTGCGAAACAGGAGCGCGTTCGCATTTCTCAACGAGTGCGAGCCGGTCTGGATTTGGCGCGCGCCAAGGGACGAAGAATCGGCAGGCCGCCACAAACTCCGCTATCGCCTTAATTGCGGTCGACCATCGCGAATGCGTACCAATGTGGAGGAACAAGTCTGCGGGCGCTTGCCAAGCAATTTGGCACTGCCTTGGCGACTGTTCAAAGATGCGTTGCGTGTATCAAGGGGCTGCCAACTGAGGAATGCTATCCGCCTGATTCTTCGACAGCAGTGTGAACGTCGACACAAACCTCCTAGATCCCCGTTTTTTTTGATTACTTCCGTGTAGCCACCCGCCAAGTGGTTCAGACGACTAGACCGTGGGGCACATTTCTTGAGCCCCTCTTCTAACATCAAACGCGGTAAACTAAGCGCCGAATTTATATGCATCAGATTCTGATTTACTCCGATTCGTTGACTTGGGGCATCATTCCCGATACACGCGCTAGGTTGCCTTTCGACGAGCGTTGGCCAGGCGTGCTCGAGAACAAGTTGAACGCTTCTGGGCCGAGAATACGCGTCATTGAAGATTGCTTAAATGGTCGACGAACAGCTTAGGACGACCCATTCAAACGAGGTCGGAACGGGCTTGAGGGCCTCGCACAACGCATCGAGATCAATTCGCCATTGTCGCTCGTCATTCTCATGCTGGGAACAAACGATTTTCAATTCTGCCATCC
The DNA here is from genome assembly GCA_963731155.1 of uncultured Acidobacteriota bacterium. Taxonomy (GTDB): domain Bacteria; phylum Acidobacteriota; class Terriglobia; order Acidiferrales; family UBA7541; genus Acidiferrum. The sequence continues at coordinate 633,641 of CAVSVB010000009.1, forward strand.
TTACAATGACGCTTGGTCGGCGGCCCAAGGCATAACTGCGCTTATCAATGAGATCCGGAAATCGCCCATCGAGCCAGGAATGCCGGTGCCACCAGTTCTGGTAATTTGCCCACCGCAGATCCGCTCTCCACGCGGAAATATTGCGCCGAAATTCCGTGACGCCGAACAGAGATGCGCTGGACTAGCAGAGGCCTATATGCAGGTTGCTTCAGGTCTCGGATGTCATTTCTTTAACGCCTCAACCGTAACGACTAGCAGCAGAGTTGATGGCGTGCATCTCGATCGCGATCAGCACTCGAAACTCGGAAATGCACTAGCTGAAATGGTGCGATTGATCCTTACACCTGCGAGCAACCGCGGTTGAGATGCGGACGCTCGGTCTCCAAGGCCGACGACCGCCACCATTCGGTGCCCGAGTCACGGAGTACTCTGAACTTATCGTTTGGAAGGATTGTAACTTCCGGTTGACCATCCGGGAGCTACCGCTTTTTGTCCCATCGAGTAAGGAGTTGGAGTGTGCGGCGCGGTCAGGTGTATATTACCGTTCAGCCCAGAATTGAATCCTGGTTCAGAGGAGGTGCGACGATGGCACACAGTGCTCCCTACCCAGTGTCGGCCTCCGCCCAAAGTGCCGTTTTCGATCGAGTTGCTGAGATACCTTGGTATGTTTGGTGTTCTGCGATCGCTGTGACCTCAACGACAGTCGGCTTGTACTGGGACATCTCCTGGCACACTTCCATCGGGCGGGACACTTTCTGGACCCCCGCGCACCTGTGCATCCACTTTGGGGCCATCGTCGCCGGGTTTTCGAGCATGTACCTAATCCTGTCAACCACATTTGGAAAGAACCGTGCCGCGCAGCAATCCTCCGTAAGAGTCTGGGGATTTTACGGACCCCTGGGAACGTTTGTGTCGCTCTGGGGCGGACTCACCATGCTCACCTCCGCTCCGTTCGACGACTGGTGGCACAACGCGTTCGGCCTGGACGTTCAGATTCTCAGCCCGCCTCACGTCGTGCTGGTCCTCGGGATTTTCACAGTTGGCTTGGGCGGGCTATTCGTGATTATCGCGGAGATGAACCGCGCAAACGCGGAAACGCGGCCGAAGCTGAACCGAATTTTTCTCTACGTTGGCTGCATGCTGACCATCCTGCTGCTTATGCTGATCTACGAGTACACGGAGCAGACCCTGATGCACAGCGCGATTTTCTATCGCGTGCTGGCACTGGCGATGCCGCCGATGCTGGTGGGCATTGCGCGTGCGTCCGGCTACCGATGGGCAGCCACGAAGGTCGCCGGAATTTACCTCCTGCTCTGGCTGGCGGCGCTGTGGCTGGTGCCTCTGGTTCCGGCTCAACCCAAGCTTGGACCAGTGTACACGCGGATAACTCATCTGGTCCCGATGCGTTTTCCGCTTTTGCTTATCGCCGGCGCGCTGATGCTCGATTTTCTGCTCGACCGTACGGCGAAGTGGAACAAGTGGCTCCAGGCGGCTGTGGGTGGTGTGGGTTTTGTGATTGCGATGATCGCGGTGCAGTGGCCTCTGGGAAAGTTTTTGATTTCCCCCCTCGCCGAGAATCGCGTCTTTGGTACAGACTACTACCCCTACATGCTTGCGCCGAGCGAGTATCATTTCGTCCATCAATTCAATTTCTACGAGAAGACGCGGACGCAGTTTTTGGTAGGTATGGCCGTCGCGTTCATGGCTGCCTTTGTCATGACGCGCATTGGCCTCTTCTGGGGCGACTGGATGCGCCGTGTGAAGCGGTAGAACTATGAAGCGTGCGTTTCTCTTCTTCTGGTGTTTCTTTCTCGTGCCCGTCTGCGGCGCACACGTGGGCAGTCCCGACGTTTTCTATGAAGGGATGGCCGGTCCTTATCGCTTGTTTGTGACTGTGCGAACGCCGCCTATGATTCCGGGCATTGCGCAGATCGAAGTACGGGCATTTGACGGTGACATATCCGATATTTGGATTGCGCCTCTCCGCGCCGTCGGCGAGGGGTCCGAGAACGCTCCTCCCCCGGACCGCATGGAAAAGGCGGTGGCGGACACGCAATTTTTCACCGGCAAACTTTGGCTGATGGCATCGGGATCGTGGCAAGTGCGCATGGAAGTCTTTGGCGCAAAGGGCAAGGGAGAGATGGCCGTGCCTGTACCGGCAGCGGCGCGACGAACTCTGACCATGCCGAAGGCTACAGGAACGTTGCTCACAGCGCTGATGGTTCTGCTGGTGGCCAGTATGATTGCTATTTTCGGTGCGGCGGCACGGGAAAGCCAGATGGAACCGGGCGCGGCACCCTCTGCTTCGCTTCGGAGGCGTGGACGCGTCGTCATGGCCGTAACCGCAGCAGCATTCCTGGCCATTCTTTTCCTGGGCAATCTCTGGTGGAATGCAGCCGCAAGCGAGCGAGCCAATCTGATGATGTACAAAGCGCCGCCAGTCGAGGCGTCCCTGCAGAACGGAAACACTATTGTGCTCAAGATGGGATTTTCTTCCTGGCACGACCGTCGCAAGCAGATGCTTCTCGATAAGATCATCCCCGACCACGGGCACTTGATGCACCTCTTTCTGATTAGCGTGCCCGATTTGGGTCGCTTCTACCACCTGCATCCCGAACAGAATGGCGCGGACACGTTCGCAGAACGATTGCCCTCTATGTTCGCGGGGAATTATGCGCTCTTCGCTGACGTTGTGCGCGAGTCCGGTTTTCCGGACACCATGACGACGCGAGTTCAATTCCCGGACGTGCCCGGTGGCCCTCCCACCGGCGATGATTCGGAAACACCGGTAGCGGATGCCCCTGCGGCACAAAACTTCACGAACCTTCTAACACTCTCGGACCGAAGCCGTTGGGAGTGGGTTCGAGACGGCCAGCCCCTTCACACACGGCAGCCAATCTTTCTGCGCTTCCGCATCTTCGACAAGGACGGCAGCCCGGCTTCCGACCTGGAGCCGTATATGGGCATGACTGGGCATCTGGTGATCGTAAAGCAAGACTTGACGGTCTTCGCACACGTGCATCCAGCTGGATCGGTGCCCATGGCTGCTCTAATGCTCCTGGAAAAGCAAACGAGAACCGGCGCTGACGTACTGCAGCACAAACCAGGCATGCACGAAGCGAAGATGCCCGCCGAAGTCACCTTTCCGTATGGGTTTCCTCAGCCCGGCGACTACCGCCTGTTTGTGCAAATCAAACGGACTGGCCAGGTGCAGACCGGCGTCTTCGACGCCCACGTCGAACCCTAGAGTCGTTGCTCCATATCGCAAACAATCATTTAGACCCTCCCATTCGCCGCCAATTTCGCAGGGTCTAATCCGCGATTTTGGTCGGATGACGGGCAAGCGGGAAGTCATTCCGGGCAAGAGCCCCGTTCTGCGAAGTTCGGAATCCCTTCTCATTTGGTTCCGGTGATGTTCGCAACAAAATAGGTGTTCTGTTGCGTTTCCTTGCCTGCTCGATTCGAATCTGCTGGACTTAGTTAGGGTCGTCCGACGAGGCCCGCGGGCGAGTGTAATGTTGCATTTCCCGATTCCCGGAAATCCTTCGCATCCGAAATTGGGTTGTCACCTTAGTTGTGATCGATCAAAGCAGAAGCGCACGTACAGATGTGGAGGAACAAGTCTGCGGGCGCTTGCCAAGCAATTTGGCACTTCCTTGGCGACTGTTCAAAGATGCGTTGCATGTATCAAGGGGCTGCCAACTGAGGAATGCTATCTGCCTGATTCTTCGACACCACTGTGAACGTCTACACAAACCTCCTAGATCCCCGTTTTTTTTGGATTACTTCTGTGTAGCCGACGATCCACCAAGAACCTGACTGTGGTTTCCCATATGCCCGTTTCTGGCCAATTTCCGTGGCCATCATGCGGGAGCTCCCAGATCCGGCGGTTCGCTTCGTTTCGACACGTTCTTGCAACACTTCACGCTCGACCGCACAGCTCACGCATCGTGCAGCCCCAGCCTTGCTTGCAGCTCCTTGCGATACCGCCGGCTTAATCGCAGCCTTGTTCCACTGTTCAGAACCACGTCGGTTCCGCCGTCTTCACTGATCTCCAGTTGTCGCACCCGCTCCAGATTCACAATCGCTGAGCGGTGGATCCGGCAAAACGCAGCCTGCTCTAGTTCTTGATCCAGATCCGACATGCTCCGGCGCAACAGGTGTGTTTTCGTTCCCACATGCAGGCACACGTAGTAGTCCGCGGCTTCAATCCAATCGATTTCGGAGATTTTCTGGAACAGGACTTGTCCCGCGTTTTTGATTACCAGCCGCTCGATTTTTCGCGGCGTTTCCTTGCCTTGCTCAATTCTCTCCTTCGCCCGATTCAGCGCCCGCTCGAATCGCGCGTTGTCGAACGGCTTCAACAAGTAGTCGAGCGCGCCCGCCTCAAACGCCCGCAACGCATACTGGTCGTACGCCGTCACAAACACCAGCGCAGGAGGCATCTCCGAGCCGAGTTGCTCCAGAACATCAAATCCGTCGCATTCCGGCATCTGCACATCCAGAAACACCAGCTCCGGCTTCTTTCTCCGGATTTCCGCTAGCGCTTCCATCCCTGACTTGCATTCGCCAACGAGTTCCACTTCTGGATCTCGCCGCAGCAGCACCTTCAGGCTGCTCCGCGCCAGCGGTTCATCGTCCACAACCACGGCCCGTATTTTTGCACGCCCTTCTCCCCGCACTTACTCCTCCCGGAACGGCACCGAAATCGACACTTTCACGCCACGCGCGTCTTCATTCGTCATTTTCAGCTCGGAATCGTCTCCATACAGGCTTTGCAGCCTCTCTCGCACATTGCAGAGCCCGATGGCCGCCCGCTTTCCCTCCCAGTCCGCCGGTAAGCTGGGGCCATCGTTGTACACGCTCAACGTGAGCTTCCCATCCCCGCGCATCGCGCTGATCTCAATCGCTCCCCCCTGCGCTCGCTTGGCGATGCCATGTTTCACTGCGTTCTCCACGATCGGCTGCAGAATCAAGCTCGGCACACGCGCACCGTCGAGCTCCTTCACCACATCAATTTTCACTTGCAAGCGGTCCGCAAATCGCACCTTCTGGATGTCCAAATATTTCTGTACAAACTCCAGTTCCTCTCCGAGCGGCACCTCTTGCCGGCCGTCCCGCAACAGATGGCGCAGAAATTCGCTCAGCGCCGCGATCATGTCCACCGCGCCATCGTTATTTCCCTCGCGCACCTGTCCAGCGATGGCATTCAGCGTATTAAACAGAAAGTGCGGCTCAATCTGATGCCGCAGCGCGTTCAGTTGGGCTTTCGTGAGTTGTTCGCTGAGCCGCGTAGCCTCCATCTGCTGCCGCGCCAAGCGCTCCCGCGAGTCCAACATGTACCCGAACAGCAGCACGCAGCCGTACAGAATGAGCGATGACAAGAGTTGGTTGTTAATCTTCTTCAGCCAGAGTTCTCCGAGGGGCCCCGGCGCCAAAGTGGGTGTCCACGGGTTCAGCAGCACTTCCAGACAGGCCGACCACGCCGCGGAGATCAGGCTAATCAGAGCCCACGCGAAGGCGTGCTCCATCCACGCGGTGAACGACCTCACCAGCACCGGCGGGTATCGCTTTCCCAGCCGCAATATCACCGGCGTTGCTAGCGCCCACGGCAGCCACGAGAGCAGCAGGGTCACGAACAACTCCGTCCACGCGTGATGCATCCCTTGCGCTCGCATGACTACCACGGTTTGCGTCGCGTCGAACAGCCCCATCGCAAACCAGATCGCTGCAATCCAATGCCATCGCGGTGGGCGCGTGGTGATTTCTTTTGCGTTCATGCCGAGCATCATACTCTGGCAACCAACCCCTGCAGCAAAAATGCAGCGAATCGCCCCGCCCTCTGCAGCGAGCGGTCTGGCGTTCCCGTGTCTCCCGCCCCACACTCTCCGCATGAACACCAAACTACTTCTCATACTCCTCGGCGGCACGCTTCTGTTTTCTCCTGCTCCTCTCCGCCAAACTTCAATCCCGACCGCCGCTCCGGTCTACACTTCCGACGGCCAACTCCGCTTTCCCGAAAACTATCGTGATTGGATTTACCTCAGCTCCGGCTTTGACATGAGCTACAACCCTGCCATGAGTATGGATCACCACATGTTCGACAACGTTTTCGTTAATCCGGATGCCTATCGCTCCTTCCTGCAAACGGGCACCTGGCCGGACAAAACCATGCTCGTTCTCGAAGTTCGCGGTGCGCAAAGCAAAGGCTCCATCAACAAGGCCGGCAACTACCAGGGCATCACGCTCATGGGGCTTGAGGTTCACGTAAAGGATGAAGCGCGTTTTCCCGGCAAGTGGGCGTTCTTCGGCTTTGGCGACAACAAAACCGCCACCATGACTCCGCAAACCGCGGAATGCTACTCATGCCACGCGAATCATGCCGCTGTGGATACCACCTTCGTCCAGTTCTACCCCACCCTGCTCCCCATCGCCACAGCCAAGGGCACGCTCTCCCCTTCTTACGCAAAAGAGATTGCTCCCCCCACAAGCTACAAAGGATGCACCCGGCGGAACCCTCTCTCCACAGCCGTGATGTTCAACCCCAAACAAATCCACTGTCCCGAAGTCCTAGAAAACGTGCATCATTATGCACCGTGAGCCAATCTACGCGGCTCTTGGAATGGTCTGTTTCCGTAGGCGAGCAACAAAAGCTTCCGGCGGTCGCAGCAGCAAGGAGTTCTTGCAACCCGTCGCGCTCCATTTCGGTTGCTGTGATCGCCTCGTCGGAGTACACATGGCCGTCCAAACGGCCCAGCCTTGCTGAGCAGCGTACTCCGGGCATTTCCTAATCTGCTCGGTGATACTGCTGGGACTCTGACGATCGGAGGAAGTCTATGTTGGCGCCGGATAAAATGACGCCGATGCGCGGCTTGTTACTAAGCCAGCCATACGGCGAAACAAATTCGCAGCGTTTGCCGTGATTGGGTCTTCCTCCCTGCTGTGGCTCGAAGGCACATGTTCAAGTTCCGATTTGTTAGGACTTTTTGAAACCACGGCGGGTTCGCATCGCATCTTGAAGGGATTTTATTCGGGTACTTCCTGAAGCTTTCTAGACAACTTGGTACCGGCTACGTTCCCATTAATTTCTTTACAGTCGGGGATTCATGGCGGTAACCTCGTGTCCGACTGCAGGGCTTTTGCGTCAAAATGGTCGGTTTCAGTGAAGATTCATTCCAACTTACGATGGCTTTCTGCCACTGGTCTTTGCGGACTGGTAATCTTTGCGGCTGTGGCGTTCGCAGCGTTATTGCAAATCGAGGTAAACGGACCGATCTACCAGCGCATTTCTTTGAGCAAAGATCTGATTTCCGACTACGTACCACCGTCGGAGAGCCTTCTCCAAGCAGCACTGATTTGCGGCATGATGGGCGAGGCGTCCGATCCTGCGGAACTTCAGCGATACGAGAACCAGTTCGATGCCGCCAGGAAGGACTTCGAGACGCAACATGCCGATTACATGCGTAGGGTACCGGAGGGAAAACTCAAAGACTTGATGCGCGGCACGGCCTATCAGTCCGCCGAACAATACTTCCAGATCGCACGGCAGACCTACATTCCGCTGATCCTGCGAGGCGATCATGAAGACGCACAGAATGTACTACTCTCGCGTTTGAAGCCTCTCTACGACAGACATGCCGCAGCCGTTGATGAGATTGTGGGAGTCGCCAGTCAGCAGGCGCTGGATGGTGAAGCTGTGGCGGCGAGAAACGTACGGTTCTACACCGGAATCATGGCGGCCTTTGGTGCTCTGATCCTGTTGGTTGGAGGATCGCTTTCGTTCGCGATGGCGCGGGGAATTTCCAAACAAACCGAGGAACTGCAGGCATCCCTTGGACAATTGAGGGCGCTCGCAGCACGATTGCAGAGCATCCGGGAAGAGGAGAGGAAAAGAGTTGCGCGCGAAATTCACGATCAACTGGGCCAGGCTTTGACGGCTATCAAGCTGGACGTGAGCTCGTTGGTACGCGAGTTGCCAACAGAGCAAAGAAAAGAATCAAACAGAGTGCCGTCGATTTTGAAGTTGGTGGATGAAACGATTCAGACGGTGCGTCGAATCGCAACGGAGCTGAGACCGGGAATGCTGGATGATTTAGGACTGGTTGCCACGATTGAATGGGCTGGAGAAGAATTTGGGGCCCGCACTGGGACAAAATGCTGCCTGGAACTTCCCCCGGACGATATCGTCGTAGATCAAGAGAAGGCCACGGCCATTTTCCGCATATTTCAAGAGACCTTAACGAATATAGCGCGGCATGCAGGCGCGAATGAAGTAAAAGCGCGCCTTGCCGCAGAAGACGGCAACGTTACGTTGGAAGTCCGTGACAACGGCAGGGGAATACGCGAGGAAAAACTTCGTAAGGGTGGATCGCTTGGAATCCTCGGAATGCGGGAGCGAGTCACACTGCTCGGAGGTGATTTGACTATCACGAGCAGCCCTGGAAATGGCACCTCGGTGCTAGTGCGGATTCCGCAGGGTCCTGACAACTAGGAAGGAACGAAGCGATGATCAGAGTTCTGGTTTCCGATGACCACGCCGTGCTCCGCACGGGGGCGAAAGAGATCGTGTTGCGGGGATTTCAAGACGCGATCTGTGGCGAAGCAGCGAATGGGGAACAGGTTCTCGAGCAGGTGAAGAAGCAGAAATGGGACTTAGTCATTCTGGACGTCACGATGCCAGGGCGGAGTGGCGTTGAGATCCTCGGTGAACTGAAGCGCCTGCAGCCAAAACTTCCCGTGCTGGTTCTAAGCATGCATCCCGAGGACCAGTACGGCAAGCGCATGTTGCGGGCGGGGGCTTCCGGCTACATGAACAAAGACGTAGCGCCCGATGAATTGATCAACGCGATTCGCAAGGTACTTGCCGGCGGCCGGTACGTGAGCCCAACACTGGCTGAAAAGCTCGCCATGGACTTGAATACAAGAGACACGGGCCGGCCGCCGCATGAGGTGCTGTCAGAGCGCGAGTTTGAGGTACTGCGCATGATTGCCTCAGGCAAAACGGTAGGCGACATCGCGGAGGAGATCCATTTGAGTGTCGCGACGGTCAGCACATATCGCGCTCGGATTTTGCTAAAGATGAGCATGAATACTACCGCAGAATTAATCCGTTACGCGATCGAGAACCGTCTGGTGGTTTAGGGCCAGCCTTCACACGTCTTCCAGCTTCTATCCGCAGTTCGGGCTCACTCCTTTTCATACTCGCGTCCGCCAGTCCTGTCATACAAACAATGACATCGTCGCCGAAATTACTTCGACGGAAGAATCACATCTTCACCGATAGCCTCCGGCATCCTGAAAGGCAGATGCTAGCGCCAGACCTATGAGAGTACTAATCGCGGATGACTCGGAGGTGATTGTGCAGCGTCTGATGGCGCTGCTGGCGCATGTCAAGGGTGTGGAGATCGTCGATCAAGTCGGCACTGTTGAAGAAACCAGGGAGGCCGTGCGGAGGTTAAGACCTGATGCGGTGATTCTCGACATGCAAATGCCAGGCGGGAGCGGGATCGACGTGCTGGAGAGCATGAAGAAAGACCGGCTAATTTCGACAGTCATCGTGTTGACGAACCATCCTTATGCTCCGTACCGGAAGAAGTGCCTTCAGGTCGGAGCAAAATTCTTTCTGGACAAGTCAAACGAATTTGAAAAGGTCGGCGAAGTGCTGCAAAGGCTGATTCGCGACGCGGATCGCGAGGCCGAGCGGGACTGTCGCGATCATGAGGACGTGTAGAGATGCAAATGGCGAATCATTTGTCCCCCGACAAGCGCACCGAGAAGCTCATGGCCGAACAAGTCTTCGGCAACAAGGACCCTGAGCTTTCAGGGGCACGACTTCTGGAACAGGCTGGCAGTTGTCGCTGTGAAGCCGAAAGTCTGCGATGGCTGCGAGCTAGAGTGCACTGAAGGGAGGTAGGAATGTATGCCTTGCAAGTCATGCGGATCAGTCAACGAAGGTAAGTTCAGCGGGGAGATGGCCATTCATTTTCCCGGACTGAAAAACATTGACAAGCCCATCTTGTGGACATTTCCAAAGATTGTGGTTTGTCTGGATTGCGGAACTGCGGAATTTGCTCTGACAGAAGCTGAACTGCGCCAACTCGCAAAGAGCGAGGCCTCTGGGACAGGTTAACCTAGAATTGGATCTTACTTCTCAGTGAGAATAAACGGCTGAGTGTTCTGCACAGATGCTTTGGAAAACGTGCTCGTCTTCTTCGCCGTGAAAGCTGCTCAAGGCGTACCCACAGAGGATGTCCAGCCCAAAGGCTTTGCCTATCTGGTCGAAGAGTTGTTCTACGCGAATCGCGGCGTCCGTCTTACCTTCCGCCCACAATGTGGGTGAACACTCTCCACAAACCACAACGCCACAATGCTCTGGCCTCGCCGCTTTGGCCGCTGCCTCGATGAGGCCACCTACAACCTCGAAAAATCGAGTCGAGTCAGGCATACCATTGACCATGAATGTGGAAAGCGTTTCGGCAACATCCAATTGAATGTATGCCCCCTGTTGCGTGGCGGCATCAACGTCCAAACCCTGTGCCTTCAATCTCGAAACGAGACTACTCTGGTGCGACTCGATAATAACAGCAATCGCGGCACGGCCGGACTTGAGGGCAGCGGCGATGAACTGAGCAAAGGAGTCTAGAAAAACTGCGTCATCAGAATAGAATTGAAGCTCATGGCGGTGAGCGGCTTTTTCTGCTGAGGCGTCGGCGAACTGGTGGCCTTTTACGCTGCTACCGAAAAATTGCTTACCCCCAAGAACTGCGTCCACGGCAGGCAGTAGTTCGCGTCCGGCATCTGTCTTACGAACGTAACCCAAAGCGCCCTTGCCCAAAGCTGCCTGCACGACGTCGGGATCATTGTCCTGACTTAGGAAGAGTATTTTGGTGCTAGGGGAGAGCTGTCGTATCTGCCGGGCGGCTTCGATTCCATTCAACTTCGGCAGACCGATGTCCAGCACAATCAAGTCCGGCTTCAATTCTTCCGCCTTCTGAATGGCTTCTAGCCCATCTTCAGCCTCGGCGATGACTTGCCATTCTGGCCGTGCCTGAAATAGCGAAAGGACTTGGCGTCGCCAATCGTGGAAATCATCAGCTATGAGAATGCGAATTGATGACAACAGGCACTGCTCCATTTCTGTCTTAGTACAGGAACACGACACGTGCGAGTTAGTTGCACGGACCTCACAATCCCAGCCCCCATGAAGAATGACTTGGGCATGGTCATCGTGGTCACGTGGCCTGGTGCATCAACTCCTATCTCATTTCACCGTTTCTAGCAACGCGGTTACGGTGTAGTGCCTAGTGAAAAGCACTGGCTGCGGAACCAACAGACTGTTGGTGCACACCTTGTTGCCACGATGCGCATGCATCGAGCAGCCCTATCTGCGATAGGACCGTCGCTTTCGAGCGCCCGAAACGACGGTAATGTTTCCGTGACACTCCGAGCATTCAAGCAATCCCGTGAAGAGATACGGCGAAGCCAGCACGCGCCCCCTTCTGGTCCTTCCGCCATTCATTTTGCGAATTACTCGAAATCTTTCCTGCACTGATTTCCAAAGCTCATCGGACACAATGCGCTGCTCGGGAATTTCCTTCTTCCGCCACTCTGTCTCCGGCTTGTGGCGATAGATTCGTTTTCCGGTTTCTGGCGAGCGCACCTTTACGGTGCGGCCCCACGTTACTATGCCCCGGTACCGTTCATTGAGAAGAATGTGCCGCACGGACGAAGCTTGGCCCATGTGGTACGGGCGGAGCGCGAACGAATTGGCTCGCCTGGCCACTCTGCGCTGGGACGACGCGAACGAACCCTTGGCCTCGTTTGTGCTCGCCGACTTGAATGGCAAAACTTGGAACCTGGAGTCCCTGAAGGGCAAGATAACATTCTTGAACTTCTGGGCGTCCTGGTGAGGGGCATGTCGCGAGGAGTTGCCTCGCTTGCAAAAGCTGATCGAGAAATATAAGGGCCGCGCCGAAGTGCAGTTCATCACTTTGAACATTGATGACAATCCCGGCCTGATCGCGCCGTTCATGAAAGAGCATCAACTCTCCTTCACGGTGCTGCCTGCTTACAGCTATGTGACGGATACGTTGAAAGTCTTCGGAATCCCGCAGAACTGGATCGTGGATTATCGAGCCGTTGTGCGGCTGAAGGGCCTCGGTTACGACAGCGCGGAAAAATGGGAAATGGGCATGGCGGATGCCATTGAGAAAAACAAGCCTGGAGTTGTCCCATAACGGTTGGGAACAGGGGCTTTACGATCAGCGAATTTTCTTAATGATTAAGCGCTAACCGGAGATGTGACTCTAAGCCGTCTTATTGAGCGGCTGTGTTTCGCTTGTGATCAGCTTCCGGCTGGGGCTTGGAGCCAGGTGATGATTCGACGCCAAGGTGCCGTCTCGGCGCTGCTCATCGGTGCTTGCAGCCAGAGAACCATTCTGCGGCGAGCAACTGCGACGCGACTTGGGCCGCTTTCGATGGGCTCCAGCAGGCCAGCAGTCTCGGTTTCCGAGGGTGCGAGCCAATACGGGCTGACCTCTGCCAGGGACTGCTTCGCGCTGGCACTCGACAGAGGTCGCTCGCCAGTCACACCCGTGATTGACAATTTTAGCATCGCCCCAACCTGCTCCTGGAACGCCCTCATCGCTCTCAGTACATGGCGTGCAAACCAAACACCGGCGACTAAGAATGCAAGTTGAATAAGGAGGCTAGCCGGGGCATACCAATTGTTTTGATCCAAAGCGGTAAGATCGCTCATGTTTTCACCTTGGACTGGAATAGCTTCAATTTACAGTTGGGTAAGGACAGAGGAAACTGGTACGAAGTCCAAATAACGGGCAGGTGCATCTCCTTGCCCGGTAGGCCTGGTTAACGCGGATCGCGGACATCCCCATAGCTCCCTCAGAAGTCGCCGTTCAGAGGCAGTGCGCAGGTACATCCGCAGAATCGTCCACAAAACCCTTACGAATCGGAGACCGCTCGGCGTTGCAACCACAGCAGATTACTGACGGACTGAAACTGTCCTGAAAACAGTTGTTTTATGGATTCATCAGGATTTCGTCTAGGCGTGCTGCCTATCATACAGGCACACTTCGCAAAAGGCGTGCGATGCAGGCCAAGGCGTCCCGCAGATTGTGCAAGGGGGCTCAGCGAAAATTGCGTCCTATTGGTCACAATCGAAGTGCGCCGCGCCTGATGCGCGATCGTCGCCGACGTAAATTCCTTTGACTAGTTGACCGGGGCCGCCCATTCGCGCGCTCAAAGTCCCTCTCATGTGGACGCAGAGAGGCCCAGGGTCGTTCTAATCGGGTCCAAAACCCGCAGAAAACGCGTTTGCCTCTAACTCCTGGTAAGTCCAAGTCCTAGTGTTGTATCGGAAGCGCGAGCGGGCAAGGCGCACGCACGAGCACGGTGTGTTTGCGCGCTTTCGATACAACGACTAAGTCGCCTTATCACCGGCTAACCCTTTGTTCAGCAGGACCTTGACCTCAACACGGCGGTTTTCTGCGCGTCCGGCTGCGGTCTCGTTGGAGGCTATTGGAGCCGCTTCACCCATGGCGCCCGGCGCTACAATGTGCCGGACTTGCACGTTACAGTTCTGGAGCAAAAAGGCAATCACGTCCTGTGCGCGCTCCATGCTCAGTTTCTGGTTCATTGCCGCGTTGCCGCTGGAATCGGCAAAGCCCTTCACCTGGATGATGTACCCCGTGAAGCTGGCGGCATTCTGGGCTAATTTCTTCAGAGCCTCTTGATCCGCTTCGGAGATGTCGCTGCTGCCGCTGGCAAAGTGGACATCCAGTTGAGCCTTGGTGTCGTAATCGCTCAATTCCGAGAAGCGCTTGCTGGCTTCCGCGGCGTTAGCGTCAATGGTCGCCTTGTTGGATGCGATATTTTGCTTGTTCGCCTCGATGTTCGCCTTGTTGGCAGCGACATTTTGCTTGTTCGCCTCGATGTTCTGTTGATTGGTGGCTACTTTCTGTTCGGTGGGACTTAGACCGGCCTGGATCATCTCGGCCGTTTCTAAATCGTCTCCATCGAAGGTAATGGATTTGGCAAGGACGTGCGTGGCATCCTGGCTTGTGCCCTCAACCGAAACCTTAAGGCCGGGAATCAGCACAGCAGCAGACATTTGCTTTTTGCGAATGCCAAGCCCCTTCGGTTGCTGCACCTTGGTGTCGTCATCGAGAGTAACGGTCGTCGTGCTTCCGTCGGTAGTCTTGAGGACGATCGTGTCGCCGGTACGAGCGGTGATCAGCCCCTTAACCTTTGTCTTTTCGCCCTGTGCATAAGCCGAGAGCAGTGCCACAAAGCATACTGCCAGCAGGCCCACTACGATTCTCATTCGCTTGTTATGCATAGCGTTCTTCCTCCTTTCGATCGTTGAACGATTCCCATACTCCTTACGATTAGCAAAACCTAGTTATCTTGGAGTTTGTTTCATAGACATCGTTCTTCTGGAACTGTCATATCTGTCAGTAGGCTACTAATCCTGTGACATTAACGGGAAGTATAGGGACTCACCGCCTAAGTCCTGCACTGTAGGGCCAACACCGAATAGTCTACTCGGGCCGTCGCGAGGCCGGCATCGTTAAGACATCACTGTCGGAAGTGTTGTCCATAAGCGTCTGAGTTTACACAGCGCGATTTGTAAACATTAGAGTGCCCAAAAAGAACTGATTCTGGAGCATTATAGGCGACATGGACGAGATGCGTGGTGACAAAGAATACCCAACGGCGCAGCCATTGTCGACGTCGATGAAATCCGCACGATCGATGCTTTGAAATCGCAGTCAATTGTCCGGATCTTCCCTTACTCTTCAAAGAGCGGTTTCCAGGAACGATCCGGATTGAAGCGATCCATTCTTATAAACTCATCGAGGGTGGCCGGCCCAAAATCCTTCTCGTAGACAACGCCGTCGTGGCTGACGATGAAGCTCTTCACTCCGGTCACGCCGTATTCGGCCGGCGCAGCTACCAGGGCGAAACCCCCGATCATTACGCCATTCACGACGAAGTCCATTTCGCCGAGTGGCGCCGCGGGTCCTTGACCTTTCAGAATTTTGAAGAAATAGCCATGGTATGGCTCCGCACCGCCGGAGTAGCCCTGTTCGATCGCACGGGCAATCTTTTCGCCAATCGGTCCGGCCCAACTACCGTCCGAGTTTTGCCATGCCAGGCCATCCTGTTTGCCTGGAGTGCTTACAATGCGCTGGGCGTACTGGTTCACGTCGTAGCCTTCGCGCTTCTGGAGTGCATATTCGTGCTGTGCTTCTACGTAGCCTCGGCAAATGTCAATAGCGTCCAGTTCATTGCTTCCGATGCGACGATAGAGGAGTTCCTGGCGGCCAGCCTTGGCATCAAACGCCCATTTGGCGCCCAGCTTCACGATTGGCACGGGAAACGGCCAGTCCTCGTTGCCCACAAGGAGGAATGCCCGATTTCCTTTTTTTGAATCCACGGAGACGCTTTTCTTTTCGCGAGCCTCTGCAGCGAAGTCAGAAGCTCGCTTCCGGTCTTGTGGGATATTCACCGGAAAAGACTATGTCCTCGCCACCGGGACCAAAAATTTCCTCGAGCGCGCGCTCGTCAAACTGCTCGGCCGCAGCGACCAGTGCATCGGCAGCCTGCTGCGGAGTATCAAAGGTTTTGCCACCGACAGCAACAGCGCCGGGGCAGGTTTTGCGGCAGGTTGCTGCGCCGTGAGGTTACAGGGCATCGACAGAAACGCCAATGTACCCGCGATCAAAAGATCCGTGAGGAGGACTTGCCTTCGCAGATGTTGATTTCATGTCCATGCTCCTATGACTTCCTTTCCGCGATCTGGGCCGCTTACCTACGCCGCCCCCCGCCACCACGACCACCGCTTCCACCACCTCCTCGAGATCCCATGCTCGAGGAACCGCGGCTGCTGCTGGCGCGCGCGCTCGATCCGTTGTAACCGCCGGAGCCCCTGGAACCTCCTCCGAAGGCATCCCGATTCCCTCCACCGCCGCGCGAGACGTCTCGGCTTCCTACTCGATCTGCTCCGCCGCCTCCCGCCCTGTTGCTAACGCCTGCATCACCACCTCGGTTACCAGCACCGGCTCCGCTGGCCCGATTGCTCACGCCAGCTCCTCCGCCGCGACTGCTGGCCAAATTTCCGCCCTGTCGGCCAACCTGTTGCCGGGCACTAGCCTGCCGATTGGAAAGCGAGTCTCCTCGCGCCGTACCGCCAAACTTGTTCGCGGTACCTCGATCTCCATACGGGGCGCCGCCGCGATGTTGCGGATTGTGCTTCCAGTTGGAATTTCCTCCGCGGTTGCCTCCGCCGCGACTTGGTTGATTCGATGGGCGGTTTCCACTCCCAATGTTGTTGCGGTTGCCGCCACTAATGTTTGAGTTACGGTTGAAATTATTGTTGTTGTTGATTGTGATGTCGTTGTTGCCGCCCCATCCGCAGCCCCATCCCCACCCGCCGCCCCAGGCCGCCCCCATCATCATGCCAACGCCAAAAGAAATCGCTATGCCCGCGGCATAGTATCCCGCCGGCGGATAGTAAATGGGCGGGTAGGGATAGATCGGAGGGCCGTACACTACGACAGGATCATACGAAGGTACATACACGACCTGAGGATTAGCCTGCTCGACCACGATCACACTCTTGCTTTCGATGACCTTGGTTTCCACCTTCTGTTGCTCGGTCGATTTCAAATTGCCGGTGTCCTGTGCCTTCTTGCGCATGCGCTGTACGGCATCCATCACATCGCTCTGCTGAGCCAGGAACGCGTTGCCCAGATCGGTGGTCCACTGAATGTCGTCTGCGAGGCGCTTTACAACTTCGGGCAGCGCGGCCAACGCTTGAATGCTCGGATCCCAGGGCTGTTTCATAACGGCATCGGCGAGCGCCTTGTCCTTGAGCCCGGGATTCTTTGCCAGCCACTGCTGGAGCTGGATGACTTCGAGCGGATAGGTGGAAGCCGCGAGCGTCTGGGCCAGCATCGGGTCCGGATAGAGGGCAATGGGCGCAACGAGAGAGTCCAGTTGGTCGGGGGGAATCTTCGCAGCCTGGTCCTGTGGTGAGGCCGCCTGCTCCGAACGAGGCGACGGCATAGATGCCAATGTGTCGCCTGGTACGATGGCGATCGTGCAGACCACCACCAGCAGGTATCGGAAGGTTGCGCTCAAAAATCGTCCGCTGCGGATTCATGGCTTCCTCTGCTCTTGATCGCCCTGTCCAACCAGATGAGTCGATCGAGCACGAACATGCGCACCCGTTTTGTCTGTCCAGGACGTGCCATCTGTACTAGGTCATACCGCTTGCTCGCAATACTGGTAAGAATGACAGCAGGAGGTCTCGGCACGCAGAACGGTCTGTTCAGCGGCAAGAGAGTGCGACTAAGGGAGGTTCGACAATGGCCCAGAGAATTCGTGGATTCTTCGCACCACGGATCTCATGATCCCGCGACTTCCGACCAGGGGGCTCGGTACCTCGCGCCTTGCTGGTGCGGTTGTCGCTATGGCGTTGCTGGGATTAGTGGCTGCGTGGATTCCCGCGCAACGCGCGCTCTCGATTGATCCTGCGATATTGCTGCGCGAGGAGTGAATTGGCGTGATCGAGAAGGTCAATGCATTCAGCAACGACGCAGGAGCCACTCGGAAGTCTGTCACGCTCTGGTCAAGTGTGCGTGTTTCACCACGCAGTGTTTCGCGGAGCCAATCAGAAAGATCAAGAGAGTTGATTCGTCCTTGTCCAGCGTAAGCGAGCAGTGCAACGCGTGTGCTGCGAGACTGGTCAGACGCGCAACGGCCCAGGTCCCCAACTCGTCGAGTTTCTCTTCGAGCGATTCAGGCCCCGGTTCGATCACTTGGTTATGGTGGACATCCCAGGGCGTATAGCAAGAGTGAAGAGGATGTCCCAACGGCTATTCTGTCAGCCCGATTTTTCAGGAACCATGCTGCTCCTCATTTCAGCTCTACTGTTTGCGGTTCTTGGGCGTGTAGTGGGCTTGCAGGTACGAAATGATTTTCCGCGTGTTCTCCTCTGGAATCCGCTGCGCCAAACGTTTTGTTCATCTTATTCACCTCGGTTTCCCACGTTGCGGCGGGAAGTGGCGGCTGCATTGTGATGTAGCGCGGGCTGTGGCAGGTGTTGCAGTAAATTCGAACGTCCGAGAGACCGTCCCCGGGGGCGAGTTCCGGAGCAGGCACCGGGTACGCCGAAACCTCGTAACTTGAATCCGGCGAAAGCTCGGAAGGCACCGCCTGTTGGACAGCTTCCGAGTTGCGCCGGAGAGTAATTCCCTTTTTTCAGGTCGGCGTAAACGGCGGACCCTGCGATCATCAAGCCGCACATCAAAAGAAAAATCGCTCGGACCTTGTTTTTCATAGCGGTTCTTCCTTTAGCTCGCATTTCCCACGACGATTTGCTGCCGTTCAATGCGATTCCAGAGGTATCCTCCTGGATTCCAGATCGGTTCGTCGGGCTGCGTGTTGCCTTTTTCATCCGTCGCGCGCACTGCCAGCAAATATCGCCCTGGCGACTTTGCCGTCCACGACGCCTCCCAGGTGCGAAAGGAATAGGCCCCATGGTCGTCTCCGAGTCTTGCCGCCATCCAATTCCTTCCCCCGTTATCCGACACTTCCACCTGGTTCACGCGGCCAAATCCACTGAAAGCGATACCCCTCAGGGTGACTATCATTCCTGCAGGAATCTTCGCAGACCCATCGGGCGAGATGAGGAAAGATCGCACAGGGAACCGCTCGACCGGCACGGTTTTTACCTTTCCTGCCTCCACATCCTCGGGCGTGGTGTTCCCACGCGGCGTATCCGGCACGCGGTATGCGGTCTTCATCCAGAAATTTTCGTCCGACGCGTTGAGAACGCGAATCCACGTCAGACATTTGGTCCAGTAGGTCGCAAAATATCCGGGAACGACCAGTCGCACCGGAAATCCATTGAGCATCGGAAGCGGCTCGCCGTTCATCAGGTACGCGACAACGCATTCGTCCAGGACAGGATTTCCAAGATCGAGCGATTTGAGAAAAAGATTCGAGCCGAGACCCTCTGGTCCCGGTCCGGTCTCAAGGCCCTGGAACTGCACCTGCAGGGAGCCGCTCTTTACACCTGCCATATCGAGAAGCTCGCGCAGCCGCACTCCCGTCCACATCGCGTTTCCCATGGCGCCATTGCCCCACTGACCGCCCGGCACGCGCGGTTGCAACCGACTGCGGCTGTTGCCTGAGCACTGATTTACCGCAGCGAGCGAAGCCGGTTTGAACTTCTGCATCAGGTCGGAAAGGCTCAGCGCAGTCGGTTTGTTGACGTTCCCCTCGACTTGCAGCTTCCAGTTTTTCAGGTCAACAGCGTTCGGAATGCCTTCGAGATGCCAGCGCACGTAGAAAGCTTCGTTGGGTGTGAATGTTGTGCGGAAATAATGGCGCGGTGTTTCGAGCTGAACCGGCCGGTCCGTCAGCAGAATCAAAGGAACTTTTTGGGGCTCGGCCACATAGGGACCGACGGAATTCCAGCGCGGATTTGCTCCGGGCCCGGTGAAAGTCTCAATCGCTTTTCCCGGAGCGAGCTCCTGGGCCATCATCACGTCCGGTTCTAGCCATCGACCGAAAGCGATTCCACTGCCCGCCATTCGCAAAGTCTTCAGCAACGCTCGCCGAGAAAGACATCGCTCTGTCGCGTTCATAGATACCCTCCGACTTGCGAACTATTAGCTAGAGTGATGAGTGGAGTCAACCTACCTCCTCCCGTCGTGAGATGCGGCTTAATCACTCGGTGATTTGGATGTTCCTCCAGTCCGAGACGACGGCCGTAGTAATAGTCGCTGTGAGGAAACTGCTCCTCAGTGGTCGTGGTGACGTCGAGCCACTGACCTCCGGGAGGCCCAGTTCTGGTCTCCGCAAAAATACCGAATCCTTTTTTCACCATCTGGCCGTTCCTGACCTCAACGGAACCCGCTACTCCGAATTGCCTGATGCCCACGAACCTCAGAACTTCATGCATAAAATCAAAGTGGTTAGCTAGGCCGTTTACGAGATAAATCGTGTAGTCACACCTCGCTGAGTCACAAGTCCCTTCACCGTATTGCGTATTCTTGGGGCTTTCCTCTGCAAGTTCTTTCGCCTTGTGAAAAGTTCGGCCGTAAACGAAGTCCCTTTAATCTTGATCAGCAGTGTATCAGCGCGATGGACCGCCATCGCTTGCGAGGTCCACCGAACAATCCATGTTCCAAGCGGAATCGCCAGAAGTGCGAGCAATACGGTTATCCCTACTCGACTGGTTAGCTTTCGGTAGATGCACCTAAACGTTGAAAAGTTGTCGCGAATCGGACGCACCACCCCACTAGAGACTTAGACACCCGAACAAATCATTACTAGAAACCCTGTACGGCTTTCTATTCCTCGCAAGCCGCGAACCCAATGATTTCCGTAACCGCGCCAGAAGAACCGAACGAACTACTGGACCGATGCTTGACTGCGGCGGCGCTTGGGACTAGCTTCGGATTGTGCGCAGTTTTTGCAAGAAGTGACGCGGTGGAGTATCGAAAGCGGAGGCGATGAGGCCATGAGGTACCGGACGATTGCGTTGTCTGCGTTGTCGCTCGGCTTGGTGGGGATGACGTTGTTTGCATTGCCGGCGCGAGGTCAGGGGCATGGCGGGCGTGGATTCTCTTTCGCGGGGCCCGGTGCGGCTCATGTTTCTCGGGGCCGCGCAGTGGGACGTCCTTTTCTCCGAATGCACCACGGACGACGGGCTTTTGTCGGTTCGGGATTCGCGCCAAACTATTATCCTTACTACGATTCTTATTACGATTCAGATTACTACCCTGATTACGATTCTCAGGACGAAACCGGTGAGGGGCCTGCGCCGCCGTTGCGCCTACAGGCCGCCGCGCCGGCATCGCCGACAAACGCGCCAACGGCTCCCGAATCCCTAGTGATGGAATTGCGCGGTAACCGTTGGGTACAACTTACAAGCCATGGACCGATGGCGCTTGCTGACGAATCCGGTGAGGCGTCCTCGGGAGCAGCACGGGCCAAAGCAGCTGTTGCTTCCGTTCGAACACAGGCGCCCAGCGAGCTTCCGCCCGCAGTGCTGGTGTTTCGCGACGGGCATCAGGAAGAAGTGGCGAAATACACGATTGTTGGCGCGACTATCAGCATCAAGACAGATTATTGGAGCACCGGCTCCTGGACCCGAAAGATTCCGGTTGCTGAGTTGAATCTGGCCGCGACGCTGCAAGCGAATCAGGAACGAGGCACGAAGTTCAGTCTGCCGTCCAGGCCAAGCGAAGTGATCGTCCGTTAAAGTTTACGGAGCAGTTTCCGTGGGTTTCGCTGTTCCGGACATTGCCAATTCCACGTTGACAACGTGCTCTACCTTCAAGAAAAAATTGCTGGGGTCCTTGATTCCCCAGGTTACGTAGGGAATTTCGAATTTACCGGTTCCCGTCCAATGATCTCCCGCTAATTCCGCATGAACCATGGCCGTCAATTCGTGGTCCGATCCGTGAATGGAGAAGATGCCGTGAACTTTCACGTCCGATGGACCGGACGAAGCGACATTTCCTTCAACTTGCGTGGGGTGAAAAACCACTTCGGGATATTTTGCGGTTTCTAAAATTTCTTTGTGCATGCGCTTGTCGCGCGAATCGTTTCCACTCTCGCCGCTGTTGGCGAATGCCACGATTTCGCCGCCGGCTTTCCCCGTGGCTGGATCAAAATGGATGGATCCGCTCTTCAGATTAAACGTGCCGTGGACGGTGTGCAGAGTGGTCTCAACCGTATAGTGAACTTTGGATTGCGCCGGGTCGAGGGTTAGGGCGACTTGTGATGTGGAAGGAGGTGTGGGTTGAACGCGCGGCGGCGCGACGGCTGCGGAAAGAAAAATTGCAAGGCCGATGGTCAGCAGAACTGCCGCCCCCAACGTGAGTCCTTTTGAGCTAGTCATGAATGTTCTTCGGCTATTTCTCAACTATTTTTTAACTGGCGAGGAGCCGCAAACCAAGCTGCGTTCCAGTGGCCAAGAGTTGCGCCGAATTTCCATCTCCTGCGTGCGTCGCCAGCAATCGCGCAAAGAGCTCTGGATTGTCATGCATCGCGCGAAGCACCCGTGCGCGAATACGCGGATTGCGGCCAAGCCAAAGCATCAGGTTGCCCATGAGCATCGGACGGCGCGCAAGTTTGCGATGAGCGCGCTGGTATAGCGTCAGGTCATTTGCCGCCATGGCATCGGCCAGCGCAAGCGCTTGCCGGAACGCCAAACGCAGCCCGTCGCCGGTGATGGCATCCACGCCGCCCGAAGCGTCACCGAGCAATGCAACGTTATTTTTTTGTACGTGGCGCAGCGTCCGCATGGCGGTGACAGCGCCTCGTTCCCTGCTGCTCAGTGACGCGCCGACAAGTTTTTCTCGAAGTGCAGGCATTTCGTGGAGCTCTGCTTTAAACAATCCGTGCGCGGGTGTCTCCGCCATTACAACCACGCAAACTTCCTCCTCGCCGATCGGAGTCACGTACGCCTGAGTTTTGCCGGCCCAATGGATTTCCATACGGCTCGACCAGGGCTTGACGCGGAAATGGCGGCGGCTCGCATAGCGTTGTCGGACGCGACGCGCAGATTCCAAGCCAACCCAACGGCGAACGCGCGAGCCCTGTCCGTCCGCGCCAACGATCCATGTGGCACGAATATTTCGCTCTGGAAGCTGTACGCTACCGACGCCAATACCGGAAATGATGCCGGTGACCGTCGTCTTCCAGAGAAACTGCACGCCACATTCTTCCGCTCTGGCGACCAGACGTTCATGCAGCACTGGCCGGCGCAAACCAATTCCCTGTCCGCGCGGAAAATTCGCGGAAACTTGCACGCCATTTTGAATAAAAGTGATGCCGCGAAAGTTTTGCCCGGTGCCGCGGTCGAACTTCACGCCTAGAGACTCCAGCACGGCTAAGGTCTCCGGCATCATGCCTTCTCCGCAGGATTTGTCGATTGGGGGAACAGAGCCATCCGCGACGATGACGCTAAGACCCTTTTGCCGAGCGGCTATGGCGGCGGCCAGCCCGGCCGGACCGCCGCCGACGACAAATACGTCCGTACTCTCTTGTGCCGCGATCACTCACTCGCCTTTCGATGTGTTCGGTTCCGGCGCCTTCGCGCTAGAGATAATTCTATTGCCGCGATGCCCGCGAAAATGTCAATTACGGGTCATTTCGCTCACACAAACTTGTCACAATTTCTTACAGAATTTTAGTCTGGCTCGATCAGTGTCATCCGGCGCAGGCCAATGTAGTCCCGATATTTCGATGCGGTTGCTGCTGTCAATGGCGCAACAGCCGTGGCATTTGTCAATCGACATGTAACGCAAATGAGATGCTCCCCTTTTACATGGGGATGCCCTCTGCCGGATAAAGTACTCTGAAGCGGCCATCATTCGATGCATTGAAGATCGTTTGCATTACACGGCTTGCCCAAGAAAAGACCGGATGCGCGTACACTAATTGACCGGAGGAGCAAAAGTGAAAACGCGGCGGGAATTTCTGGCGACATCGGGAATAGGTTTGCTTGGAGTGGCAGTTAGCGCTGAAGGAATAGGAAGCGCAACGGAAAGTGGCATTGCGGCGCCAATCGCGCTAGAAGCCCCCACGCAGGTACCGTCACAAGAACCGGCCGGTATGCCGCCCGCGTTTGGAACGGCGAAACCCGTCGGCCCGGAAGTTTCGGCGGAAACTTTTGTACAGGCGGAAAAGCTGGTGCAGGTGGAGCTGAAGAGCGCTGACGTCGCGCAGGCGGCAAAAACATGGCGCGTAAACATGGCGCCTCTGTACGAACGCCGCGTTGGACCGCGAAAGATGGAATTGCAAACTGGGCTGGCGCCGTGGTCGCGGTGGGATCCGGTGCTGCCGGGAACAAAGGCCGGGCCGGAGCGCAATCGGGTCGTAAGAAGCAGTTTTGCAGTTGGCCTGCCGCCTTCGAATGACGCGGACATCGCCTTTTCGACGGTGACGCAACTTTCTCGATGGATTAAATCGAGACAAATCACGTCAGAACGACTGACAAATATTTATTTGCAGCGACTTGAGCAATTCAATCCGACTCTGCGTTGCGTGATTACGCTGACCCGCGAGCACGCAATGGCACAAGCAAAAAAAGCCGACGCGGAAATCGCGGCCGGGAAATATCGTGGGCCGCTACACGGAATTCCCTGGGGCGGAAAGGATTTGCTGGATACGGCAGGAATCGCAACGACCTACGGCGCTGAGTCATTTCGAAATCGCGTGCCGAAAGAAGATGCCGCAGTGGTACGAAAATTAAACGAAGCAGGCGCGGTGCTGGTGGCAAAGCTTAGCCTCGGCGCGTTGGCGCTGAACGACATCTGGTTCGGCGGACAAACCATGAATCCGTGGCTGCTGGAAGAAGGCGCGTCGGGATCGAGTGCCGGGCCGGGAGCGGCGACCGCCGCCGGCCTGGTTGGATTTTCGATTGGCAGTGAAACCGGCGGGAGCATCGTGTCACCGAGCATGCGTTGCGGCGTGACCGGCTTGCGGCCCACGTACGGGCGCGTGCCGCGCAGCGGCGCGATGACGCTGTGCTGGTCACTGGACAAGCTTGGCCCCATGACGCGCGGCGTCGAAGACGCGTTGCTGGTGCTGCAGGCGATTTCCGGGCCAGACGCGGGAGACGTGAACAGCATACCGAGCCAATTGGATTTCGACGCCAGGCGCAGCGTGAAGAATTTGCGCGTCGGCTACTTCCCTGCCTGGATGAAAGAAAAACCCGCGACGGACGTGGACCGTGCTGCACTCGAAACGGTGAAGAAAGTGGGAATGATTCCGGTGGAGGTGTCTTTGCCCAATTGGCCCTACGATTCGCTGCAATTGATCTTGTTCGCGGAAGGCGCCGCTGCGTTTGAGGAATTAACTTTGAGCCACGGCGTAGATCAATTGAAAATGCAGACCTACGATTCGTGGCCAAATTTGTTCCGGCAAGCGCGATTCTTGTCGGCCGTGGACTTCGTACAAGCGGACCGCATGCGCAGAAAAGTGGCGCTGGAAATGGCGCGACTTTTTTCCGGTGTGGATTTGCTGCTGGTGCCGTCCCTGCGCGATGAAATGCTCACGATTACCAATTTTACCGGGCATCCATCACTGACGCTACGCGCGGGTTTCGTCGAAGTAAATGAAGCACGCAGCGACTGGGCGCCTGATCCGGCCAATCCATTGCCAAGATTTTCTCCGGCGCGGCGCGTGCCGCATGGAGTGACGCTCATCGGAAAATTATTCGAAGAAGGAACACTGGCGGAGGCTGGGTTAGCTTTAGAGAAAAGCTTTGGAGTGGCGCTGGAAAGGCCGAAAGGCTTTTAGCCGCGAGATTTTTTCACGCCCTCCGTCTCAGAACCTAGCTGTAATTTGCTCGAATTTCGGGGGCCGCAACGTCAGGACTTGTCCACGCGTGAGCGGGGCGGACTCGAATCGCGCTGACGACTGGGATTTATCGGTGTGCGCAACCACGCACGCAATGGCTCGATCACCTTCCGGCGTAGCGAGTCCGCGCTGTGCGGAACATTTCCGGCAAACGCGCTGACTTGCGGCGCAAAAGATGCGAAGAAAGCCCGCCAATCACGTACGAACGATACGGTCACGTCTCGCCAGTAAACTGCAAACGCGCTTTCGGCACGATGTTTGCGCCACGTATACTCGCGCGAGGGCTGACTCTTATCCTTATCGCGCGGCGGAACAATATGTAGCGCATGTTCCTCCTGTGACGGAGGCGCGGGATCTTCTGCAAGCGCGGGCGGTGCGGGCTCGCTTCGCATAGCCGCGACCACCGTTTCGAGTTCTGGAGTTTCGAGCGCCGATTGAGCCGGCGTTTTCTCCTCGGACAGCACAACAGAATCAGGGACGGGCGGCACTGGGATGGGCTCCGCAATGGGAGCGGAATGGCCCGCCTGCGCAACCGGAGCAGCGGCTTCCGCTGCGGCGGCAGCCATCGTTTTCTCGATTGCTGAGATTTCCGGAGTCGCGGGAACGTCAGCAGCGGACGGCGAGTCTGTATGTGTAATCGACTCGGAAGTCGACAAAACATCCGCGGAAAATTTCGGCGTAAACTTGGCGTCCAGACTAGTGGACCGAAATGGTTCGCCGACCAGATCGAATTCTGCCGCCACTCTGCGAACATTCGCCGAGGAGACAATCTTGCTGCGGTCGGCATACGCGCCGATCAACGCTTGTTCGCACAACAGATTGACGAGACGCGGAACGCCTCGCGCGTACGAATAGATGGTTTGCACCGTTTCCGTCGGGAACGTTTGCGAGCCGGAACCTCCGGCGCCGATCAACCGCGACGCAATGTATTCATGTGTTTCTTCCAGCGACAAAAGCGGCAGCCTGCAGCGCACCATAATGCGTTGCCGCAGCGCACGCGATTCCGGACGCCGCAATTTTTCTTCCAGTTCCGGCTGTCCCGCAAGCACGATCTGCACCAGCTTGCCGCGAATATTTTCCAGATTCAGCAGCAAATTCAATTCACTCATAGTACGCAGCGACAGAGCTTGCGCCTCATCGATAACGATCACCGGCGAATCGCCTTCCGCCTGACGCGTGTGCAGCCAACGGTGCAGCGTCGCCAATAGATCGCTTTTCTTGCTGGATTCCACCGGAACACCAAAATCACGCAGGATAAATTCGAACAAATCCACCGGATCAAGGTGCGTATGGAAAATATAAGCGCTGGAAAATTGCCGGTCTTTAAGCCATTGCAGGAAGTGACGCATCAGCGTCGTTTTTCCAGTGCCCGCTTCGCCAGTTAGCACTAGCAATCCACGATGTGATTCAATGCCAAACATCAGTTCGGCGAGCGCGGTTTCGTACGACGGCCCCGAAAATAAAAAACGCGGATCCGGCGATACGTGAAATGGATTTTCTCTCAGCCCGAAGGAGCGGAACATGTGCTCATAAATCGTAGTGGTACCCGTAGTAGTCACAGAACACCTGAAGGGATAGCGCTTGGGCAATCGAATTGTAAGCGACGCGGAGTCAGCGCGACAACAGGAAGATGAAGGTACGCGGAAAAAAAGTACTACAGGAACCTCTGTACCACCTCTGAATAGTACTTCGTATTAACCAACTGCTTACGGGGAATACGAATCGTTACGGGCGATTTCACTCGCACGCCAGGTTTGACGTCCGTCCAGCCGTCGGTAGCGGTGAAAGATGAACATCCTGTAGCTGTTTGTTGACGGCCGGAATATTTTCTTCATTGATCTGCCGCCAGGTCGCCAGATGTTTCTGCAACGCCAGGCATGTTTCGTGGGAAACTTTTTGCGCCGAAGCCGCTGGCCGCATGTCCGCCGACTCAATCATCACCAAATAGCGCGATATGTCGCGATTCACCGGACCGATGCCGGGCGCCTCGCGGTTCCCTTCCGCCGTATCGCTGGCGGCTTTTTGCAATTTTGTAAGTGCGTCAAGCACTTCTTTCGCGCTGGGATTGTCCTTTAATGCCGTCTGCTGCAGCGCGATCGCCGTCTGCAGTGCGGAATATTCGTTGTAAGCGTTGTAGCTCGCCTCCATCGCCGAACTGATCGTGCGCGCAAGATTCCACTGCTCGATCAAGTCCGAAGGAGAAGCGTGAACGCGCGGGTCGAGCACCACCTCAAATTTTTGCCGGTACTGTTTGCCATCCACTGTGAGCACCGCTTCGTAGGTTCCCGGCGGCACCAACGCGCCTGGCGGCTGCTGGCGCGGGGTCTGCCCGGGTACCGCGTGATCCGGCAAAGTGTATTCGATGTAATCGAGCTTCCCACCGAAATATCCGTAGGTCAGGGTCAGCGGATCTTCGGTGCGCACATCCCACACAAAACGATGTAAGCCGGACGTGGTATCGAGCACCGCCGCGGGAGCAAACCAATAATCCGGTGCATTGCCAACAGGCAACTTCGAAGGCGTGGCCTCGCTCGAATAATGCCGAATGCGATTCCCTTTCGCATCGAGCACATCAAGCGTCATTTCGTTCTTCACGTTATTTTTTAGCGAGTAATAGAGAATCGCGCCGTCAGGAGGATTTTCTGATGCGGGGAATTCGGGCACCAGCGGGGTCTCATTGTTGTTATCCCAACGTACTCGCATTGCGGGTTGCGGCTTGAAAAAATGTACTGGCGAACCAAAATCCTTGGCGCTCAATTCGCGTAGCGGCGAAATATCGTCCACGACCCACAATCCGCGCCCAAAAGTTGCGGCAACCAGATCATTTCCGTGCACCGCGAAATCAGTCACGTCGGTCGTTGGCAGATTGAGTTGCAGCGCCTGCCAATGATCCCCGTCGTCGAACGAAACCCAAACGGCTGTTTCCGTACCGGCAAACAGCAGGCCTTTTCTCTTGATGTCTTCGCGTAAACCCTCCGCCGGCGAGTCATCCGGAAGCCCGGCCACAATCTTGGTCCAGGTTTTGCCGGCGTCGCGCGTGCGAAAGAGATATGGGTGCGGATCGCGCCGCACAAGCACCACAACATACGCGCTATTAGCATCGTGCGGTGACGCTTCGACTACCCGGATGTCGCTTCCTTTTGGCAGACCCGGCGGCGTTACATCCTGCCAGCTGCCGCCGCGCGAAAGTTGTACCAACCCGTTCGAAGTGCCTACCCAGATCATTCCCGCTTCCACCGGCGACGGCGCAATGCTGTGAATCGCGCCGCTTCCAGGGAACTGCGCGGCATCTTTGTCACCGCCATCTTTGCCATCAGGATCATTGAACTCTTCTTCGTCGCGATCGGGCGCATGTCCGCCAGCGCCTGGCTTCTTGGCTTCGGCCGGATGTTGCGCCGACGCTGTCAGGTCCGGACTGATGACCTCCCAATTCACCGCGCCGTCCGTAGTCTTCAACAAATATTGTGAGCCGTAATACAACGTGTGCGGATCATGCGGCGCGTAAATAATTGGCGTTTCCCACACCGTGTGATAATTCGCCGGCGGTACAAAGACTGTCGCCAGTTGCCCGGTGGTGCGATCGAGCCTCATCACTGTGCCAAACCAGCCGATGGAATACACGATATTGGGATTCAGCGGATCGGGAGCGATGTAGCCGCTTTCGAATCCGCCTGCGGAAAACCAATCGCGGTATGTGATTTCGCCGTAGTCGCTGCGGTTCGGCACAACGATCGTGCCGCTGTCCTGCTGCGCGGCGTAAGCGTGATACGGAAACGTATTGTCAGTCGTGACGTGATAGAGCTGGCCGGTGGGTTGATTGAACCACGAACTCCAAGTCTCTCCGCCATTCGCGCTGATGATGGCTCCCTGGTCGGTACCTAGAATCATGCGGTTCGAACCATCGGGCGCAATCCACAAAACGTGGTGGTCTTCACCAGAAGGCGCTCCGCGAAACGCAAAAAATGTTTTGCCGCCATCGTCCGAACGATACGTGCAAGTCTGCATCACGTACACAACTTGCGGATGGTTCGGGTCCACAAACACGCGGCTAAAATACCAGCTGCCCTCAATGCGAGGATCCTTGGTGGCTTGCTGCCACGTAGCGCCGCCGTCATTCGAACGGTACAGCCCTTGATTCATGATCGCGAGTACGCCGCGCCCGGAAGTTCCGGGAAGCACCGCGAGCCCGATTCGACCGCGGCCTTTTGCAGGCAATCCTTCCGTTCCCGATTGCTTCCAACTCGTTCCTTCGTCCGCCGAAATATAAATGCGCGATTGGCCAGCTAAGTCACGCTCGCCAGGCTCGCCTGGAGGTGGATTGAGCGCCGCATAAAGGATCTGGGGATTTTCAGGAGCGGCCGCAATATCGGCTACGCCCGAGGCGCCTTCTGCGTCATTAAGAGTCTTCGTCCACGTTTTTCCGCCGTCCGTAGTTTTGAAAAGTCCGCGCGGCTCGCCGGGAACCGCACTTCCAAACGCCCCTGCAACCAGCACGTCAGGATTTTTCGGATCGATGATGATCGAACTGATGTAATGCTCCTCAACAAGTCCCGCGCTGGTCCAGGTCACTCCAGCATCGCTGGACTTGAAAATGCCGCGGCCTCTGCTTTGCTCGCCAGTCGCAACGTAGATAATGTTTGGATTGGACGGCGCGACAGCGAGAGCTCCGATGGACGCTACATGCACCGCATCGAAAATTGGCTTCCAGGTGCGGCCGGCGTCATCGGTTTTCCAGACGCCGCCATTGGGCGTTCCTGCGTAATAAAGATTTGGCTGGCCTGGAATTCCCGCGACGGCAGTAATGCGTCCGCCGCGATGCGTGCCGAGAAACCGCCAGCGCAGGCCGGAATAGGCGTCAGGGCTGATGTCTTGTGCGGCGCAGGCCATCGCCGGCAGCAAAGAAATTGCCAGAATTAAGCAGCGTTTCAGATTGCGAGTCAGGAAAGACGACAAAGATGTATCCGGGCAGGATTGGATCACGATTTCTCCACGGAAAATAGTTTACTACGGTTCTGGCGGCGGCATTCTCGTGTCACCTGTAATCAGACGCGCTCCGCGGCTGAAGGTAACAAATTGAATTCCCCATTGGATAAAAACGATGATCCGGCTTTGAAATTCCACAATGTAGATAAGGTGGATGAAAAGCCAGACCAGCCACGCGACCAACCCCGAAAGATGTAAGCCAAAAATATTGGCGACTGCCGCAGCACGTCCAATCACAGCCATGTCGCCTTTATTGAAGTAGTGGAACGGCGGCGGTTCGGGCTTTTTCTCGACGCGCGCTCGAATCACTTTGGCTGCGTACGCTCCGCCTTGCATCGCGACCTGCGCCACGCCTGGAAGTGGCTTGCCATCTTTATCATTCGCCAGAGCCAGATCGCCGACCACAAAAATATTGGGAAAGTTGGGGATTGTGAGTTGCGGCGTCACCTCAATGCGGCCGATACGATCAGTTTTCGCTTCAGTACGTTTCGCCAGCGTGCGGCCAAATTCGTTGGTGGTGACGCCGCCAGCCCACAGTACGGTTTTTGCGGCCAGCCTTTCGCTGGTGGCGCCGTGTTCGAACGTCACCCCATCGGCGTCCACGTTGGTGACTTTCACGCCCTTCAGAACCTTCACGCCAAGCTTCGAGACCAGCCGCTCCGCTTTCTCCGCAAGATCATCCGGGAATGCGGTCAGCACACGAGGGCCGCCTTCCACCAGAAGAATTTGCGCTTCCGTTGGATTGATGCGGCGGAAATCGTGCCTGAGGGTTTCGTTGGCGATCTCAGCAAGCGCTCCGGCAAGTTCCAGGCCCGTCGCGCCAGCGCCAACGATCACAAATGTAAGCCAGGCGCGGGCTTCTTGTTCGGTCGCGGCGCGCTCCGCACACTCGAACGCCAGCAGAATTTTCTGACGGATATTGGTCGCTTCCTCAACTGTTTTCAGGCTGGGCGCATTTTTCCGCCAGGAGTCATTCCCATAGTAGGAAGTCTGCGAGCCGGTCGAGACAATCAGCGAGTCGTATTCGAACTGCGCTCCGTCGGTTAAGGTCAGCAGATCTTTGTGCGGATCAATGTCCGCGGCTTCGCCCAGCAAGACTTCCGCGTTTTTCTGCTTGCGCAAAACGCTGCGCAGCGGCGCCGCAATTTCCCCCGGCGAAAGCGATCCGGTAGCCACTTGATACAAAAGCGGCTGAAAAAGATGAAAATTGCGGCGATCCAACAACGTAACTTGCACCGGAACGCGCTTCAGGGCCTGCGCTGCCGATAATCCGCCGAATCCCCCGCCCAAGATCACTACGCGATGCGCATTTTCCGCCACAAGTCCCTCGCAGAAGCTTCAGCAGCCGGCACCATTCATCATAATATTTTTCGCCATAACGCGCCCCCTCTTGGGTTGCCGTTGTAGCAGCGACTTTATGCCGCTGTCTTCGCCTTGCACTTGTAGCGGCCGCCGTCCGCAGCGAGTGCTTTTTTGGAGTGCGGCAGCCCAGCAGCCGCTTTTCCGAACTGGCTTTCCGTCGTCACTCTCCGCCGCAACTCGCCATCCTGATTTATGATTGTTCTTGTGATCGCCTCGCTGCCAAATTTTCTGGAAGCACTCGCCTTCCCCGCATTTGTCTCGCTCTACATCTGGCGATGGCAAGCAGCCAGTCCCAAAACCTGGCTAATTTTCCCCGCGTGGCTCCTACTCAGCTTTGCGCTGCACCGCGACAGTCCAAAAACAATCGGATGGCGTGCCGACAATCTGAAACCAGCCACGTGGCGCGCCGCTCCAATCTTCTTTTTTTTCTTCGCAATCCTCGGCCTCGTTGGCATCGCGCTGGGAGCGCTTCACCGTACTCCGGCCCACTTCATCGCCCCGAAACGTTTCGTCGGCTATTTCGCATTTTGCTTGTTACAGCAAATCGGATTGCAATCGTTAACCATGAATCGCCTGTCGAAGGGCTTGCAGAGTCCGGACGTAGCTGCGTTTGTTGGAGGCGTGCTTTTCGGATCGCTGCACTGGCCGAATCCAGTGCTAGTGCCGCTCACCTTTGTCGGCGGCACGACAATGTGCTGGCTGTTCGCGCGTAATCGCAACATTCTTCCGCTAGTGCTCGGTCAAGCCATTCTCGGAGGGCTAGTCTGGTGGGCATTTCCTCTGGCATGGCATCACTCCATGCGCGTAGGCCCCGGCTACTACGCCTACATCCCAAAGTAACAAATCTCTGCGCGTCTCTGTGGACTCGGCGTCTCTGCGTTATCTTTTTCTTCTCTGCTCTTTTTCTCTGTCTTACTTATCCCCACACGCCCGGAATAACGCAGGAACACTGCGGACACTTCCCATCCTTCAACAAATTTGCTTCGACCTTGTGCCACGACCGCCGAATCACCCGCAAATTACACTGCGGACAAAAAGTCGAACTGGCCTCGGTAACGATGTTCCCTTCGTACACGTAGTGCAGTCCCGCCTCAATTGCGATGCTCCTCGCTCGATGAAGCGTCTCCGGCGGAGTCGGCGGTTTGTTCTGCAGCTTAAAGTCAGGATGAAATGCCGTGAAATGCAGCGGTATGTCCGGTCCAAGATTTTCCAGAATCCAACCGGCCAACTTGCGCGTCTCTTCTGGATCATCGTTCAACGTCGGAATCATCAGATTCGTAATTTCGAACCACACCGGCGTCTCTGTTTTCAGCAGCAGCAAAGTATCCAGCACCGGCTGCATGTGCGTGAGCGTGATCTTCCCGTAGAAATTCTCAGTGAACGCTTTCAGGTCGATGTTTGCCGCATCAATGTAGTCGTAAATATCGTGGAACGCTTCCCGCGTGATGTACCCGTTGCTGACCATCACCGTCTTCAGCCCGCTCGATTTCGCCGCGCGGCAAATATCAATGATGTATTCGCCCCAGATGGTCGGCTCGTTATATGTGAATGCAATCGAATCGCAGCCGTAGCTGCGCGCCAGTTCCGGAACAGTTTCAGGAGGCACATCGCGTGCGTTCACCTGATCCTGTTTCGATTTCGAGATGTCCCAATTCTGGCAAAAGAAACAGCCCATGTTGCAACCGGCAGTTCCCATACTGAATACGCGCGTACCAGGCAGAAAATGATTCAGCGGTTTTTTTTCAATGGGATCGATTTGCAGCGCGGCAGGCGCCCCGTAGCCAAGGCTGTAAAGTTTGCCGCCGCGATTCACTCGGATGAAACAGAAGCCGCCCTGCCCTTCGCCAATGTGGCAGTGCCGCGGACACAAGTAGCAATGGATGCGGCCGCCCGGCTCGCGCTCCCACCACTGCGCTTCGTGAAGCGTGGCGGTTTCGGCAAGGATCGGGAGAGAAGTCATGCGCGCTCCCATGGAAGCCCGTCTCACACAGCCTTCTTCAACGATTATAACGCCGTGCAAGGGCAGACGACAGAACCCAAGAGAGATTCCTTACCGCGTTCGGAATGACGTTGGGAAAATGTCCGTGAGGAATGACCGCTGGAAAATGCCTCTACTCGGCACGACGAAACGGCAGCCAATTCTCAATTAAATTTCGAACTGGCGCGAGCCTGGACGCGGCGGCGTTCCGCAGCCCAATCCACGAAGTTTTGCATTTGATGGCGATATTTCCAAAGGATTTTCAGGAATTGCGCGGGACTGAGATTTTCTGCTTCCTTGCCCAGAAACGTTTCCAGCCGCCAGTGCAGATACGGGCTGTCCCACGGATTCAGCCGGTAACCGCGTGCCACAATCCAGTAGTACGTCAGAAGATTCCACATTTTTGAGATACGTCGTCATTCCGGGCGAAGCGCGGAATCTCTCTTCGCTGGTCACTAGTCACTTGCCGGCGCTCAGCCCATCGGCACCGACAAATGCTCATGCACCAACAGCCAACCCGCACCGCGCCGTTCCCAAATCCCAGTGTAGCGAACATCGGCTTCACTCGTTTTGCCGTCTTTCGTCGTCATCGAAATACGCATCGGCACGGTCATCCAGGCGATGTTTCCACGCCGCGTGACTTTCAGATCCTTGCCGGCAGTGAGCTTTGCTGCCGTGGCGTTATCAAAAAACTGTTTCTGCACTCCGACGCGATATTCCTTCCAACTGTGATAGGAGAACGGCGCCAGATCATAAAAGACCAGACCGTCCTCTTTTGCATAAAATTTAGCGGCATTGTCGGGATTACCGCTGCTCCAGGCCGCGCAATAACTGTCCAGCAATTTGCGGAACGTGGCTTCTTCCGTGGCTTTTTGTTGCGCATGCGCGCCGACAAAAGTGAGCGAGCCGCCAACCAGGGCGAGCACGACGTACAAAACCCAGCGCAAACGGTGCATTCGGCCGGAAAACGGATGCGCAGCAGGTAATGTCATTTCCAGTTTTCTCCTTCGAAAGGTCACGCCCGTCGACATGGGAACCGTGTGCCATACCGTAGTGGCAAAGCGGCGATTTTGCAAGCGCTATCCTGCAAGGTCAACCCGATTTCATTTCATAAAAACTGAGGGTTGCCGCTCGTCGTAAGGCTCATTTCTTCTTCGCCTCCGCGTCCCAGTTCAGCACAACAGTCATCGGCTGGACTACGCCGTTCTTTACGTAGGTGTTGATCAAGAATCGCTGGCCATCCTGAGTGACGTCATAAACCACATGTTCCGATGTCGCCACAGGCTGCCTTGGGTTAGCCTGAAAGAGTGCGACCGGTGCTCCGGAATTGAAGTTCGCTCCTTCTTTTACTGGAACCGCCACGATCTTCCCGTCGGCGGAAAGGTAGAAGAGTTCTTTGCCATCGCCTCTCCACCGGGGCTGGTCGCCTCCTCCGTTGGACACCTGCCATTTGCCGTGCGCGTCCGGAAACGATGTGACATAAATCTCCCATTTCCCGCTTTCGTTCGAGGCATACGCTACCCACTTGGCGTCCGGCGAGAACTGGCTATTCCTCATGGCTGAAGACGTTTTTAGGAATAACTGGCTCCTCATCTCAGGGAGGGTCAGAAACCACAGCTCGGTATCACGCGTGTACAAAAGGTATTTGCCGTCACGCGACCATGCGCTCGGATATTTGTCCTGGGCCGGGGTCGCTTCGATCGCCCTTTCTTCTTGCGTTCCGTCTGTGTTCTTGAGGTATAAGTCGAACGATTGTTTTCGACTTGAGGAGAACACCACGCGCGTCCCATCCGGACTCCACACCGGCATCGCGTCAATGGCCGGATCAAAAGTCATCCGCTTCGTGCTTTCGCTCTGCAGGTCGTAGACCCAGACATCGGAGTTTTGATTCGCCGTATCGGTCTTGTCGACAGCCACAAGTTTTCCATTCGGTGCGAGGTTGACGTTGGCGTACACGTCCGGTTTTCCCACCGCCCCCATTTCTTTCCCGCTCCGGTCGAACCACTCCAGCCGGGATAGCGAAACCCCGGTCCCATTCTGTGCCAGGAGCGCTCTGTCATTCGAAACGGAGAAGGTCGCGTGCCCGATTCGAGGCTCATACTGAATGTCTGTCAAGATCGGCGAAGCCTCTCCCGTTAGTTCGAATCTGCTCTGATCAAAGCGCTGCGCGAACAGCGTGTTGTCGCGGTAAAACAGCAAATATCCCGGAGCGGCATACGCTGGGTTGGCGTTGGCCTTCGTCAGGAACTTCTTCTCATTCGAACCGAGCAAACCCACGTGGATCGCTTGAGGGTTGCCTTGCCCGGCGACATCGAAGGCCATAAACAGGTAGTGCTTGCCGTCAGGCAAGAACATAGGCCACCGATGGCTGCTCTCACTGCGACTATCCAGCACTCCGATTGGTTGCGGTGTTCCACCAGACGCGGAAATACGGTTCACGACATCTCCGATCCGCCCGCTCGGAGTGAAGAGGATGAGCCCGTCATTGTTCCAGCTTCCTCCACGTCCCGACGAAGCGTCGCACAGCGTCTGTATCTGCCCGCCCACAATATCCAGCCTCTTCAGTTTCCCCTCAGCAAAGAATCCAACCGACCGACCGTCTGGCGACCAGAACGGAAAACTTGCTCCGTCCGTATTGGGAACACTCTTCGCCTCGCGCGAACCAATTTCGTAAAACCACAGGGCGCTTTTCCCACCTGATTCGCGGTCCCCCACAACCGCCACGGTGTGCCCGTTCGGCGCTATCGCCATGTCGCGTACCGGGAAGGAAAACGGCGCGGAAAAATACATCGTGTGTTCTTCCACCCGCGAACTGCGCCACCACACGGGTCCTGCGATCAACCCGGTCACGAGTGCCCCACCCAGCGCCCATGCCAGCCACGCCAACGACTTCCGCGCTTCCGGTTGTATCGCCGGAATCGCTGCCTGGCTTCCGCTTTCGCCGATCCATTTAAGTTCGACGGCCAGGTCGCGGGCGGTCTGCCAGCGGTCTTCGAGATCTTTCGCCAGGCAACGGCGAATCGCGTGATCGAGCGCCGGCGGCGTCATCGGCTTGTTCACTGTGACCGGCGCTGGCTCCTTTTCCAAAATCGCAGATGCCACACTAAGTTGACTCTTCCCTTCGAACGCTCGTTTGCCCGTCAGCATTTCGTACAGCACCGCGCCAAGCGAAAAGATGTCGCTCCGCCCGTCCAGTTCTTTGCCTTCCACCTGTTCCGGCGACATATATTGAAAGGTGCCAACGATTGCGCCTTGTTGAGTCATCGGCGATGATTGCGTTAGCGCCGCTGTGACTGTTGCAATGCCGGCCAGCGCTGCCACCGGCTTGGCAAGACCAAAATCCAGCAGCTTCGCGCCAGTTGAAGTCAGCATGATGTTGCCGGGCTTCAGGTCGCGATGCACCACTCCGCTGCGATGCGCTTTGTCCAGCGCGTCGGCAATTTGCATGCCGTACTTCAGAACTTGTTCCAGCGGCAGCGGGCCTTTCTCCAGCCGCTTCGCCAGCGTCTCGCCTTCGACGCACTCCATCACCAGGTAACTGACGCCGTCCTGGCTACCAACATCGTGCAGCACGCAAATGTGCGGATGATTCAGGCTGGATATAGTTTTCGCTTCGCGATCGAAGCGTTGTTTACGTAGCGGATCTTTGGAAACCTGCTCCGGCAGAATCTTGATCGCCACAGTGCGCTCCAGCCGTGTGTCACGCGCGCGATACACCTCTCCCATCCCACCCGCGCCAAGAGCTGCGCCGATCTCATAAGGTCCAAGTTTTGTGCCCGGAAGGAGAGCCATGAATTCCCGTGATTATAACCCTGACCCTCCCAAAGTGAAGGGCGCCATTCCACCGGCGCCGCGTGCCGCAGCCATGCCACCATTCGCCGGTAGTGGGGCGGCGTCTACCGAATCGTCGATGGCACCCCTGGGGCTGACGTTTACTGTGGAGTTGCCCGCAAGCAGTCGCGGGTTGGAGGGCGGCCATGTTAGCGGCAATGGAAGGTCGGCGGACGGCACGGAAGCACAACGCAGGACGGATCCTGCTGGCGATTGGCGGAGCGGCGTTATTCTTGCAATTGTGGGCATTGTGGCTGGAAGCAGGCGAGGCGTGGAGCCGCCCCGCGGCGGAATCACTGGGCTGGATTGGCGCGCTCGGCATGGCTGCTTTGCAGATGATGAACTTCATTGCGTGGAACCCGAACGGGATTTTGCTGAGTCTGACCAGGGTGCTGCTATTATGCTGGCCGGTGGCGGTGATGATTGCTGGCGTGGCGGTCTCGCGCAGATCGTTTTGAGGAAGTTCGCGATGAGCGAATTGAGGAGCTAGATGGACAGCGGAGAAAAATACGGTCGCGACTTGGCCGAGAGAATCAAGTCGCGGGTGAACGACAGGATCAGGAATGGCGGTCACCACCGCGGCGGTCGCTACGGCGGGCTAATCCCCGGCGCGGTGATTTTGGCCATTGGCGCGATTTTCTTGCTCGACAATTTGGGAATCGTGCGAGCCGGGCACTTCCTCCAGTTCTGGCCGCTGATTCTGATCTTTGCGGGAATTGTAAAACTTGCCGATCCGTGCCGGCGGGCCTGGGGCGCGATGCTGATAGTGTTCGGCGGGCTCCTGCAAATGAATGAACTGGGATTCGGACATTTTTCCTGGGGCGAGCTGTGGCCGATTGTGCTGATTGCGGGCGGTGCCTTTGCCATGTGGAGCGCGCTACAAGCGCGAAAAATGACCGAAGCGGTCGGCGCGAACAATGGCGATCCGCTCACAACGTTGAATGAAAGCGCAATCTTTGGCGGTGTGCAAAAGCGCGTGAACGCGAAAGAGTTTCGCGGCGGGCAATTGCAATCGCTCTTCGGCGGAATTGAGATTGACCTGCGCGACGCGGACATTGCGGAAAACGAGGCTGTGCTGCATGCGAATGCGCTCTTTGGCGGAATCGAATTGCGCGTTCCGGAAACCTGGTTTGTGGCAGCGCGGGGCCAGGGAGTCTTTGGCGGATATTCGGATTCGACACGCTATACCGGGCCGGCCGACCCGGACAAGCCGAAGAAAACTTTGATCGTGGTGGGCACGGCGATTTTTGGAGGCGTGGAGATCCGCAACTGAGGACGCCATGACCAACTTCGCGGACCGGCCAAAATCAAAAGTAGGAGGCGTGAACAAGTACACCTGGATCCCGGTGGCGGTGGTGCTGGTTCCCGCGCTGGCTACGCTGGGAAAACTTTCCTGGACCAGTAGTATTTTGCTGGGCGTGCCGCTGGCGATGATTTCTTTGTTCATCCCGATTGATGCGGCGTATATCTGCCGCTTTGCTCCGCTCGGAAAAGCGCAAATGTGGCGAATTGTTCTGACGCACTTCGCCGCCGCGCAAGTGTTGAGCCTGCTGTGGATGCTGATCGCGGGGCCGTATTCGCGGGCGCTGGCATACATTCCGCAATTGCACGGAATCGATCGGGATTTTGCGCCCGACCGCTGGATTGTTTATCTGACGGGTTGTTTCTTTTATGTAATTTCCGTGGCCTATCATTATGTGGCGATGGCGCAAGACGCTGCACGCGCCGTGGAAATGCAGGTGATGCAGACCAGCGTGCTGGCGCGCGATGCGGAGTTGCGCGCGCTGCGTGCGCAAATCAATCCGCATTTTCTGTTTAACAGCCTGAATTCGATCAGCGCGCTGACCAGCATTGACGGCGCGCGCGCCAGGGAAATGTGTTTGCTGCTGGCGGATTTTCTGCGCTTGACGCTGGGCATGGGCGAAAAAACCGTAATTCCCTTTTCCGACGAATTGGATTTGCTGGAAAAATTCATGGCGATTGAGAAGGTACGTTTTGGCGCGCGTTTGCACATGGAAGAACAAATCGATGACGAAGCCAAGCGCTGCATTATTCCGGCGCTGCTGTTGCAACCGTTGCTGGAGAATGCGGTGAGCCACGGAATTGCTTCGATGGAGGATGGCGGAATGATTCGCCTGGAAGCAAGCGTGCGCGATGGGCGGCTGGCAATATTCGTCGAGAATGATCGCGACGAGGAAGCGCCGGTGCGGAAACGCAATGGAGTGGGACTGAAAAATGTGCGCAGCCGCCTGGAAGCGCGGTATGGAAAAGAAGCGACGTTTCGCGCAGAGGCGGACGAAGATAAGTTTCGCGTGACCATGTCGTTGCCTGCGGAATTTGCGCCAGCAGAATCTGCGCCAGCGGAAACCGGGCCAACAAAGTTAGCGCGTGCACAGGATGCTGCCGCCGAAATTGGATCAGCAAGATCTGGGGAGCCAAAGTGAGTAAGGCTGAAACCAAGAAACTGCGCACGATTGTTGTCGATGACGAAGAGCTGGCGCGGCAAGTGTTGCGCGAATTGTTGCGCGCGCATGAAGAAATTGAAGTCATCACGGAATGTAGAAACGGTCTGGAAGCGGTGAAGGCTGTTGCGGAAAATAAACCAGACCTGCTTTTTCTGGATGTGCAGATGCCGAAGCTGACTGGCTTCGACGTGCTGGAATTGATTGGTCCGGATGTACCGGTAATTTTTGTTACTGCGTATGACGAATACGCGATGAAAGCGTTTGAAGTTCATGCCGTGGAT
This sequence comes from uncultured Acidobacteriota bacterium, assembly GCA_963731155.1. Taxonomy (GTDB): domain Bacteria; phylum Acidobacteriota; class Terriglobia; order Acidiferrales; family UBA7541; genus Acidiferrum. The sequence continues at coordinate 673,948 of CAVSVB010000009.1, forward strand.
TATTTGCTGAAGCCTGTCGGCAAAGACCGGCTCGCGGCCGCGTTGCGACGGGTGAAAATGCGTGTCGCGGAAATCCGGCCGGCAGCGGCGGAGTTGGCAATCGCCGCGCGGCCCGCGGGACAATTTGCCGAGCGCTTGGTGGTGAAGGACGGAACGCGGGTCACGCTGATTCCGGTCGGGAAACTCGACTACGCGGAAGCTCAGGACGATTACGTGGCGCTGGCGAGCGAAGGGAAAAAACATTTAAAGCAGCAGACGATTGCTAGTTTGGAAGCGGCGCTGGATCCAAAATTATTTGTGCGGATTCACAGATCGTATGTGGTGAACCTGGAACGCGTCGCGCGGATTGAGCCGTACGGCAAGGAAAGTCGCGTGGCAGTTTTGTCGAATGGAGCAAAACTGCCGGTGAGTCGCGCGGGGTATGCGAGGTTGCAGGCGCTTCTGGATGAGCGCGCTTAATTTTCTCACCACTTTTTTCTGGTGAGCGAGTTCTGAGTCACAGCCGGTCACTTCGCGGCGCGGATCGACGAAACTTCCAGAACCATGTACTCGCCGCGCTCCATGCCGGTGTGATGCGCGAGCGTTCCCTCAACGCGAACGCGCTGGTCCTTCAGCTTTTGCAGTTCTTCGGCGGGGCCGGAGACTTCGACGGAGCGCATCTTCTTCCCTCCCACCGTCTTTCCGTGCTTAAACTCCAGCGACCAACCTGAAGTCTCGCCGCCGATGGCCACGACGCGAGTGAGCTTCCCGGTGATGGTGATTTTTTTCGTTGTGGGAGCTTCCTGCGGCAGGGCCTGCGCAGAAATAAATGCGAATGCCAGAACACAAAGCAGGAGTCGAGCGGTTCCCATGTGACGCGCTCCCTTCCATTAGTGCACCGAAGTCTACTTTGCGAGGGACGGGGAGCGCTAGCTTTCCCGGTACCTTTTTTTTCGAGCCTCAGATTCCAGTGGACTTGTGTGGGTGGAGCGAGCGGCGGCGAGTGTGCGCCCAGGGGATCTCTGTCGAAACCCCACCCCCAAGTATGGAAACAAAGAACTTACGGGCGGGCCCCCGCGTAAGTATGAGATCTAAAGGAACTTAGGCGAGTGCTTCGTGGAAGAGGCCAGCTCCATGCTCCGAGCATGACCGCGAATTCGATTTTCAAAAGAGCCACGACGAGCCAGTCCAGCTGGTTCGCAAAACTAAAATAAGTTATCTCATAGTAAAATCAGCATATCTAGAAAGTTACTGATTCGAAGCGGAAGCGAAAGGCGTCTCGAGCAGAATGCTGCGCCGCGAACGACCAGACCTGAGGCCTCGCTATTGGAAAGGCGTTCTCTGGTCGCCGTCGTATTTTGCCGCCAGTTGTGGTGGTGCTCCGATGGGCATCCTCAAGGCGTACATCGAGCAGCAAAAGAAGCCGCTTTAACAATTTAACGGCGGCTTATATCCCCGCCCTGCAGAGCGAGGTTTACGCCCGCGGATAAACCGATTGTTCAGGGCGTGGTTGGATTGCGCTTGAGCCCTACGACCGCGGATGTTGAGAACTACTGGCCGGATGGAGCTGGAGAGGAATGCTCGGCAGTCGCGCTAGCCGGCGAATAGACAAGAATAACCAGCTTGGAAGATTCTTCCGTGGATTTGGTTTTGCCGAGTCCGATGATTTTGACGCGTTTATCGTCCAACTTGAAATTCTGTGTCAGGTAGTCGCGAACCACTTTTGCGCGAGCCTCGGTCAGCAGACGCAGCTTATCGCTATCGCCCTTTTCGCCCGAACAGGCAATGACGCTGAGGCCAGACTGATTTTCTTCGAGGTACTTTCCCGCATCGTCCAGCGGTTTCTTATTCTTCAGCTTGGCGTTATCAGGCTTATCGAAAATTTCTTTGGCGTCATAGTCAAATTCCTTGGCGGGCTTCCGGGTGGGAAGGTGCGAGATGGAGTGCTGAGTCAATTCGCTGGTGTCATGGTATCCGCGTTTCTCGAAGAAACCGCGTAAAAGGAAATTGTGTTGCAGGGCGTCCATGTTGTCCCGGAACGCAGTCAGGCCCTCGTGTGCCTCGTTGGTGAGAGCGCGCGTCTCTTCGCTGACGTCTCTGGGGGTTTCGCTGGCGATGGTGTCGTAATTCCCTACCGGCTCAGCCTTGGGCGAACCAAAGGAAATCTCCACGTACTTGTCTCCCAGCAGTCCTTCTGTTTTGATCGAGGCACGCGAATCCTTCTTGATGAGATTGCGGGTTGGACTGCGCAGATTCATAACCACCGTAACTTTACCGTCGGGCTGGGATGGCAAGTCGATCTCTTTAACCGTGCCTTGATGAATTCCGCCGATGCGAACCTCAGCGCCGTTGTTCAGACCGGCCACGCTCTGGAAATCAGCCTTTAACCGATAGGTTGAACTGAAAAGGAAATCTTTGTCGCCGATCAAGAAGATCCCGGCGGAGAGGCACAGCAACGCCAGGACAACCAGAACACCGACCCTAAATGCCGTAGACATAATTCGTCCCCTAAGAGCCCTTTAGAAACTGCACGACAAATGGATCGCGGCTCTTTTGCAAATCCGCAAACGTTCCTTCGATCAGAATTTCGCCGTCGCGCAGCAAAGCCAGACGGTCAGAAACGGCCCGCGCACCGTGAATATCGTGGGTCACAACAACCGAAGCCATGTGACGTTCTTTCTGCAAACGTAAAATTAAATCGTCGGTTTCGGCGGCGGTGATCGGATCAAGGCCAGCGGTCGGTTCGTCGAAGAGCAGGATAGCGGGCTCCAGAGCCAAGGCACGCGCCAAGCCGACGCGTTTTTGCATTCCGCCGGAGAGTTGGGCGGGCAGTTTGTGAGAGTCCTTTTCCATGCCCACGCTAGCCAGGAGCTCGCGCACGCGCTTGTTTCGCTGGTCGTTGGACATTTTCGAGTGGCGGCGCAAAGGAAAAGCAACGTTTTCCTCGACGGTCAGTGAATCGTAAAGGGCAGCTTGCTGAAACAGAAAGCCCACCGTTTTTCGCACTTCGTTTAGTTCCTTCAGCGACAGTTTTGTTACGTCTTCTCCCTTAACGCGAATTGAACCCGAATCCGGCTTGTGCAAGCCGATTAGCAATTTGAGCAAGACGCTTTTACCGGTGCCGCTGCGCCCGAGGACGGAGAGCGTTTCGCCTCGCGCGACTTGCAGGTTGATGCCTTTCAGGACAGTCTGCTTGCCGAAGGATTTGCTGAGCGACTGCACCTGGATCGGCGCCGCCGTTTGCTCGCCGTTCGCTTGTTTGCTGGTCTCAGACGGTTGTTTGCTTAGCATTTGTTTGTCCACCATTGTTTGCGCACCACAGGCGCGGCCTCTCAAGAAAAAAATACGAGAATCAAGCGAACCAGCAACACGTCGGCCAGGATGATAAAGAGCGAGGCCAGGACCACGGAATTTGTTGCAGCACTCTCAACGCCTTTAGTGCCGCCACTGGCACGCATTCCCTGGAAGCAGGAAATCACGCCAATGATCAATCCGAACACAACGGTCTTCAGAGTCGCCGGCAGAAAGTCGTTGAAAGTTACGACCTTGAAACCACTATGGATGAACAGCTGCAACGAGATCGGTTCTGCCGCGGTATTCGCGACCCAGCCCATCAGGATGCCGCAGGAATCCGAGACTAGAGTGAGAAGCGGAAGCATCAACATGCAAGCCAGGACGCGCGTCGCCACTAAAAATTTGTACGGGTTTACGGCCGAAGCCTCCATCGCGTCGATCTGCTCGCTGACTCGCATCGCGCCGAGCTCTGCGCCAATGCCGGCAGCTGCGCGGCCACTGACAACGAGCGCCGTAATGATCGGACCGCTTTCTTTGATGATCGAGAAAATCACGACGGCGGGCAGAAGAGACTTCGCCCCAAAGCGGATCAGGCTATCGCGCGTCGAGAGCGTGAGAACAACGCCGGTTGCCGCGCCTGCGATGGCCACCAACGGCAGAGACTTCGAACCGAGTTCGTCGAATTGACGAAGGAACTCCCGGAACTCGTACGGTGGAGAAAGGGCTGCCCAAAAAGACCGCGCCCAGAAGATGCCGATGTTTCCGAACCATTCGAAGAAGTTAACCACCAGGTCTAAGGTGGCGGAGAGATTTCTTGCGCCGTCGATCTTTGTAGCAGCGTTTGCCATCACGAGAACGAATATGAAAAGTGCGTAGTCACCGTGGAAGCCGGTGTCCACACAAAATCTTCGCGCCTCCGGCCTATTGTTAGAGCAAGAACCATTCCAGCAGCGGGCCCTGCATGTTCCATACATTCAAAGAGATAGCGACGCCTACAGAGTTCGCTGCAGGGAAAAGATTGCGATGCTCGCACGACGCGGGGTACTAGCCAGGAGGTACGGGTTAGGAGGAACGTTTGGCGATGATCAGGGTGATGTCGTCGTGCTGCTCGTCAGGGGAGAAGGCGCGAACGTCTGCGACCACGGAAGTGAGGAGGGATTGAGGACAGAGTTCTCGGTGACGGCGGAGAGACTCGACCAAGCGATCTTCGCCGAATTCTTCGGCAGAGCGGTCCATGGATTCGGTTACGCCGTCGGTGTAGAGGGCCAGCAGATCACCGCGACGCAGAGATGACTCGCCGACGGCGCATTCCCAGGTTTTGAAGATGCCGAGCACGGTGGAAGTGGATTCCAGGCGATCGAAGGAGCCGTCTCTACGCAGAAGCAAAGCGCAGAGATGGCCGCAGTTGACGTAGCGCAGGTATCCGGACGAATCGTCGTAATCACCGAAAAACAGTGTGGCGAAGGCGCCGTCGGGTGTATTGTCGCAAAAAAGCCGGTTTACTTTTTGCAGCATGCGTTGCGGTTGCTCCAGCGCGAGGGCAAACTGGCTGCGAAGGTTAGCCTGAAGATTGGCCATCAAGAGCGCGGCGGCAATTCCCTTTCCGGCGACATCGGCGATGACGAAGCCGAGACGATCGGGGCCGAGACTGAGGAAGTCGTAGTAGTCGCCACCGACGGCGCGCGCGGGAATGCAGGCTCCTGCGTATTCGAGCGACTTGAGTTGAGGCATGGATTGCGGAAAAAGTCTGGAATGAACTTGCGTGGCGATGACAAGTTCTTGCGCTGCGCGGCGTTCGGCTTCCAATTTTTCCTCGGCGACGCGGCGCTGCGATTCGACGGCGTGAGTGAGTTCATCGAAGCTGACCAGAGAAAACGTGTTGCCGTCTATATCGCGAAAGCGCACGGAAACACTGCCCCAGACGGGAGTTTCTTGTCCGAGTAATTTTGCGCCAGGCGTCGGAGCGGAGGACGATGACGGAGAATCCGCCGGTGGAGATACATACTTGATGCGGCGCAGACGCGGCGTGCCGATGAAGCGCACGCCGTTCCTGGACCATTGTTGGAATTTTGCGGCGACGTCGGAAGTGCACAGGACGACTTGCGTCGAGCGGCCAATCAGTTTGTACTCAGCGGTGTTGGTCTTGGGAGCAACGAGCGTGAGGATGGTGGTGCCATCGGGCGGAGACACGGCGACCCAGCGTTCACCGGACTGCAGCCGGGTGTCAATGACCAGACGGAAGGCGAGCTGCTCTACGTAGAAGCGCAGGCTGCGATCGAGATTGCGTACGTAGACGCGAACGGCGTGGATGCTGAGGAAAGGATCCGCAGGAGTTGTGTGCGCCATTTCCATGGCCGAAATTATAGAGCGAACCATGGGGTTAAGGCAGACTTTGGTGCGTGCCAGCGACGGCGGAGTGCTGCAGCAACCGCTCGCATGGTTCGGCGACGCGGTTCAAATGGGGCCAGGCAGAACGAAGTATGGATACAATCGAGGCCCGGGTGATCGCCATGATCCTCTTGCTGAGTGTTTGGCCGTTCGTGATACCTGTATGCGTCGCGTTTTATATGTTCTGGCTATGCTGGACAAGAGGCGGCGACCCGGGACGGGATTCGACCATTGTTCAGTACGAGCCACCGGAGAAGTTCAGTCCGGCCGAATGTGGCGCGCTACTGGAAAGCGCACTGACGCCACGGGGCATTTCGGCGACCATCGTGGATCTTTCCGTACGCGGCTATTTAACGATTGAGAAGAACGGCGGCGATACACTGCCCGGGCCCAAGCACCGGCAGGATTACATTTTTCGACTGACCACACCGCAGATCGACTGGAATAATTTGAAACCGCACGAACGTGGCGTGCTCAGCGCGATTTTCGTCCCGACGAATCCTCTGCGAATGTTGAACGAAGCGATGGCACAACTGCAAGGTGCCGCCAAGAATCCCGCGCTGGCCTCGGTGTTTGCGGGAGTGCAAGCCATGACAGAGGATGAACCGAGGTTCAAAGCACTTGCGCAGGCGGGAGGCAATACCCCTGTCAGAATCGCAAAATCATTTCTATCTGCACAAGACGGCGATGGGCGATGCGGTGTTCGACGCCATGGTTGCGGGCGGGTATTACGCGAGGCGTCCGGACAGGGTGCGGATGTTCTATGTGGGGCTTGGACTCGTGGTTGGCGTGCTGCTGGCTATAGCGGGAGCAGTAGTGGCAGCGAACGGCACCCCGTGGTTCACCTGGATATTGAGCGGCGCGCTGACTGGATTAATTGTTTCGGGATTCGGCTGGTACATGCCTGCGAGGACACTATTGGGAGTACGAGCGCTGGCTAAGGTGCGCGGCTTTCAGGATTTCCTCGGACGGGTTGAAAAGGATCGCATCAAGCGCCTGGAGCAGACGCCAGCGCTCTTTGAAAAATATTTGCCGTATGCGATGGCCCTGGGCGTGGAGAGCAGGTGGGCTGAAGCCTTTGGCAGCATTGCGGTGCCGGCGCCGCAGTGGTACGGAAAGCGAGGCGGTGACTTCTTTCCAGTGGAGCTTGTGAGCGAATTGAGCGCGATGTCGAACCGGACCGGGCTGGCTATGAAGGCCGATGGCGGCATAGAGCAGTGACGGACAGGGATTAGCACGCTCCAGGACGGGCGAGCTCTGAACGCGAACTGGAACTGACTCGGATTCTGAAAAATATTGCGAGCGCGCTAAGCGGATAGTCGGCGCACCCAGATGCGGGAGGTGGCGGGTTTGCCGAGGTGCAGAGTGCGATTCGAAGAGCGGAGCGTGAGGGTTTCATCGTATTCGCGGCGGGCGATCGAGAGTTGCGTACCAGGATGGAGATGGAGTCCGTCGAGGAATTCGAGGAACTTGCCGTCCTTTTCGTAGACGCAGACGATTTCGGCTCGTTCGTTGGCTTGCAGATCAGAGAGCAGAACGGCGCCCTGTTTGCGAAGTTGCGCGAACCCGCCGCGCAGTGGCACTCCATGCGGGCAGGATTTTTTATCGGCGAAACGTCTCAGAAGAAGAGCTTCGACTTCGGGAGAGATGGCGTGCTCGAGGCGTTCGGCTTCGTCGTGGGCTTTGGACCAGGGGAGGCCGATGACGTCGGTAAGCAACATTTCGGCGAGTTGATGGCGGAGGGCCATGCGCTCGGCTACAGCACGGCCTTTGCGGGTGAGATCAATGTGGCCGTCGCGAGCGACGGATACTAGATCGTCGCGGCGCATGCGTTTGAGCGCGGCAGTGACGGCGGGCGGAGTGACGTCCAACTCTTCAGCCAGGCGCGCGCTGATGGGCGGTTGGCCTTCTTCGACAAGTTCCCAGATGGCTTTGAGGTAGTCTTCCTGGGAGACGCTGGTTTTTGTTCGCATCTTGATCGATGAACCTGTCCCGGCCGAAGAGCAAGAAAACAGCCGGGCCGAAGCCCGGCACTGCGAATGCGAGAAGCAAACCAAAACATCAGGGACGGCTTTGCTGATGGCCGTCGCGGAGGCGCGCGGTTAACGATTCTATTCTATTCCGGATATCGTCGAAAATTCTTTGATAGACGATGGGGTCGGAGCCGTACGGGTCTTCGACGTTCCAGTCTTCGACTTTGTGCCATTCGGAGTCGGGAAAGACACGTTGTTTCGGGTAACCGCTCATGTTGATGACGAGGTTTGCGGCAGCCCATTCGTCGTTCCTGATTGCGTTCGAGGATAAATTGTCTACGGGATAGCCGTTGTGTGCCAAAGTTTCGATAGTTTGTTTCTGCACTACACCGAGTGGCGTCAACCCGGCGCTGCTGGAATCGAAGATATGTGATGAATCGCGTCGCGCAATGGATTCGGCCATGGGGCTACGGCAGGAATTCCCGATACAGACGAAGAGGACGCGCCGTTTTGGTTTGCTGTTTGGCAATGCAGACTGGTTGGTGACAGGCATTATTTCTTGTAAGTTGCGGGGGATTTTTTGTGCGTTCGCGATTTCAGTTCGGAAGAGTGCGACTGCGTTGAAGCTGAATTATTGTTGGAATGATTGTCGATCAAGGCGAGGAAATGTTGATGGACGGTGGGGTCGTAAGTCAGTTCCGGATGGAAGGTTGCGGCGAGTACGTTGTTTTTTTGGACCAGCGCGGGTTTGCCGGCGAATTCGGCGAGGATTTTTACGCCTGGACCGACGCTGTCGATGATCGGGGCGCGGATGAACACCATCTCCATCGGCTCAGATTTAAGTTTGGAGTTGCCAGAGGAAACTTCGCTGGCTAGCTGACGGCCGTAGGCGTTTCTCAAGACCGTCATGTCGAGAAGTCCTAGCGAATCCTGGTGAGGATTATTTACGTTTGTGGCGAGGAGAATTGCTCCTGCGCAAGTGCCGAAAACAGGATGATGGTTGGCGACGAATTTCTTTATGGCTTCGGCGAGACCTTCTTCCTGAAGGAATTGCAGTTGCGTGGTGGATTCGCCGCCCGGAAGAATCAGCGCGTCGCATTCTTGGAGATCCGCTACGGTGCGGACTTCTTTGGTTTCGGCGCCGAGCGAGTGCAGCATGGCGGCGTGGGCGGCGAAGTCGCCTTGGATGGCGAGGATTCCGATTTTGGGTTTTACAGTGTTTCTCATTCCTTAGGTCATCCGGCGTTGCACGAAAAGAGAGAAGCACCGGTCTAAAGACCGGCCGCTACAACCGCCTAATGCAAACCGCCCGCTACTTGGTCGGGCTGCTACAACTGCCAAATCAAATGCGCGCGCCACAAAAATTGGCTCGCGGGATCGGCGCGTTGCCATCGTTTTGCGCGAAAAAATCGTAACGCGCGGAAAAGCGGCAGCGGTCGTCCCGGCAAATCGGAATGCTCACCAGCCACGGGTGGAGAGGAGGTCTTTCTCCTGCATCTGGCGAACGTCGAGGCCGGGCATGGCTTCGCCCAGTTCTTCACTGGCTTCGAGGACGGCTTTGGGATCTTCGAAGTGCGTAGTGGCTTTTACCACAGCTTTGGCGCGAGCTTCGGGATCGCTGGATTTGAAAATACCGGAACCTACGAAGACCGCTTCCGCGCCGAGTTTGCGCACGAGAGCAGCGTCGGCGGGCGTGGCAATTCCGCCCGCTGAAAAATTCGGCACAGGGAGTTTGCCTGTCTTCGCCACCTGGCGGATTAGTTCCATCGGCGCGCCTAGCTCTTTGGCTTCGCGCATGAGTTCGTCGTCGCGCATGGTGGTGAGTTTCTTCATCTGGCCGACGATGGTGCGCATGTGGCGCACGGCTTCGACCACGTTGCCGGAGCCGGCTTCGCCCTTGGTGCGGATCATGGCAGCGCCTTCGCCGATGCGGCGAAGCGCTTCACCCAGATTGCGCGCGCCACAGACGAAGGGAATGCGGTAGTCGTGCTTCCAGATGTGATTTTCTTCGTCGGCCGGCGTGAGCACTTCGCTCTCGTCGATGAAATCGACTTCGAGCGCTTGCAGCACTTCCGCTTCGGCGAAGTGGCCGATGCGCACTTTGGCCATCACAGGGATGGTGACGGTCTGCATGATTTCACGAATGACTTTAATGTTGGCCATGCGCGCGACGCCGCCTTCTTTGCGGATGTCGGAGGGAACGCGTTCAAGCGCCATGACTGCACAGGCACCGGCTTTTTCCGCGATGCGGGCTTGGTCGGCGTTGGTGACGTCCATGATGACGCCGCCTTTCAACATTTCGGCCAGGCCGACTTTTACGCGCCAGTCGTTGGATGCGGAACCGTTGCCGCTGCCGTTTGCTTTTTTGTTGCTCATGATGCTCTCCTCAAAATAAAACTCGTTGCCAATGCCTGCGTTGAGATCACAACCGCGATACGCGACGCAAAAATCGCCGGGCTGAAGCCCGGCACTACGAAACCCTTGGAAAAAGGCACTGGTCTAAAGACCGGCCGCTACAACAACCAAAGCTACGTGGCACCAGCCGAGCCCGCGGCGACGGGCTGGGCTACCACTACGAAGCGTCCCCGGCCTCTTGCCAGCAAGTTTCCTTGCGCATCGTGAATTTCTCCGATGCGAAACCGGTTGCGGCCTTTTTCTTCTTCTTGCCAGCCAGTGACGACGATTTCGGCGTCAACCGGAACTGGCTTGCGATACTCGATGTTTAGCTCGGCGGTGACGGCGCGTTCGTCGGTCAATTTGGAAATTTTACCCATGGCTTCATCGAGCAGAACGGCGATGATGCCCCCATGTGCGAACCCCGCGCCTCCGCCATAGCGAGGCCCGAGAATAAATTTGCCGGTGCAGCGTTGTGCATCCTGATCCAGTTCGAACGTCAGCTTCATGCCGACAGCGTTCGCGCCGCCACAGCCGAAGCAATGGTTGGCCGCATTGGGTTCGAGCATGAGTTTCGCGCACATTCTATTCGGACTTCCCCCTAACTTTTCAAGCCTACGACTCTTCTCCCCGTCATTCCGGACCGGCCAAGAGCCTTTTTTGCTCATTCCGAGCAACAATGCCGTCATTCCGAGCGAAGCAAGGAATCTCTCTTCGGTCGCTCCAGGGAGCAACTCGCCAGCCATGCCGCCACTGAAGGAGCTCAGACCAGTGCCACTCGGCTGCGTTCCGCCCTGCGAACTCCGCGCTGGCGCTTGCGCATTTCTATCCGCAGAAGATCGGCGAGCGTGGCAGCGCCGCGCACCAGTTCTTTTTCGTTCAGATTCGCGAAGCCGAGGCGCAGCGTGTTGGGCAGATGCGACTGCACGTAGAAGTATCGACCGGGCGCGAAGAGCAGGCTGCGCTCTTTTGCATGGATCAAAAGCTCGCTGGCGTCGAAACCCGCCGGAAGTTCCAGCCACAGGCACATGCCACCTTCCGGACGTGTCCAGCGCGTTTCTTCCGGCATGTGCTTGCGAAGAGCTTCATCGAGCGCGGCCAGGCGCGTGGCATAAAGTTTGCGCATCTTCGAAAGATGCTTGGAAAAATAGCCGCGGCGCAGAAATTCCGCGAGTGTGGCTTGCGCCAGCTGATCGGTGTGCAGGTCTGTGGTCTGTTTGACTAAGCGAAGTCGCTCGATGGCAGCGGCAGGAGCGACAATCCAGCCCACGCGAAGCCCGGGAAATGCCACCTTGGAAAAACTGTCAATGTGAATGACCAGGTTCGAACGATCCATTTGTTTGAGCGAGGGGACGCGTTCCTCGCGAGCGTGCAGCCGTGCATAGATATGATCTTCGACGACGGGAACTTGATGGCGCGAAGCCAGTTCGAGAAGTTTACGGCGCGAAGCCAGCGGCATGGAAGTGCCGGTAGGATTGTGAAAATCGGGCGTCAGCACAATCAGTTTGACGCGATTGGCGGCGAGCGTGGCTTCGAGGGCTTCGACGTCGACGCCCAGCGGTTTGCCCGGCTCGGCGTGAGTGTTTACGGGAACTCCCAGGCAGCGCGCGCGAGCACCGTTGAAAATCGCGCACGCGCCAGGGTAAGTGGGATTTTCGATGACCACGCAATCGCCGGGGCGCACGAACGCTTTGCTGATCAGGTCGAGGGCCTGCTGGCAGCCGTCGGTGATAAGCAGGTTTTCGTCTTTGGCGGCGATGCCATCGGAGCTTAAGAGTTCGAGCAGCGCTTCCTTGAGGGGAGCATAGCCGTCAGAGGAACCGAGATTGAGCACGTCTGTCGCTTCGCGGCGCAGCACAGTGTTGACGCAGATTTGCAATTCCTCTACTGGAAAATGATCGACTGCTGGGCGCGCCATTACGAAAGAGAGTGCGTCATCCGGAGCGCTGGCTGTCAGGCGGCTGAGAATTTCGTCGCCGCGTTCGTCGGCGAAGAGCAACTCCCAGCGCAGGCCGTTGCCATTTCCATTGCCGAGCATCGGCGGAGGTGGTGGAGTTAATTTCAGGCCATTGCCGTTGCCTTGGATGAAAGTGCCGCGGCCGACGTGACCTTGAATTAGTCCTTCGGATTCCAGTTCGGCGTAGGCGTTGGCGACGGTGGTGCGATGGACGCCAAGCACGGTGGCGAGTTCGCGGCTGGCAGGAATGCGGTCACCGGGGCGGAGATCGCCGGCGTGGACTAACGCGCGAAGTTGGTCTCTCAGTTGGATATAGAGAGGAACGTGACTTTCGGGTTGGAGATGTACTGGCAGCATTGTCTCTCCCAAAAAGCCAATTGTAGCAGATATTGGACTGACGCAAGAGCCAATTTGTCTTTTTGCGTTTGCGCCTACCATTCAGCCCGGAGAACGGCTCCGGTGAACTGTCCCTTACGAAAGAGAAAAAAGCGTTAGTTTTCCGGTTCCTGGTCGGGCGCGTCTGAAGGGGGTTGCGGGACGGGCTCGGATTCTGGGTCTTCGCTCTTCTGCCCTGCCCTGAGGGGGAGAGCGCACAACCGGGCGAAATCGGCCTCATCGCACTGAAAGATCGAGGTCAGCGGCAGGTCTTCCTTTTTCACGATGTAGTCGCCGCTGGACATGTCGTCGGATTGGTCGACGGAGGTGGTCACAACGTGGTTGTCCGGAAGTGCGCGGATGCGGAACTGGAGAGACGAAGGTTCGTAGTTGGCGAAACTGAAACAGCGGCCGATGCAGGCGCGCTCGATGGAATGGTGGACGAACTGGATGCGCCAATCGTCTGGGGGATTGGCTACCGCTACAATGCGCGTTCCCGCCGGCAGCGATCGAATGAGGTTGCGAGCGTTGGCTTCCATGCGATCGAGTTTACCGGTGTCCCGATAAAGAAGAATGAAAAATAACAGGGCGCAAACAATATTGCCGTGAACGGACCAGCGCGGCAGACGAAGACAAGCAAGAACCAGCAAACCGAAGGTGGCGGTAACCAGAGTTAAACGCGAGACGAGTAGGCCGATCCATCCTGCGTACAGGCCAACGCGAAAATTTTCGGGCAAGCAGAACGTTGCGATGACGGCGAGAGCGTAGAGTTCAATCGCCAAGCGAAGAGCTGGCGACGGCGAGTTCGCTCGGAAGATCCAATCGTAAATTGCACCCAGCGCGATGATAATTCCCCAAGTCAGGACCGCCCATGAAAGAACTACGTAGCGGCGGCCGAAAAGATCGAGCTGATCCTGGCCGAGGAGCTGAAAAAATCCTGTGGAACGCCAAGTCGCTTGAAGTGCTTCATGAGCTGCGAAGTAGAATTTCATTGCGACGACGGAAATGATGGCCATCGCCGGAAGAGCGAGGCGCGTCCGGTGCGACCACCGCCGCCATAGTGAAACGCAGGCTGCGATGGTCACAAACAATACGAAGCCGATGGGATGGGCGATCAGGCTTATCGCAGAGACGACGGCAGCGCTGAGCCAATTCCCCGCCCCGCCGCGCCATGCCACCGCCAGCGCGAAAAAAGCAAAGCCGATGGAAAGATAGTAGTTCATGAATCCCATGTGAAAGGCGTAGCCGTAGGCGAGAAGAAACAGAAGTGGGGCTAGCTTCCACGGCGGACTGCCAGATGCTGCAGCGAGGAAGGCAAAGCATCCCCAGCAAAAAACCAGTACCGCGAAGGAGACTACGATTCTCTCAGCAGCGACAAAACCGACAAGATTGGCGGCGTGAAGAAGAAGGAGATCGAAGAGAATATTGCTCCATTGGCGGGCGATCGTTAGACCGGAAATTTGCTGGTGTTCGATCAGCCGGGCGAGCCAGGCGTTGTAAACGTGGCTGCCGAGGTCGCCGGCCTGGATGCGGGAGTGCCAGAAGCAAGGTACGACGAGAAGCGCGGAGGTTAGGACGACGGCAAGAATATCTTTGCGAAGAAAGTTGCCGGCGGTGTGGAGCGCAAACGGAGACGAACGTCTGTCGGAAGACTCGAGGGGCATTCAGGTGGCGGCTCCGTGAGCATTTTACACGGGTCGCTGGAGGGGTCGTGAGAAATTCAGGTTAGCGGATGGCGTGATTTTCGCCGAGGCGCTTGAGGCGTTCGCGGAGGCGGCGCTGTAGCGGGCTTGGCGTATTCGGATTGAATGCGACCAGATACCACAGCGGCTGGCTGCGGTCTTTGCTCAGATACGTCAGCGTATTCGCGTCTGCGTTGGGATGACGAGCAACGTTTTCGCGGATTGCGCCGTAGGGATGACGGCCGAGCTTTTGCAAAGTTTTCGCGTTCGAACGGGGATGCTCACTGATCAGGCGGAGCAAATAATAATCGCTTTCGGGAGCTTGCTTGACGAGCTTCTCCAGCATTTCGGGCTTGGCATCGGCGCTGAGAACCAGGCCAATTTTTTCGTCCCATGCGGTGTTGATCTGATTGAGTTCGCGAGTGCGCGCGTGTATCAGTTCTTCCAATGCGCGACGCTCCTGTTGAGCGCGCGCCAGGGGCAAGTCGGTGCCTTCCAGTGAATCGAGCACACGCAAGAGGTGCTGGCGTTCGCCAAAAACAATCTGCGAAGTGCGCGTGTTGGTGGCTTTTTCTTTTTCCTTGTGCTGAACCAGATCCGAACGTCGCATGTCACGTTGCTCCAGCCCGATTCTCCCAAGAGACGCGAAACGGGCAAATCCCGAATAAAGGGTACAAAAACTCCGTTGGCAGAGAAAAATCTTCGGGCGAGACTGATTATGTTCCGCGGAAACGGTAGGGTAAAGTTTAGAGGAGTGACGCTGTGCCCGATGCGGTACGGCCTGTATTTGGCGCTGTGCGAATACAGCGTGCGCAGTAGATCGCGAGGGGACGGAAAGATGTCCGCATTTACAGAACACCAGGACGAATTAGAGCACTACGAACAAATGTTTGGTAAAGAGCGCGGCAGGCTGGCAGTGGGGCTGGACCGGTTGACGAATGCGCTGGTTCTGGTTGGACAGCACGGCGTGTACTGCACCAGCCAGAGAAATCCTACGCTGCCGGCGATGGATATTCGGATGATTACGCAGGAACTGGTGCATGCGAAGGAGTTAGTGCAATCGGTGATGGAAGAGATTCGTTTGGGGAAAGAGGCGCGGAGTAGTTGACGGCCTGAGTTGTGCCACGTGTTAAATCGAAGAGAGATTCCTCGCTGCGCTTCGCTCGGAATAACGATGTTTCGCTAGTACTGAATCGGAATGAGGGCTTTTTAGGCTCTTCCTGCAAACATTTTCCACAACAAACTCGCACATTATTTTTCTACTAAGAAGGGATTGCTTTGGCGTTCTTCGCCGATGGTAGTGGTTAAACCGTGGCCGGGGTAGACGACGGTATCGTCCGGGAGCGCGAGAAGTTTGTGGACCAGCGAGTCCATCATTTTTTCCATTGAGCCGCCCCACAAATCTGTGCGGCCGATGCTGCCGGCAAAAAGCGTGTCTCCGGCGAAGAGTTGCGGCGCGGCGACGATGACTTTTCCTGAATCGGCAGGAAGAAAAAGGCACGAACTGCCGGGCGTGTGTCCGGGAGTATGAATGACTTGTGCTTGCAAGCTGCCCCACTGCAGCTTGTCGCCTTCGCGCAAGAATTGGTGGACTTCGGTAAGCGGCGGCGGATCGACGCCGAGGAATGCGGCTTGCATGTCCATAGCTTGATAGAGCGGAACGTCATCGCGATGCATCAAAACAGGAGCGCCGGTGTAGTCGTGTAGTTTCTTGAGGCCGCCGACATGATCAATGTGCGCATGAGTGCTGACGATCGCTTTTACCGTGAGTTTGTGGCGGCCGAGCAGGTCCATGATGCGATGGATTTCGTCTCCAGGGTCGAGCACCAGCGCTTCGCACGCGATCGGGTCGGCTATGATCGAGCAATTGCATTGCAGCAGGCCCACCGGAATCGTGAAGTGAAGAAGGTTTCGTGGAGTTTGCAACGGAGAGACGTTCGCCATATGCGTCAGTATAACATTGGCCGGAAAATCGTTCGCAGCTCGGCCACGGGCACTGGCAGCTCCAATGTAAGGTTCCGGCAGGCCCGCATGCGCGTTTGCTACACTTGGGGTACAAAACGATGAGCGAGGCAACCGCAAAATCGGTGATCGAAACGCCTCTGTTGCAAGTTCATAGAAACTCGGGCGCAACGATCGGAACGTGGTTCAGGTGTGCGCTGCCGGACAATTTTAGCGGCGACTGGCTGAGCGAATACCGCGCGGCGCGGGAGAGCGTCGCGCTGATCGACAAAAATTATCGGATGTACGTGCGCTTCACCGGACCGGATCGGGTGCGCTACCTGAACGCGATTCTCACCAACAATATTAAGGATCTGGCGGAGGGTAACGGTATTGTGTCGCTGTTTTTGAATCCGCAAGGAAGAATTCAGGCAGAGATCGAAACTTACGCCACGCCCGATAGTCTTTTTTGCGTTTCGTACGCCATGATTCGCGAGACGCTGGTTCCGGCGCTCGACAAATTCATCATCATGGACGACGTCACGCTAACGGATGAAACGGAAATATTTGGCACGGTGGCGCTCGAAGGTCCAAGAGCGGAGGAAGTTGTGAAACAACTGACGTCGATCGAGCTCGCAACGCTCGGTGAGCTTTCGTTTCAGGAGACTTCGGTCGCCGGAATTTCATGCGGATTGACGAAACGGTCGCCAGGCGGCGTGGCTGGCGCAGAATTTCTTGCCACTCGCGAGGATTTACCCCGACTGTGGCAGACGCTACGTCACACGGTAGAAACCGCCGGAGGGCGCGCGATGGGATATCAGGCTCTGAATGCGTTGCGGCTGGAGCAAGGGAGTCCGTGGTTTGGCTACGACTTCAGCGACAAACAGATTCCGCACGAAGCTGGCCTCGAGAACTCGCACCTGAGTTACACGAAAGGCTGCTACACCGGGCAGGAGATTGTGGAGCGCGTGCGTTCGCGCGGACAGGTGAACCGCGTGCGTGTGCTGGTGAAATTCGACACCAACGAGCCGCCTGCCGCAGCAGCTGTGTTGACGGCCGACGGAAAAGAAGTCGGGCACGTTACCCGAACTGCCTTTTCGCCAGCGTTGCAAACCGCAATCGGCATGGCCTACGTCCGCCGAGAGAATGCGCCTGCAGGAAACGAACTCCTCAACGGCGCGGCCAAGGCAGTCATTGTTACTCCGCTACTTGTCTCCGCCGGAAGATAAGGCCTACACTCGAACGCCGACGAAAGAAGCCGGGCTGAAGCCCGCCAGTACGTGAGACCGGAATGTTTGAGCGTTACACCGAAAAGGCGAGGCGAGCTGTGTTCTTCGCTCGATACGAAGCGAGCCAGTACGGAAATTCATACATCGAGACGGAACACTTGCTGCTGGGACTATTGCGAGAGGACCGCGCATTAAGAGGTATCCTCAGGGATACAGGCGCTGAATCCGTTCGCGCCGAAATCGAACGGCGAATTACCCGAAGCGAGCGTTTTGCCACTTCGGTTGAAGTGCCGCTTTCGGCCGACTCCAAGAAGGTCTTGCATTTTGCCGCCGAGGAAGCCGACAGACTCGGTCAACGTCACATCGGAACTGAGCACATGCTGCTCGGGTTATTGCGAGTGGAAGGTTCGCTGGGAGCTCAAGTCGCGCGGGCGAGAGGCCTGAAGGCCGAAGAGTTGCGAGAAAAGCTTGCAAAAGAGCCGCTGCTGGTGGGTTTCCGGAAGCCGTCCCTTCCGATACTGAAAGTACTGGAAGATTTCTTGACGGGACTGAAGTCGCGCTGCGCTCAGGATTTGATGGCATTTTTCGCTAAGCACGCGCAATTCGTTGATGTCCACGGCAAAAGATGGAACTACGAAGAAATGGCCAGGAATTTCGAGGATATATTTGCTCCGTACGCCAAGAAAAACGCCAGCTTCACGATTGAGGCAACGCCGGTTAACTCGAGCGACCATCTTGTGGCTGTAGTGCTGTGGAAAAACGCCTTAGTAGCAAGCATGGAGCGAGTCTGGATGCACCGGATGACGGTGGTTCTGGTGCCTAAGGGCGAACACTGGGCAATCGTGTCGATGCATGTAACGCCCGTGCAGCCCTAATCTGACTGCTAGGCTTTTCACGGAACTGTGTACCCTCTCCTGTGCTACTTAAGAGCAGCGGCATAAAGCCTCCGTTCCATGGAGAGAAGAGGTTAGGCGATGTTCAGGGCGCGCTTGAAGGAGC
Organism: uncultured Acidobacteriota bacterium; assembly: GCA_963731155.1. GTDB lineage: Bacteria > Acidobacteriota > Terriglobia > Acidiferrales > UBA7541 > Acidiferrum. The sequence continues at coordinate 692,159 of CAVSVB010000009.1, forward strand.
CTTTTTCGCTGTCGATCTTTTTCTGTAGTTGCAAGATGGAATAGAGGAGAGCTTCGGGACGCGGCGGGCAGCCGGGAACGTAGACATCGATAGGAATCACTTGATTACAGCCTTGCACGATGGCGTAGTTGTTGAAGACTCCGCCGGAAGTGGCGCATGCGCCCATGGAGATGACCCACTTGGGTTCCGGCATTTGATCGTAGAGCTGGCGAACTACTGGAGCCATTTTTTGCGAGAGGCGTCCGGCAACGATCATCAGGTCGGCCTGGCGTGGAGAAGGGCGAAATACTTCCGCGCCGAATCGCGCAACGTCAAAACGCGCTGCGGCCATGGACATCATTTCGATGGCGCAGCAGGCCAGACCGAATCCGAGCGGCCAGATCGAGCTTCTGCGCGCCCAGTTGACCGCTTTGTCGAGCGTGGTGAAGATAATGCCTTCGTCTTCGAGCAGCTTGCCGAAATCGTCCGGCTTGGTCAGTGTGACGTGCTTGCCGAGGGATACGCTCATCGTGACCTCAAGAGTATTTTCGCATACCGATTAGATGCCATCAAGCGCAGTGTTGAACACGCGGCCGATCTCATTTGCATCGGCCGGATCAGAGTCGTCGGAATAGAAAAGCCCATATTCGTGCGCATTTTTGGAATCACGGCACAACTGCAATTCCGGTGATCCCAGGGAGGTGGTTAGAGTTATTAAAGTATCGAGTCGTTGGGCTTGAGTCATGCGCCGTTAGCGTCACGGACGCCTCTCAGAGCCACCAGGAGTTCGGTGAATTTTTCGAATTGAACGCCGTTAACGTTCACTGATTTTACATCTGCATTAAGCTTTGGCCTGATTTCCTCCAGAGCAGCGGATTTCAAGTACGCATCCATCGCGAACTCCAGCCCAATTACGCCTAGAAAAACAATTATCCCCAAAGCGAATCTTGCAGCAACGCGCCGCGGTTCACCCGGCTTGCGAGCACGGTATGCCGAAATCTGCCCGACCAGCGCAATCACCCAAGCTGCCACTGCCACGAGGATCAAAACAGGCTGAAGTAAGTGTACAACTCTAGCTGCGAAGTGCGCTTCCGAGCGCATTTCAGGCGGATAATCCTCCTCGACGTGCCGACTGCGGTGATCAACTACGAGGCGAAAGGAAACCTTGGACCATAACTCAAACCCTGGTGATCCAGTGGGCTAGGGCGAGCCAGGGGCGGGTAGCGCCGACAAAAATAGCGAGAGGGACGAAAGCTATGAAGGCCAGAGTGCCCCAGATGTAGGCAGGATGGACTCGCCTACGCGCGAAGAAATCGTAAGCCATGCAGATGAGCAGGATTGCGAGCTGCACTCCCAAGGCCTTGAAGATGATCAGGTGGGTGTTGAAAAGCAAAAAGACGCGCGCAAGAGCGGGCGTCAGTATCGTTACCGTGGCGACGATCATGAGCCTCTTGTGTGTTTCCGGGCGGTTGCGCAGCAAAAAACCGGCGGTTACCAGAGCTGTAAAAAGAACCAGGCCGAAAATCTGAAACGCCAGAAAACTGAGAGGCGGCGGACCTCCCGGCGGAGTGAAACCGCGCTGCGCCGCTTGCACCGACATGATCCATCCGAGGGTGAACATCGACACAACGATTGCGATGCTGGCATAGCCGAGCTTTTGGTGAACGCGGATCTGCTTCGCGGAAACCAGCGCGGACTGCGTTACCAGGAGAACCAGCCAACTGGAAAAAACGATGCCGTGGAGAACAAAGAGTGATGGCAGATAAAGCTTGGCGAAGAAGCCGTTGAGAAAAAAAGTGCGCGCAAATCCGCGAAAACGATTGCGGCGGTCAGAACTGCGATAAAGAGATAAAAGCGGCGATCGCGGAGACGCGCCGTTAACGCTGGGCTGGTGGTGGCCATAGTAGTTCCCTGGATGATTCGGAGCGCGCTCAGTTTAGCACGGGCGGCGCGCTGTGAATCGCGCTAATCCACGTGGATGACAACTTTGCCGAACTGTTCGCCGGATTCGAGGTAATCGTGTGCGAGACGGCACTCGGCGAGCGGGAAAGTGCGATCGATAACGGGCTTCAGCCGGCCTGCGGCGACGAGTTTGAGTACCGTGGCGAATTCGGACTTGGTGCCCATATAGGAGCCGAGGATGGAAAGTTGTCGGCTGAAGAGGAACCGCAGATCGATTTTGGCGTCGTAGCCGGTGGTGGCTCCGCAGGTGACGAGGCGCCCGCCGCGTGCGAGGCTGGCTACGCTGTCATCCCAGGTGGCGGTGCCAACGTGTTCGAAGACCACCTCCACACCGCGCTTCCCTGTTAAGCGGCGGACTTCGTCTTTTATTTTTTGCGTTTTGTGATTGATTACTTCGTCGGCGCCCAGCTCGCGCGCTTTGGCTAGTTTCGCGTCGTTGCCTCCCGTTGCGATTACACGACAGCCGAACATTTTTGCGATTTGAATGGCGGCAGAGCCTACGCCGCTGCCTGCGCCGAGGATGAGGACTTCTTCTGCGGGCTGAAGTTGCGCGCGGGTGAGCAGCATGTGCCACGCGGTTTGAAAAACGAGTGGGACGGCGGCAGCTTGTTCGAATGAAAGATTTTCCGGATATGGGAAGCAGTTCGCTTCCGGGCAGCGCACAAATTCGGCGCAGCCTCCGTCGATCAGATAGCCGAGATTTGTGAATTGCGGACACTGGTTATCGCGACCGGCGAGGCAGGCGGGGCATTTTCCGCAGCTTACGCCGGGAGCAAGCAAAACTTTTTGGGCAAGCTTTAGTGTGGTTACATTTGGCCCGATTTTGGCGATCACGCCGGCGATATCGCTGCCCGGAATGTGCGGGAGCGGGAAATTGATACCCGGAATTCCCTGGCGCACCCACAGGTCGAGGTGATTCAGCGCACAGGCGTGTACGCGAACGAGGACTTCGCCGGAGCGGAGTTCTGGTTCCGGTGCGTCCGTGTAACGCAAAACTTCCGGTCCGCCGTGATGGTCGAAGAGGATGGCTTTCATTTGGCGGCCTTGGGACTACGTTGCATCGCCGCGACCACGCCTAGAACAAGCATTCCGACGCAGCAAAGTAAAAGACCATTCTCCTGGAACCATAAGAAATTTTGGATAGTAGACGATTCGGCCAGATTCGCACATCAGTCCGCTCGAGTGAAGTCTGTCGGCTGACGGAGGCGCGTTGCAACGGAGAACGCGCCAATTTGCAAACCAGAAACCTATCAAAACGAAGCGGATGATCCGGGATGGAACCCGATAACGGGACGCTCTCTCTTCGTACCAAATATTTTCGATTCGGCGTCCGCCACCGGGCAATTCAACTTCACCTCCATCGAACCTTAGCATCTGACAATAGGCGCGTCCACAAGAAGCTGTGCGATTGACACAAGACTCTTCGAGCCGTACGCTCAAGCGCATGGACCTGTTTGAAGAGATTGTGAGGATGCGGAAGGCGGGGCTGCGCGGGGCGCTGGCCACGATTGTACACACCAATGGCTCGATTCCGAGCTATGAAAGCTCGCGAATGCTAGTGCGCGAAGACGGCTCGATTGCCGGAACCATCGGCGGCGGTTGCGTCGAGGCCGATGTGTGGTCTGCCGCGCGCGAAGTGATGAGCAAGGAAACGCCGCGCAAAATGGTTTTTCAGTTGAACAACGAAGCCAGCTATGACAACGGATTGATCTGCGGCGGCACGCTGGAAATTTTTGTCGAACCGATCCTGCCGCAGCCAATCGCTTATATTTTTGGCGGCGGGCACATTTCGATGGCGCTGGCAAAGTCGGCGAGCGCGGCTGGATTCGGCATCGTGGTGATTGACGATCGCGAACAGTTCGCAAATAAGGAACGATTCCCGATGGCGCAGGAACTTTACACCAGTTACGAGGATGCCTTTGCGCGGATCCGGCCGAATGCTTCCTCGTACCTTGTCATTGTCACGCGCGGGCATCGCGACGACATGCGCGTGCTGGCGTGGGCGGTGCGCACCGCGGCGCGCTACGTCGGAATGATTGGCAGTAAGCGTAAAGTTTTATCCGTATATCAGGCACTGGAGAAGGAAGGCTACGCTCCGGAAGAATTCGCGCGCGTGTTTGCTCCGATGGGACTGGAAATCGGCGCGCTGTCTCCAGAAGAGATCGCCATCAGTATCGCTGCTGAACTGGTCGCGGTGCGGCGCAGCACGCCATGCGCGCAGCACAAAAAAATACAACGCGAGCGACGAGAAGTAATTGCTTCGGGCGCGACGACGCAGCGGTGACCGGAGATTTATGCTCGCCGCCGTAATTTTATCGGGCGGTGCCTCGAGTCGCATGGGATCGCCGAAAGCTCTGGTGTCGTACCAGGGCCATCCATTTCTTGAACATCTTATTTCTGTGACCAATCACCCGGCGATTGGAGTGCGTCGCGTTGTGCTTGGGCCCGACGCGGAGGCCATCACAAAAGGCATTGCCTTGGCTCCGGTCGAAATTGTCATTAATCATGAATGGGAAAAAGGCCAGCTCAGTTCCGTCCATGCGGCGCTGCGAAGTCTGCCGCCTGATACGGATGGCATGCTGCTCTGCCCTGTCGATCATCCGCTGGTAAGCGCGGCGCTGGTCGGCAGTCTGATCGACGCTTTCGCCGCTACGCGCGCGCCAGTCGTAGTCCCGAGCTACTGGGGCCGTCGCGGGCACCCGGTTATTTTTTCCGCTACGGTTTATGACGAGCTTCTGAACGCACCGCTGGAACAAGGCGCCCGCGCGGTAGTTTGGGCGCACAAAGGAGAAGTACACGAAGTCTCCACAGTGGAAGAAGGCTGTGTACTCAACCTGAACGACCCGCGCGCGATGGAAAAAATAAGCGGTAAACAATTCAACGATTGATGTGATCTGCTGTTGACGATTAGCTATCGCGCGGCGCTTAGCTTCGCTGCCAGTGCCTGCGCGGCGTCCGCAGCCAAATATGCGCCGTGAATTGTTTCGGGAGGCAATTCCCCGAACGCAGCGCTCAAGATATCCGTGGTAATTTCATGAAGCTTGCCGATTTGCCTTCCGGTAAGCAATTCCGTCAATCGCGAAGCGCAAGCGATCGACGTCGTGCAGCCTCGGCACAAAAATCGCGCTGCGATAATCCGCTGACCCTCCACGCGAACCGCGACCTTCAGAATATCTCCGCAGACAGGGTTACTGACGTCGACGGTCGCTGTCGCATCCTTCAGTTCCCCGGCGTTGCGCGGATTCTGGAAATGGTCGAGCAGTTCCTTGGAAAACATGGGTCGAGTATGCAGGCGCTTCGCCGCGCCCGGCAAGCACGCCCAACATTTAGCCGGCGTGCCAAAAACGCAAAGTTTTACGACTTCCCGCACTTCACAGCAGAAATGTGGCTTGCGTTGGCAGTGACTTCTTTGCGCGGCGGAAGGCGCAATCGGGCCTCCCGGACGAACTTCGAGAAGCGCAGCGCCAATTCGTGAATCCTCTTGGCCTGGCGTTTTTCAATCGATTCCGTCGGGATTAACTGCGTGCCGACTCCGATGGCCGTGGCTCCGGCCAAAATAAAGGCCTCCGCGTTCTGCTGGTTAACTCCACCGGAGGCGATTAGCGCAATCTGCGGCAGCGAACGACTTAGCGCGCGCACGTAGCCGTCGCCGCCGACTTGAAGGGCGGGAAAAACTTTCACGAAGTCGGCTCCCGCGCGCCATGCCGTCACCACTTCAGTCGGAGTTAATGCACCGGGCATTGAGACGATGTCGTGCTCGGCCGCGAACGTTACAATGTCGCAATCGAATCCGGGAGCCGTGAGGAAGTGCGCTCCGGCATCCGCGCACTGTCGCGCGGTTTCCACGTCCAGAACAGTTCCCGCGCCCACGAGCATCTTTGCATGATGCTTCACAAGATGCGCGATCACGTCCATCGCGCCGGGGACGGTCATGGTGATTTCGACGATCGGAATTCCGCCGCTGGCCACCGCTTCCGCGGCAAAATGCGCGTCATCCGCCGTCAACACTCGAATCGCAGGTACGATTCCGACGTTCTCAATGACAGCCGCGATTTCTCTACGCTTCATACTGCCGTTCCTCCGCCAACTCCCCACGGTCTTGCAGTGTGGATCTCAAGCGATATTCTAGAGCTCCTCGGCCTCCGCCGCTGGCAACAGGTCACCTTCGCGCGCGATCCAGACGTATAAGGTCGGCAGTAAGAAAATGCTCAAGAGCAGTGCACCTACAAGTCCGCCAACGATGACGATGGCAAATGGCCGCTGGGAATCGGAGCCAATTCCGTGTGACAGCGCCGCCGGCAGCAATCCAATCGTCGCTACCAGCATGGTCATCATAATCGGACGAAGCCGCAACACCGCGCCTTCAATCGCGGCTTCTTCAATCGAATAGCCGCGCGCCCGCAACTGGTTGATGTATTCCAACATGATGACACCAGTTTGTACCGAGACCCCAAACAACGCCAGAAACCCAACACCTGAGGATACGCTGAAATTGGTTCCAGTCAGCAGCAGTGCCACCGTTCCACCGACCGGCGCCAGCGCCACGCTCGACAAAATCAAAAGCGCCCACTTGAACGATTTGAACATGGTGTAGAGAATCAGAAAAATCAGAAGAATGGTGAGCGGCAGAACCATGAGCAGCCGCCGTTGCGAGCGCTTCTGGCTCTCATACTCTCCCGCCCAATCAATTGTATATCCCTGCGGGAGTTTGACGTTGGCGCTCACTTTTTTGATGGCTTCTTCCACCGTGCTGCCCAGGTCCCGGCCGCGCACGCTGTACTTGATCGCGATGTAGCGCGAATTTTCTTCGCGATAAATTTGCGAGGCGCCGTCCAACACGCTGACCTTGGTCAGTTGCGCAAGAGAGACCCGTTCTCCGCTAGGCGAGAGCAGACGGATATTCTCGATGGCTTCTTTGGTGTCGCGATATTGGGGCAAGTAGCGCAACACCAGGTCATAGCGCTGCTCGCCAACCAGCACCTGCGTCAGCGCATTGCCACCAACCGCCGTCTGGATCGCGTCCTGGACATCCGAGATGTTGATGCCGTAGCGCGCCGCGCGATCGCGGTCCACTGCGAAATTCAGGTTCGGTTGCCCGATCACACGAAACAGACCAAGGTCTTCCACACCGCGAATATTTCTCATCACCCCGACGATTTCGTCGCCCTTCGCTTCCAGTGTCTTCAGATTGTCGCCGTAAATCTTTACGGCCGACGCGCCTTTGACCCCACTCACGGCCTCCTCAAGGTTGTCCGAAATGGGTTGCGAAAAGTTCCAAAGGACGCCGGGAATTTTCTCGAGCTCGCGGTCCATGGCCGCAATCAGCCGATCCTTATCCTGATGAAAGACCGGACGCCAATTTTCCTTCGGTACAAGGTCCACGAAGTACTCTGTATCGAAGAACCCGGTTGTGTCCGTCCCGTCGTCCGGCCGTCCTATTTGGTTGACAACTTCGGGCACCTCTGGAAACGAGCAAAGGATTTCGCGGGCCCTCTCCGCAACCCGGCCGCTCTCGGCTGGCCCGGTACTGGGAGCCAGTGTGCCGCGAACCCAGATCGCTCCTTCATCCAGATGCGGAAGAAATTCCGATCCGATTACACCGTTGAATGACAAGAAAAGCGAAAACGCAAAAATCGCCAGCGCCGCGGCAAAGACCGGCATGCGATGCCGTACCGCCCACGTCACTCCTTCGCGATAGCGGCTCGCGAGATAAACCATGACCGGGTTTTGCCAGCTCTTGCCGCCCTTCTTGAATAGAAAACTCGCTAGCGCGGGTGCAATCAGCATGGAAAAAAACAGCGCGCCCAGCAGCGCGAACACCACCGTCCACGCCATCGGCCTGAACAATTTTCCTTCGACGCGCTGCAGCGTGAAAATTGGCAGATAGGCCGTGATGATAATGGCGATGGCGTAGAATACCGGCCGCTGTACTTCGCGCGCGGCAATTCGCACCTGCTCCAGGATGGTGCTGTGGTCTTTTTCGTGGCGATGCAAATGGCGGACAATGTTTTCCACCATCACCACTGCGCCGTCCACCACCATCCCGAAATCCAACGCTCCTAGCGAAAGCAAATTCGCGGAAACGTGCCGCAGGTCCAGGCAGATGGACGCAAACAACAAAGCAAACGGAATCGTCAGCGCCACGATGAACGCACCACGCACGTTCCCCAGAAAAACAAACAGAATGATCACCACCAGGATCATGCCTTCAGCCAGATTGTGCAGCACCGTATGCGTGGTGTAGTGCACCAGGTCATCGCGATCCAGATACGGCACGATCTTTACGCCCTTCGGCAGAACCAGTGTGTTCAGCTTGTTGACCATGGCGTGGATGCCCTCCAGCGTGGCCGCCGTGTCCGCGCCCTTGCGAAGGAAAACAATTCCTTCCACTACGTCATCGTCGTCAGCCACCACTCCGTCACTTCTGTGGATCGCTTTTCCAATCCGGCCGAGGCGGATTTTGGGTCCCTGCGCCACCACTGCGATATCCCTCACGCGAATTGGGGTGCCGTTCTGCGTCTTTAGAACCGTTTTCTGTATGTCCTCAACCGTCCGAACCAGGCCCACCGCACGCACGTTGATCTGTTGCGAACCTTCCTCGATAAAACTCCCGCCCGCGTTCGCATTGCTATTCGTCAGTTGCTGTTCGATCTGCGCCAGGCTCAGGCCGTACGAGATCAGCTTGTCCGGATCAACCCGAACCTGATATTCCCGCGTGATTCCTCCAAACGACGAATCGTCCACGACATCGGGCACCGACTTCAGATATTTCGCAATCACCCAATCTTGCAGCGATTTCAATTCCATCGTGTCGTATGCGGGGTTACTGCTCTTCAGCGTGTACCAGTAGATCGAACCGATCGGGCTGAAGTCCGGCCCGATTTGTGCGCTTACGTTCGTGGGCAGCGTCACTTGCGCCAACCGCTCCAGAGCTTTCTGCCGGTCCCAATCATTGTTCGAATCATCGTCGAAAATCAGATTCACCACCGACAATCCCGCCAGCGACGACGACCGCACGTGCTGCAAGTGCGGGATTCCGTTCATCTGGATTTCTACCGGAATGGTAATCTGCTGTTCGACTTCTTCCGCCGCGCGGCCCGGCCATTGTGTAATAATTTGCACCCAGGTATTGGCGACGTCCGGATATGCTTCGACGGGGAGCGTCTTGAAAGCGACGATTCCCCAAAGAAACAGCAGCACCGCCATGCTGAGCACGATAAAGCGGTTGTCGAGGGCCTTATCGATGAGCAGCCGAATCATTACTGCTCCGCCGTGTTCTGGAATTCGAGCGCGTTCGCAACTACCTTTTGTCCAGTACTCACTCCTTTAAGGATTCCCTGCATGCCGCCCGGCAGCATCTCGCCGCCAGTCACTTGCACCCGCCGAAATTTCTTCCCTTCGAGCGGCACATATACCCAATCCCGGTCATGCAGGTGCAACACAGCCGTCGCGGGAATAGCTGCGTGCGCTTCTTTGTTGTTGCCGTGGAAAATCGCCGTCACGAACATGCCCGGACGCATCAAGCCTGGATTGCGAGATTTCGATGCGGACCTTTGCGGTTCGAAGGTTCGGGTCAAGAATTGGACCAATGTTGCTGATCACTCCGCTGAAAGTCTTGTCGGGATACGCGTTCAGACGGATTTCTGCTTTTTCCCCAAGTCGAACATTGCCCAGATCGTTTTCGTAAACGTCGCAAAGAATCCACACATGGCTAAGATCGGAAATCGTAAACGGATTCGGCGATCCCAAGCCCGCAACACCAGCCGCGTTCGTCACCTGTTGGTCTGTAATCACTCCGCCGACCGGGGCGTGAATCTCCACCACCGCGGCAGGATGGTCCACGTTTCCGCCCAGCACGCGAAGCCGTTCGGTGGTGTTTTCCACGTCAACCTTCGCCTTGTTCTCCGTATCCTCGGAAACTTGCAGGTCGTTCAGCGAAACGGCTCCCCTGTCGTACAGCAGCTTCGAGCGCTCCAATTGAATGCTCGCCAACTTTTCATCAGCGACCGCTTTTCGATAATCGGAAAACGCGGCGGACATATCCGCGCTTTGCACGCGCAGCAACATTTGCCCCTTGCTCACCGTATCTCCCAGGCGAGCGCCAATGGAAACCACGCGACCAGTGGCCAGCGAAATGACGGGCACACTACGCGAAATATCTGGACTCACAGTCCCGGTAGCTCTCAGTTGCGGAGTGGAAATATGCTCCTCCGCCGTGGCAAGCGTGAACTGTTCCGGCCGATCCACTTCGAAAATGTCGCGATCTTGAATGGACTCGACCTTGAGCGGCGGCGGAGCTTCGGCCTTAGGGTCACTCTTGCTTTGGCCGCATCCGCAGCTCCCCCAAATCGCGACACTGCCAAGCATCAGCGTCAGAGACCTTGTGCGTGTCATGGAATGACCTCTCGTCCCACCGCAAGATTCAATTGATTTGCCGCGTCGAGGTAGGAGGCAACCAGGTTCAGGTAATTTACCTGCACACTGCGGTAGTCGGCCTGCGCATTCAAAAAATCCAGAAGCGAGGCCGCGCCATGCTCGTAAGAAAAGGCGATGGTGTCCCGCACGCTCAAGGCCTGCTTCAGGTACCGTTCCTTGTAGGGCTGAAGAAGAATCACGGTGCTATTGACCGCAGCATAGGCGGAATCCACGTCGCTGAAGACTTGCGCCCTGGTAGCATCCAGCATTTTCTGATTGCGGTCGACGTCCAGCTGCGTGCGCAGTTTTTCTCCCTGATTCCGGTCGAAAATACGCAACGGAATGTTCACGCTGAATCCGATGTATTGGTCAATCGGCGGATTCCTTCCGACATCGAAACCTAAGGTCGGGTCTGTCGAACCATTCGCTACCGCGAGACGGTGATCGGTTCTGGCTTTCTCTACCGATTGCAGGGCAGCCTTGAGGTCCGGGCGGGCCTCCAGCGCGGTTTGCCGCACTTCCTCTAACGGTGCGATTTGCGTCGAGAATTCAAAGGGGCCGGTAACGTCAAACTGATCCACTGGTGTTCGATCGTTCAGCAATGTGAGTAACTGAATTTTTGCCGTGCGTAGGGTTACCTCCGCCGTTTGTACGTCGGATTCATATTGCACCCGTTGCAATTCCAGGCGGTCCAGATCCACGCGCGCAATCGCTCCCGCCCGGAAACGGTCGCCATTCACGCCAAGTACATGGTCGTAATATTTCAGGTTTTCCTTGGCCAGATCGAGAGCCGCTTTCTCCTGCAGCGTCTGCACAAATGCCATCCGCAACGTGAATACAAGGCTTCTCTCCAAGTCCGCTTGACTGGATTGCGCAATTCCCGTTCCCTTCTGCGCGCTCTCCAAACGCAGTTCCCGTTTATGCTGCCGTTCGTGGAGATAGTTCAGGGTTGCTACCGAAAGCAAGAAAGCGAAAGGGCCATGCGAAGGACCTCCGGGGAAGGGATTGATCTGATCGAGGGTTACACCAAGGGTCGGATTGGGCCGCAGAAATGCCGTGACCTCTTGCGCGCGGGACTCCTCGATGCCAATCTGTCCCGCCTGCAGCGTCGGATTTGCCAATTGAAACTCGGCACGAACCTGTTGCCAGGTTAGTGTCTTCTGAGCGTGAGCCGTACCCGCAAAGTACATGAGAAGGAGGACTGCCGTACAACATCGCTTGAACATCCGTTGCATGAATCTTCCTTCCGGCCTGGCTTCCGCGTGTCTCTGCCTGGGTACGCGCCCGCGTTATTCCATCACGCCAACATGAATGGCACATGACGCTTGCCTTCTATACTATACCCAGTATAGTATGTCAACGGGAGGTTTCAATGGCCCACACCGTTCAGGAGCGGCGAAAACTTCTCGCCCGCGTCAATCGCATCGAAGGCCAGGTCAAAAGCATCCGCACCGCTCTGGAAGAGGAGCGCGAGTGCGCTACGGTGCTGCAGCAAATCGCCGCGTGCCGCGGCGCCATCAATAGTCTACTGGTCGAAATTGTTGACGGCGAAATCCGTTATCACGTCCTCAGCAAAACCGCCAAAGTAGATTCGCGCGAAGCTCGCGCCGCCGAAGACCTGGTTGAAATTCTTCATCGTTACATCAAGTAGCCGCCGCGATCGTTTTCTCTTCGGTGCCCGCCTGGATCGTCACATCTTTGCTATTCTCCTGAACTATGGCCTCTGGCCGCATTTCGAAGCGCTCAACTGCATTGCGCATCGTCTCGCTCGCTCCCTCCTGCACCTCGATCCTCTGCGCACTCGGCGCCAAACGCCATCTGGTCGCCGTAACACCGTGGTGCGCGGATGTTTGCTCGGTTCGTGGCTTGCCTGCGGTAGGGGACTGTTGGCGCAATGAGTCCATCGAGAAAATCGCCCGCCTTCGCCCAACCCTGATTGTCGGCTCGGTTCCCTTCCATCCGGAAACAGTCGGGCGTATTCTAACCATTCCCGCGCAATTCCTGGCGTTGAATCCTCGCTCACTCGCCGATATCGAATCGGACATACAGACTTTGGCGCGGATAACGAAGCGCTCGGCGCAAGGCTCTCGCCTGACTGCCAGCATGCGCAGCGAGTTTGCGCACGTTGCACGTGGGGCCGCCAAATTCTCTCGCCGTCCACGAATTTATTCCGAAGCATGGCCCAATCCCAGGATTAGTTCCCCGCCCTGGGTTGCCGAACTGGTCGCGCTTTGTGGCGGCAAAATGGTCATCAAACCCGGTGCGCGCGTTTCCGATCAAGAAATCGCGGCGGCTTGTCCGGACATCATCCTGCTGGCCTGGACCGCCACCGGAAATCGTGCCAATCCACGAATGACGTTCGCGAACGCTCTCTGGAAAGATGTTCCTGCCATCCGTCACAAGCGCGTTTTTGTTCTGCGGGACGAACTTCTCAATACGCCAGGGCCGCCGCTCATCCCGGGCGCTCGCGAAATTTCCCGTATTCTGAAGGGGTTCGCCGGAGAGTTTACGTGAGCATTCAGGTTGTTACCGCGGTGATCGAGCGCGAAGATCGTCGCATCCTGATCGGCCAGCGCCGTCGTGGAGACTCTTCTCCGCTTAAATGGGAATTTCCCGGTGGAAAGGTAAAAACAGGCGAATCGCTCGAACAAGCTCTGGCTCGTGAACTCCGCGAAGAACTCGACGTAACCCTGCTGCGCGCAGTACCCATTTCGCGCGTCGAACACGCGTATGGCGGGAGCGTGGGCTCGCTCACGATCATTTTCTTTGCCGTCGCCATTTTGGAATCGGAACTCCGTCCCGGCCCGTTTGAGCGAGTCGCCTGGGTTCTCCCCCGGGAACTCGGCCAGTACGACTTCCTGGCCGCCAACGGCCGGCTTATCGCAGAGCTCGCCACTGGCCGCATTAAACCTGCTGAACTTCTTGCTTCGGTTCCGTCCGATTGGCCGCCAAATTCGCCGCTCCCAGACAGCCATTAGCGGACTCGCAACGTCATACTCCGCAGCGCTTGCAGGTATCGCTCCGCCGTATTATTTTAGGGTTTCGAGGGTTCGTCCCTGGAGCGCCCGCGAGGCCTAGTCGCTAGCTGTGACTCCGGACTCTGCTAAAGCCTCGACTTAGCCCAGCCTCATATGCTCAACGGAAAACGCATTCTCGTCGTAATGCCGGCATATAATGCCGCGAAGACCCTCGAGCAGACTTATGGCGAGATCCCGAAAGACTTCGTGGATGAAATTATTCTTGTGGACGACGGCAGCAACGACTCCACCGCGAAAGTCGCCGCCGAACTCGGTCTCACAACCTTCGTCCATCGCCAGAATTTAGGGTATGGCCGCAACCAGAAGACCTGCTACCGTGAAGCTCTACGGCGCGGCGCGGACATCGTCATTATGCTGCACCCTGACTATCAGTATTCCCCGCATCTCATCGTCTCCTTGGCCGGAATGATCGCTTTTGGCGAATACGATGTTGCGCTCGGTTCGCGTATTCTCGGCGTCGGTGCTTTGAGGGGCGGGATGCCGCTTTACAAATATATTTCCAATCGCGGCTTAACCTTCTTCCAGAATCTTCTCCTGAAGTACAAACTTTCCGAATACCACACCGGCTATCGCGCTTTCTCGCGTACCGTGCTTGATGCCCTGCCCCTCGAAGCCAATACCGACGATTTCGCATTCGACAATCAAATGCTCGCGCAAATCATTTTCTTCGGCTACCGCATGGGCGAAGTCTCCTGCCCCACCCGGTATTTCCCTGAAGCCTCCAGCATCAGCTTCTGGCGCAGCGTAAAATATGGGTTCGGCGTCCTAGCTACCTCGTTCCAGTTCCGTCTGCAAAAGTGGGGACTGGCCAGCTTCCGCATCTTCAGCAATGAAGGCCACAAGCTGCTGCCGGACTACTACGTAATGGTGAAAGAGTGAGTTCTTCGGCCCTCTCCCTCGAGACCGCCTCCGACCCGCCCAAAGAGTTATCTGCCGCGCACGTCGACGACACCACTTCGCCCTGGCTGCTGGCTCTACTTCTGGTCGCGATTACTCTATTTTCCTACTGGCCCACCTTTTCCAACGGGTTTATCAATTACGACGACAATGGCTACGTCACCGAAAATACTCATCTCCAGCCGGGCTTAACCGCCGTCAATGTTTCCTGGGCTTTTCGCGCCACCATCATGGCCAACTGGCATCCGCTTACCTGGATTTCCCATATGGCCGACGTGCAGGTCTTCAGCCTGCATCCAGCAGGTCATCACGCCACCAGCCTGATTCTGCATTGTCTCAACGTGGTGCTCCTGTTTTTCCTGTTGCGCGCCGCCACCGGTTTCCTTTGGCGTAGCGCCTTCGTCGCCGCGCTTTTTGCGGTGCATCCCTTCAACGTCGAGTGCGTCGCCTGGGTTTCCGAGCGCAAGAGTCTCCTGTGCACGCTCTTTATGTTCCTGGCGTTTTTTGCCTACGGCTGGTACGTCCGCAAACCCGGTATCGGCAGGCATGCTCTGGTGGCTTTACTATTTGCGTTGGGCTTGGCGTCCAAACCCATGATCATCACTCTCCCCTTCACGCTTCTGCTCCTGGACTACTGGCCGCTCAATCGTCTTCCGGTTCCTGATGACGCGGAATCCTCTTCGCTTTTTTTCAAAAAGTTATGGCCACTTGTTTTTGAGAAGCTTCCGCTTCTACTTTTATCCGCAGCCAGTGCTTACATCACCGTGGTCGCCCAGGCCCGTTCCAATTCCATCGCCGCCAATCAACTCATTTCGCCAGCCGTTCGAACCGCCAACGCGCTCTGGTCCTATCTCCTCTATATCCTCAAAGGTTTTTGGCCGCTTCACCTGGCAATTTTTTATCCGCATCCGGAGAACACTCTCGCGCTGTGGAAACCATTCTTAGGTCTGGCCTTTATTCTCGCGTTCACGTTTTTCTGCGTGCGACATCTTCGCCGGCGTTATCTGATTGCCGGATGGCTGTGGTACCTCGGTTGCCTGGTGCCGGTGATTGGATTTGTTCAGGTTGGTCGTCAGGCAATGGCCGACCGCTACGCCTACACGCCGCTGCTGGGAATTTTTGTAATTGTTGTATGGTGGGTCGCGGACCATTCCGATTTGCTTCCGCATCGCTCCGAAGTACTTGCGGGAGTCGCCACGATTTTCCTCATTTTCTTTGGCGCGCTCAGCTGGCGGCAAACCACCTACTGGAAGGACAGCTTCACGCTCTTCAGCCACGCCCTCGAAATTGCGCCCGTGAATTTCATCGCTGAAAATAATTTAGGCGAAGCCTACATACAGATCGGCCGGCCCGATCTCGCGTCCGCTCACTTCCTACGTTCGACACAGGAAAAGCCGCGCTTCGGCCTCGCGCACTATAATCTTGGCATTGTACTGGTAAACGAAAACCGCATGGCCGAGGCGCGCAAGGAATTCGAAACCGCCATTCAGTATGGCCAGGAGACATCCGAAATAGCCTCGTCCTACCAAAATCTGGGCGTGGTGCTATTGCAAGAGAATCAGCCAGCAGAAGCGATAAAAATGTTTTCGCGGGCACTACAACTTGTACCGGGTAAACAATCGAGCCTGCTGGCCAGGGGCATGGCCGAATTCCGGCTCAACAATTTTGCCGCTGCGGAATCCGACTTCATCGCCGGAGCAAATATCTCCCCAGACCCGGCCGCCTGCTACTGGGTAGGGCGTTCGCGCGAAGCGCAAGGCAACACCGTTGGAGCCATCGAGGCCTATCGCAGAACTCTAGCGTTGGAACCCGACATGCCCGACGCCAAGCAGCACCTCGACGCGCTTCTCTCAGGCCGCGTCATACCATTCGACAAATCGGAGAATTAGATAGAACGGATTCTCGTGGGCTCACGGCCACGAGAATCAGATTGATCCCAAGCCCATTGAACCACAGCAGGTTCAGGGGACTGCTATAGACCCGAGCGGAACTGCGATACCACAACTTTGCGTAAGGATTTTCAACGAACCAGAACACAGACTTCTGCGCTACTCGCAGACCGATAGTAACGGAGGTTTTGTGCTGAGCACGAATGGGTTGGCGGACGGTGAATACCGCTTGCTAGGAATAGTAAGTGGATTCTGTCCCGCAAATGCGATACTAAGAATCAAGCCCCACTCCCATAAAAGAAGATCTCTTGTAGTGCACATGAACGTGCGAGGAATCAATTCTTGTAGTTACGTCGGACTGGACAAGAACTAGGGATTGTCTGGTTTCGCCAAACCCGACCGCGTCACGAAACCACAGGATTCGGCTTGCTCTTCACAATCCCCAAATCCCCGATCGCCTGATCCACAACCTTGGCGTCAATCTTTCCGTCCGCACTCAATTCGTGCAGCGTCGCCAGCACAATGAACTTCGCGTCCACTTCGAAGAAATCGCGCAATGACGTGCGCCCTTCGCTGCGTCCAAAGCCATCCGTACCAAGCGCCGCCAATCTGCGCGGCATCCACTTGGCAACCATATTGGGCAGAGTCTTCAAATAATCTGAAGCCGCCACCAGCACACCTTGCGAATCTGCCAGGCACCGGGAAACGTACGGCACACGCGGCTTCTCGCCCGGATTCAAGCGGTTCCAGCGCTCGGTCTCGATCGCGTCCACGTACAACTCTTTGTAGCTGGTCACGCTCCACACGTCCGCGGCCACGCTGTATTTCTGTTCCAGAATTTCCTGCGCGCGCAACGCTTCGTTCAAGATCGCTCCGCTGCCAAACAACTGCGCCTTCAGCTTGGCTTTCTTGTTCACCGAAGCGCGGTACTTGTACATGCCCTTCAGAATTCCTTCGCGCACTCCCGCCGGCATCGGCGGCATCGCGTACTGCTCGTTCATGACGGTGATGTAGTAGAACCAGTTCTCGCCGTCCTTATACATGCGGCGAATTCCGTCCTGAATGATGACCGCGATCTCGTAAGCAAACGCCGGATCGTAGGCCTTCAGATTCGGCACCGGCAGCGCCAGGATGTGGCTGTTTCCGTCCTGGTGCTGCAGTCCTTCTCCCGAAAGTGTTGTCCTTCCCGCGGTTCCACCCAGCAAAAATCCCCGCGTACGCATATCCGCCGCGGCCCAGATGAAATCGCCGATGCGCTGGAATCCAAACATCGAGTAATAAATAAAAAACGGAATGGTATTGATTCCGTGCGTCGCATAAGCGCTGCCCGCCGCAATGAACGACGCCATGGATCCCGCTTCCGTAATTCCCTCTTCCAGGATCTGCCCGTCCTTGGCTTCGCGATAAAGCAACAGCGTATTCATGTCGACCGGGTCGTACTTCTGCCCGCCGCTGGCATAAATTCCAACTGTCCTGAACAGCGACTCCATACCAAATGTTCGCGCTTCGTCGGGCACGATGGGCACAATCAATTTGCCGATTTCCTGATCCTTCAGCATTTTTCGCAGCATCGCCACGAACGCCATGGTCGTGGACACTTCGCGCTCGTCGCTGCCTTCCGTAAATTCCTTGAACAATTCATCGTGTACGGCCGCAATGGGCTTCGAACGAATGCTGCGCTTCGGGGTATATCCTCCCAACGCTTCGCGCCGCGCCCGCAGATATTGAATCTCAACGCTATCTTCCGCTGGCCGGTAAAACGGCACCGTCGCACAGTCTTCATCGTTCAGCGGAATCCCAAATCGCGAACGAAACTCCCGCAATTCATCCTCATTCAATTTTTTCTGTTGATGGGTAACGTTCTTCCCTTCGCCCGCTTCGCCCAGTCCATAACCCTTGATCGTGCGCGCCAAAATAACCGTCGGGCTGCCCTTGTGTTCCACCGCAGCTTTATAAGCCGCATACACTTTGCGCGGATCGTGCCCGCCCAGCCGCAAACGCCGCAGCGCTTCATCCGGCAGCGGCTCCACCAGTTTCAGCAGCCGCTCGTCATTTCCAAAAAAATGTTGCCGCACATACGCGCCCGACGACACCACCAGCTTCTGGTATTCGCCGTCCACCAGTTCGCCCATGCGCTTGACCAGCAGGCCTTCCGTATCGCGCTCCAGAATTGGATCCCACTCGCTGCCCCACAAAACTTTAATGACGTTCCAACGCGCGCCGCGGAACGCCGATTCCAGCTCCTGAATAATCTGCCCGTTGCCGCGCACCGGACCGTCCAGCCGCTGCAAATTGCAATTCACCACAAAAATCAAATTGTTCAGATTCTCGCGTGAAGCCAAAGTGATCGCGCCCAATGATTCCGGTTCATCCGTTTCGCCATCACCCAAAAACGCCCACACCTTCGCGTCCGTCGGCGGCTTCAGCCCGCGACTCTCCAGATAACGGCTGAACCGCGCCTGATAAATCGCCATCAGCGGGCTCAATCCCATGGATACCGTGGGAAATTCCCAGAAGTCAGGCATCAGCCACGGATGTGGATATGAAGACAGGCCTCCGCCCGGCTTCAATTCACGCCGGAAATTTTCCAGTTGCTGTGTGCTGAGTCTACCTTCCATGAACGCGCGCGCATAGATCCCCGGCGCTGCGTGTCCCTGGAAATAAACCGTGTCGCCTTCGAATTCCGGCGTCCTGGCCCGGAAAAAGTGATTGAATCCCACTTCATAAAGCGTCGCTGCCGAAGCGTACGTCGAAATGTGTCCGCCAATGTTGTGCTCTTCGCGGTTCGCGCGTACCACCATGGCCAGCGCATTCCAGCGAATCAATGACTTGATTCGCCGCTCCAGTTCCTGATCGCCGGGAAATAGCGGCTCCATTCGCACCGGAATCGTATTCGCATAGGGCGTATTCGCCGTAAACGGCAAATCAATCCCGCTCACTGTCGCATGCGCGCGCAGGCGTTCCAAAATTTCTGTCGCCACTTCCGGCCCGCTCGATTCCAGCACCGAATCCAGCGACTCCAGCCACTCTTGTATCTCCACATCCTCGATGTGGTGCGGCTGAGTGTAAGTCTCGTTATCCATTTTTACGTTGTCCCTCGTAGGAATTGCCCTATTGTGAGCAGCCATCTTCGTCTTCCTTATTGCTTTCGCAATAATCTTCCTTATCGCATCATAAGCCAATTAGAATACACCGCCGCGCGTCGTCGCGCACTTCACGATTTGCTTTTGTTGCATGTAACGATGGCTCTAGGCCGCCGTTCTTCCATTTACAATTTTCTATTTTCCAGTGCCTTTTCGCGACAGCCTCTAAGCCACGCGCCCGCCATCCACCACCAACGTATGCCCCGTCAAAAACTCCGCCGTAGCCAAATAAATCACCGCATCCGCAATGTCCGATGGCCTACCGGTTCTCCGCAGCGGAGCCAACTTCACAAATTCCTGCTCCCACTCCGGCGGATCGCCCGGCATAGTGATCGTTCCCGGAGCAATCGCATTCACACGCACATCCGGCGCCAGCGCCTTCGCCAGACATTTCGTCAACATCACCACTCCCGCCTTCGATACCGAGTGCGAAATGTACCCCGGCCAGCCTAGCAACCCACCGGTATCCGCAAAATTCACAATCGAACCCTTCGACCGCCGCAACATCGGCGCCGCCGCCTGCACACAAAAAAATGGCGCTTTCACATTCGTATTCAGCGAAGCATCCCAAGTCTCTTCCGTAGTAGAAATCACGCTCCCCGGCAAAAAATTCGCCGCGCTGTTTACCAGCAAATCCAGCCTCCCAAGCTCGTTGCCCGTCTCCAAAAAAAGTTTGCGTATCTCATCTACACTCCGCAAATCCGCACGAATCGCAACCGCCCTCTGCCCCATCTCCTCGATCTTGCCAACAACTTCTGCGGCATCCTTCGCCGAGTCATGGTAATGCACCGCCACGTCCGCGCCCTCTTCCGCCAAACGCAGCGCCACCGCCCGCCCAAGCCTCTTCCCTGCGCCCGTCACCAGCGCCACTTTGCCCTGCAATTTGCCGCTCATCGTTTCACAAGGTAGCACAATCACATGAGCCGTGACTGGTGACTAGTGACTGGTGTAGTGGCCGGTCTTTAGACCGGTTCTTTTCCCTCGCGTTTGTGACGGCGGTCTATCGTTTACCTTGTGCCCGGAAGGGCTACCGCTCTCGCCGTCGCGCCTTCTTTCGACTGTCAACTGCCGACCGTCAACTGGTCTTCTCACGAGTCACTAGTCACAAGTCACAAGTCACATTTACAATCTCTCTGCACCACATGAGGCAAACATGACCCTCGACCTTCTCGCCATCGCCGCCCATCCCGACGACGTCGAACTCACCTGCGGCGGCACGCTCCTTAAGTCCCACGCGCAAGGGTACAAAACAGGCATACTCGATCTCACCGCAGGCGAAATGGGCACTCGCGGTACTCCGGAAATCCGCGCCAAAGAAGCCGGAGCGGCCGCAAAAATCCTGAAAGTTTCGTGGCGCGGCACCATCAACGTCCCTGACTCCGACGTGCAACCTTCCCGCCAACACAAACTTTCCCTCGCTCGAGTCATTCGCGAACTCCGTCCCCGCACCGTTATCCTTCCTTACTGGGAAGCGCGCCATCCCGACCACTATCACGCCTCGACTCTCGGCTATGAAGGCTGCTTCCTCGCGGGCCTGAAACAACTTCCGCTCGAAGGAGAGCCTTATCGCCCGTTCAAAATTCTCTACTGCACTTCATTCGAAGGCATGCCGCCAACTTTCATCGTGGACATCACCAAACAATACGACACTCGCCGCCGCGCGATTCTCGCCTATCGTTCGCAATTCCGCCCCGCCAAAAGCGAACGCAGGCAGCGAGTCTTCCTGGCCATCGATGAACTGGATAATAGAATGGATCTTCTAGCCCGCCACTACGGCGCACTAATCGGTGTGAAGTACGGTGAACCCTTCCTGCAAAAAGAACCCATGCAAGTGGAAGACGTGGTCAATCTCCCCGTCCGCTCAATCTAGCGTCGAACCTCGACCCCACCGCGCCATTCCATCACGGCCTCCACCATTAGGAGAGCGATTGTCATCCTGAGTCCGCCAACGGCGGGCGAAGGATCTCAACTTCAACACCCGCAAAGCGTCGACTACGCCGCTTCTCCAAACGCTTTCAACTTTCAACGGTCGACTGTCAACCTCTTCTCCTGGCCACGCCATCGCCACAAAAAAACGCGGCGATCTTCGCCCCGCCAAAAAGGTCCAATCGCCCCTCGTACTTTGTACTCTTACACCCTTACACTCTTAGACTGTTGAACGTCTTTCTCCTCAGAATCTCTCATCCTCCTGCGCCGGCGAAAACCCCGCCAACGTCTGCCCTTCCGCAGTCCTCTCCACTTTCACCCGAACCAGCGCCTCAGTCTCCGAACCCGATTTCCGCAGCGTCGCCATCGTACTCAACGCCTCTGAATACACCCGCGTCACCAGATAGGTGTCGTCAGTCCCATCCTTCTTCCACAACTGCCCAATCTGTATTTTCGATACGCTGTTTGCCATCTTCCAGACTCTATTGTCCTCGCAGACCACTGTCAATCGCATCGCTCGGTGCTGTTGTGACAAGCTAACTTCAAGACACTGCACCTCAAGACGCCCGCCGTAAAGGCGCAATTCGCCGGTTGGGTCAGTTTCCGAGAAGCCGACGAATAATCGACAAGCCCGAGGCCGTAGTCAATGCCATTCGCAAAGTGGTCAGCCAAGCCAAAGCAGCTGACTCGCTACGCGGCAAACCGTCAGAAAGATAATAGAGGAAAACGCCTCTCTCACTGACTCTTGCGATAAAGTCGCTACCGGGAAACTGGTTCTCAAATGTCTGGTAACCGACTTACCGAGGCACTTAGAAGAAATCTCGCACGCCACCGATTTAATAAATTCGGGTTTCCACTTTGGGCGGCTGCACATCGACTGTAACGATGCGGTCGACAGAACGGTCGTGGCAGGACTTGTCGTTGAAGCCGCTGGTTACGCGCAAAGGAATCGTCGTGCGGAAATTGTTGCTCTCGATGCGCAGCCAGTACCAGCCAGCCCCTGGTAAACGCGGCGGCAATCGGAAACTGTGCATTTTACCCGCAATTTCCATGAATTGACGACACACGCTGCCTCCTGTAATTTGAATGAACTGTGCGGCTTCCGCATTCGGCAAGCCCAAATCGGGTTTCAGGGTTTGTACTTACAAACCTTGAGATAATAAGGAGATCGTTCCCATGGGTTTTGCCACCAACGCCATCCACGTAGGCCAGGAGCCCGATTCCGCCACCGGCTCCATCGTTCTTCCCATCTACCAAACCTCCACCTACGTCCAGGAAGAACTCGGCAAAGACAAAGGCTTCGACTAC
This sequence comes from uncultured Acidobacteriota bacterium, assembly GCA_963731155.1. Classification (GTDB taxonomy): domain Bacteria; phylum Acidobacteriota; class Terriglobia; order Acidiferrales; family UBA7541; genus Acidiferrum. Next base: position 714,716 of record CAVSVB010000009.1, read on the forward strand.
GCGCGCACCAACCACCCCAATCGTAAAGCGCTGGAAAAAACTCTGGCGAAATTAGAAGGCGGCCACGCGGCCTACGTCTTCACCTCCGGCATGGCTGCCATCGACTCCGTTTTCCGGCTGTTGCGACCCGGCGATCACGTAGTCCTTTCCGAAGCAGTTTACGGCGGCGTCTATCGCATCGCCACACAACTTCTCGTCCACTTCGGCCTCGAATTCAGTTTCGTCGATACTTCCTCTCCCGATCTCGTACTCGCCGCCATGCGCGCCAACACTCGCATGCTCTATGTTGAAACTCCCACCAATCCCACGCTGCGCATCACCGACATCGCCGCCATGGCCAAGGTCGCCACCGAGCGCAATGCCATGCTCGTCGTGGACAACACCTTTCTGACGCCTTACCTTCAAAGCCCCATCGCTCTAGGCGCTCACATCGTCGTTCATTCCATGACCAAATATCTCAACGGTCACAGCGACTGCACCGGCGGCTGCGTAATCGTCACGCGCCCCGAAGACGCCGAAAAAATTTATTTCATCCAGCGCTCCGCCGGAGCCGGCTTGTCTCCCATGGATTGTTTTCTGGTTTCCCGCGGACTCAAAACTCTTGCCGTGCGCATGCTGCAGCACAACGCCAACGGCATTGCGGTCGCGCGTCATCTCGACGCCCACGCCAAAATCCGCAAAGTCTACTACCCGGGCCTCGCATCCCACCCGCAACACGATATCGCCCGCAAACAACAGCGCGGCCCCGGCGCCATGCTCAGCTTCGATCTAGGTAACCTCGAAGCCGCCCGCCGCTTCCTCAATCAAGTAAAAATTTGCGCGCTCGCGGAAAGCCTAGGCGGCGTAGAATCCTTAATCTCGTTACCCGCTCTAATGACCCACGCGTCGATGCCAAAAGAGGTGCAAGAACGCATCGGCATCACCGAAGGCCTGGTCCGCCTCTCCGTAGGCATCGAAGACGTCGAAGACATCATCGCCGACCTGGATCAGGCCCTCCTGTACGTCTGATTGTTTTGGATAAGTCGCGTCAGAAAAAAAGTTCAGGCGACACGTGGAATCGCGCAGCCAGTCGCCTGATGTGTTCCTTGTTCAATCCTCTCTTGCCACTCATCACTTCGGACCACAACGCTCGGCGTGCCGAAAATGTCGACGAGATTTTTTTGCAGTAGATCGCGTTGTTCCATTAAGAATCTCAGTACATCAACAGGCTTCGAGCGCGGCAGCTGATAATTCTTCTCCTCAAATCCTCAATCAACAGTGTCAGCAGCTCCGCTAACTCCTTTTCCGCCGCCCGAAGTCTCTTGCCGCGCTGATCAAGCTCATAAAGCACCTCGACGTAGGCTTGACTCTCTTTTTGCGTCCGAATTACTTTGGGCGAAACTTTCTTGAGAAGCGCGCCATATTCTGAACTCACTATAGGCCTACTCATTTCCTCTGCCCTTCCGATTCTCTCGCCAGCCACTCAAGATAACATTCCGAGCCGCCATCCACTCTCAGCACCAAGAACTCCGGCACGTCATAGCTATGCATCCGCGCAATTTCCCTCTCCAACTCTTTCAATCGTCGCGCCGTAGTCTTAACGATCAGCAAAAATTCCCTCGCCTCCTCGACTTTCCCTTTCCACCGGTAAATCGATTCCACTGGCACCGAAACAATATTCACGCAGGCCGCCAACCGTTTCGTCACCACCGCTCGAGCAATCTTCCGTCCCTCAGACAAGCTCCCACACGTCACCAGCACGATTCTCGCGCTCGTTCCTTTTGCCATTTTCTCCGCATCTCCCCTTTGCACATCACTCTGGCCGGTCTACACTACACGTCGGGTTTCAGGGTTTGTACTTACAAACCCTGAGGTGAAAATATGAGCGCTTCTCCGTCTGTCTCCGCTTCGCCAATAAAATTTGGCACCTCTGGCTGGCGCGGACTCATCGCCGACGATTTCACCTTCGCCGCCGTCCGGCTAGCCGTCACCGCCATCGCCGAACACGTCAAAGGCAAAAGCACCCACCCCACCATCCTCGTCGCCTACGATACTCGCTTTTACTCCGAAGAATTTTCCGCGCTCGCCGTCTCTATCCTGCAACAACATGGCATCCGCGCCATCCTCTGCGACACCTTCACTCCCACTCCCGCCGTAGCTTACGAAATTCAGCGCGCCAAACTCGATGGCGCGGTTAATTTCACCGCCAGCCACAACCCCGCGCAATATCACGGACTAAAATTTTCTTCTGCGGACGCCGGCCCCGCGCTCCCCGAAGTCACCAGGGACATTGAAGGCCGTGCGGCAAGGCTCTTCGCCGCCGGTGGCGTACCTCCGCTCGAAGTCCAAGCCAAGCCCGCCGAAACCACCAATCTCCGCGAAAATTATCTCAAGCGTCTGGAGCAACTGGTAAAGTTCGACGTCCTCGCCAATTCCAAAAAGAAATTTGTTGTAGACGCGCTGCACGGCTGCGGCGCTGGATATCTCAACAAAATTCTTGCCGACCACGGCGTCCCCGTAGAGACCATTCGCGCTGATCGCGACGTGCTCTTCGACGGCACCGGCCCCGACGTCAGCGAAGAAAATCTCGCTCCACTCCGCAACCTCGTTCTCTCCTCCAAAGCCACCGTCGGCCTCGCCACCGACGGCGACGCCGATCGCTTCGGCATCGTAGATTCCGACGGCGCCTGGATTCAGCCTAACCTGATCCTGGCGCTGGTCTACGACTACTTGGTCGAATCACGCGGGTGGAAATTGCCCGCCGCTCGCAGCGTGGCTACATCTGAGCTCGTCGACGCGGCCGCAAAATTCCACGGCCAAACCGTCCACCAGACTCCCGTCGGTTTCAAATATATCGGCCAGCTAATCCGCGAAGATAAAATCGCCCTCGGCGGCGAAGAAAGCGCCGGCCTCACCATTCGCGGCCACATCCCGGAAAAGGACGGCATCCTCGCCTGCCTCCTGGTAGCCGAAATGATCGCCGCCCGCAACGCTTCCATCAGCGAACAAATTCAGCAGCTCTTTAAAAAAGTCGGCCGCTCCTTCGCTCCGGTACGCGAAAATCTTCATCTCACCGACGAACAAAAATCCTTCGCCATCCAGAAATCCAAGACCGAATCCCCAACGCTCCTCGGCCGCAAAATCAAATCCATCGACCGCACTGACGGCGCAAAATTCGCCTTCGAAGACGGTTCCTGGATGCTCATGCGCCTCTCCGGCACCGAACCCCTTCTCCGCCTGTACGTAGAAGCCGAAACCCCCGCCGCCTCCGCCAAACTAGTCCGCGAAGCCACCGACTGGATTCTCTCTTCATAGTGCAGACAGTCCTGGCTTTGCGCGCAGCGCTCGAAGGACACCGCCTCATAATTTCTTCTCTGCGAACTCTGCCGCCTCTGCGTTAAAACAAGCCTTCAGACCTGACGCCAACGTTGAGGCCACCAAAGTATTTCCCGCTAACCCGAAACCGCATCCGGATCTGCACTTGACTCCGCCCGGAATATCTCTTTAACTTCAAATATCAATCGCATGCCCGAGCAAACAAAACTCGCCGCCATCTGGACCCAATACGGACGCTCCATACTCATACTCTGCGTCTTCGCTCTTTTCCTGCACGACATTTTCGGCACTCACGGCTATCTCGCCATGCGCCGCACCAAACAGGAAATCGAACGCGTCCAGTCCGACATCAATCGCCTCGCAAAAGAAAACGCCGCGCTCTCCGAAGAAGTAAAATCTCTCAAGACCGATCCCCACAAGATCGAATCCATAGCCCGCGACGAACTAGGCCTGGCCAAGCCCAACGAAGTCATCATCAAAATCCCCCAATCCCAACAACCCAAGCCATAACTGTAGTAGCCGACTTTCAGGTCGGTTCTTTTGCCTTTTGCCTTTTGCCTTTTGCCTTTCTTTCCTTCCTTTCTTTCTCCTCACTCTTTTCTCCGCAAGCCTCTGCATACTCAGCGTCTCTGCGCCATCTTTTTCTCCGCCTTTTTCCCCGCCTCTTCCGGGCGCCTCTCACTCACCCCACCAACTCTCTCCGCGAACTCCATCGCGTCCGCGCCACCGACAATCCCAGCATCGCCACAAATATCACGCACAGCCCCGCCGTAGCCGCCGCAATCCCGCATCTCCGCTTCGGCAAGATCGACAATCTTCCATACACGAATTCAATATGCACCCAATACACCAGCAACGAAGTCCTGCCCAGCTGCTCCACCGGGTTGAATCCCACTTGCCCCCATCCCCACCGGCACCACGCATAAACAAAACTCAAAATCATCACGATCACTCCACAACGCGCCAGAAAAAAATTCGGACTCGTATGCCAGTAGTCGTATACCGCATACACAGCCGGCCCCCAGCGATCCAGCGCCAGCGAAGCACAAAATGCCACAGCCCCAGCCAACGCCAGCGCCAAAAATCCCAACCCTTCCCACCGTTGCGCAAAATCCGTAAACAACCAAAATCCAACTGCCAATCCCACAAACGCGAACGCCGCCCAGGGAAATATCGGAAACAGCCACACTTGCGGCTTGTCAAAAATATGCACGCCATTCACATACGATTCCACTTGCCACGGCAAAAATCGCGGCCGCCAGGTAGTCCACATCACCGGAGTGGCCAAAGCCAGCGCCGCGGCCGCCGCCAGCGCCAAAACCAAATTCCGCGTCCGCACTACGGTCGCCGCAGCAACCGAACCACCGCCTGCCGCCAACCAGCACAAAATTCCCAGCAAAATCATAGACAGCCCAAGAATGTTCAGCACGTCCACTCGCAATAAATCCGTCCACGGCGAAATCGGTATCCCCAAAATAAATTCCTGCACGCGAAACAATATCCCTAACCCAAACACCTCCGTCCCGCGCCACATCACCTGCTTCGCAATCGCCCCTCGCGCAACTCCCTTCCCGCGCAGCTTTTCCGTCACCAACGCCACCGATACTCCCGCCAAAAATATAAACAGCGGCGCAGGCAGCGTCCCACCCATCTGCGAATACCGGAAAAATTCCGTTTTCTTCGCCTCCGCGTTCAGCCACGAGTCATAGCAATGCGTCTCAAACATCAACACGCAAGCCAACCCGCGCAGCCAGTCAATGTAAACAATCCGCTTCACTCGCACCTCACGGGTTCATCACCCCGATCGCCGCCTTACCTGTCCCGTTGCAATACCTCAACGCCGACCACCCAAACGCGCCTAGCTTGTACTTTATACTTTTGTACTCTTATACTTTTTTTTGCCTTCCACGCGCCAACTCGGCATTTTCCCCACCCTCGCTCTCTGGTCCGCGCTCGTCGTAATCTTCATCCTGGTCGCCGTCTTCACCCTACACGGCTCCGCCCACGGCCGCGCCTTCATCGCCACGACTCTGACCTTCTCCTTTTTTCTCGCTGTAATGCTGCTCTTCGCCGCGCGCGGTATCCCCGATCGCATTACCGCTTTAGTTGGCCCCTCGTCCGGCTGGCTGCTGGGCGTAATTATTTTTTTGAGTTTCCTCGTCTACGCTCTCGGCACCGGCAGCGCATCTTTCGCACGCCTGGGCGCCATCGCTGCATTCATCTTTCTTCCCCTCGCTCTTCTCTCCAGCGCACACTCCGCCGCCCCCGGTTCCTGGCAAGACCTCTTCATCCTCGTCGTCATCTGGGTCACCGTAAAATTCGGCCCCTCGCACTGGTTCTGGCCCTATCCCGGAGGCCATCTCGCCTACGTTTTCACCGTGATGCTCGCCGTCAACATCGCCATCGCCGGATTTCTTCTCCTTCGCCGCACCAAAGGCGTCGGCTACAACATCGGCTGGGGCTCCAACTGGACTCTCTACATTCTCAGCGCACTTACCCTCATCGCCTGCATCGTCATTCCGCTAGGCCTGAAACTCCATTTCCTCATCTACTCCCCGCACCTCTCGCAATGGAAATCCTTTCTCCCACTCTCCGTCGCAATTCTCTTCTTCACCGCCTTCCCCGAAGAACTCCTCTTCCGCGGCCTCCTGCAAAATCTTCTCTCCCGCGCCTCCAACAACGATACCGCCGGTTGGATCGCCGCCTCCATCCTCTTCGGCTTCTCGCACATCACCAACCTGGGTTTTCCCAACTGGCGTTACGTCCTCTTAGCCTCCATCGCCGGCCTCGTCTACGGCTGGACCTGGCGCAAAACCAACTCCATCTTCGCCTCTGCACTGGTCCACGCCGGCGTAGACATCCTCTGGCACATCCTTTTCCTAACCCCTTGATCCCAACTTATTGATCCCAACTATCGAGCCGAAGCACGCCTCCTCGCCGCATTTGTCCCTCTTATCTTCTCTTTGTTTCTAGTCTTCGTAGCGGGCGACCTTCAGGTCGGTTCTCTTGCCTTTTGCCGTCATTCCGAACAGAGCGAAGCGCAGTGAGGAATCTCTCTTCTCTTTTCTTCTCTGTTGACGTGCGTACCGTCGAGCGGTCTCCACTCCGGTCCCCGTTCCCTACACTCCCCACGATCGTCTCCAATTCGTCACGCAAACACCCGGAAATAACGAGAAGGAAAATACCTTTTCCTGACCTCCCCGTGACAACAACTTTCGCCTGTAGCGTTACTGTTCACCTAAAGGAGTCCTCGCATGGACATGCAATCCGCAACTTCTTCACCCAGGACCAGGCACTCAGTAACCAAAGGCTTCGTGCGCCTCGCTCTAAGTCTTTCATTCGTTTTAGTTGCTGCCGTTCAGGTTTCCGCGCAATACGGCGGCGGAGGCGGCATGACCGGCGGCGCCGGCACACCCGGCACTCCCGGATACGTGGCTCCCAGCAGCGGCTACGGCTCGGGAAAAGCGATTGGCATCGGCGTAGGTGCTGCGGCCGGCGGCGCGGGTGTGCTCTTTCTCGCGCTCCATCACCGCGGCGTGGTTTCTGGCTGCGTACAGCCCGCCGACGACGGTCTGCGTTTGGTGGACGAAAAAAACAAGAAGTCCTATGTCCTCGCCACCAATGCACTCATTCTAAAGCCGGGTCAGCACGTCGAACTCAAGGGTCAGAAATCGAAAAATGAATCCGGCGTTCAAACCTTCGAAGCCAAAAAACTCGTCAAGGACCTCGGCTCCTGCGGCCCGTCGGCGTCTGTAGCCAAAACTCAGTCCGCCGGCAATTAAAGCGCACGACTTGACAGAAACCGGAAATCAAGCCGATTTCCGGTTTCCAGTTCCTGGTCTTGATCAAACGTCTCCGGACCAGCTCTTGGTCTCTGGTCTCTGATTTCTCGCTTCTGGTTTCCGGTTTTCTGGTCACCGATTACTTCTTACTGATCACAGCTCGGCGATCCCTACTCGCTCATCACTAGACGTCAGCCACCGCTTATGGCACTCTACTGCACATGGGAAACCGAGACAGACGTGGCCGCGAAAAGAAAAAACCAAAGAAACAAGCCCCCAAAATAATCCAAGCTCCGCCCAGGCGCGAAACCCATCAAGTCACCACGCCTCCATCCACCCCACGCACCCCAGAAAACCAATAGCACGCACAGTTTCAAATGCCACCAGTGGCACAGCCTTCAGCCTGTGTCCCCTTCGTCGCTCCGACGGGATCCGGTTCTCACCATTCCGACCGCAGTCGGAAGAGCGAGGTATCTCTCTTCGCCTTCCGGCGTGAGCCGCTGCCTAAGTCTCGGCTTTACACCTGACTCTTCGCTCCGCTTCCCTACACTTCCCGCCCAATCTCCCAATGATGCCCGAACGGATCCACCACTCTCCCAACTCTCCACCCATGCATTTCACTAACGGCATGCACCGCGTTCGCCCCAGCTTTCACCGCCCGCGCAAATATCGCATCCGGATCAGCCACCGTCAGCACCATTCGCACCGATCCCCCGCCAATCGTCTCCGGACTAAAATTCTTATGCTCAGGCGATTCATCCCCCACCCAGAATTCCGCTCCGTCCACTGACAGCCGCGCCACTACACTCCCCTCAGGCCCATCCAGCCGAAACGCCTCCGTCGCCCCAAACGCCGCCTTATAAAACTCCACCGCCTTCGTGCTCCCGCGCACCGACAACCACGGCGCAATCGTGCATCGCACCGTTGCTTTTCCGCCCGCAGTTCCCATATTTCCTCCTCCGCTATGCCTCTTATACCAGCACTCCTACAGGTACTTCGCCGCGAGTCCACGTTCTTCCCGTAGGGCACGGCATGCCCTGCCCGCTCTTTCCCTGGCTGAAGTACTGACTGGTTTTAGCACCGGTCCTGGCCAAAATCCTAAAACTCGCCTGCCAAAACCGAATCAGCATCTCTCGCGCCACCGCTCTCACCTTCATCGCCAACTCGCTTCTCAACTCTCTCCGCCTACTCATGCCGAAGATCGCATCGCCGCCAAAGAACCTGCTGAGCTCCGCATCGATTGGACAGGCGTGCCTCGCCCCGAGCGCGACTTGGCCCGCATCCGCGCGCAACAGCCTATCTCGGATTCCACCCACTCCCTTGTCCCTGCATGACTCCATTTCGGAGTAGAATTCACCCCGATGATTCCTCGCCGGAATTCTGAATAGCGGGTTTCAGCGGTGTCTGAGGTAAGGAGTCGTACTACAAACCCTGAGCTAACAAAGGAGATTCACCATGGTTGACATGACTCCAGAACAAGGACACTTCCTGCTCCACAACTTTTTTCTCGGCTCGTTGAAAACCGAAAGCCGCACCACTAAAAAAATCCTCGAAGCCGTCCCGGCAGACAAAGTGAACTATCAACCGGACTCCTGCGCCAAAACCGCCAACGAACTTCTTCGCCACATTGCGGTCGCCGACAACATGTTTCTCGTAACCGTCATCAATGGCGTCTTTAGCCCCACCGCCGTAGCGATTCCAGAAAACGTGAAAACGTCGCTCGAAGTCGCCTCCTGGTACGAACAAACATACGCCAAAAATTTCGACGCCCTCACCAAGCTCACGGGCGAACAGCTCGTCAAAATCGTGGACTTCCGCGGCATGCTCCAGCAGCCCGCCGTCCTCTTTCTCCAGTTCGGCCTCGCCCACACCATTCATCATCGCGGCCAACTCTCCACTTACCTCCGCCCTATGGGCAGCAAAGTCCCCGCCATCTACGGCGAAAGCTACGACTCCGCCCAAGCCAAAAAAGCCGCTCAGGCCCAAGCGTAGGCACGCAACTAGCAGCAACCAATTTCGGATGGAACAGAGAGGAGGCGGGCATTGAGATTGAAATTATCACTAGCCATCGCCATCCTCTTCTCCTGTCTCGTCGTTGCTTCGGTGTCCGCGCAAACGCCAACTCCGTTGCCAGCTCCAATCCCGGGCTCGTTTCTCAATGTCGAGAACGGGAAAATTTATTACGAAGAATGCGGCGCCGGCTCACAAACTGTGGTTCTTGTCCATGACGGCATCGTGCACTCTGCGGTCTGGGACGCCATCTGGCCGGCATTCTGCAAATCGTTTCGCGCCATTCGCTACGACCGTCGTGGCTACGGCCGCTCTCCCGAACCCACAACCTGTATACCGAAACCGAAGATCTCGCCGCTCTGTTGCGGCACCTGAAAGTCTCCAAAACGGTCCTGGTCGGCAGCTCACACGGTGGCGAACTCTCAATAGATTTCACTTTGCAGTATCCACAGCTGGTGCAACAACTCGTTCTCGTCGGCGCCGTCGTCAGCGGTATGCCCTACAGCGACCATTTCCTGAATCGCGGAATGGAAAATTCCAAACCGTTCGAGAAAAACGATAAAATCGCTGGCATCGCAAACTGGGCCAACGATAAGTACGTCCTGGGCACCGGGCGTGATGCAGCCCGGAAAAAGTTATTGCAACTTCTGACAGCCAATCCGCAGGATTTGACCCACAACGATTATGCTCGACCAACCCAAGCCGCGCTTCCTCGCCTTCACGAAATCGAGATTCCCACCTTGATCGTCACCGGTGATGCCGATATCCCCGACGTTCACGCTCACGCCGGAGCCATCGAAGCCGGCATTCGCGGTTCGCGCAGAATCGTCCTCAACAACGCCGGCCATCTTCCCTATCTGGAATTGCCCGATGAATTCACAAAAGTTGATAGCGGATTTATTCAGGACAATGATCCGTCACACAAAAATGCTGTTGCACGCTGACTTGTTGCATCTTGGACCGTCATTCCGAGCGGAGTCTGCGGAGCGAGGAATCTCTCTTCCTCGGCGATGTACGTGCCACCGCGATTCTTCGCCGCGCACACCGGGTGACGAATTGCAACAGCTACATAGGCTGACTAACGCACAACGCCGGTGAGAGGAGACGAAGCAGAAGCGTAAAGTTTTTTCGGCATGCGTCCGGCAAGAAACGCCTTGCGACCCGCGATCGTCGCATCGCGCATCGCCTCCGCCATCAGCACAGAGTCCGCGGCCTCGGCGATCGCCGTATTCATCAGGATACCGTCGGCGCCCAGTTCCATCGCCACCGCCGCATCGGAAGCGGTTCCGACGCCCGCATCCACGATCATCGGAACTTCGGTAATCCGCTCGCGAAGAATTCGCAACGCGGCCGGATTCTGAATGCCAAGCCCGGATCCGATCGGAGCAGCCAGCGGCATCACCGCCGCGGCACCCGCATCAATCAGTTTTCGCGCCGCAATCAAATCGTCGTTGGTATAAGGCAGAACCACAAATCCTTCCTTCACCAGAACGCGCGTCGCTTCGATCAGCTGCTCGGTATCAGGATAAAGAGTTTGCTGGTCGCCAATCACTTCGAGCTTTACCCAGTTGGAGAGTCCGCATTCGCGTCCCAGTCGCGCAGTGCGAATCGCTTCCTCCGCGGTGTAACACGCCGCAGTGTTCGGCAGGATAAACATTTTGTCGCGCGGAATAAAATCGATCAGCGATTCTTTCGTCTTGTCGGTGAGGTTCACTCGGCGCACCGCAACCGTAACCATGTCCGCGCCGGAGGCGGCATGCGCGCGCGCCATTTCCTGGAAACTCCGGTATTTTCCGGTGCCCACAATCAGCCGCGAAGAAAACGCGCGGCCTGCAATCACCAACTGGTCAGACATTTTGACCTCGATCACAGCGCAACAAAGGAAGATAAGTAAATTGTAGAACGCCAGAACGCAGAGAACAAATGCTCACAGAAAATCAAACCAATCGGGTGGACGAGTCCGCGGACAAAGAATCAAGCGCTAAAGTGACTTCTCCTCTACAAACTATTCACTTCTCACTATTCACTATTCGCTGTTCAGTCCTGAATCACCGGCCGCGGCTCGGCAACATCAGCGTAGAGCGATTCGATCACGTCGCGGTACTGCTCTTCCACTACGCGGCGTTTCAACTTCATGGTGAAAGTCAGCGCGCCATTGTCGAAGGTGAAATCGCCGGGCAACAACGCAAACCGTTTTATCGTTTCGTATTGCGCAAGATTTGTAGTGAGCCGCTGAATTTCTGCATGAATCAAAGTGCGCGTGAACGGATGCGCGGCGACTTCTTCGCCGGAGGAAATCGTGATTCCGTTTTCCGCGGCTTTCGCGGAAATCGTTCTGCAATTCGGCACCACCAGCGCCACGATGAATTTTTTGCGATCGCCAACCACCATCGCATTCAGAATGTACGGACTGTTCTTGAGAGAATTTTCAATCGGCTGCGGCGCGACAAATTTTCCCGCGGAGGTTTTCAGCAAATCTTTCATGCGATCGGTAATGAACAAATAATTGTCTTTGTCCACGTAGCCGATGTCGCCGGTGTGAAACCAGCCGTCTTCGTCAATCGCTTCGCGCGTCGCTTCAGGTCGTTTGAAATAACCTTGCATGATCATCGGGCCGCGCACCAGAATTTCCCCGTCGTCCGCGGCTTTCACTTCGCAATTCGGAATCGGCAAACCGGAACTGCCCACACGATTGCGCGGAAAATTACTGGAAACGATGGGCGAAGTTTCCGTCAGCCCGTAGCCCTGGTAAATCGGAATGCCCACGCTCCAGAAAAATTCCGCCAGCGATTTCGAAAGCGGAGCGCCGCCAGAAGAAACAATGCGCAATCGCCCGCCGGTGCCTTCACGAATTTTTGCGTAGACCAGTTTGTCCGCCAGGGCCCATTGCACTTTCAGCAACGGACCTGCGGACGAATCACCGCAGCGCCATGAGGCCGAGCGTTCCGCAACGCGCATGGCCCACGCAAATATCGTTCTCTTGAATCCAGAAGCAGCGCTTCCCTGCTCCATCAGCTTGGCGTAGATTTTTTCGAAGACGCGCGGCACCGCCGCCATCACCGTCGGTTTAATTTCCTGCAACGCCTGCGCCACGTTTTCCACCGCTTCCACGTAGGCGACCGGAACTCCCTGAAATAAGTAAATGTAATCGAGCGTTCGTCCATACACATGCGCCAGCGGAAGAAACGAAATCGCCACATCCTCACCTGGATTCAAAGCGAAATCGCAACCGACATCAGTAACGTTCGAGCAAAAATTCGTATGCGTCAGCATCACGCCCTTCGGCTCGCCGGTGGTTCCTGACGTATAAATGATCGAGGCGAGTTGGCCGGGCAAAACTTGCGAAGCGCGCATGCGGTACGAGGCGACTTCCGCTCCGCCCGCCAGGGCGATCAGTGTTTGGTAGCGAAGACAATCGGGCGGCTGCTGATCGCCAGCATCCGCGACAATGATGTGTTCGAGTTGCGGAAGTTCGCTGCGGATCGCAAGCAGCGAAATCAATTGGTCGCTTCCGGCGACGAAAACTACTCTGGCTTCGGAATGTTTCAGGATGTAAGCAGCGCGTTCCGGCGACTCCTTGAAATAAACCGGAACCGTGACGCCACCATTTCCGGTGATGGCGAAATCCGCCGTATGCCATTCCGGTCGGTTGCCTGCGAACAGCCCCACACGATCTCCAGGCTTCACGCCGAGTTCGAACAGTGCCTGAGCCAGACCCGCGGTACGGCGCAACAATTCGTCACTGGAAATATTCTGCCATCCCGTTTGGGTATGAAACATTTGCGCGCGTGGACTGGGCCACGTATCAAGGGCATGCAGGAACTTCGCGGGAAGCGTTCCGTAGTTCATTGTCCAAGCGTCACTTTACTCTACCGTTCGTGGTGGTGCAACGAGGCCTGTGCTTGGGAAACAGGTCTCATGAGAAACAATTCTCAGTTCACGACAGACGACTAACGCCAGGGAAGCCGTCAAAACCAGAATCAAAGGAGAGGATTCGTTCGATTCCATGTCGCTCCATGACCGCCAGATGCACCGCATCGCGCGCGGACCCTTGTGTATGCCCCATCACAATCTCTTTGGCGCGAACGACAGTGGACCGGTCGACTACAAGCACCTCATCGGCGATGCCAAGTAAGGCGTCGAATGCCGGCTGAATAACGTCACGTCGATTTATGGCCACATAACGGTGCAGGATTTCCTGCAAAACCTCGGCATCCGTTAGCAAGCGTTGCCGGCGGCTGATCAGGTTTTCCAGTAGTCGCTGAGCGTCGGCCTTGTGGGGATGGGGCGCGCCAACGAGGTACATCGGGATATTGGAATCGACCAGAATCAAGGATGAGGACCCGCCCCGTATCCACTCTCGATTTCCGCGAGCGTACTGGCGATATCGCCCAAAGGAAATTCGTGCTGTGCCGCCGCACGAATTACTGCGAGTTTCTTGCCGGTGCCGGCGCCAGGTTCCTGCCGGCGTGCCAGCTCCGCGGCCTGGCGGACCCACTGAGCGATGGACATGCGGCGAGAGCGGGCTGCCCGTTGAATTTCCCGGTATTCAGGGTTTTTTAGAATCACTTGAAGGCGTTTGGCCATAGTGATGAGTCTATATGACTCATGGTAGTGAGTTAATGTGGTGCACAGTGCGCCGCTAGCGACTGGCGGGAGGGATGATGCCATTCATGCGCAAGTATTCCACCATCTGGCCGTAGTGATCGAAGCAATGGCCGACGATCAGAGTGGCCATTCCGAGGCGCGTGGTCGTTCCTTCACCGAAGGGACTTTTGATGGGTTTGAGCAGATTGCCATCATTGATGGTGCCGACGGCTTTGTGGGCATAGGCAAACGACTCCTTTAGAAATTTCACAATATCCGCTTTGGATTTAACTGAATCCGGGCCGTTCTCGCCGCCGAGTTCGACGGGCGGCTTTTCTTCAAGGATGGCGGCACCGACTAAGTAGTTCACTGCTGCGACATGCCTGGCTTGCTGGGCGAAAGTGCGCACGCCCTGGAATTCTCCGCTGCTGGGTGCAAATGAGTATTTGTCCTCAGACATGGCCTCGGCCGCAGGGACGAACTCGCTCTCCACGCCGGCGACACTGCGTTCCAGCACTTGAGCGATGGAGCGAGGTTCCGCCGGCTTGGCATGTTGCGCCAGCAGGCAACCGCTACCAACCAGCAGAAGCAGAAATGCAAGAAGTCCCTTGGTCTTCTTCATCTGACAATCTCCTTTAACCGCGGTGCGCATTGTAGACCGGAATCTCTTTCTTGACCGCAAGAATGAGGTCATCGGTGACGACGGGAAAAATGAGCATGTTTGAGTAAGGGCGGCAGGAACCCGGCCAGGCCTATCAGGCACTCGGAAGCGAGAATTGCCAAGCAACGGAGCGAGCGAATTTCCGATACCCATTGTTTACGCCGGAGCGTCTAATTGACAATTCGTCCACAGCGCGTGCGCCAACGCCGCCACATGCGCGACATCGAATTAAATCCAATAGAAAGAGAAATGGATGCAAATTCGAAAGACACCGCACTGAAGAAAAGGGGTTAGAGATGGCAGATTCAAAGAAAACAGCAATCGTTACCGGGGCCTCACAGGGGATTGGCGCGGAACTGGTGGAAACATTTTTGAAACGCGGTTATAACGTTGTTGCGAACTCGCGAAACATAACAAAAGCAAACCCGTTCCCCGCGTCCGCGAATCTTGCACTGGTCGATGGAGACATCGGCGATGCAAAAACAGCCGGAAAGATCGCGGATACAGCCGTATCCCGATTCGGCCGGATCGATGTGCTGATCAACAATGCGGGCATTTTCATCTCGAAGCCCTTCACCGAGTACACGGCCGACGATTTCAACGCGTTGGTTTCCACGACGCTGGCAGGGTTTCTCTACATTTCACAGCTTGCCGTGAAGCAAATGTTGCGGCAGAAGAGCGGCAGCATCGTCAACGTATCAACTACCTTGGTTGACCAGCCGGTTGCAGGTGTAGGGGCGGCCGTTCAAGTTATCGCGAAGGGCGGCTTGCATGCGGTCACGCGCTCACTGGCAATCGAGTACGCAAGGGATGGGATTCGCGTAAACACGGTCGCACTGGGCATCATCAAGACTCCCATGCATAAACCCGAGACCTATGAGTTTCTCAATGCTTTGCACCCGGTTGGCAGGATGGGCGAAATCAAAGAAGTCATAGATGCAATTTTGTTTCTGACGGAAGACGCAACGTTCACCACCGGTGAAATCTTGCACGTGGATGGCGGCGCGCACGCTGGCAAATGGTAACGCGCGAAGGCTCTCGGCCTGCCAGCGCCGAGCAGCGGTTGAATGAACTTGGCGTCAAGCTTCCAGCACCGCCGAAACCCTTCGGCATGTATACGGAGGCGGTGCAGACGGGAAATCTGCTTTTTCTGACCGGCATGCTTCCTACGGAGGGCCAAACGGCGAAATTCATTGGACGCGTCGGAGCGGAGCTCGATGTGGAGGCGGGGCGCCAGGCGGCTCGCCTTGCGGCACTGAATGGCCTGGCTGTGGCGCGGCAGCATTTGGGATCGCTCGACAAATTAACGCGAATCGTGAGGTTGAGCGTGTCCATAGCCACCTCGGGAGATTTCCGCGAACACCCGAAAATAGCCGACGGCGCTTCGGAGTTGCTGCAAGACGTCTTCGGTAAGGAGAAGAACCCTTGCCGTTTGGTGTATGGCGTGGCAAGTCTTCCACTCGGAACCCCGGTCGAACTGGAAATCATTTTCGAGGTGGCAGGGTAACAGAGGCCGCGTTTTTCAAATTGACAGCAGAACCGCTTAGTTGCCTTCCCAAGCTCAACGAAAGGAACGTCTCATGGAACACCCGACTTTTTATCGCACGATACAGATTGATGGGCTCTCCATTTTTTACAGAGAGGCTGGTCCGAAAGAGATGCCGACGCTTCTGCTGCTGCACGGACTGCCGTCTTCCTCGCGGATGTTCGAACCGCTGTTCGCGAGGCTTTCCGATCGCCATCACCTTGTCGCGCCGGATTATCCCGGCTTCGGACATAGCGATTGGCCGGACCCGAAGAACTTCGCGTATACGTTCGATCACTACGCCGAGATCATGAATCACTTCACGGAAGCGCTTGGGCTGCCGCGCTACACACTTTACATGCAGGACTACGGCGGCCCTGTAGGTTTTCGCATGGCTTTGGCACATCCGGAGCGGATCGAAGCTCTCATCGTGCAGGACGCAGTGGCGCATAACGAGGGCCTGGGGGCGAACTGGAAGACACGGCGGGCGTTTTGGGCGGATCGCGCTGCCAACGAAAGCGTGCTTCGAACAAATCTGTTATCGCTGGCGACCACACGGACGCGCCATGTCGGGAACGATCCCAACGTGGAGCGCTATGATCCAGACCTCTGGGACGATGAGTTTTACTTTCTCAACCAGCCCGGCCAGGCCGACATTCAAAGCGACTTGTTCTATGACTACCGCACGAACGTCGACGCTTACCCCAAGTGGCAGGCCTGGATGCGCGAGAAACAGCCTCGCCTGCTGGTTATCTGGGGAAAGTATGACCTCTCGTTCGATCTTGGGGAGCCGGAGCGGTATCGCCAAGACGTGCCGAAGGCTGAAGTGCATGTCCTTGATGCGGGTCATTTCGCGTTGGATACGGCAGCGGATGAGATTGCGACGTTGGTCCGAGGCTTTATGGGTTCTTCACATGGAGAGCTCAAGGCGCGGCACGCAGGCTGAGGCTGCTGCGGGAGCGCCGGCTTACCTAAACATGGAGACGTAGCCCGGCGACGCGCATCCAACGGCTGAGGGATTTCATATGCGATCTGACATTGTTCCTGGAGCGGTATTCCCCGACTATGAGCTTTCCGACCACACGGGGAAGCACCGAAGGCTCTCCGAGCTGCAAGGTCAAAATCCGATGGTTCTCGTACTGAGCCGCGGAGGTTTCTGCCCCAAGGACCGCCGGCAGGCTGAGGGGCTTGTTCAGTTGCATCGTGAGATTGAGGTTGGCTATTGCCGGCTGGTCACGATCAGTACAGACAATATTACTCAGACGAATGAATATCGCAGTGGGGTGGATGCGCACTGGCCTTTCCTATCGGATGCCGGGCGCGTGGTGCAAAAAGATCTGGACATTGCCGAATACACCGATACCGTGAACAATCCGATGATTCCGCACGTGATTGTGCTCGAGCCCGGTCTTGTGATTTATAAGATTTACAACGGCTACTGGTTCTTTGGGCGGCCCACTATGGAAGAGCTGCGACAGGACCTGCGTGCGGTTACCAAGAAATGCCGGCCGGACTGGGATATCACAACGCCCGAACTCAAAGCGGCGTGGCGGAAAGGCCGCAAGGAACTTTTCTATCCGTACGGCAAAACGTACGCGCAAACGCTCGGTGAACACGATTAATGTTTGAGCGTTGGCAAAACCGCCCGAAGCGTCGAATTAGTAATTATCGAATGCCGGATTATATTTGGGGCGCGGCTTGGTGTGGACATAGGAAGACACGTCGAACGCCTGCTGCGTCGTCAGCGACCCCGGACTCGTCGGCGGCATATTCCTGAGCACAAAAGCGGCCATGTTTTCTATCCCGTACATGCCGGCTCCGTCGTTAAATGATTCCGGACCCCAGAGCGGAGGGAAGGTCGAGCCGACGCCGTTCCCCTCGGAGCCGTGACAAGCGGCGCACTGAGCCGCGAATATCGCTCCTCCTCTCTGCGGATCGCCGCTCCGGGCTGGAAGTTCCACGAGACCACGGCCGGAAGGCTCTGCGCCGCCATCATTCTGCGGGGATAGAGATTCGACGTAGGCGACCAGCGCCATCATTTCTTTTCCGTTTTGCGGAAGCGGACGCCCATTCTCACTACGGATAAAACATTCGTTGATGCGGTCTCTCAGAGAAATCATTCGTTTAGCGCGCTGACTGAACTCTGGAAACAGCGGTGCGATTCCGGTCATGGGAGCGGCATACGGAGTGGTGCCGTCGTTTAGGTGGCAACTGTTGCAAGCCAGGCGTGCTGTAACGTAGAGCTTTGCCTCGTTCGGCGTGTCATGGAAAATGAGCTTCCCGAGCGCAGCCAAGTCTTGAGGAGATCGCCTGGCAAAAGCTGGTGACCAAGCCGAATGCAGTAACTTGCCATTAGCGATCGCCGTGTCCCACTGTGCACCAACCAAGCAGGCGGCTCGGGGTATCACCAGAGTTAAAACTGCGAATCCCGCAACAGCGGGCGAGCGGCGAAACGTACTGAATGCAGCCAAAGTAGCGCTCTCAATCCCTCGCCATTACTTTCTATAAAGTGTTGATGCTAAATAAAGTCAAAATGTTTTTGTTTTGCTGGATTTGTCGGAGTGTTGAGGTTCAAAGGATGTCAGCCGACAGCGAAGAGCGAGGACGGCACGGTGCGCGGTGAAATTCCTGATCATCGGCAAGAGCAATGGCGGCCTCTAAAGTAAAGGTTGCCAGTTATCGGGATAGCGTTGCTATTGAGCGCACTTTTGGTCTATGCTGCGACCTCGGCGTGACGTTGGCTTAATCTGTCGGCGGCCTGTGGCGTTGTACCGGAACGCGACGGCCCGTAGAAAACGCTGATCTTGGCTCACGCCTGCTCCGTCCGGCTTGATTCTGCATCGTATCTATATCTGTCGTAATCTGTCGTAGCTATATCTTGGGGATTGGAACATTCTCCACACGCAAAGCGGATCGAACGGCATCGGCGAGAGACGCGCAAATGATATTTAGTGCGGTGTTACGCGCGGCTCGTCGAGTTCTGTCCGGTGCCCGGAGTCGGCTGCTGGCCGGGGCCAGCATTGCGGCCGTTTTTTTCTTCTTTCCCGGATTTCTCTCCTCTGTTATGCCAGCGCAGCAGACTGACCCTGCGCCGCCTGTTGTGGTGCAGCCGGGTGCGCCGGGTAAGCCGAGCAAGACGCTGCCGCCCTCGACGCGGGCCAAGCTGCCGCCACGGTCGCAAGCGGACGTCGAGTTCATGCAGGGCATGATCATGCATCACGCGCAAGCGGTGGAGATGACGGCGCTGATTGAATCGCATACGGAAAATAAGGAACTTCGCTCACTGGGCGCGCGTATCAGTAGTTCGCAGTCCGACGAAATAAAGTTTATGCAGCGGTGGCTGGCGGCGCGGGGAGAAGCAGTGTCCATGTCGATGCCAGGAATGCAGAATATGAATATGGCGCGTCATGCGATGGCTCTTATGCCCGGCATGCTTACGCCGGAGCAGATGGAGGCACTGCGGAAGGCGAAGGGCATGGAGTTCGACCACTTGTTTTTGACCGGGATGATTCAGCACCACGATGGCGCGTTGACCATGGTGAAAGAATTGTTCGACAAAGCGGGCGCCGGTCAGGATGCCGATGTGTTTAACTTCGCCACGGATGCGGACAATACGCAACGAGCCGAGATCAAGATTATGCAGAATATGTTGGATAAGAAATCTTTAGAGGAGAAACGATGAACCGAGTGTCCAGTGTTGCTTTTCGTGTGGCGGTGGCGGCGATTTTTCTGTGTAGCGGCGTGAGCAGAATGCAGGCGCAGGGGCCAGCAGCGACTTCGCCAAAACAAGAGGCTCCCAAGCAGGAGCCAGACAAGCAGGGAGCAACTAAAGAAGAAAAGGGGGACGAAGAAGAGAACGAGAATCCATTTGCGCCGCAACCGGCTCAGCCGCTGCCGGCGGGAATGACGGGATCGGATGTGAGCGATCCGCGCTTCGATCTGGCACCCGGGATGTATGACGCGAGCGAAACATCGATGGGCTTGAAGCACCTGCAGTTGGTGAAGAAGCCGGACGCGTTTCAACTCGGGTCCGCTGACGCCGATGATCCGAAGGTGCAGAAGACGATTGCGCAGCTCGGCATTGGCGCCGCCGCGAAGATGTCGAAGCCGCTGCAGCTGGTAATCGCGCAGCTGGCTTTCGCGAACTCAGACCTTGCGTTCCAGGGTGACCACCTTTTCCAGGGGAATTTTTATGGTGTGAATATTTATGACATCTCGAATCCCGCGAACACGACGCTGCTAACTTCGATGGTGTGCCCGGGCGGGCAGGGCGATGTGTCGGTGTACAAAAACTTGTTGTTCATGTCGGTGGAGATGCCGAATGGACGCCTGGACTGCGGCGTGGAAGGGTTTCCGCCTGAGCCTCCGCCAGCTGCAGGACACGAAAAAGAACATCATCCACCAGCTGCGCAAAAGGACCGATTCCGCGGCGTGAGGATCTTCGACATTTCAGACATCAAGAACCCGAAGCAAGTGGCGGCGGTGCAGACCTGCCGCGGGTCGCATACGCATACTTTGGTGGTGGATCCGAACGACAAGGAAAACGTTTATATCTACGTGTCGGGCACATCGTTTGTGCGGCAAGCCGAAGAACTGGCGGGATGCTCAGGCGAAAAGCCAGACAAGGATCCGAATACGGCGTTGTTTCGCATCGAAGTGATCAAGGTTCCGGTGGCCGCGCCGCAGGATGCGAAGGTGGTGTCCAGCCCGCGAGTATTTATCGATGCGCGGACCGGTGCGTTGAACGGTCTGAACAATGGCGGCACACACGGCAAGGGCGGGGAGAAACCGTCGGACTCGAACCAATGCCACGACATCACGGTGTACTCGGCGATAGGGTTGGCCGCGGGGGCGTGCTCCGGAAATGGAATTGTGCTGGACATTAAGGACCCGGTACATCCGAAGCGTGTGGATGCGGTGAACGATCCGAACTATTCGTATTGGCACTCGGCTTCGTTCTCGAATGATGGAAGCAAAGTCGTATTCACGGACGAGTGGGGCGGCGGGCTGGGAGCGCGATGCCGACCGAACGACCCGAACAAGTGGGGCGCGGACGCCATCTTCAACCTGAAGGACGAGAAACTGAGTTTCGCGAACTATTACAAATTGCCGGCGGCGCAGGGCGACACCAAGAATTGCGTGGCGCACAACGGTTCGCTGATTCCGGTGCCCGGCCGCGATATCGAGGTGCAGGCCTGGTATCAGGGAGGCGTCTCCGTTGTGGACTTCACCGACGCGGCGAAACCAATCGAGATTGCCTACTTCGACCGCGGGGCGATTGATCCGAAGATGCTGGTGCTCGGCGGCGAGTGGTCAGCGTATTGGTACAACGGCAGCATTTACGGTTCGGAGATTGCGCGCGGCCTGGACGTGTTTGAACTGACGCCGACCAAATTCCTGACGCAGAATGAAATCGACGCGGCGAAGACGGTTCGGGTGACTGAACTGAACGTGCAGAATCAGCAGAAAATCGAGTGGCCCGCGCAGTTGGTCGTAGCGAAGGCGTACGTTGACCAGTTGTCGCGGTCGCAAGCTTTACCGGCAAACCAGATCGTAGATTTACAGAAGGCGATCACGAGCGCGGAGAGTTCGCACATGAACAAGGGTAAAGTGGCGAAGTTGCAGAAGATGGCACCGTCGTTGGAAAAGAGCGCCGCTTCAGCGAAAAGTCCGGCGGACTCGGCACGGTTACATGCTCTGGCAGATATCCTAAAGCATCCGTCAGCGTGACCTGCGTCAGCGTCGGCGTGACCAAATCGCGAACAGGACGGTTTTCCGTTTTAGCGTAGTGATAGCTAACCGGTTGGAAGAATTGAACAGCGAGTCCGGGCGGTTAAATAGGGACGCCTGTCACCGGACGCTTGGCGGGTCAGACGGTTCTCGAAGTCACTTCTGGAGCGGCATTTCGCGGCTGTAAACCCGGCTACCGCAAGAAGCGCAACGATAAGGGCGGATTTGAAGGACGCTTAGGAGGTATCGCTCAACGATTCCACGCCGGTGAGATCGGGAAAAGTGCTGATCGCCACAAGCCGGACACGTCTTGCGGCTGAAGTGCAAGAGTTTGATGGAAGCCACCATTACGCTACCGACCGAGAGACTGTGACCTGATCTTGGTCTCGCAGCGCACGAATGACCGCCAGTTCCACGTCCGTAGCGTACCAGGGAGAGCGGATAACGTCGAAAGCGCCCTTGGTCGTCGCTTCGAAGTAAAGTTCCCACTCTCCGGTTCGCGTAATTATCACGACGCGGGGAATTCCGTGATCACGGCCGAATGAATGAATCAACTCGCAGTACGAACCATCCGGCAAATGCTCATCGCAAAACACAATTTCAACTGCTTGCCGGGAAAGGACTTCCTCAGCTTGCGCACGCGTCGAGCATACAATCACGTCAACGGATAAGGCTTCAAGGGTGCGAAGGAGCGGACGACGAACCTCCATGTGAGGAGAGACGAGCAAAGCGCGAACGTGCTGCAACGTGATGGCAGCGCTGTCATTTATTCGAGTTGCAAGTAGAGAGGACGGCCGAGTTTGGGCTGAAAGGGAGGGCATGGTTAAAACCCGCCTGTGCTGGAACATCGGACCGGGCTTTTCTTGATAAGAGACTATCACTTTGATGTCAATACAGGAATTCCTGTAGAACGCCA
Organism: uncultured Acidobacteriota bacterium; assembly: GCA_963731155.1. Taxonomy (GTDB): domain Bacteria; phylum Acidobacteriota; class Terriglobia; order Acidiferrales; family UBA7541; genus Acidiferrum. The sequence continues at coordinate 737,242 of CAVSVB010000009.1, forward strand.
GGTTTGTAGGGACGTAGGTGGGCTCGCAAACTTAACTTTGCCAACTTAACTTTGCCAACTTAACTTCGCCCGCTTAGTTTGGAACTGTGCTAGGACGTTTTCGTTGGCAATTGCACCTCGGCTTCGTCCGCTGCTTCTTCGGCTCCAACACATTCGGGATCCCGCAGGGACAGGGGCTAGAAATTGCATCTTTCGCGTTGGCGCATGCTGGATTGCAAAGCTGGTCTTCGACTTCGACCAAGCACCGGCAAGTCCCATGAGCGCAATTGATGAGGTTTTCCGATTGCATCGTTCCTTCGGCGGCAAGCGCTGATTGCCAATGATCAGCGATTGATGTTCGCGAGTTTCGATAGTTGCCTGCGCAGCGCGATCATCGGGGCCAAGGCAGGCAGAGTCCATACCGCAGCCGCTCGTCGAGCGATGGTCCCTGTGGTAGAATCCATTCGCGCTCGGAATCCCAGCCTCCAGCAAGGGGTGGACTCATGAGCCCGGCTGAATCCTTCTCGACTTCCGTCTTCCTCAATAGTACTCCCAGACGATACGCTTTCGCGCTTGCGGCCACATTATTTGCGTTGCTGATTGCGACTGCAATAGCGCCGCTTGCTGGCGGCCAGGTGGTTTATCTTGTTCTTCCCGCAGCTGTGGCCTTCTCGGCTGCGTACTGCGGACTGGCGCCCTCGGTCATTGCGATCGTTGTCGCGTTAGTCGGCATACGTTACTGGTTCATTAGCCCTTCCCATACGCTCAGTATTCCTGACGGCACACAATTCATTGGCATCCTAGCGTTCGTGCTCGCGTCAAGCATCATTCTGGTCATTGGAGAAAATAACCGGCGTAACGCTGAAGCACTGCGCCAGTCCTTGGAAGACGTGGAAGAACGGCTGCGCGAGCGTACTGGGGAACTCGATATAGCCAACCAGGGACTCGGCGACCTCACGGCCAGGCTTCTGCAGTTGCAAGACGAAGAGCGTCGCCGAATCGCTCGCGAATTGCATGACAGCGCTGGGCAGTCCCTTACGGCTCTGGCCCTGAATCTGTCTAACCTGGGAACGGAGATCGAACGGCTTACGAAATCAGCCAAGACTGTATCGGATAGCGTGGTGCTGGTGAACGACATGTCCAGGGATATTCGCACCATTTCCTACCTGCTCCATCCGCCGCTGCTTGATGAAGCCGGGCTGGCATCGGCTCTCCGCTGGTACATCCGAGGATTTACGGAGCGCAGCGGAATAAAGGTGGACTTGGAACTGCCGGAAGATTTTGGCCGTCTGCCGAGAGACATGGAGACTGCGATCTTCCGGCTGGTGCAGGAGTGTCTCACAAACATCCATCGTCATTCGGAAAGCCCAACCGCAGCTATCGGAATTAATCATTCGAACGGCGAGGTTCGAATTGAAGTGCAGGATCAGGGTAAAGGCATACCGCCCGACAAAAAACTTGAACTTTTGTCGGCGGGTACGCCGGGAGTGGGAATCCGCGGGATGCGGGAAAGACTTCGCCAACTCGGTGGCGCGATGGAAATTAACTCTGACGGGAACGGCAGCGGGACTCAGGTCGTGGTGCGACTGCCGGTTGCCAACATCGGCTCGAACTTGGCGGTCGGGGCTAGCGCAGGTTCGACGCATTGATTTATCCGTGGGGACGTAAAACCTCGCCCTGCAGGGTGGAGATTCAAAACCTAGCAAGCGTTCTTTGCTCGTGTGCAGCGTGGGCACCAGTCAGGAATGCCCCAGCTGTCACGCTATCGCAAAGAAAGCCCTGTCGAAACGCGTGCATTGTTGCGATTGCGGTCTAACCATAGGACGCGACCATGCGGCGGCACTCGTAATCTTGGGGCGTGGACTACGCCTGCAAGCGCAAACCGCGGGGCAGTTCGCCCCTGTTGCTTGAGAAGCCCCTCCCGTCAGGGCCCGTCAGGGAGGGGAGGATGTCACTCGTGTTGTTTCCGAAACCAATCGAGAGCTAATTCTGATTCTCTCTGCGGTCGCCTTCCCCATCACTCTTACTGTTCAACTTTTGCCTTCACAAGGCGCACTGACTTTTCTCCGGTCCGCTGCGATGGAAAGATCCAACTCGCCGGATGCTTCGCGGCGCGCGCGGCACCGTGCACCGCCAAGAGTGGCCGTGTTACTGAAGAGCCGGGCTAAAGCCCGGCACTACGAAAGGCTGAGAAAGAGCAGCGGCATCCCCGCCGCTGCTACATTAAGAGCTGGTAAGATGCGTTGTGGAGAGATGGCGATGAGTACGGTGAAAACTGTGGCGGAGACAGGATTGAGCAAAGGGCCGTTTCGCGCGGCGCGCGGGACGGAAATTTCCTGCCAGGGTTGGCAGCAGGAAGCGGCGCTTCGAATGCTAATGAACAACCTCGATCCGGAGGTTGCGGAGAAGCCGGAAGAGTTGGTGGTGTACGGCGGGACGGGGAGAGCGGCGCGAAATTGGGAATGTTTTCACGCGATTGTGAAATCGCTGCGCGGATTGGCGAACGACGAAACGCTTTTGCTGCAGTCCGGAAAGCCAGTAGGAATTTTTCGTACTCACGAATATGCGCCGCGGGTTTTGCTTTGCAATTCGAATTTAGTTGGACATTGGAATAATTGGGATAAATTTCACGAATACGACCGCGCCGGATTGATGATGTACGGGCAGATGACCGCGGGGAGCTGGATTTATATTGGGACGCAGGGAATTTTGCAGGGGACTTACGAAACGTTTGCGGCGGCAGCGACAAAACATTTTGACGGAGATTTGAAAGGGAAAGTTAGTCGTCAGTGGCGGGATTGGCGGAATGGGCGGAGCGCAACCACTAGCGGCAACGATGAACGGCGCGGCGTTTTTGGGGATTGATGTTGATCCGGAGCGAATCAAGAAGCGGCTTAAGACCGGCTACATTGACGTGATGGTGACCAGCCTGGATGAAGCGTTGCGAATCTTGAAAAACGCAGTGCGTAAGGGCGAAGCGACTTCGGTTGGACTGGTGGGAAATTGTGCGGATTTGATTCCGGAGCTGGCGAAGCGTGGCGTGGTGCCGGATTTATTGACAGATCAGACCAGCGCGCATGATCCGATTGGCGGCTATGTACCGAACAAGATGACGCTTGCGGCGGCGCTGGAGCTGCGGGCGCGCAATCCGGAAGAATATAAAAAACATTCGATGCAGGCGATGGCGGAGCACGTCCAAGGAATGCTCGATTTGCAGAAGCTCGGCGCGGTTACCTTTGATTATGGAAATAATATTCGGACCTTTGCGTTTCAGCAGGGCGTGAAAGACGCATATAACTTTCCGGGATTTGTGCCGGCTTATATTCGTCCCCTGTTTTGTGAGGGCAAAGGACCGTTTCGGTGGGTGGCACTTTCGGGCGAGGCGTCGGATATTGCTCGGACGGACCGGCTGGTGCTCGAAATGTTTCCGGAGAATGAGCACTTGAAGCGATGGATTACTTTGGCGCAGAAACGCGTGAAGTTTCAGGGATTGCCTTCGCGGATTTGTTGGCTGGGTTATGGCGAGCGGGACAAGTTTGGATTGGCTCTGAATGATTTGGTGGCGAAGGGTGAATTGAAAGCGCCGGTAGTGATTGGGCGGGATCATTTGGATTGCGGGAGCGTGGCTTCGCCTTATCGCGAGACGGAAGCGATGCTGGATGGGTCAGATGCGATCGCGGACTGGCCGTTGCTGAATGCGCTGGTGAATACGGCTAGCGGAGCTTCGTGGGTTTCGATTCACAACGGCGGTGGCGTGGGGATTGGTTATTCGCAGCACTCGGGGCAGGTGACGGTGGCGGATGGAACGCCAGAGATGGCGGCGCGGATTGAACGGGTGTTGACGAATGATCCGGGGATGGGCGTGATTCGGCATGTGGACGCGGGATATGCGGAGGCGATTGAGTTCGCGAAGAAGAAGGATGTGAAGGTGCCGATGAGTTCGAGTGCAAGTTGACTGTTTTTCTTAACGTAGAGGTCGCAGAGGGCACAGAGAAGAACAGAAGAAAAATGGTTCGCATCGCAGATTCAAACGACTGCTGAACATTGGGAGACGACATGTACGTGGTGCTGGGAGCGACGGGGAATACGGGATCGGTGGCGGCGAAGAAATTGTTGGAGCGGGGCGAGAAAGTACGCGCTGTGGGGCGGGATGCTGGAAAGCTGGCGCAGTTTTTCCCATCGGGGGCGAGATTAGGCGTGGAAACTGTTACGGCTGACGCGAATGATGTGGCGGCGCTAACGAAGGCGTTCGAAGGCGCTACGGCAGCTTACGTGCTGTTGCCGCCGCGGGCCAAGGATCCGGAGTTGCTTGCGTCCGGGGACAAGATGAGTACGGCGATTACCGAGGCGATTCGGGCTTCGGGAATTTCGCATGTGGTGCTGCTGAGTAGCATTGGAGCGCAGCACGCAAACAAAACCGGGCCGATTCAGGCTTTGCATACGTTCGAGGAAAAACTGAGGCAGGTGCCGAATCTGAATGCGCTTTTTCTGCGGCCGGGTCCGTTCATGGAAAATTTTTTGCTGTTGATTCCGCTCGTACATTCGATGGGATTTCTGGCGGGTGGAATCGATCACGATGTAAAGATGCCGATGATTGCCACGCGGGATATTGGAGTGGTGGCGGCGGAAGCGCTGCAGAGAAGGGATTTTTCTGGAATGACAACGCGCGAATTGCACGGGCCGCGGGATATTTCGCAGGACGAAGTGGCAGCAGCGATTGGAGCGGCGATTGGGAAACCGAAATCGTCGTACAAACATTTTCCGGCTTTTTTGATCGAGCAGGGGATGAAGCAGATGGGGATACCAGGAAAGACGGCTGCGCTGATGAGTGAGATGAACGAAGCTGCGAATGATGGGCGGCTGAAGCCGCTGGAGGCGCGGTCGGAGAAGAATACGACGCCGACGGCGATTGAGGATTGGGCGCGGGAGGTGTTTTTGCCAGCGTACAACGCTAAGGCGGCGGCTGGGGATTAGGAATTGGGGACTAGGAATTAGGCTGCGCTCACGGGTCGTTTGGCGACGCGACTTACTCGGAATGAAGGTGTTGTTGCGATCGGCGACGATGCGTCAATGGCGCTTTGTGCAAAGTTAAAGGTGATTAGGCATAATACCGCGCAGTGGGCAATTCCCTTCTAATTTGCGGGGCTTCACAGATTGTTACGGTGCGGGGGCGCGGGCCTCGGCGTGGCGTTGCGCTTTCAAACATTGGCGTGATTCGAGATGGCGCGATATTGGTTCGCGATGGGATGATTGTGGCGGTTGGTCCTGCCTCGAAAGTTGAAAGATTTCCAGAAAGTAAGAAAGCGGAGAAATTGGATGTAGACGGGCGCGTGGTACTGCCGGGATTTGTGGACGCACATACGCATTTGATTCATGCGGCTAGCCGAGCGGAAGAATATGAATTGAAAATTCGCGGCGCGAGTTATGAGGAGATTGCGCGCAAAGGCGGCGGGATACTGAATTCGGTGAAGAAGTTACGCGCGGCTACGGCGGAGGAGTTGAAGATTCGCGCGCGGGGCTTTCTGGCACAGTTTGCGGAGTATGGAACGACGACGATCGAGGCCAAGAGCGGATACGGGCTGGACATAACTAGCGAGCTGCGGATTTTGTCGTTGCACAAGGAACTGGATGCGGAGCAGCCTTTGGAAATTGTTTCAACTTTTTTGGGCGCTCATGTGGTACCGGAGGAGTTTCGCGGCAAGCCGGGTGGAACGCGACGATACGTGGAATTGCTTACCGAAGAGCTGATTCCGGAGGTTGCGGAGAACGGACTGGCGGAATTTTGCGATGTCTTCTGCGAGCGAGGGGCGTTTTCGGTTGCGGATTCGCAGCGGGTGCTGGAGGCGGGTAATAAGCATGGGCTGGTGGCGCGGGTACACGCGGAACAGCTGTCGAATACCGGTGCGACGCGTATGGCAATTGATATGAACGCGGCGAGTTGCGATCACCTGGAGTATTTGAAGGCGGCGGATATTCGCGCGCTGGGAAAATCTCGCACGGCGGCGATGTTGTTGCCGGGATGCGATTTTCATTTGGGACTGGAGCGCTATGCTCCGGCAAGGGAGTTGATCGATGCGGGAGCTATTGTGGCGCTGGCGACGGATTTTAATCCGGGGACGAGCCCGACGTTGAACATGGCGATGATTTTGTCGTTGGCGTGTTCGCGGTTGCGGATGACTCCGGCGGAGGCGATTGCGGCGGCGACGATCAATGCGGCTTATTCGCTGGAGCGGGGGAAGAGGATTGGTTCGATTGAGAGTGGCAAACTGGGGGATTTGGCAGTGTTCGAAGTGGCGGACTATCGGGAAATTCCCTACTATTTTGGAGTGAATACTTGTTGGATGACGATGAAGCGCGGGGAGATTGTTTGGTTGCGGGATTGAAAGCGGGGAAGGGCGCAGCGGTGCTGAGCCGCTACAAAGGCAAAGCTGGAACTTACACAACGGCAAAGCTGGAACTTACAAGGTAGAGCGACGGGAATATGAGACGACTGATTGAGTGTGTGCCGAATTTTAGTGAGGGGCGCGACAAAGCGAAAGTGGATGCGCTGATTCGGACCATGAGCAGCGTGCCTGGAGTGTGGGTACTGGATCATGAGATGGACGCGGACCACAACCGCTGCGTGATTACGCTGGCGGGAGAGCCGGATGCTGTCGCTGAGGCGGCGATCCTGGGCGCGGGCAAGGCGATGGAATTGATTGACATGAATGTTCACAAGGGAGCGCACCCGCGGGTGGGCGCGACCGACGTGGTGCCGTTTATTCCAGTGGAAGGCGTAACGCTGGATGACTGCGTAGCGCTGGCGCGGAACGTGGGAAATGAAATCTGGAAACGCTACCGGATTCCGATTTTCTTTTATGAAGCGGCGGCGACCAGGCCGGACCGCGTGAACCTGGAAAATGTGCGGCGCGGGCAGTTCGAAGGGATGAAGGAAGAGCTGAAGAAAAATCATGAGCGCCAGCCGGATGTGGGCGAACCGAAGATGCATCCTACGGCGGGTGTGACGGTGGTGGGCGCGCGGAAATTTCTGGTGGCGTACAACGTAAACTTGAACACGTCCGATATCAGCGTGGCGAACAAGATTGCCAAGGCCATCCGATTTTCGAGCGGCGGGCTGCGCTATGTGAAATCGATGGGAGTAGAATTGAAAGCGCGGAACCTGGCGCAGGTGTCGATTAACTTGACGGACTACGAGCAGACACCGATGCATCGCGTGTATGAAATGGTGAAGCGGGAGGCGGCGCGATACGGAGCGGTTCCAGTGGGCAGCGAGATTGTTGGGCTGGTGCCGAAAAGGGCGCTCGAGATGGCTGCGGATTATTTTCTACAGCTGGAAAACTTCTCGCCATCGCAGGTTTTTGAGAATAAGTTGGCGGCGGCGCTTTCTGGCGCGGCGCTGATAGAAAAGAAGGAGGGAAGGCTGGCAGCTTTGGCGCGGCCGTTTGTGGAAGCGGTGGCCGAACCGGCGGCGACTCCTGGTGGCGGAAGCGTTTCCGCGCTGGCTGCGGCGCTGGGTGCGGCGCTGGGACAAATGGTAGCTGGGCTTTCGCGCAAGAAAAAATCGCAGGCTATGCATGTAGACAAACTTTCCGAGCATCTCGAGGCAATGCGCAAGGAAGCCGATGCCTTGACTGAGGCGATCGATCGAGATGCGACGTCGTACGATGCGGTGATGGCGGCGTTCAAAATGCCGCAGTCGGACGCGGCGGAAATTGCGGCGCGCGCGGAAAGAATTCAATCGGCTACCAAGGGCGCGGCGGACGTGCCGATGAAAGTCGCCGAACAGGCAGTTGCACTATGCGCACGTCTGGGACAACTGCAGGCTATCGCGGCGGCATCCATGAAGTCAGACTTACAGGTAGCGAGATTGATGGCGGAGGCCGGCGCGCGCGGAGCCATCGCGAACGTGGAAGTCAATCTGGACGGAATTAAGGACGAGAAGTACGTGGCGGCGAAACGGCAGGCCATCTCGGGACTGCGCGATAAGTTGAGTGCGACGGCGATTGTATGAGCAGATGCGTGCTGGGCAGCGGAGTACGGAGAGATTCCTTCCGACATGGTCGGAACCTTCGGTTGCTTCGCTCGGAATGACGGACACGGTGGCTTTTGGCGAGCTCTGAAGGTCGTTCCCCGCCGGAGAAAAGTAAGACATTTTAGAAAGAAAGCAAGGAGCAAGAAATGAGAAAGATGATTGGGCAGCTGGCAGGCGGCATAGCAGTGGCTGCCGCGATGTTATGCAGCGCACAAATTTCCAGCGCGCAAAGCCTGGGGGCGGATACGATCGCACTTTTCCCGAAGAATGTTGGTGAATTTGCGTATGCGAACCTGAAGCAGGCGCGTTCGCAGAAATGGTTTCCGCAATTGCAGGAGCAGATGCTGCCGGAGCGGTTCAAGCAATTCGAAAAGTTTCTGGCGTCGGCGGGAGTGGATCCGAATTCGCAGGTGGAGGAACTGGCGTGGGGATTGGTGGCGGAGGGCGTGACCGACAAGACGGCAGGAACAGGTTCAACGGCGGTGCCGACCGGCGAAGAAGTGGTGGGAGTGGCGCTGGGGAGCTACAATCCGCAGTCCACGGAAGCTTATTTCAAAGCGCAAAAGTTGCCGACGTTCAAGTCGCACGGATTTACGATGTATGCTTTTGGGAGTGGAAGCGGCGCGAGCGATCTCTTCTTCTTGTTTCTGGACTCGAACACTGCGGCGTTCGGGCATCGCAGCGAACTGGAAAAAATGCTGGACGTGCGCTATGGCGGAGCGGAAGGCCTGCTGCGCAACGACAAAATGTATTCGCTGATTAACGATGCGAATGGAACCGGCGTAGTATGGGCGGTGTTGAATCCGGCGTATACGCGGCTGGCAATGCAGCAGCTGGCACCGCAGATCCAGCAATTTCCCGAAGCTGCGAAGCTGGTGACGCGTATGCAGAATTTGATTGTCGGCGTTCAAGCCAGCGGCGGAATCGACGGAAAGTTTCAAGCGATTTGCGGGTCGGTGGACGACGCAAATACGCTGGCGCAATTGATGACGCTGGCGTTTGCATACCAGCAATATCAGGCCAAGCAGCAGAATCCGGACCTAGCGGATTTGCTGGGGCACGCGCAGGTGAATCCCGCGGGTGACCGGGTGGTGCTGCGGCTGGCGCTGACGGACGATCAGATGACGTCACTGATCAAAAAGAATACGTTTGCGTTGAAGATGTAGGGACGACAGACAAAAAATCCTCGGGGAATGAAGGGCGGGCGGATAGCTCGCCTTTTCATTTTTGTTCGGTTTGAAGACAGAACAGAAGAAAGAAAAAGAGCGGAGGCATAAAACCCCCGCTACCCAAGGAAAAAAGAAGAAGGCGGCCGCTATGACGGCGGGGACGCAAATCTCGATTAGCTGTGGGAGTTGACCGAGCGGGTCAGGCGAATGGCGGCGGCGCCGACGTTTGGGTCTACGATGACTTCAACGCGGTCCTCAAAGCGGCAGAATTCGATGATGTGTCTCGCTGTGGGGCGCAATTCGAACGCTTCCAGGCACGCGCGAATGGTGGCGTCCTGAAATTCGCGGCAAACGTCTTCGGGCATTCCGGCAAACTCGGCGAGGCAACGGACGGTGCCACCGGCAGCTGCGGCGAAGCGCGGGTCGGCATCGAGGTGAAGCTCGATGCGTTTCGGGTCAGTGGCCACGAGTATCCGCGAGGGTGACGTCGCAAGCTTCCCGGCAGTCCGGGCAATAGTAAAGGCCATCCATGCAAAGTCGAACGTCCAGCATGCTCTTGCAGATGGTGCAGTACTTATCGCAAGTGCACTGATACTCGGGCTTGTCGCACTGAACGCAGAGCACCGGGCCGGCGGGCATCGCAGCCTCCTAGGACAAACTTTACCTGAGCGTGTTGCCTTGCGGCAAGTTCAGCAGCGCCGTGAATTTGCGGGCGGTTTCCAACAAATGAACCACATTCCTGCCGCTAACGCGCTTCTTTGACGGGTTTGGGAGCGCGTGCTAGTATCGGTTTTCTGCCCGAGAAAACGGAATGGAATCCGTCACAACTCCAAATACAAATTCAGCCGCGACGGAGAACTCGTCAGCTTCCCCGGTGACCGCACTGCGCAAAACACCGTTAAACGCGCTGCATCGCAAGCTGGGCGCGAGGATGGTGAATTTTGGCGGCTGGGATATGCCGGTGGAGTATCCGGCGAATGGCGGCTTGATCGCGGAACATAAGGCAGTCCGCAACGGCGTCGGCGTCTTCGACGTGAGCCATATGGGCGATATCCGGATTCGAACCGGGAATACGCCGGGCGGCGCGTTAACAGCAGTGCAGCACCTGAGCATGAACGACGCGTCGAAGCTTGCGATCGGACAGGCGCATTATTCGGCGATGCTCTATCCACAAGGCACGTTTGTGGACGACGTGATCGTGCACCGCATGGGCGAAGACGATTTTCTATTTGTGATCAATGCCGGCACGCGGGAAAAAGATGTTTCGTGGGTGCGGGAAAACACAAAAGAAATGGATTGCGTGGTCGAAGACTACAGCGACGCGTATACCCAACTGGCGATCCAGGGTCCGCGAGCGGTCGACGTGGTGAAACGGTTCACGGACGCGAATGTTGATGGCATCAAGAATTATCGGTTCACGCACGGAACAGTCTGCGGACTGCCTTGCCGGTTGATTGCGCGAACCGGCTATACGGGCGAAGATGGATTTGAGATTTATGTCCCTGGCGACGTGGCGACGAGCGAAATGGTGTGGAACGCAGTGATGGAAGCGGGCAAAGAATTTGGGATTTTGCCGTGCGGGCTGGGTGCGCGAAACACGCTGCGACTGGAAGCCAAGATGGCGCTCTACGGGCACGAGATCAGCGAAACGATCAATGTATGGGAAGCAGGACTTGACCGCTATTGCAAAATGGAGAAGAGAGACTTCATTGGACGCGCAGCGCTGGCGAAGGCTTCCGCGGCTGGACTGAAACGGGAGCTGGTTGGATTGCAGATGATGGAACGCGGGATCGCGCGCGACGAATATAAAGTTTTTGATGCGGCGGGTGAAGAGGTTGGAGTGGTTACCAGTGGTTCGCCTTCACCGACGCTGGGGGTAAATATTGCGCTGGCGTATGTGCCGCCGGCACTGGCAGCCCTGGGGACGCATCTTTTTGTGGAAGTGCGCACGCAGCGGGTGAAAGCGTTAGTAGTGCCAACGCCATTTTACAAGCGCGTAAGAAAAACAGCGCCGCAGGCAGTATCCGGTTCGAACTGACTTATCAAATTCAGCGAGAGGTGGACTGATGGGATATCCAGCAAACTATCGCTATACGAAAGAACACGAATGGGTGGACGCAAAAGACGGAGTGGCCACGATCGGTATCACGGATTACGCGCAGAACGAACTGGGCGACGTGGTATTTGTGGAACTGCCGGAAGCGGGCAAAAAACTGGAAACGGGGAAATCATTTGGAACCGTGGAATCGGTGAAAGCGGTGAGCGAAATTTACGCGCCAGTTTCCGGCGAAGTGCTGGAAGCGAACCCCTCACTGCATAATAAGCCGGAAGCGATCAATAGCGATCCGCATGGGGCGGCGTGGATGGTTAGAGTCAAACTGGCGAATCCGGCGGAGCTGGAGAAATTGATGGATAGCGCGGCGTACGAAGCGTACATCGCGGCGAAAGGCAAGGAAGCCTCGGCCTGATGCGCTACCTCCCGAAGAGCCCCGCCGAACGGCAGGAAATGCTGGCCGCGATTGGCGCAAAATCGATTGAAGAGTTGTTCGAAACGATTCCCGAAAAATACCGGCTGCGCGAAGCATTGAAACTGCCTGGGCCATTTTCCGAGACCGAGGTGATCGACTATTTCAAGCAGCGCGCGGGAGAAAATTCGCTTGGCTATACCAGCTTTCTAGGAGCTGGCGTTTACCAGCATTTGCGATCAGTGATTACCGACACGATTTTGCTACGTGGAGAATTCCTGACTTCCTACACTCCTTATCAAGCGGAAATCACGCAAGGCACGCTGCAGGCAATTTTTGAGTTTCAAACTTTGATGTGCCAATTAACGGGCCAGGAAGTGGCGAACGCTTCGATGTATGACGGTTCGACGGCGACGACAGAAGCAGTCTTGATGGCGGAACGGTTGACGGGACGCAGCCGGGTGCTGGTTGCGCGGTCGCTGCATCCGGAATATCGCGAAGTGCTGCAGACTTACGCGAAAAACTCCGGGCTGCATGTGGAAGAGATCGGCTACACGAAAAGCGGCACAGTGGACGCAGCGGCGATCAAAAGCGCGCTAAAAGATGATGTGGCTGCGGTGGTGGTGCAATCGCCGAATTTCTTTGGGGTACTCGAAACGCTGCCGGCAATCGCGGACGCGGCGCATGGAGTCGGCGCGTTACTGGTGGTTGCGATTGCGGAAGGCGTTTCGCTCGGCGCAGTGAAACCGCCTGCGGAAGCAGACATCGTGGCGATGGAAGCGCAGAGTTTCGGATTGCCGCCGAGCTATGGCGGGCCGTTCGCCGGAGTGATCGCGTCGCGCGATAAATTTGTGCGGCAGATGCCGGGGCGGCTTGCGGGAGAAACTACAGACACGGAGGGCAAACGCGGATTCGTGCTGACACTGGCCACACGCGAACAGCACATCCGGCGCGAGAAGGCGACCTCGAATATTTGTACCAACCAGGCACTGTGCGCGCTGGCGGCGACGGTGCACCTGACGCTGCTGGGCAAAGAAGGTTTGCGCGAAATGGCCGAGCAGAATCTGGCCAAGGCGCAATTTGCGTTAAGCGAGTTGCAGAAAATTCCTGGAGTGAAACGGGCATTCGACGGGCCGTTCTTCAACGAGTTCACGCTGGAGTTTCCGCGATCCGTGCGCATCATCAACGGAGAATTGTTGAAGGAGAAAATCGCCGGGCCGCTGGCGTTGGGGACGGCGTATCCGGAATTGACCAAGCATGGACTAGTATGCGTGACCGAGACCACGCCGCGCGCGGAAATTGAGCGGTTTGCGTCGGCATTGCGGCGGATCTTAGACAAGAAGGTTTAAAGCGACACACCTGGGACACGAACCGAAGGGCGCGATTTATCGTGCCCCTACAGAAGCAAGAAAACTATGGCGGAAAAGATAAAAAAAGCGACGCGGCACACCAATCAAAACGAAGGACTGATCTTCGAGAAATCGTCCCCGGGGAAACGCGCGTTCGAATTGCCCCCGCTGGACGTGCCCAAAGTGGACGTTGCGAAGACGCTGGGTGCGCAGCACCGCCGCGATGGCGTGGAAGGATTTCCCGAAGTCAGCGAGATCGAAGTGATTCGGCACTTCACGCGGTTATCCACGTGGAATTATGCGATCGATCTCGGCATGTATCCGCTGGGCTCCTGCACCATGAAGTACAACCCGCGCGTAAACGAATTTGTGGCGCGGCTGGACGGCATTGCGACAGAACATCCTTACCAAGCACAGGAGCTTTCCCAGGGCTGCCTGAAGATTCTGCAATTGCTGGAAAAGTGTTTGCTGGAAATCACCGGCATGGATTGCATCACGCTGCAACCGGCGGCGGGCGCGCAGGGCGAACTGACAGGACTGCTGCTGATTCGCGCCTATCTTGAAAAACAAGGTGACGCGCGCAAGAAAGTTTTAATCCCAGACTCGGCACATGGAACGAATCCTGCGACGGCGGTGATCGCCGGCTACGAAGTACAAAACATCAAGTCCGAATCGCACGGGCAGATTGATGTGGATAAGCTACGCGATCTGGTGACGGAAGACGTCGCGGCGCTGATGATCACCAATCCTTCCACGCTGGGAATTTTCGAGGAGCGCATCCCCGAAATCGCGGAAATTCTCCATGCGAAGGGCGCACTGCTATACATGGATGGCGCCAACATGAACGCGCTGACGGGTGTTATGCGGCCCGGCGACACGGGCGTGGACGTAATGCATTTGAATTTGCACAAGACGTTCAGCACGCCGCATGGCGGAGGCGGACCGGGCGCGGGTCCGGTGGCTATGAAGAAGATTTTGGAACCGTTCCGCCCGGTCCCGATCCTGGTGGAACGCGAAGGCGGAAAGCTGGCGCTGGAACAAGTGAGGCCAGATTCCATCGGCAAAGTTCGCGCCTTCGGCGGGAACTTTGCCGTGTTAGTGCGCGCTCTGGCGTATATTCTGGCGTACGGGCCGGGAGTGCGGCAGGCAACGGAAGACGCGGTGCTCAACGCGAATTACATTCGCAAACATTTAGAAGGCATTTACGATTTGCCCTATTCCCTGCCCTCGATGCACGAGGTGGTTTTCAGTGACGCGAAGCAAAAACGCAATGGCGTAAACACCATGGATATCGCCAAGCGGCTGATTGACTATGGATTCCATCCATACACTACGGCCTTTCCGCTGATCGTGCCCGGCGCGTTGATGATCGAGCCGACAGAATCGGAATCGAAAGAAGAATGTGATTTGTTTATTGATGCGATGAAAAGCATCGCGGAAGAAGCCGCCGCCACACCTGAATTGGTGAAGACCGCTCCGCACACCACGCGCGTGAAACGTCTGGATGAAGTTGGCGCGGCGCGTAAGCCGGTGTTGCGCTGGAAGGCTGTTTCGCGCAGCAAGGCTGCGGACTAAGTACGACTTGCACGGTCGGCTTTTCTAACCCGACACACTCAGCAGAGGAAGCGCCAGCCGCGTTAAATGCGCTTGCTATCATCTAAGCAGTTCCCCGTCAGTAGGATCTGAGAGCTGATGTCGTCCACAGTTGATGCGTGGTTACCGAAGTCCGTAATTCTCCTGAGAAATTACCATCGACATAAATTTGTCTCTGACCTGGCAGCGGGCGTAACTGTTGGCCTGGTGGCGCTGCCGCTGGCCATGGCGTTTGCCATTTCGTCGGGCATGTCCCCGCAAGCAGGGCTGTACTGCGCAATTGTTACGGGATTTGTGATTTCCGCGTTCGGCGGATCAAAGACGCAAATTGGCGGACCAACCGGCGCATTCGTGGTGGTGGTTGCGGGAATCATCGCCAAACACGGTCTCGATGGGTTATTCGTGTGCACGATGATGGCTGGAGTGTTGCTCGTTCTACTCGGAGTGACGGGAATGGGCACGGCGGTGAAGTACTTCCCGCGGCCGGTGATCGTCGGCTTTACGAATGGAATTGCAATTCTCATCGCAAGTACGCAAATAAAGGACTTTTTCGGCTTAAGACTGGATCAGGTCCCTGGCGATTTTTTTCACCGGATGAAAGCGCTTGCCGGGGCTTTTCGAACGCTGAACTGGGAAGCTACGCTTCTTGCATTGATTTCGCTGGCGGTGATGATCGTTTGCCAGAAATACGCAAGGCGAGTGCCTGGAGCGATTTTAGTTTGCTTCGGAGCGACGGCGGCGGTCGCACTGATTCACTTAGCAGTGGAAACGATCGGAACGAGATTCGGCGGAATCCCCAAAGGGCTGCCGCATTTTGCGATACCGCAATTTAGTTACGACACCGCGCGGCAGCTTCTCTCGCCGGCGCTGACGGTGGCAATGCTTGGCGCGATTGAATCGCTGATGTCCGCAGTGGTATCGGACAAAATGAGCCACGACAAACACAATCCAAACGTCGAACTGATCGCGCAGGGCTTTGCGAACCTTCTGTCGCCGCTGGTGGGCGGTTTGCCGGCCACGGGAGCGATTGCACGGACCGCGACCAATGTGCGCGCCGGCGCAAAAACTCCGGTGGCAGGAATGATCCACGCGCTAACACTGCTGGCGATCATTTTATTCGCAGCGCCGCTGGTGAAAGATGTGCCCCTGGCAGCGCTGGCCGCGATTTTGCTGATGGTCGCCTACAACATGGGCGACTGGGAGGAAATCCCGGAGATTCTGAAGCTATCCGCGGCGGATATCGCAATCTGGCTGGTCACTTTGACGCTGACAGTGGTGACCGACTTAACGTTTGCCGTGGAATTCGGAATGATCCTCGCCGCGCTCACCTTTATACGAAAAGTCTCGCGCACGACCACGGTGACCCGCGTCACGCGCGACTATGTGGCAGATAGCCGCGTACACGTTCTGCAGGGCAAAGACATTCCCGATTACGCAGTGGTGTACCGGGTGCACGGGCCATTCCTTTTTGGCGCGACGGATAAGTTCGCGGACATTTTGGAGGAGCTTGATACATTGCCGCCAATCGTAATTTTGCGTCTGCGAAATATGACGGCAATTGATGCTACCGGCCTCGGCGCGATTCGTGAGCTGGCTGATCGAATGCATGCATCAGGCCGGCAATTGTTATTATGCGGCGCGCGCGAGCAGCCCGCTCAATTGATGAAGCAGGCCGAATTCGAACGGCACGTCGGCGCAGAAAATATTTGTGAAAGCATCACCGCTGCGATCGCGCGCGCGTCGGAGTTGCACGAATCGCATCCGGAAGCCGTAGCTCGCTTCGCGAACTAAGCTCTATAACCATCCATGCTTCCCGCAAAACTTGTAGTACTGTCGATTCGAGATTTCTCCGGGCATTCACCTGCCAGCAACCGTTCTTTTTCAGACCTGTAACACTAGTCTCCTACCGTAGAGCAGCGTGTTGGCACTTATTCGGGTCGCGAAATCATAAAAGGAGAATGTCCTTGAGGAAAAGCATTTCTGCCATACTGCTGAGCCTTGTCCTGCTCGGCGCAACGACTCCGGCACGCGCCGGAGATGACGAATTAAAAGGCCACAAGATTGAGCACGTATTGCTGATCAGCGTGGACGGCTTGCACGCGCTGGATCTTTCCAATTACATCGCGTCTCATCCGAATTCAACGCTGGCCGGACTTAGCAAACACGGACTCACCTACAGCAACGCCTCCACTTCCACGCCGTCGGATTCGTTCCCCGGATTGGCGTCGCTGGTCACTGGAGGTTCGCCCACTACCACTGGGTTCTGGTATGACGTCACCTGGAACCGCGCACTGGCGCCGCAAGCGGCCAGCAATCCCGACATCGGAACAACCGGCGGCCCCTGCCCGACATTCGGGGGAATCGTCGAACTCGACGAAGGCGTGGATATTGATTTGAAACAGCTCAACGGTGGAGGCGGCATTAACCCCGCGTTCCTGCCGCGCGATCCCAACAACGGATGCAAGCCGGTTCACCCGCACCAGTATCTTCGTGTCAACACCATCTTCGAAGTGGTGAAAGCGCACGGCGGCCGCACGGCGTGGACCGACAAGCACCCGTCGTACGAATGGACTAATGGCCCCAGCGGCAACGGCGTGGACGATTTCTTCGGGCCGGAAATCAACTCCATCCCCATTGCTCTGCCTTTCCCCGGCTGTACTCCGGTTAACTTCCCCGATCCCACGCCCGACGACGGTTGGACTACCAGCTTTGCCAATATCCAGTGCTATGACAGCACCCACGTGCAAGCTGTTCTTAACCAAATCGACGGCTGGACGCATGATCGCTCCAAGAAAGTTGGCGTTCCGGCGATCTTTGGCACCAACTTCCAGTCTGTCAGCGTCGGCGAAAAACTGAAAACAGATCCCGTGACCGGGATACTCGGCGGCTACTCAGACGTGGTCGGCACGCCTAACGCCGGCATGGCCCTCGAACTCGACTACATTGATCAGTCGCTCGGTAAATTTGTCGCGGAGTTGAAAAAGGAAGGAATCTACAATTCCACGCTGCTCATCGTCGGCGCCAAGCACGGCCAGTCTCCCATCGACATCACCAAGCGCCGTGGTATCGGCGGTGGCGAACCGGCCAACACCATCGGTGCCGCAGAAGCATTTGACATTTCTGACGACGGCTCGCTGATTTGGCTCACCGATCCTTCGCTTACCCCTGGCGTTGTAGCCGCAATCAGCGATCCCGCCGTTCAGGACCACCTGGGAATTCAGGAGATCTTTGCGCTGAATTCCTTGAAGAACAAGTTCAATGATCCGGCGCAGGATCCGCGCACTCCGGACATCATTCTCAAGACTCAGACCGGCGTAATCTTTACCGGCGGCTCGAAGATCTCCGAACATGGCGGCTTCAATGAAGACGATGTGCACGTCGCTCTGCTCATCTCCAATCCTCATTTGGACGCGCAAGTCGTAAAGACTCCGGTCTCCAACCAGCAGGTTGCTGCCTCGATCGTCGAAGTACTTGGCATCGATCCGAACGAACTGCAGGCCGTCAGGAAAGAACAGATTCATGTGCTGCCGTTCCTGTTTTCGGACGGAGATGCGGACGACAAGAACTAGTTCAAGCTGATTCGAACTAGTTGGACGCGGGAAAGGGCGGCTGTCGAGGCCGCCCTTTTCATTTGCGCAGAGGACTTACCGGCTTTACTCAAATCGGCATAGGGGAGAGAGTCACCTCTCTTCCCCTGCCACACGACCGGACATGCGGGTCCGCATCCGGCGGTTCGGCGGGTTGAGCTAACCATGAGCCGTGAGCTCCGGAAGGCCGCACGATGCGAAGTAAGCGTTAGACAGAGCGAGGTGCAACGCTGGGGTATTCGCGAGGTGCCACGGACCATCGGAGCTGCCCGCCGTGCGCGCGGCTTCTTGTGCATCGACGCCGCGCTTGCGGAGCTCTCGATATCTCGTGGTCCCTCGTTTCCACTGGATCCAGACCATCGACCGAGGTCGTCGTCGGAGCCATTGGCCCAGCTTGTTGAGCACGTCCGGAGTTTCGCATCGTCCGAAGTAGCCGATCCATCCGCGGAGATACTCCGCTAGCTCATGGACCATTTGGACGAGGCTTATGCCCCGTGTCCGCCGCGCTAGTTCCCGGACTCGCTCCTTGAATCGCACGACCGCTTTCGGCGCCTAGCGCCTCTTCGGCTGTTTATGATTCGTGAAGCTGAAACCCAGGAATTTCCGTTCCCATGGTCGTGCCACCGCACTCTTCGCGCTGTTTACTCGGAGCTCGAGCTTTGTCGTGAGGAGCTGCGTCACGCTTCTCATCACTCGTTCGCCGGCACACCAAAAAAAAAAGCCCGAACGGTTGCCCGCCCGGGCCGTGTCAGGGGTGGTTGGGGGAATCTCTAGCGCGCCATGCGCGGTGCTGGTTCGGGTGCTCCGCCTGCCGCTGGCGTTTCGACGGTCTTGCCGCTTTTCGCTTGCGACGCGCGCAGCAAAGTTACCGGCTCCTGCCGCCGCACAGGCATGGTCAGGTTCTCTCCCTCGCGCGTGAACGTCAGGCAGGACTCTTTTTTGTTAAAGTCTATGCAAATCAAATCGCCGATATGAACTTGTTCCGTGGCCAGCAGATTCGCCAGCGGATAGACGATGTTGCGTTCGATGGCGCGTTTCAGGTGCCGTGCACCGTAACGCTGATCCGTGCCTTCCGTCAGCAGAAATTCCCGCGCCGCGCTCGTCACCCGGAACAGGAACTGCCCGCGCGCCGTTTCCAGCACTCGTTGCTGCACCTGGCCCAATTCGATTTCCAGCACTTCTTCCAACTGATTCCGCAGCAGCGGATGGAACACAACCACTTTGTCCAGACGGTTCATGAACTCCGGCGAAAACTTCCGTCGCGCTGCTTCGATCGCCGTACGTTCCACCTTTTCGTCAAGGCCGGCAATTGGCTTATCCTTCGGCTGGATGAATCCCATCCCGCCTTCCATCAGCTCGGTGATCTCTCCGCCGCCCAGGTTCGACGTCATGAAAATCACCGTCTGAGACAAATCCACGCGCCGATTATCGCCTAACGTCAGCGTCGCTTTATCCAACATGCCCAAGAGCAGTTGCCACAGCGCATCGCTGGCCTTCTCAATTTCGTCGAACAGCAAAAAGCTCAGCTTCAACTTATCGGTATGATTCGCAGCCAACGCTTCCTGCGTGATCAGCGGATGAGTTTCGCGGTGCCCCAAATAGCCCGGAGGCGAACCAATCAATTTCGCGATTTCGTGCGAGTGCTGAAACTCCGCGCAGTCCACCTTGATAATGGCGCGAGGGTCGCCAAACAGGATTTCAGCAGCGGCCTCCACGATGCGCGTCTTGCCGGAACCGGTCGGTCCCAGGAACAACAGATTGCCTACAGGCCGTCCCGGTGAGTTCAATCCCGCGCAGAACACCTGATACAAGTCCACCAGGGACTGCACGCCTTCTTCCTGGCCGACGATCTTCGACCGAAGCGAGCCTTCAAAGTCGCGCGTATCGTTACTGCGGATGCTGGGATTGAGTTGCTGGCGAACCGCTGGTCTCATAACACGTCCCCTGGCTGCCCGTGCTCCGCAAATGGCACGGCGTCTCACGAAACTGCTGCAGGCACGTTAATGCAGGAGTGAGGCCACTTTCAGCCCTGAAGAACGAGCGGCAGAAGCCACGAGATCTCAATAACATACAAAATTCCAGTTTGAGGAGCGTGTCTCACCGGGTGAGACTGTGTTTCATCCAGACGCAAAGTGAGAGCGCTGAAGCAGATTGTGGCAAGCGCCGGACGACAAAAAAGGGGCGAAATCCGTTCAGGATGACGCCCTAGTTAGCTTTTCGGCAAATTAAAGAATTACTTGAATTAAGTTCGGTCCCGGTCCGGCTTTTTGCGGCCTTGCGGCGCAGCAGCCGGAGATGTTGCCGGAAGCGCTGCGGAAGGTGGCGACGCGCCAGCCGCAGCGGCTTCGGTCGGAGCTTCCAGCGCTTTGCCATCGCGTGCTTCGGCCATTGCGGCCGCCCGACTGGCCATCGGCGAAGGCGCCTCAATCAGCGCGCCTTCGCTCTCACGGATAAACGAGAGGCTTTTTGCCACGCCGTCCCAGTCGATTCGGACCAGATCGCCGACGTGCACTTGCTCCGTAGCCAGCAGATTCGCCAGCGGATAGACGATGTTGCGTTCGATGGCGCGTTTCAGGTGCCGTGCACCGTAACGCTGATCCGTGCCTTCCGTCAGCAGAAATTCCCGCGCCGCGCTCGTCACCCGGAACAGGAACTGCCCGCGCGCCGTTTCCAGCACTCGTTGCTGCACCTGGCCCAATTCGATTTCCAGCACTTCTTCCAACTGATTCCGCAGCAGCGGATGGAACACAACCACTTTGTCCAGACGGTTCATGAACTCCGGCGAAAACTTCCGTCGCGCTGCTTCGATCGCCGTACGTTCCACCTTTTCGTCAAGGCCGGCAATTGGCTTATCCTTCGGCTGGATGAATCCCATCCCGCCTTCCATCAGCTCGGTGATCTCTCCGCCGCCCAGGTTCGACGTCATGAAAATCACCGTCTGAGACAAATCCACGCGCCGATTATCGCCTAACGTCAGCGTCGCTTTATCCAACATGCCCAAGAGCAGTTGCCACAGCGCATCGCTGGCCTTCTCAATTTCGTCGAACAGCAAAAAGCTCAGCTTCAACTTATCGGTATGATTCGCAGCCAACGCTTCCTGCGTGATCAGCGGATGAGTTTCGCGGTGCCCCAAATAGCCCGGAGGCGAACCAATCAATTTCGCGATTTCGTGCGAGTGCTGAAACTCCGCGCAGTCCACCTTGATAATGGCACGAGGGTCGCCAAACAGGATTTCAGCAGCGGCCTCCACGATGCGCGTCTTGCCGGAACCGGTCGGTCCCAGGAACAACAGATTGCCTACAGGCCGTCCCGGTGAGTTCAATCCCGCGCAGAACACCTGATACAAGTCCACCAGGGCCTGCACACCCTCTTCCTGGCCGACGATTTTTGCGTCGAGCGAGGTCTTGAATTCCAAGGTGTCGGTACTGCGCTTCTCTGGGTCGAGCGGAAGAATTTCGTGGCTCATGTGACCGCCTCCTAGCGTCGCGCTGCTACAGCGACGCTGCTCCCAAAACGCCCGCTTCCAGGTCCGAACTGTTCCAATTTGACCTGGATCGTGGACTGCAAGAGCCGTAATTGTACGAGCAGCTCTTTGGCCACTGCGGGTGAATCGGAAATTTGGAGAGCCGGCGGAAACAGGTCCGCCAGGTCGAGGTGTAATGCTCTCAAGGTTGCGATGAGTTTTTGCACTTGCGGCGAATCAGGATCAGCCAGATTGATCCGTTGATTCAGTTGATCGCGAAGCGCGCGCCAATTCAGATCGACGAAAGGATGCTTTTTGGAGACTTCGCGGACAATGGTATCAGTGATTTTTGCGCGCTCGCCAAGACGTGCGAGGTGGAGTTGCTTCACTTTTCCGCCGCGGCGCACGTTGTGCACCAGATAAAACGAATTTCCTTTGCGACGAACAAAAGCCATGACCTCACCCTGAAACCCGCACTTTCCAGCGTAGTGTATTTGCCTTCCACTACACTCGTCAATATTAGATGCTTGCTTTCATCAAAAAGTGTCCTGAAAGAGTTACTTTGCAACTTACCGTCTTTTCACTGAAATCTCTCATCACTTTTTTTGTTTCGTTTCATTGATTTCTCGTATGCGTATTTCTTTCCTGTACCGCGAAGTTTTTGCCTGCGCACTGATCGTTCAACAATCTCTCTACATTAGGTTCAACACGGCTGTGGGAATTTCGATTCTTGCTTGCTTGTCACGGCATCGTTACATTATTTGCGCGGCATTCGTATATTGGATGTCACGTTGTGCCCGATGTCGCGTCGCACGACATCGGCTCGCGCCAGAGAAAGAGGTTCCGCAGCGATGTCCTGGGCTCCTGTATACGCGTTCGTGAAACGAATTCCCCGCGGCCGGGTTATTACTTATGGGGGACTCGCCAAAGCTCTTCGGCTCCGCGGAGGAGCGCGCAGTGCTGGCCGCGCCATGGCGGCAAGTCCCCCCGGCAAAGGTGTTCCCTGGCACCGCGTGGTTGGTTACGGTGGAAAGCTGCTGATCCGCGAACCCTATGCTGGCCTGCAGCGCAAACTGCTTGAATCCGAAGGCGTTACCCTCCGCGAATCCCGCGTGGACATGAAAAAGCACGCCTGGACGCCGGCTAAGAGTACTGGAAGTAGAAGTAAACGTAGGAAACCCAAGTCAAAGAAATAAACCTCTCACCGCACACCTATTCAGGCCAGAGATTAACACCGTCATTTCGAGGGTTTGACCCCGTCATTCCGAGCGGAGTCCGCGCAGCGAGGAATCTCTCTTGGTCTTCGATCTCAACGCTGGTGAGACTCCTGACTGCGTCGGACTGACAATCGGTAGAACGATCCTCGCGCAGTTAACGGTCATTTTCGGCGTGGGAAACATTTGCGGTATGCTGTCTGTTCACAACTTATGGCCAATCCTGTTTTGCACGTAGAAAATCTCACCAAGCGCTACGGCGACGTGGAAGCGGTGCGTGGCATCAGCTTTGCAGTCGCGGAAGGCGAAGTCTTCGGCCTGCTTGGGCCAAACGGTGCCGGAAAAACCAGCACCGTGGAAATTCTGGAAGGTCTGCGAAACGCGGACAGCGGCACCGTTTCCGTGTGCGGCTACGATCCACAGCGCAATCCCGACGAACTGAAGCGCGAAATCGGCGCGGCGCTCCAATCTACCGCTCTGCCGGACAAATTGCGCGTCATGGAAGCGCTGAAACTTTTCGCCGGATTTTACAAGCGGCGGCGCAATCCAGAAGATTTGCTGAAGCGATTCGGGCTGGAAGAAAAACGCGATGCATTTTACAGTCAGCTTTCCGGCGGACAGAAACAGCGGCTCGCTTTGGCCATCGCGCTGGTCAATGATCCCAAAGTAGTCTTCCTGGATGAACCCACCGCGGGCCTTGACCCGCAAGTACGTCGTGAAATTTACGACGTGATCGAAGAACTCCGCCGCGATAAAAAGACCATCTTGCTCACCACGCACTACATTGAAGAAGCCGAGCGTCTCTGCGACCGCGTGGCCATCGTGGACCACGGCAAAGTGATCGCGCAGGGCACGCCACGCGAATTGAAACAGACTTCTGCTGACAAAACACGCATCGAAGTGCGCCTGGCTCGTGAGGAATTGGAGGCTACTCTGGGATCGCTCGAAGGCGTTTCCGATTGCCGTTCGCTGAACGGTCTATACGTCTTGCACTGCCTGCGTCCTCCGCAAGCCATTGTTTCCTTGGTGAAATATCTCGAAACGCAGAACAATGAACTGGTCGGCCTGGAAATCGCCACGCCTTCCCTGGAAGATGTTTTCATCGAACTAACCGGAAGGAGGCTGCGAGATTGACGAACCTACTGACTTTAACGCGCATGCGCGTACGCCTCGCTCTGCGTAACAAAATGTTCTTCTTTTTCAGCATCGTCATGCCGCTGGGATTTTTCTTTCTGTATGCCGGAGTCTTTGCCAAGGGCGAACCGACAGTAGTCGCCTATCTCCTCGGCCCGGTTCTTAGCCTAAACGTTATGGGCAGTTTCTGGGGCTTGAGCGCAACGCTGGTGATGTTCCGCGAACAAGGCATTCTTCGCCGTTTCCACGTTACCCCCGCGACGGCTACCGACATGCTCGTCTCCAGCATCCTGGCCAATTACGCGCTCACGCTTCCGACGGTATTGGTGGAACTCCTTCTGGCGCGTTTTCTGTTTCACGTTCCGAGCCTGGGCGATCTTCTTTCGGTTTTTCTGCTGGTTTCGATCGGCACAGTTTCCTTCGGCTCGCTCGGGTTGGTCATCGCCAGCGTTACCAACACCATGCAGGAGACTCAGGTTCTCAACCAATTGCTATGGCTCCCGCTGATTTTTCTGTCCGGAGCCACCATTCCCTTTACCTCCCTTTCAAAGACGGTTCAACATATCGCGCTGTTTCTTCCTGCCACTTATTTGGTGCACGGTTTGAAGAACGCCATCGTCAACAATTTCGGCCCGGCGAAAATCCTTCTATCGCTCGGTTCTCTCGCAATCTGGTTCATTCTTACGTTGTTTCTTTCGTCTCAGCTCTTCCGCTGGGAGCCTGAAGCGAAAATCGGCCGCCGCGCCAAGCTTTACGTCGCCGCGACAGCAATTCCTTTCATTCTTCTCGGCGTCTGGGAAGCGCGCTTCGGCCGCGTGATCGCGGAAGAGAAGGTGACCATGCAGCGCGTGGACGACTCGGAAAAATCGGATATGCATGGAAAGCCGAAAGACAAACAGCAAACTACCGACCCGTCAAAACTGGACGACTCCAAACCGCTGCAGTAGTCACTCCAGCTTTTCTGCGTTGGCATACGCCAATTTGGTTCTGTTTCGGCGCAATTTTCACGGCACACTCAGTTGACCGCTCTGCGGCCGCATACGAAAATTGACGCTGTGGATGCCGTACCGTATTCTGCAAACTGAGTGGCTTTCACCGTAAAGGGAGCTTCTATGCCGGTTCAGAAGACCGAAAAAATTTGGCACAACGGAAAATGGATCACCTGGGACGACGCTCGCATTCATGTCCTTTCACACGTAGTCAGCTACGGCTCCGCGGTCTTCGAAGGTATCCGTTGCTACGACACCAAGCAGGGCCCGGCGATTTTCCGTTTGCGCGAGCACATGCAGCGGCTTGTCAATTCCGCGAAAATTTATCGCATGGAGCTTCCCTTCTCCGTCGAGGATTTCGGCAACGCCGCCTGCGAACTGGTGCGCCACAACAAACTCAACACCTGCTACGTGAAGCCGATCGTGCTGCGTGGTTACGGCGAAGTCGGCGTCAATCCGCTCAACTCGCCCATCGAATGCTACATGGCCTGCTGGACTTGGGGCGCCTATCTTGGACCGGACGCGCTCACCAAGGGCGTTGACATCGGCGTCAGTTCCTGGTCGCGCATGGCGCCGAACACCCTGCCGGCTATGTCCAAAGCCGCTGCCAACTACATGAACTCGCAACTGATTCGAATGGAAGCCACTTTTAACGGCTACGCTGAAGGCATCGCGCTCGATAAAGAGGGCCACCTCAGCGAAGGCTCCGGCATGAACGTCTTCCTCGTGCATGAGGATGTTCTGTACACGCCACCGCTCTCCACCAGCATTCTTCCCGGCATCACCCGTGATTCCGTCGTAAAAATGGCGCAGGATATGGGCATCACCGTGAAAGAAAGTGTCATCCCGCGTGAAATGCTCTACATCGTTGACGAAGTTTTCTTCGTAGGCACAGCCGTCGAGATCACGCCCATCCGCTCCGTAGATCACATTCAGGTAGGCAAAGGCGTCGCCGGCCCCATCACGCGAAAACTGCAGGAAGAGTTTTTCGCCATCACCAGCGGCTCAAAGCCCGACAAGCACAACTGGCTAACTCCAGTAAACGCACCCGTCGCCGCCAGCTCTCGTTAAGCGTTCTCTATCGCGCAGAGAGAAACTGCAAATAGAAAACGGAAAATGGAAAAAGGCAAAAACAGGCGCGGTCCCAGCGAAAGTTGAGGAGCAACTCCAGGCCAGAGCGGCCAGTCTCTATTTTCTATTTTCCATTTTCTTTTTCTCTGTGCCGCAGTGACTGTGTGGCGATCCTGTTATTCTTTCTCTCTAAACAGGTAGCATCATTGCCGCGCCCCAGCTAAAATCCAATCGTTCGCTCTTCCCTCTTAACCCTGGAGACGCCGGTGTACACCACCTCGCAAAAACTTGTCGCTGAATTTCTAGGCACCTTCGCACTGGTTTTTTTTGGCGCCGGAGCCATCTGCACCGAACGTTTCCTGCAAGGCGCCGGCAGTGGATTGCTAGCGACCGCGTTGGCCTCAGGACTCGCAATTGCCGTCATGTCAGTAGCGTTCAGCCATATCTCCGGCGCGCATTTCAATCCGGCGGTGACCATCGGCTTCTGGATCACCAAACGCATGAGCACCGTGGAAGTGCTGGGCTACTGGATCGCGCAAATGCTCGGCGGAATCGTGGCGGCATTCTGCTTGAAAGCGATTGTTCCACGCGAGGACGCCTGGCAGCCGGTACTCGGAGGCACGCCCGATTTGGTGCGCGACTTCACCCGGCTGCCGGCAATGGGCCTGGAAGCGCTGATCACTTTTTTTCTGGTTCTGGTTTATTTCGCCACCACTTCGGAAGACAACATCGACTCGCGGTCGCTTTCCAGTTTCGCCTTCGGGCTCGTCTACACCATCGGCATTCTGGTGGCCGCTCCGTTCACGGGAGCTGCGCTCAATCCCGCGCGCGCCTTTGGCCCTGCGCTTGCCAGCACCCACTGGTCAAATCAGGGCGTGTACTGGGTCGGTCCCCTTGCCGGCGGCTTTCTCGCCGGCCTGATCTACGATGCGATGTACGCCAGAAAACAGTCGTAACAGGTTCGTCATTCAAAGAAACCATCGTCATTCCGAGCGAATCGACCGAAGGTTCCGACCTTGTCGGAAGGAATCTCTCTTCGATGTCGACGGCGCCTCGACGCAGTGATCGAAGAGAGATTCCTCATTCCGCTACGATCCGTTCGGAATGGCGGGTCTCATAGGGCCTTCCATGAAAAGAGCTACACTGCTGGCACTCCCAGGAGGACTTGCGATGCGCTCGACTTCCCGCCTTATTGCGAGCTGTGTATTGCTTGCGCTGTCTCTCGCCGCCGCGGCCCTGCCCGCCACGGCGCAAGTTAACCCTTACAAGGACGGCACGCCCGGCGTCACCGGCTATCGCTCCGAAGCGCTCGCCGAGGTCATTGTGCAGGAAGATAAGTTCACGCGGCTGGCCGAAGCGATTCCTAAGGAAAAGTACAGCTGGCGTCCCTCGCCCGACGTTCGTTCCTTCGCGGAAGTCTTCCTGCACGTCAGCGCCGCCAACTTCAATCTCTACAAACTAGTGGGAACGCCTCCGCCGGCGGGATTCGAAGTGAAGGGCTTCGAACGGTCCGCCACCGATAAAGCCAAGGTCATCGCCACGCTAAAAGATTCTTTCGCGCACGCCAAAAAAGCAATCACTGCGATGCCAGACTCCGATCTCGAAAAGAGCCTGGACTGGTTTGGCGGGAAGAATACTCAACGCGGGATTCTGCTGTTCATCGTGCGCCACGGGGCCGAGCACCTCGGCCAATCCATCGCGTACGCTCGTTTTGCGGGCATTACTCCTCCCTGGACCGAGGACATGCAGAAAAAGCAGCCAGAAAAAAAGTAGCCCGCAAACTTGCTTCGACCTGCTCACTACGCACTACCCGCTATTCACTCCGTATGGATCCCTGTCCCACCGCGCAGGGTTACTAGCCCGCTACCGCCCTGTACGACTTTCTTGCCCGCCCCTCGGGCCGATGCTACTTTCGCTGCTAGGCCGCTTCCCGGAAATAAGGATTCGCCGAGCTGTGTTTTTGTTGTTTTGGCTTTTACTGACTACTTAAAACTGAGAACCGAGAACTCCTTTCATGGCCCTGAGCATTGACGATCTTCTTCGCCGCGCGGTAGAACAAAAAGCTTCCGACTTGCACCTCAAAGTCGGCAACCACCCCTACCTCCGCGTGGACGGCGTGCTGAACCCCATCACTGATGTTCCCCGAATTACGCCGGAAGAAATGCTCTCGATGGCTTTCAGCATGATGACCAACCGGCAAAAGCAAAAGTTCAAGGAAACCGCCGAGCTCGACATGGCCTACGGCGTCGCCGGCCTGGGCCGCTTCCGCGTGAACGTTTTCCAACAGCGCGGCAACGTCGGCATGGTTCTACGCGTGATTCCCACCAAGATTCGCACTTCTGAAGAGCTGAACCTTCCTCCGGTCATCAACAAAATTTGCGAAGAGCAACGCGGCCTGGTGCTCGTCACCGGCACAACCGGTTCCGGTAAGTCCACTACGCTTGCTGCGATGATTGACCGCATTAACGCCACGCGTTCCGATCACCTGATCACCATCGAAGACCCCATCGAATTTCTGCACCGCGATAAGCGCAGCTTCATCAACCAGCGCGAAGTCGAAGTGGACACCGCAAACTTTTCCACTGCGTTGCGCGCTGCTCTGCGTCAGGATCCCGACGTTATCCTCGTCGGCGAAATGCGCGACCTGGAAACCATTTCCACCGCACTACTGGCCGCTGAAACCGGTCACCTGGTTTTTTCCACTTTGCATACTCTCGATGCCACGGAAACCATTCAGCGCATCATCGCGGTATTTCCTCCGCCAGAACAAAAACAGATTCGCTTGCAACTCGCCGCAACTTTAAAAGCAGTAGTCTCGCAGCGCCTGGTACGCCGCGCCGACGATCAAGGCCGCGTACCCGCCGTCGAGATCATGATCGCCACCGGCTACGTCCGCGACTGCATCATCAACGCCGACAAAACGCGCCTCATTCACGACGCCATCGCCGCCGGCGGCTCGCAATACGGCATGCAGACGTTCGATCAATCGCTCTTCGATCTCTACAGCAAACAACTCATCACGCTAGACGAAGCGCTCATCCGCGCTTCGAACGCCGATGAATTCCGCCTGCGCATCCAGGGTGTTCGCTCCGCCGCCGACGCCGCCCGCGAAGAAATGGAAAAGCAAATGGCGGACTTCGAACGCTTCGCCCGCAAATAACAAGCTCAATCAAGTCAGCCACAACCCGGAAGGCCCATGTTCAGCAAGATAACTACATTAAGTATTATACTATTCGTTTGTACTACCAGCGATAGATACCTTGCTTTAAACATACACCGCAACCGCTTAATAAGCGCGAGGTGCTGGCGCTCGTGGCGGGGTGCGTCGTTCCGGAAAATATCGTTTACGATATTCAATCGCGAGGCATAGCTTTTGTCCGCGACGAAAGCTTCGACGCTCTGCTCAATATTGCAGGAGCCGACATCAAAGTGTTCGCCGCTTTGAAAACGGCAAAGGTGAGCACGCCCACAGAGCCAGAGAGCTCTGAAGACCATGCACTTCTGAAACACTTGAGCCATGTGGAAGCCTGATTCGCTCCGGACAACTTGACTCGGCGACCAACGAACTGAACAGTTCTCTTTCCCAAGGCTCAGGCAAATTCGAAATTGGCTTTGTCATAGGCGCGATTCTGATCAACGAGCGGCGCTTTGAGGAAGCTGGACGACTTTATTCTGAAATTCTGGCTGGAGAAGAAAACTTTCCCGAAGTCCATGCGAGACTTAGTCTCACTTACTTCCAGACCGGTGATCCGGAAAGCGCGCTCCGCGAAGCAAAGGCCGCACTGCAGCAGAATCCGAACAACCCGGTGGCGCACATGAACGCGGGCCTCGCGCTGCGAGAGATGCACAATTTTGATGCGGCGAAGGGGGAATTCCAGGAATCCATCCGTAATAAGCCGGATTACAGGCTCGCCTATGCAAACTTCGGGATCTTGCTCGACGACATGCGCGACTACCAGGGGGCTGTGGCCCAGTACACGAAAGCACTGGCCCTGGATCCCGCTGACGTGAATACCCGCTACAACCTCGGGGTTGTCTACGGCGAACAGGGTGATCACGTCTCCGCCGTCCGCGAATACCGGGAAGTGAAGCGCCTCGAGCCTTCTCGACTGGACGCTCGTCAGAATCTCGGCAGCGAGTTGATGGACGTCGATCCGGCTTCGGCCATCGCCGAATTCAAGGAACTCCGAGCTCTCGCGCCCGATTTTTCTCTCTGCCATTTCTGCCTGGGCCTGGCCTACTACAAGGTTGGCCGCGTTCCTGAAGCGCAACAGGAATTCCGAATCGCCATCGAAGCTGATCCCTCCGACGCTGCGCCGCACCGCCAGCTGGGCCTCACGCTTGAAACTCAGAATAATTACGACGCCGCACTCGCCGAATACCGCAAAGCGCAGGATCTGGACGGCTCTTCGAGTCTCGCTTTCCATTACGCAGGACGCGTGCTGTTGCTAAAGAAGGATTTTCCCGCCGCCATCGCACAATTGAAGAAAGCCGAGCAGCTGAATCCCGCGGATTGGGAACCGCATTCCCTGCACGGCCAAGCTCTCGAAGCCTCGGGCAATCGCAACGCGGCCATCGCGGAATACAAAGAAGCACTTTCGCTCGACCCCAAGCAATTGCAGCCGCGGGTCGATCTTGCTCTGGCGCAGGAAAAGAATGGAGATTGGATCGCCGCGCTCAACAACTATCGCCAAGCTTCCCAGGACCAGGGATCCATAAAGCCTACCGGCTTTAGTTACATTCGTGTCGATGCGCGGAACCGCTATAAGGAGGCGCAGGAACGTTTTCAGATCCACCTGAGTGAACTCCGTGCGGCCGGCCGCTCTGCCGATGCCGCGTCGCTGGAAACCAGCTGGGAAGCCAGCAAGTCCGCTCCGAACCTCGACGCCGCTTACCACGAAGCGATGCAGGACAGCACGTCGGCACTGCAGCGGCAGAAATTCGATGAGGCTGAGACCGCGGCAAAAAAGGCCGTCGCAATCGCGGAAAAAATTCAGCCTCCGGACGCCAGACTCCCCGAATCGGTAGGCCAGCTTGGCAGCGTTTACGGTTGGCGCAGGGACATGAAAAACGCGGCAGAAGCCTTCAAGCGTCAGTTGACGCTTTCCGAAAAAATCTACGGACCGCAATCGCCGGAAAACACCGCGGCTCTGATGAACCTGGGCATGCTGGCTTCGCAGCAGAAGGACTTCACCAGCGCCGAAGGCTATTTCACCCACATGTACGACTTAAACCAAAAAACCTTTGGCGAGAACAGTGCTGGTGCCGCAGACAGCCTGCGCGGACTGGCCCACGTGTATCAGATGAAACCCGATTTCCCGAAAGCGGAAGAGACTCTGCTTCGTGCGCTAAAGATTTATGAGACCATTTACGGTCCAGATGACAGCCGCACGGCAATTCCGTGGACCAGCCTTTGTTACGTCTACGACCAGTGGGGCAAAGCCGACAAATCGGCGCCGTGCCACGCCCACCTTGTTTCCATGGCCGAGAAACAATTTGGTCCGGACAGTCCGTACGTGATTCGCGACCTTACTGCCGAGGCTCAGGCCCTTCGCGAACTCGGCCGCACGGAAGAAGCCGTCAAACTCGAGCAGCGCATGCAAACTATTCAGGCCGCACAATCCAATCCGAACTGATTTATTCATGCCGCAGCGCTCTTGATTCGTGGCTGGGTGGCCGAGCCCCCCGCATCCTGCAAACATCTATCAGTAGCGGTCACCCTGCAACCAAGCCCTGATTTCGTCCTCGACAGAAAATATTTCTGTGGGATTCTCCGCAAACCGCGCGTCCAGTTTGTACGCCTGAACCTCCAGCGGAATCTGCAACCACGAAAGATTCCTCACAAAGCCGCGCACGTATAGCTCCATATATCTGTCGAATCCCAAAACCGCCATCTGCGTCGCGTGCACCACGCCATGGAACAACCCGCGCACATCGATTTCGTCGTGAAAAACAATCACATCAATATACGTAATGGACTTCATGTGCACGAAGTCCGGAAACCTGCCCGCGCTCAATTCCTTCGCTTCGGCGTAAAACGGCGGCGGCGGAATCCGCGCGCCGTCCGTCAGCGTAATCGTCTTCAAGCGTCCCGGCAACTCTTGCGGAAAGAAACCCTGGATTGCCTTTTTAAGATGAATCGTCAATGGCTCGCTGCGTCGAACGTACATATCTCGTTCTTGCCGCATGTATGCCGAAACTCCGGTAACCATCTCTCGAATGCGCTCTTCGGTGAATTCGCTGGGATTCATGCGGGCCAGGACTCCTGCTCGATTGCCAATCTACTATCCGCGTTTGCAGCTACCAACCAAAGTTCTTTCTTCTCCGCGTACTCTGTGCCGTCTGTGTTAAAACAGGCCTCCGCCTCTTTACTTCCTGACTTCCTTACTTCATTCTCTCCTGCGTGTTCTCTCGATCCAGGCCGCGCAAACTCGATACGGAAGAGGAATTGTACGACGTGGCGCTACGCGCCCTGATGCGCCGCGCGCATTCGGTGCAGGAGATGAAACAGAAACTGGCGCGGTGCACGGACAACGAATTGCTCGTTCGTGTGGTAATGGCGCGGCTGAAAGAAAACGCGCAGCTGGATGACGAGCGTTTTGCAAAACAGTTCACGCGGAATCGGATGGAGTCGCGCAAGCAGGGTAAGTTTCGAATTGCACGGGACTTGCGGGCGCGCGGTGTTGCGGATAAACAAATCAACGCTGCCGTCGAAGAATCGGCTGCTGCGAACGATCCGGCGGCGATGGTTCGGCAACGGATTGAGCGAAAGATGCGTTCGTACCGCGGGGAAATCGATGAACGCAAGATTGCTTCGATTTATGGGTCGTTGCTACGTGCAGGCTTTCCGTCCGACGTTATCCGCAAGGAATTAAAGAACTTAACGCGAGAAGAAGTGCCGGAAACGGACGCGGAATAGGAACTATAGTTCCTATTTTGCGGCGAGCGTTTTGCGTTTCGGAGTTTGCGCAGCGTTAGACCAAGTCGGAAGGGCTACACCGGGCGCGAGAATTCCCAATAAGTATCACGCTTGTTAATTGGGCTGCTTCGGGTGCGAACGAGGCTGGAGCCATGCGCTTCCTTGCGCGGTCTGCCATAATGAAGCTCAGATCAATCCATTTTTCGAGGCATATGTGACCGGCAACCCGAGCAGTCGCAAATACATGAGCGGGAACGAGATCCGCGAGAAGTTTTTGCAGTTCTTCGAGTCCAAGGGGCATCGCCGGGTGCGCAGCAGTTCCCTGGTGCCGCATGGCGACCCGACGCTGCTGTTTACCAATGCCGGGATGAACCAGTTCAAGGACGTTTTTCTCGGCCTGGAAAAGCGCGACTATACCTGCGCTACGTCCGCGCAGAAATGCGTCCGCGCCGGCGGCAAACACAACGATCTGGAAAATGTCGGCTTCACCAAGCGTCACCACACTTTCTTTGAAATGCTCGGCAATTTTTCTTTCGGCGATTATTTCAAGAAGGACGCGATTGCGTATGCGTGGGAGCTGGTGACTTCGCCGGAATGGTTTGCCATCGACAAAGAGAAGCTGTACGTCACGGTTTTTGGCGGAGCGGAAGTCGCTCCCGGAAACAAGCTAGGCGTGGATGAAGAAGCGCGTGGATTCTGGCTCGCGCGGAATGTTCCGGCGGATCGCGTGGTTCCGGTTCCAGGATTGAAAGATAACTTCTGGGCGATGGGCGATACCGGACCGTGCGGCCCTTGCAGCGAAATTTTCTATGACATGGGACCGGCGGCGTCCGAACTCGGTCACGCTGACTGCAAATTCCCGTGCGATTGCGGACGCTATGTCGAAATTTGGAACCTGGTTTTCATGCAATTTAACCGCGACGCCAGCGGCACGCTCGCGCCGTTGCCGAAGCCCTGCGTGGACACCGGTATGGGCTTGGAGCGCGTTGCTGCGGTATTACAGGGCGTCATCTCAAATTACGACACCGATTTGTTTGCACCGCTAACGAAGCGCGCCGCGGAACTTTGTGGAGTGGATTTCAATCGCGAAGAACAAATGGAAGAAGGCAAAGGCGGAGCCGCTTCGCTGCGCGTCATCGCCGACCATGCCCGCGCGACGACATTTCTGATGACGGATGGCGTTCAACCATCGAACGATGGCCGCGGTTACGTACTGAGGAAAATCATCCGCCGCGCCATTCGCCACGGTCGGCTATTGGGCGCAACACGACCCTTCCTATCTGAAATGGTGCAAACCGTCCGCGAATTGATGCGTGACGCCTATCCGGAATTAGTCGAAGCCTCTGCCGCACGCGTTCCCGAAATTGTTCTGTCCGAAGAAAAGCGTTTCGGCCAAACACTCGACATCGGTTTGGGCAAGCTCGAAGACGAACTAAAGCCTTTGGCCTCGCAGAAGGACGTAGTCTATTCAGGTGACAAGGCGTTCAAGCTTTACGACACGTATGGCTTGCCAATGGATTTTATTCTCGATGCTGCTCGCGACCTCGGCGTGCGATTCGACCAGGCAGGTTTTGAAAAGGCGATGCAGGAGCAGCGGACGAAGGCACGGGCTTCGTGGAAGGGTACGCACAAAGAGGCGGCGAATCCGGCGTTTGCAAAACTGGGAGAGACGTTTAAGACCGAGCCGGCTTTTTACTACGCGACCTGCGCGAAGGATTGCCACATTGAGGCGATCATCACGAAAAATGGCTCGGTGAGCGAATTGAAGGCCGACGAATCGGGCGAAGTGGTGCTGGATCGAACGGCGATTTATGCGGAGTCGGGCGGGCAGATTGCCGATACTGGCGCGTTTTATGGTGCTTCCGAATCGCAAGTGCTGGCGGAAGTTACTGGCGCGTACTATCCGGTCGCGGGGTTGGTCGCGCATCGCGTCACCGCGAAAGAAACTTTGCGTGTCGGCGATCGCGTTACTGTGATTGCCGACGCCGACCGCCGGTCGCGCGTGATGCGCAATCACACTGGCACCCATCTGGTGCATGCGGCGCTGCGCAATATTTTAGGGCCGCATGTGAAGCAGGCCGGCTCGCTGAACGCTCCGGATCGTCTGCGGTTCGACTTTTCGCACTTTGCTCCGGTGGATACGGAAGAGTTGCGCGACATCGAGCAGCAGGTGAACGAAGAAGTTCGGCTGAACATGGAAATCGAAACCAATGTCACCTCGCTGGACGAAGCGTTGGCTTCAGGCGCGCTGGCCTTCTTCGGAGATAAGTATCCGGAGCACAACGTTCGCGTGGTGACCATTCCCGATCCGCACGCGCCACGCGGCTTCTACTCCAAGGAATTGTGTGGCGGCACGCACGTCAAACGCGTCGGCGATATCGGTGTAGTCAAAATCGTGGGCGAAGAATCCGTAGCCGCAGGGGTCCGTCGCATCGAAGCGGTCACCGGCATTGGCGCGCTGGAACATTTTCAGCAGCAAGCCAGCGTGTTGTCGTCTGTCGCCAAGCAACTGAACGTGGGCGAAGACGCCATTCTGGCGACGGTCGAAAAGCTGGCGCAGACCACGCGCCAGCTTGAAAAACAACTTGCCGATCAGCGCCGCAAAGGCGCGCTCAATCAACTGGATGAACTGGCTGCGAAAGCCCAAACCATCAAAGGCACCAAAGTGGTGGTCGGCCAGGTCGAAGGACTGGACCGGGACGGCATTCGGCAACTGGTCGACAGCTTGCGCCAGAAGCTGGGCTCCGGCGTCGTGGTGCTGGGCCAAGCCGAAGACGGCAAAGTAGCCCTTATCGCAGGGGTCACTAAGGACCTCATCTCTAGAGTCCATGCCGGCAAAGTGATACAGACGCTCGCCCAACAGGTGGGCGGCCGAGGGGGTGGCAGACCTGACCTTGCGGAGGGTGGCGGAGAGGACACAAAAGCCCTAAATAGTACCCTTGGGGGAGTGCCCGCCCTACTCGAGCCGTTGCTATAATCCGCTCACGTGCGGGCCCCTTACCGGGCCGCATCCGATTCGCGGTCCCGCAGGGCCGCAATCCGCCTGGTCGAATAGGCCAGTGCAGCGCCAGAGACACCGTTTCTCGCAGGGTTTGTAAGTACGACCTCTTTGCCTCAGGGCTTGCAAGTACAAGCCCTGAACCCTGCAACCCGGACGACCGTCACACGGCTAAGTCGCCCGTTTGCAACAGCTGTACGAAAACTTGCACCAAAGCGCCTTCCCCAAAGGTGATGGGAAAACGAAGATCCAACCCGGCCTACTTCGCGATCGTGGCATCGGTATTTTGCGTGGGTGTTTTCAGTCCAGGCTCCACGCAGGCGCAGATTGCCAGGCTCGCTAACAATGACGGCCGAACGCTCTTCGTGAATGCCGAGCCGCCAGCACTGTTGAAAATCGCATCGCGGCGACGCAGCTCCATCTTCCTGCCATCCGAACCATCGTTTACGGGCAAGGATCGTCCCGCCATGAATCTAGACCGCGACGGGGCGGAGAAACTCGTAAGAGAAGCGGCGGAGCGGCACAGCGTCGATCCCGCACTGATTCGCGCGGTGATCGAAACGGAATCGAACTGGAATCCTTCCGCGGTTTCCCGCAAGGGAGCGGTCGGATTGATGCAGTTGATTCCCACGACGGCACAACGCTTTGGAGTCAATGACTTGTACAGCCCGCAACAGAACGTCGATGCCGGGGTTAAATACCTCAAGACGTTGCTGGAACGCTACAATGGCAATCTGGATCTGGCCCTTGCAGCGTACAATGCGGGAGAGGGGGCTGTGGATCGTGCTCACGGCGTGCCCTCGTTCCGGGAAACCCGGGATTACGTGCAACGGGTGCAGAGTGCTTATTTCCGGCCGGGCTCGGGACGTCTGGATGGCGCGTTCATCAATCCTCGCGCAATCCGCAAAGCCACCGATCCCAGCGGCCGCATCATTTTCACGAACGACTAAACGTTTACGAACCGCAAAGCGGTGGAAGAAGCATCAAAGTAGCGAGCGGTTTTGGGGCGGCGGTTGTGCATGAAATTTAGCCGGGAAAATTTGGCGTGTGTCCGCGGCGTGTGTAATCAACACGATTCGGGCTGGCTCCGGCGCCTTTTCTCTTCCTTTTTTTTCCACAAGAGCTTCGCCCGCGTTTCGCCGGTTTTTGCTGTAGCGCTGCTCGCTGTATGCAACGTTGCTTTTGTGCCAAACGCTGCGGCTTCCAGTTCGTCGGCTGATCCCAACGCCACCTTAAAGCGGCAGTCGGCGAGCACGCAGTTCTTGCGCGCGCAGGAACTGCGCACGGTTCTCGGTAACAAAGCGCCGGAAAAACGCACGCTCGAAGATTACAAGCAAGTCGTCAACACCTATCGCCGCGTTTACCTGATTACGCCGCACGCTGCGGAAGTTCCCGATGCGTTGCTGGCCGTCGCGGAAATCTACACCGAGATGGGCGAGCGGTTTGGAAGAAGCTATTTCCAGTCGGCGGTGGATACTTATCAATTTTTGATTCGCGAATATCCCACTAGTCGCTATTGCCAGGATGCGTATCTGCGTTCGGGAAGGCTGCAGAAGGACCAGCTGGGTGATCTTGCCGGAGCGACCAAGACTTACGATGCGTTTCTGAAGCGGTTTCCGCGTTCGCCGCACAAGCGCGAAGCGCAAGAAGCGCGCGCGGAACTGGCGTTGCTGCAAAATTCCGCACCGGCGGAAGCCGCGCCGAGGAGCGCGATTGCCAGAAGCGCGGGCTCGGGTATCGAACGGCCGGAAAGTTCCAAACGACCAGGATCGCGAGACTCCGCAAGAAATGCGGAACCTGAGCCGCCGGAAGTTTCGCCTGCTGAAGAGGACAAGCAAATCGCGAGTGTTAACGCTGCCGAAAAAGCGGTAGCGCCCAGCGTGACGGGTGGCCGCGCGGCGCAAATTCGCAAAATCAGCGCCAAGTCCTTGCAAAATTCCACGCGAGTAACCATCGACCTGGATGGCAGTGTGCAATATATTTCCGGGCGGATTGCCAATCCCGACCGGATTTATTTTGATCTGCACGCGGCAAAGCTGACGCCGCTGCTGGCGCACAACAAGATCAAAACCGACGGCACAATTCTGAGCGCAGTGCGCGTGGCGCAAAATCCGTCTGGTGTGGTACGCGTGGTGCTGGACGTGAACGGAGTGACGGACTACAGCGCTTCCCTGATGAACAATCCGAGCCGGCTGGTGATTGATCTTTATACGAACGGAGGGGCGGTGCAGACCGCGAAAGCGGGTGACGGCTCGGGAGAGAATGCAGCGTCAGAAAATGTGGCGACGGCCGCAGAGAGAGCTACGGAAAAGCCCGCTGGAAAAGCGCAACCTACAGCAACAAGTCCAGTGAGAGGCGAGCCGGCTGATGCCGGAAATGCCATGCCGCAGCCGAAGAGCAAGCTGGGATTGGCGCCGGTCGGAAAATCATCGAGCAGCAAGCCAGACCTGGTGCAACCGGCGTCTAAGCCGCAGCCTACACGCGACGGGCAATCGACATTGACGCGAGCGTTGGGCCTTAAGATTGGGCGAATTGTGATTGACGCCGGCCACGGCGGGCACGATACCGGGACGATTGGGCCGACCGGACTGATGGAAAAGGATTTGTGCCTGGACGTGGCACTGCGGCTGGGAAAAATTATTCAGCAAAGATTGCCCGGCGCGGATGTCGTCTTTACGCGGTCAGACGACACCTTCATTCCGTTAGAAGAGCGCACACACATTGCGAACGAAGCGAAAGCGGATATGTTCATTTCAATTCATGCCAACTCGAGCCAGGATACGGGCGCGCGCGGAATTGAAACCTACTATTTGAATCTGCGGGGCTCGCCGGAAGCGATGGAAGTGGCGGCTCGAGAAAACGCCACCGACGATCAGGGAATTCACGAGCTGCAGGATTTGGTGAAGCAGATCGCGCGTACGGAAAAGATTGATGAATCGAAAGAGTTTGCCGAGGACGTGCAGGATTCGCTGTCGAAGAGAATTCAGAAAACTTCGAGAACGGTGAGGAACCGCGGCGTGCGCAAGGCGCCGTTTGTGGTGCTGATTGGCGCGGATATGCCGTCGATCCTGACTGAAATTTCGTTTTTGAGCAATCCGGCGGACGAAAAAATGCTGAAACAGCCGGAGCACCGGCAACGGGTGGCGGAAGGCATTTATCAAGGTGTGGCGAGCTATCTGCAGAGCCTGAACAGCATGGGCGTGAATCAGACCAACATTCCGGCGCCTCGGCGCACGGATACTTCCGCGTCGGTAGAATCCTCTCGCAACCGAAACTAGCATTCTGGTGTCTAATAGAGACAGGGATGAGCGCACCACTCAGATTCCTCCACTTTTGCCTCACTGTAATCATGTTAGCGGCTAGTGCGCCCACTTTTGCTCAACGAGCGGCCGTAGCGATTGATCCGGCGCATAGTCAGCAAACGGCTGTGTTGCCGAAGCACTTCGGCAAGTGGACGTCTGGTCCGGGACCATCGGATGAGCCGAAACTCGTAGCGCCGTACTCGGCGTTGCTGCACGAAGCCGGCCAGACAAATGTTGAGCTAGAGCGCTACACCGACGGCAAGCAGTGGATTCGCGTGTGGCTGCAGGAATTCCGCGATCCTACTGGAGCGTACGAAGCGTACACATCAGAGCTGACGCCTGACTTGAGTGTCTCCACCCTTGGTCCATTTACGGCGGCAGGACACGATCGAATTCTGGCGCTGGTCGGCAATCGGCTGGTGACAATTTCGCTGATTCGCAATGCGTCGGACGTGGATTTGAAACTTCTGCTGGATGCGGTAAAACGGGACGCGGATGCGAGGCCGCTGCCGCCGGTACGCTCTTATCTGCCGGAGGAGCAGATGATCCAGGGGACGCAACGCTAT
Source organism: uncultured Acidobacteriota bacterium (assembly GCA_963731155.1). Lineage (GTDB taxonomy): Bacteria > Acidobacteriota > Terriglobia > Acidiferrales > UBA7541 > Acidiferrum. The sequence continues at coordinate 777,072 of CAVSVB010000009.1, forward strand.
GCGCTGGGTCCGGCGGGATTCGATGCGGCGTTGGCGACGTTGCAGGAGAGCAAATTTGCGCCGATTACGCCGGAAATTGGATTTGTGACTGGTGCGGAAGCGATGCTGGCGAGCTACCAATCTGAGCGCAACAAATCGCAGGACCTGCTGATTATTGATTACCCCACGCCGCAGATCGCCGAGCAGCGTTTGCATCACATTCAGGGAGTGCTGGCTGCGAATCCTGGTTTGGCGGGAGCGACCGTGGAGCGGAAAACTTCACTGCTCTCGTTGGTGTTGTCGCCAGTGTCCGCGGAGGCTGCGGCTAAATTGCGCAACGACATCCGCTATAACACGGCGGTAACATGGAATGAACCGTCGCAAACGCTGACCGATCCGCCATGGGTGGTTGTGCTCAAGGGTATTTTTGTAGGTACTTTCGCCTTTTGCGGGATCGCCATCGTCGTGGGCATTGCGTTCGGCGGCGTGCGGGTGGTGACCAAGAGATTGTTTCCCGGAAAAGTATTCGACCGCACGGAAGACATCGAAGTGCTGCAATTGGGATTGTCTGGAAAGCGCATTGATCCGCGAGATTTCTACTAGGATTTGGAGCCTGGCGAGGAGCCCCCCGAGCGTTCCAAAACTACCAGCGAAAATATAACGAAAACCGTTTGAAAGCGTCTAACGAGGACTTGTGGTCGGGTGTGCACTTTCTGGGGTGGCGAGTTTGTCGTAACATTATCGGTCACAGTTCACGGAGTCCTAAGAAAACGTATGAGTGTTTCATCCGAGAAACAAACGCCGAAGTTGGGTGTGCCGCCGGTCTGGCTGTCGGGAATCGCGTGCCTGGGCGCTGCAGCGGCGTTGCTTGTAGGGTGTGGCCAAAAGGACTCGGCGAAGGGCGCGCCAGGGATGCCGCCCGGCGGGATGCCGGTGCAGGTACAAATCGTAAAGAAGGACACAATTCCGGACACGACGGAATACCTGTCGGTGCTGAAATCGCGACATTCGGCGAATATCAATCCTCAAGTTGAGGGCCAAGTCACGAAAATTTTCGTGAAGTCGGGCGACCGGGTAAAGGCTGGAGAGCCACTGCTGGAAATCGACCCGCTGAAACAGAAAGCAACGGTGAGCAGTCAGGAAGCAGCGCGGGCGGCGCAAGAAGCGAATGCGCAACTGGCAAAGGTGTCGTTCGAGCGAGCGAAGCGATTATCGGAAGCTGGCGTGATCAGTAAAGCGGATTTTGATACCGCGCAATCGAATTACGACGCCGCCGTGGCGCAACTGAAATCGCTAGACGAGCAGGTCAATACCCAAAAAGTGGAGTTGCATTATTACTCGGTGAGCGCGCCGATGGATGGAATCATTGGAGATATTCCGGTGCGAATCGGGGACCGGGTGGCGGTGACTACGTTGCTCACAACGGTGGATGAGCCGGGCGCGCTGGAAGCTTACATTTACGTTCCGGTGGAACGTTCGCGTTCCCTGAAGGTCGGTTTACCGGCAAAGCTGCTGAACCAGTCCGGCGAATTACTGGCAAACACGACCATCACGTTTGTGTCGCCGCAAGTGGACCCGGAAACACAGACTGTTTTGGCAAAGGCGGCGGTACCTAATGCAAATGCACAAACCAGGCTGCGTATTTCGCAGCAAGTGCGGGTGCAAGTGAGGTGGGGCCAGCGCGAAGGAGCGACTATTCCCTTCCTGAATGTGACGCGCATCAACGGCCAGTTTTTCGCGTTTGTGACGGAGAACTCAGGCCAGGCTACGGTTGCGCGGCAAAAACTTGTGCGGATCGGAGACAACGTGGACAACAACCTCGAGGTGCTGGAAGGGATCAAGCCGGGCGACCATCTGATCGTTTCAGGCACACAGTTTTTGCAGGATGGAGCGCCGGTCGCGGAACAAATTGTGACTCCCGACGAGCAAGGCACGAGCAAAGCATCCAGCACTGCTTCTCACTGAACATTCCTCAAACATGGTCCCAAACCCACACAATTTCGCATTGATGGAGCGGCCGAGTGTTCGTTGATTTCTTCATTCGGCGGCCGGTGTTCGCGACGGTGTGCGCCTTGCTGATTGTGCTTGCTGGGGCGATTTCGATTCCCACGCTACCGATCGCGGAATTGCCGGAACTGGCGCCACCGCAAGTAATCGTGTCGAGCAATTACATCGGGGCAAACGCGCAGACGGTGGAATCGGCAGTCACGATTCCGCTGGAACAGGCGATCAACGGCGTCGAAGGCATGAAGTACATTACGTCCTCGAGCAGTAATGACGGGACGAGCCAGATTACTGTGGTGTTCGATGTTTCGCGAAATGTGGATCTGGCTTCGGTGGACGTACAGAATCGCGTGAACCAGGCGCTGGCGCGCTTGCCAAACGCAGTGAAGAACACGGGCGTCATCATCACGAAGCAGACCAGCGGATTCGTGTTTGGCGGCGGCGTTTATTCCGAGACCGGTCAGTACGACAGCTTGTTTCTAAGCAATTACATCGACGTGTACATCAAGGACGCGCTGAAGCGGGTCCCGGGCGTCGGCGACGTGGTCATATTCGGCGAGCGCAAATACGCGATGCGGTTATGGCTCGATCCGGCAAGGCTGGCAGAGCGGGGACTAACCGCTTCTACCGTCGTAAACGCGTTGCAAGAACAAAACGTGCAGGTGGCCGCGGGACAAATCGGCCAACCGCCATCGCCGACGGGACAGGCGTACCAGGTAAGCGTGCGAGCGGTTGGACGGCTGTCCGAAGCGTCGCAATTCGACAACATTATTTTGAAGACGGGCGCCGACGGAACGCTGGTTCGCCTGAGGGATGTTGGACGCTCGGAGTTGGGAGCGGAAGACTATGGTTCCCTTCTGAGGTTCAACGGCCACGATGCGGTGGGGCTGGGTGTGACGCAACTACCCGGCGCGAATGCGCTGGACGTGGACCGAGCTGCGAAGGCTGAACTGGTGCGGCTATCGAAGAACTTCCCCCCGGGACTGAAGGTGGCGGTCGCATTCGACACGACCACTGTAATTGGCGAATCGATTCGCGACGTGCTGCAGACATTGGCGCAAGCAATCATCCTGGTGATCATCGTCATTTACATATTTTTGCAGGACTGGCGCAGCACGCTCATTCCGGCGATCACGATTCCGGTTTCGCTGGTCGGGACGTTTATTTTTGTCAAAGCGCTTGGCTTTTCCATCAACACGCTCACGCTCTTCGGAATCACGCTGGCTACAGGGCTGGTGGTGGACGACGCAATCGTGGTCATCGAAAACGTCGAACGGCACATCACTGAGGGAATCAGCGAGCCGCACATGGCGGCATCGGCGGCAATGAAGGAAGTCGCAGGCGCGGTCATCGCGACATCGCTGGTGTTGGTGGCGGTATTCGTGCCGGTGGCGCTGTTTCCGGGCACGACTGGAATTCTGTTTCGCCAATTCGCGCTGACCATTGCGTTTTCCGTTTCGATTTCGGCGTTCAATGCGCTGACCCTGACGCCTGCGCTGTCCGCGATTCTGCTGGGCAAACACCGCGAGCGAGCGAAGGGATTTTTCTTTCGCTGGTTCAACAAAGGGGTGGAAAAAGGCACCGAAGCATACCGTCGCAGCATCGGGTACGTTTTGCAGTGGCGCGTCCTTGCGGTGGTCGCGTTCTTCGTGACGTTGGGAATTACCTATTGGATTTATTCTCGCGTACCCACCGCGTTTATTCCTGAAGACGATCAGGGATACGTGATGGTGATCGTGCAATCGCCGCAGGGCGCTTCGCTGGAATACACGGCCAACATCTGCACGCAGATCGAGTCGGCGGTCTTGAAGCTACCGGACGTCGAGGGAACTTTTTCGGTAGTAGGCTTCGGGTTTTCCGGGAACGCATCGAACCGCGCGATTGTGTTTGTTCCGTTGACTTCATTCGACAAGCGCAAAGGCGACGCGCACTCTGCGGCGGCGCTCCTGGAACGCATGCGCGGGCCGTTGGCAGGAATTCAAGGCGCGCTGGCCGTTCCGTTCAATCCGCCCGCAGTGCAGGGTTTGGGGAACTTTGGCGGATTCACATTTGAAGTGCTGGACCTCGGACGCAGCACGGTACAGCAAATTGCGAACGCAGCGAACGGTTTGATCGGGCAAGGCAACACGAGCGGCGCGCTGACGGGACTCTTTACGAGTTTCACGGCGAACGATCCGCAGTATCTGGTGCAAATCGATCGCGAAAAGGCAAAGAGCCTGCGGGTTCCGTTCACGCAAATCACCGATGCGCTGCAAGTCTACATGGGATCGGTGTACGTCAATGATTTTGACTTCAACAACCGCTCCTATCGGGTGTATGTGCAGTCGGAAGGGCGCTACCGTTCAAAACCAAAAGACATTGCCCAGTATTACCTGATGTCCGATCCCGGGAAGCTGATTCCGCTCGATAACTTTGTGAAGATCGAGCAGACGGCAAATCCGCAGGTGATCAGCCATTACAATTTGTTCCGCTCAGCGGAGATCAACGGAACCGGAGCGCCAGGACGCAGCTCGGGACAAGCGATCGCAGATATGGAAGCGCTGGCGCGGAAAGCTTTGCCCAGCGGGATGACCTATGAATGGAGCGGACTTTCGCTGGAGGAAATTCAGTCGGGCGGAAAAGCTTTGATCCTGTTCGGATTGGGTCTGGTGTTCGTGTACTTGACCCTGGCGGCGCAGTACGAGAGCTTCGTGCTGCCGTTCATCGTGCTGCTGGCGGTGCCAGTGGCGTTGCTGGGAGCGGTGGGCGGGCTGGCGCTGCGCGGGCTGGATAATAATGTTTATTGCCAGATTGGATTGGTGATGCTGATTGGCTTGTCCAGCAAGAACGCAATTTTGATCGTGGAATTCGCCGAACAGTTGCGGGCGAAGGGAAGCACTATCGAAGATGCTGCAATCGAGGCGGCGCGCATCCGGCTGCGGCCGATCCTGATGACATCGCTGGCATTTATTCTAGGCGTGCTTCCATTGGTGCTGGCAACGGGCGCGGGCAAGGCCGGTCGCATCTCGGTTGGAACAACAGTGTTCGGCGGAATGATCGCGGCGACATCCCTGAACCTTATTTTTATTCCGCTGCTTTATGCAGTTGTGCGGACGCTGGTTCCTGGCGGCGGAAAAACCGCGGCGTACAACGAATAGTCGTTGCACATTCTGCAGTTTCGCAATTCCCTAGAACTTTCTCTTGCTTTGTAAAATTTCTCTCTGGCTTTAAGGGTCCGCAACCGCAAGCCACAGCGCAGTAATCGAATTAATTCAAATCAAAATTTGCGATTGACAGCGGCTATGGCTGGGCGTACGCTGCCGACAATTAGTGGAGACCAATTTGGCTCTTCCTGGGCACTCTTCGCAGGGTAGAGCTGAAACGTTGCTCCAGACTCTTGGTGGGCCGTTCCAGGAAGGCCTAGGTCCCCGCACTCGAAGATCCAAAGAGCGCTAAAAAAGCAGAAACGCTCCCAGGGGATTTGTGTCTTCCGGTGCGGAAAAACCACGCCGTTCTGCGCGGTGCAGCGCGATTCGGGAAGTTCCACGGTGCCTGCAAATTCACATAACTAAGGGGTGAAGAAATGAAGCAATTGCTGGCCGCTGTTTCTTTGGTTTTATTATTTGTGCTACCAGCCAATGCACAGACCTTCCGCGGATCAATTAACGGCACGGTGACCGACCCATCGGGAGCTTCAGTGCCCGGAGCGACGGTAAAGGCCACCGAAACTGCAACGAATATCGATCACACGACGGTCACGTCGAGTGAAGGTCAATTTGCCTTTCAGGACGTGCCACTCGGCCTCTACAAGGTAACCGTTACCGCGTCAGGGTTCCCGGCATACTCCGTGGACAAGGTGCAAGTGGTTGCAGGACAGATCTATACCCTGCCCATTCAGTTGAAGATGGGGCAGGCGACCACAACGATTGAGGTCTCTGCAGCATCGGTCACGATGGATACGACCACGCAGACTCAATCGATGACGATCTCTGACGATACCGTACAGAACGCGCCGCTGAATGGCCGAGACTTCACCCAACTGATCGCAGTGCAGCCTGGATTTGGTGGCTACAACGTTGGCGGATTTGGCTCGTTGAATGGAACCCGCCCAAATCAAATCGATTGGCAAATCGACGGCGTGGACAACAACGATTTCTGGCACAACATTCCCGCAGTGAACCAGGGCGGTGTTTCGGGAATCGCAGGCGTGGTGCTCCCTATTGATTCGATCGTCGAGTTCTCTTCGCAGACCCAGAGCGGCCCGGAAGCGGGGCGTAACGCTGGTGGAACGGTGAACGTGGTGACGCGGTCCGGTGGCAACGAATTGCACGGCTCGGTTTACTACTACAACCGGAATGAATATTATGCCGCGCACACACCGTTTCTGCCGGCAGGGTCCAAATCGCCACCGTTGCGCAATGAAAACTACGGCGCATCGCTTGGTGGACCCATCTTGAAGGACAAGCTGTTTTATTTCTTCAACTACGAAAAACAACAATTCGAGATCGGCCTTTCCGGTATTGCGACAGAGCCGTCGACGGCATGGGTGGCTAATGCCGGCGCTGTACTCGCGAAAGACGGCGTTCCAGTGAGCTTGGCATCATGCAACGCTCTTGCCGCGCTGACAAGCCAGTTGCCGGCGAGTCAAATTCCCGCCGGATGCCAAACTTCCGGGACCGGATTTTGGCCGACCTCAGGCTCGGGTTCCATTGCAGGTCTCGCGGCGATTCCGAACAACTATTTCGCTCCCATCGCCGAGACCGGTTACAGCTACAACGGGGTCGGAAGGGTGGATTATGAGCTTTCCAATAAACATCATCTGTATTTCCGTATGTATGGCGGACAGGGCAGCCAGACCGCGCCTCTCGGAAGCAGCACAGCGCTGGGCACGGCCAGTTCAAACCTAAAGAACTACTTCGAGGTCGCGCCGATCCACGTGTTCAACTATTCGGCGGTACTGAATTCCGCGTTCACTTCAAGGTTGACCAATCAATTGCTGTTTGGAGCGAACTATTTCAATCAAGTGTTCAGCGATTTCGCCAACGGCTTTAACACACAGAGTATGGGAATATTTCTAAGTCCGGATGCGGTAAATAAGGGCAAGTACATTCTCGGTGCCCCGAATATCGTCATCGCGCCTCCTTCGACCGGTGGATCCGGAGGATTTGAGCAGATCGGATTGACTCCGCCGGAAGGAAGAAATGACTTAACCTGGCACATCACCGATGTGGTTTCCCAGAGTATGGGAACCCACACTCTGCGCTACGGAGCGGAAGTGCGGCAAGCACATCTGAATGAGTTCTATCATCGGCGTGGAACCGGTCAGTTCGTTTTTGATGGATCATCGGGTCCCTGGGCGAGTGATCCGACGGTGGACCCGTTGACACGGTCCCTAGCTGACTTTCTAGCTGGCGACGTTTCGACTTGCGACGCCGTTCACGCCGCCGCAAAAGACATATGCGGATCCACGATCGCCGTGGGCAATCCCGAGCGCTTTGTCGTGGTGAACGCATTCAATCTCTTTTTCCAGGATAGCTGGCAGACCTCAAAGAGGTTGAACTTGACCTTTGGCCTGCGCTACGAGTATTTCGGACCACTGCATAGCCAACACAATGACCTCGCAAACTTCGTTCCAGGCACCGGTTTCGTAGCGATCGGAAGCCGGAAATGCGTCTGTTTTCTTCGGACCGCAACAATTTTGCGCCGCGTTTCGGCTTTGCCTACCAGGCAAACCAAAGGGGCGACTTCGTGGTGCGCGGAGGGGTCGGCGTCTTCTTCGATCAGATCAACTTAAATCCCTTCCTGGATTTCCGCCCACCGATCGCAGCGCCATCAGGAATCCAGGGCAACCCGTTTGGATCGACTCCCATTTCTACCTACGGTGCAAACTTCTGTGGAGAAACAGGGTACCAATGGGATAGCGTGCAGGTGCCGGGCCAGGTGTGCCCCGCCGGCACACCCAATGTGGGCCTAGTGAATACTGCCGGCTCGATATTTGCGCCCGTCCAGCCGTGCACCGATCCGAATTGTGCCGCCGCGACTGACCCGAAGGGTCTTAGCGCTTATTCGGTGAGCCGCAATTTCCGCACTCCATACTTTTTCAACTACAACCTACAGATTGAGAAGGGTCTCGGCAACATAGGCGTTTGGCAAATTGGATACGTGGGCAGCGAGGGCCGCAAGCTGAACATCGTGTCAAACATCAATCAGAACGGCGCCTTCCCGAATCTCGGAAACATCCTGCAACTGAACACCATCGGTACGTCCAACTACAACGCATTGCAAACTCTTTTGCGGACACGCTCGTGGCACAACCTCACTTCGCAGGTTGCCTACACCTGGTCTCACTCATTGGATCAAATCAGTCAGTACCGTGCGCGCCATTTTGGACAACGCGTTTAATCGGCTGGCCGATTACGGAAACAGCGATTTCGACACCCGTCATCTCTTCACCGTCAACCTTACCTATGACGTGCCCAGAGCCTCGTGGGCTTCGTCGGCGTGGTTAGGACGACTCGTGAATGGCTGGCAGGTCAGTACCATCATGAACTTCCATTCCGGCCAGCCGTTTGACGAGGTGCTTTCCGGACTAAATCTGATTGGTGATCCATTTAGCGGCGTATCGCACAGTTTCAATTCGGCGATTCCCGGCGTGCAATGGCTCAATCCGGCCGCGTTCTGCAAACCCAGCGACCCCGGTTGCACAGGAGGACCGGTTTCACGCAATAAATTCGTCGGACCTAATTTCAAGGACGTGGATGTTTCAGTGATTAAGAACATTCCGATCAAGGAGCGCCTCTCGCTGCAATTGCGAGCGGATATGTTCAATCTATTCAACCGGAATAACTTTGCGTCAGGCGTCAGGGTCAGTTAGCACTTCCTGCACAGAAAACCTTGTTACGCACAATTGCTTAACATCCGGGAGCTCATTCGGACAGGTTACCGACACCATCGGGGACTTCAACGGCGCGCCCGGCCTGGGGCCAGGCGAGCAGTTCAACATGCAGTTAGCCGTCAAGCTGCGGTGGTAGTCGGGCCCCTCGCCTGATCCCGGGCGGAGAGCTGACCAACTTGCAGCTGGCGTTGAGATTTATCGTTTACATCATTTTTTTGATTATCTTTTAGCGCGGCAATTTCGGATATCATGCTTCCGGTGGGCGCTGAGCGCCGCCGGAAGCATTTTTCATGTATTTTCGATTTCTGGTTGTGGAGGCGAAATCATGGGAAGCGATTCACAATGTAGCATTAGTGTTCCTTCGCGGAGATCGTTTCTACAACTGGGAGCAGTTGCACCGGCGGTTGTGACTTCGGGAATTCTTGGTGAATCGTTTTTTGCTGCCTCCGCTCGCGCCGCTTCCCTTCCTCGCGGTCCATTCCCCAAAGATGCGGTGATCATTGATGCGAACGAAAATCCGCTTGGGCCGTGCTCGGTGGCGCGCGAAGCGATTGCCGAGATTACCGGCAACTCCGGACGATACAGTTTTTGGCTGACTGAAGATTTGGGCAAGCGCTTTGCCGAGCAGCAAGGGCTAAAGTCGGAATATGTGCGCGCGTTCCCAGGTTCCGGCGAGCCGTTGCACTTTTCGGTGCTGGCGTTTACTTCAACCTCGCGGAGCTACGTGACGGCTGATCCTGGTTACGAAGCCGGAATGCATGCTGCGAAGATTTCCGGGGCGAGAGTGGTAAAGACGCCGCTCAGCTCAGGCTACGCACACGACGTGAAAGCCATGCTGGGCGCGGCGCCAGACGCGGGGCTCTTTTACATTTGCACGCCAAATAATCCGACCGGCACGCTTACCCCGCACGCAGACATCGAAGACCTGGTGGAGCACAAACCGAAAGGCTCGATCGTGCTGGTGGACGAGGCATACATTCATTTTTCCGACGCGATCACGGCGTTGGATCTGGTGAAGGCGGACAAGGATGTGATCGTCCTGCGGACTTTTTCGAAGATTTATGGCATGGCAGGTCTGCGCTGCGGCCTGGCGATTGGACGGCCGGATTTGGTTGCCAAGATTTCGAGCTTCAGCGGATGGAACAGTTTGCCGGTGACGGCAGTCGCGGCGGCTCTGACGAGCTTGGATAATGCGACAGTCGTGCCGGAACGCAAACGGATCAATGCGGCAGTTCGCAGCGAGACTTTTGCGTGGCTTGACCGAAATGGTTACAGCTACGTGCCGTCGGTTTCGAACTGCTTCATGCTGGATACCAAACGCCCCGCGAAGGAGGTTATCGACGCGATGGCGGCGCGCAATGTGTTCATCGGACGCGCGTGGCCGGCCTGGCCGACGCATGTGCGAATTACCGTTGGCACGAAATCAGAGATGGAAAAGTTTCAAACGGCGTTTCAAGAAGTGATGCAATCGAAGCCCGCGCACAATGCGATTGCGCCGGAGCGTGGATTGTGGACCAATCTTGACGGCAGGCGCGTGCGCAACCATTTCGCCGAAAACGCCTGAGCAGCACGATTACCTGGCGATCAGTTCATAACTGGATGTAATTTCTATTGCAGCTCGCAGACTTCGATAGACAGGGCACTTTTGCGCATAAATGGCGTGTACCCGTTCGATGGTGCTGCGCTTTTCCTAAGGGGCAGCGATCCGATGGCGAACGTGAATTCGGCGAATGATGAGCACGTCGTCTTCCGAGGTTTCTACTTCACCGCGGACTTCGGCCGTCAAGCGTCCATCGCTGGCATCAATTTCGCGCACTTCCCGTGCGCGTCCAAGTGTGCCGACCAGTCAACCCGCGGTCGCGGCAACAATGTAATCGAGAGTGGCGGCATGCGACTCGCCGAGTTTGGCGGCATCCACCCCGTAGTGGGCAGCGATCGCTCCGTGGACGCTGAATGCCACCGGGTTACGTTCGCCGGGCAAATACGCCAGCCGGAGCGTGCCACGTATACGTTCGATCCGAACGTTGGAAACGTAAGTTGCTTCAGCCATGTGATTCCCCTCGCCTGAGCAGCGCTTGCATACGGCACCACGATATTTCTGCTGAAAGCATAGCGCGGAACGAATTTATTTAAAGTGCGATAGCGTAAGCTGGATGCCTTGCGCGAACTGATCTTCGGGAACGATCAAACTGACTATTGCCTGACCGGGCTGGGCAAAGTCGTAAAAATGGCCGGGGTGAACGTACACGCCCGCGGTTGTAAGCAGTGCAATCGCCAGCTCTTCGTCAGACTGTATGGCAGGGATGCGCAAGACCGCGGACCAGCCGCCTTCGCATGATAGACGGTTGCAGGCCGACTGCCGGGAAAGTTGCGCATCGAGTTCACGTAAATTCGCGCTCACGCGGGCCATGACTTGTGCCTGAAACGCGGCGCGCATCGCGAGCAGCGCGGGCGCCGCGAGCTGCACGGGCGTCCCGACCGATAAGTATGCGTCCGCGATAACTTCCAATCGCGCCAAAGCTTCGCTTTTTTCCTGCGCTGGGCCGCTCACAGCAATCCACGCCAGTTTCATCTGCGGCATTCCGCAAATTTTTGAGAGGCCGCTCAGCGTGAAGGTGAGCACTTCGCTTGCGGAAGCAAAACTTCGAGCGGGAGAATTCTTCAGCGAAAAATCGAGAAAGACTTCATCGGCGATCAGCGCGATACCGTGTTGCGCGCAGAAATCGGCAAGTCCTGCTCGCTCTGACTCGGAGGTGTAGTGGCCGGTCGGATTGTTGGGATGGACGACGATCAGCCCGCGCGTGCGGCCGCACGTAGCCGCGGCCAGCGCCGGGAGATCAATCTGCCAGCCGTGGTCATAGAACACCGGATAGCGCACGAGCTTGACGTCGCAGAGATCGGCCAAAAAATCAAACAACGGATAGCCGGGAGCAGGAATAAGAACTTCGTCGCCAGGATTGCAGAGCAGGCGAAAGACGAACGAGTACGCTTCGCTGGTCCCGGAAGTCAAAATCAAATCGTCTCCGGCTATTGGGATCTGCTGCCGTTCGTAATAAACGGCGACCGCTTCGCGCGCACTTCTGATTCCGCGCGGGTCAGGCTGATAAACCCGCATTTCTGTTTGCGCAAACGCGCTTTGAATTCCCTTTTCGTCGTAGGTAAATCCGCATTCGGTGGGATTCGAACGCGTGAGATCTAAAATCGGTCCGCCTGATGCGCGTAGTTCCGCAAGCGCGCGGCTCAGGCGATTCTCTGCAAGATTCCAGCGGGTGCGATCTGAAAACATAGGCATCTGAGAATATGGCCAAAAGCAGCGCACGAAAGTATAGATGGTCCGTTGAGCGGTTGCACTTCGGGCGGCGGCAGTCTTTGCTCTCGTGCAATGAATTGACCGCTTTCGCGTAATGACAATATCCTTAGACTGCAATATCCTCCCTATTGTCAACTACTTACGACGCGAAACTTTTTCCCGCGGGACGGGTTTGCTTAGTGTGGGCAGCCTCCCCAGGCAACTTTCCAAAACATTTTTGCCGGGAGGCTTTTCGGCTGGCTTGGGTGTAGAATCTGGGTGCCGAGCCGGAAACAAGGTCAAGATTATGCGATACCTAAAATATTTTGCGTTGCTGGGTGCGTTGCTTCTTATTTCGGTAGGAAGCGTGAAGGCGCAGGACTACGGCGGCGATGGCGGAGGCTACTACGCTGATTATGGCGCGTATGGTCCGCCGCCCGTCTGCCCGTACGGCTACTTTAGTTATTATCCGTATGCGTGCGCGCCCTATGGCTACTGGGGGCCTAGCTACTTCGCGGGCGGCGTCTTCATCGGAGTCGGCCCGTGGTGGGGATGGGGATTCGGTCACGGATTCCACGGTCACGGATTTCACGGTCACGACGGTTTCGGTCACGGATTTCACGGTCACGACGGTTTCGGTCACGGATCTAATGCCCACGGGTTCAATGGCCGGTCAGGATTTGGGAATAGGGGCGGCTTCGCCAACCGTGGCGGATTCAGCCGAGGCTTTGCCGGCGGTGGAAGTCGCGGCGGATTCGCAGGCGGTGGCTTTCATGGCGGCGGAGGAGGCTTCCATGGAAGCGGTGGCTTCCACGGAGGTGGCGGCGGTTTCCATGGTGGCGGTGGTGGCGGATTCCATGGAGGTGGCGGCGGACATGGCGGTGGCCACCGGTAATTGACCTGAGCTCAATCGAGTTCGAATTTTAGGAAATATCAAGCGGACGGCGATCAAATGCCGTCCGCTTTTTTTTGTCCCGTTCTTCTCTGCCCACTTTATTTTTGTTCCTGCATGGTGTCCCCTCAGAGCGCTCACTATAGAATCTTCGCGATGCGTCGCGCGACATATGAAAATTGCAAGAGAGTGCTAAAATCTGAACGATGCTAATTCTTCTCTTGAATCTCAACACAGACTCCGCCAACGAAGTTAACGCCGCGCTCGCGGGCCAAGGTTACGAAATCGCCAGCGAGACGGAATTGGACGTCGAGCATATCGAACTGATGGCGCCGGAACTGCTCATTACGGAAGCAACGCCGTCCGATTTGAGCTGCTGCGGAATCATCACGCAAATCAAATCGCGCGACCAGACCAAGTCCATTCGAGTACTGATGGTGGTGCGAGGCGGAGCGCTGGAGCGGGCAAGAGCGCTCGATCTCGGCGCCGATGATGTGATATCCGCACCCTTCGAAAGGTTGGAGTTTGCTGCCAAGATTCGCACGCAATTTCGCGAGCGCCAGCCGGAATTGGAACTGCGGTCCAAACTCAAGCAAGCCGAAGAAAAGGAACATTTGGCAGGCATTGCGGTAGAAACGCTCAGCGGTGGCGCGGTCACGCGCAAGCGGCTTTGGGTTCTTCCTACGCTGATACTGCTTTGCGTGCTGGCAGTGGCGGCGGCGCTGGTTACGTCACTGACCTACCGGCGAAGCCGCACGGACACTTTGCAACTCAAGGCAGAAGTGGCCAGATTAAACAACGGCGTCGTGCAGCAAAGCGATCTACTGCGTCGCGCGGAAGACGAACGCCACGCGCTCGATGCCAAGGGAAAAACAGATTCCGCCGCGCGCGATGCGCTGCTGGCGCAATCGGAAGAACTGAAGAAAAAAATGGCCGCCGGCAATGACGACGGCGAGCTGCGAAAACAATTGCTGGACACGCAAGGCCGGCTGAATCGCCTGGAGAGCGAAGGCAAATTCGCGGAAACAATTGTGAAGTCCTACGGGTCGAGCGTATGCCTGCTGCACGTGGTAGTGGAATTTCTCGATCGCGGTACCGGAAACTCCATCCTGATTGCCGTGGACTCCCTTGGCAAGCCGATCCTGGATGATAAGGGCAATGTGCAGTTGGACATTTCGGGGAATGGACCTCACCTGCAGCTGGACGTTTTCGGAACGGGATTTTTGGTGCGGAATGATGGACGGCTGCTGACGAATCATCACGTCGCGGAGCCATGGTGGGGTAACGACGAGCTGAAAACGCTCGTCGAGCATGGCGCATCTGCGTACGCGCTCTCCTACACTGCGTATTTTCCCGGCAGCCAGAAAGGGATTTCGGCGAAGCTGGACAAAATTTCTCCTCAAGCCGATGTGGCTACGCTACGGCTCGATGGCGGCTTGCCCGCGCACAGTACCCTGCTGGACCTGGATGATCGCAAGGACGCAAGCGTCGCTGGCGACGCGGTGGTGCTGATCGGCTACCCGACCGGTATCGAAGGAATTCTGGCGCGCGCCGGACCGGAAGCCGCAAAAGAAATTACCGGAAATAATAACGAAGTGCGGCAAATCGTTTCGCAATTGGCGGCGCAAAAATTGATCCGGCCGACCACGACGCAAGGCCACATCGGCGATGTTCTGCAAGACAAAATAGTTTACGACGCGGCGACCACGTCGGGCGGCTCCGGAGGTCCGCTCTTCAATCGCAACGGAAAAGTGATCGGCGTTAATTTCGCGATATTGAATGGATTCGGCGGATCGAATCTTGCTGTTCCGGTGAAATACGCGAAGGACCTGCTGAAGTAGATTCCTGCCCACTTGCTCCGTTGGCGTCTGGCAAGCACGCAATCCCGGAACGTCACCCTCGTACGGCGCCCCCAGGTTCGTCCAACATCGATGAAAGATTCCTCGCTTCGCTCGGAATGACGATCTTGTCGAATCGATCGAATTTGTCCCGGTTCCCACGCCGCTCGGTGAACTCGGTCACAGCCGAACCTTGTCTCCCGCCGTCAGCTTCCTTATCTTAGAAGTCGACATGGAAATGCCAGACAAGCCCTTTCGGTGGGGCGGTTGCCTGCTTGCCTTCATCTTGACTGCAATTTTGTTCGGACCGCCCCCCTTGAAGGCGTCTACTTGCCAAGAACACGAGAAGCCGGAAAAGATTGAGGAACAGTCCCAATCCAAAAAACAGGCCAAGAAAGAAGCCAAGAAAGAGCGCGAGGCGGAAGCGGCGAATCGGTTGCCCGCCGTGCTCTGGCACGATCCGGGAGACATTGCTTCGCTCGACCTGCTAAACGGCGAGGGAGGCGCGAAGGACGCTCCCGACCCGCACGCGGACTATACCTTTGTCAAAGAAGATCTGCACGGAAGCTCAACGAAATTCTACGCGCGAGACGACAACGGAGTGAAATGGCTGGTGAAACTCGGTGTGGAAGCCAGACCGGAAACGGCGGCCACGCGTTTGGTTTGGGCCATGGGCTACTGCACGGACGAGGACTACTTTCTGCCGCAGATTCGTGTCCGCGACCTGCCCAAGCTTCGGCGCAAAATGTCCGCAGCCTCGTCGGAAACAGGGATCGTCCACAATGTCAGGTTGAAACGGCAAGGCGAGGAAAAGGTCGAGAACTGGGACTGGTTCGAGAATCCGTTTGTCGGTACGCGGGAACTCAACGGACTGCGTGCGTTAATGGCGCTGGTCAACAATTGGGATTTAGTCGCGGAAAACAATAAGGTGTACGTCGCGGACAACGAGCGGCATTACCTGGTCAGCGATTTTGGGGCAGCCCTCGGGAAAACAGGGTGGCCGCCTTCGCACGTTCCTCTGCTCCCGCATGCCACCAAGGGTGTATTGAAGGACTACGAGCACTCCAGGTTCATTCGAGAAGTTGCGGGCGATGCGGTGACTTTCGAGATGCATACGACGGCGCCGTTTTTCGTGAGAACGTTCCGCAAAAAGTACTTTAACAAATACAGGCAAGCCGAACGGCTCGAGCGGGGCATTCCCGTTCGTGATGCGGAGTGGATCGGAGGCTTACTAGCGCGGCTAACGCCGCAGCAGATCCGCGATGCATTCCGCGCGGCAGGATATCAGCCGGAGGAGGTGGATGGTTTCGCAAAAGTTGTCGAGAAGCGGGTCGCGGCGCTGAACCAACTGACGGAGTGAAGACTGGGAGAAAGTCTTATAGAAAACTGGAGCCGAGGGCGAGAGTTGAAGTCGCGACCTGCCGTTTACGAATCGAGTTGATATTCCCCAAGTTGTTTGTCTTTAGTATCTTCAGTTTGGTCTCTTCCCTGCTCTTCTGGGCTTGACTGGGCGCGGAACTTGCAACCCAACTTGCAACAAAATCCATTTGATGTCCGGAAGGAGTTACGCCAGACCAATTAGCCATGGTTCAAGACAGTCCCTGGTTTCGCTAGAGTAGAATGACCATAAATGGCAGCTCTGGCGTGTGTCTCGGTTTGTGGATTGCTCGCCAGTCTTGCGACTTTTGAGTTGGTAGACAAAGTAAACGACCGGCTCCCGAATATAAGAAGCTGTATCCTGATGGACGCCTACTGTTGAAGGTCCGCGTACTTAAGGTGAGCGACGGGTTCAGCGAGCATCGGTCCAAAAGCACATTTCCGGCAATCCGACGCAACCAGGAGTTGACCATGCCAACATGTGGGAAGGTTCGGGCTTGCATTCATGTGAGAATGAAAAGTGAATGGAGCATTGGCCGGCACGTTGATAATTGACTTATTGCGTTCGTTCCTGGTGACACATCCAGACGTTTCGCGGTGCTCACAGATTGTGGTTGCCTGTGCCTTCAACGAAGTGACGGAGAAAAAAATGCAAAACACGGTCACGAGTGTCCTCGGATTCTTGATGTTATTCAGCTCGGTATCACAACAGGAGCGCCCACGCGAGTTGAAGGGTGCTGGACATTTGCTTGGCGAAACCGCTGAGCGTTTCTTCTCAGAAGATGCCGTTGGGCAACTCCTAGTCGCATGCCAAGCAGGGGACTGGAAAGCTGTGAAACAGCTGGCAAAGGCCGTAAACCCCGCCTCCAAACCCAACGCCAAATATATTTGTTCTAACGCGGCGCTCGTCAAGCAACAAGCTACAAGCGGGGCACGTCAAGAGTACGGCGGCGGCGACGACAAAGCTATGAGAACGGATACATATACTTTGGACGGGGGCCACTTGGTCAAGATAGATATGGTATTTAACGTCTCGAGCACCGACGTTGAAGGATACCACCCGAAGTACTTTGCTGAGCTCTTCGAGGGATTGCGGGAAACCTACGGTGAGCCGTCAAAAAGCTACACCGAACCCGTGTTCGATGTGTATGGCGTAAAATATGACGCACACCGCGCTGAATGGATGGGCAAACAGGATGTCATCACAATTATCGAACAGCCTGGCAGAAACGGTCGGACTGAAATAGTCGCGGAAACGCTTGCAGAACGCGACCGTGCAACAAAAGCGCCCAAGACTGTGAATCCCCTACAATAAGCAATCCCCCAACTCCTAATAAACGCGCAGTTGCGCGCCGAAGAATGTGTGAAGTGCCGCAAGCCCGAATTCGAGCACAAAACCGATGCGCATATGTTCGAGCTCGATGAAACCCTTTGCTGGCACGGATGGCACGCGTTCCGCCGGGGACTTGCAACGAACCTTCACGCGCGAGGAATTGCCGACCGCGATATTCAGGCGATTTTGCGGCACAGCAACATCGCAGTGACGCAAAGTTCCTGCATCAAATCAGTGAGTGAAGTTCAGATCAACGCGTTGGAATTGGCCGCGGAAAAACTCGGAAACGAGGCATCATGCACGAATTATGCAACAGCGAGGAAGGGGCAGTGAACTGACTTGCGCAACCCGAACAAAAATCGCGAGATATTGGAGCCGAGGACGAGAGTTGAACTCGCGACCTGCCGATTACGATCGAGTTGATATTCCCCAAGTTGTTTGTCTTTAGTATCTTCAGTTTGGTCTCTTCCCTGCTTTTCTGGGCTTGGCTGGGCACGGAACTTGCAATCTTCCTAGCCAAGGTTAGACGCGCCATCTCCGGACGGATGCTCTGGGTCAGCAAAGCGGTGTAGAACCCTTGCGACGGATCGGGTTTACTCGAGGCCACGGGTCTCTTGGCCCGACCCGAAATGCAGGTTTTCCGAAAATCTAAATTCGGTTCTCCACGGAATCTTAGAGTTAATCGAAACAGCGGCAAGTGGATGACTTCACTCAATCTTTAGCTTTTCAGGGCAACTCGGGTTGAATCAGCGGAATCGAGCTTGCCAGTTGCAGGTCGATCATCATTTGAACACGCCGGTCCAGTTGAAAAAACATCGCCGTCCCTTTCGCCGAAAGCGTCCTGCGAAAAATGGGAATGTATTTGAGTCGAAGCTGGACGACAGATGCATCTACCTCGACCCACCTCTTCGAGACGCCGTCGGCCTGTTCCTCGGTCATCTGCGCGTTTTGCAAATACTCTTTGATTAGAGCGTATTTTGCGTCGTTGATCTTCACCAACTCTTTGACATATTGCTCGTAAAGTGGCCAGAACTTCTCTGCTTCAGCGTCAGTCAACTTCAGGTTGGCGGCGATAATCTGCTTTCGGTTCGAACGCAGGTCTGACCTCAACATAGCGATCTGTTCATCCATGGATGCTGCCGTGGTGCGGCTGGCCACGGGTTGCGCGCTCTGAGTTGCATTATTCTGAGCTAACAACGGCTCGCCAAAAAAGAGAAAACCGGCCACAACTAGAGCGGCGCTCGTAATCGTTTTGATCATATACCCTCCCCTTTGGGCTCCCATCCAACGCTGCCGGATCGCTGAACGAGCGGCCTAAGCATGACCAGAATGACCGGACGCGCTCTCCAAGCATGCACAAGGAAACCTAAATGAAGGTCGGCTGCACAGTGGCAAAACTGACAGAGGAGGATCATGGACGTGCTGAATCCGAGATGTTGCGGTCTAGATGCGCATAAGAACTAAGAACTTGTCGTCCCGGCGAGTGCTATAATTCCGTGTTGCGAGTGCCTGGCTCTCGGAACCCAAACCTAGCCCGCAGATGTCGATAATCCGCCGGAAGAACTGTCCCGCCCGGCGATGCTAAAACTGAAGAAATCCGAATCGTCGGGAGAAGCAGCATGAAATCTCAATGGATTGCGCGGACCCTCCGCGCGGGCACGCTCTCGCTTGCCGCAGTAGCCATTTTTGTAATTGCGGGATTGATGGTGAGCTGCGGAGGTAGTTCAACCACCAGTATGGGCACAGGTATGGGCATGGTCAACGTCACCCTGAGCGATCCGCCCAGTTGCATGCCGCCCAACGGGCAATTTACGCACGTTTATGTGACGGTGCGCTCGGTCCAAGCGCACATCGATCCCAACGCCTCGGACAACAGCTCTGGCTGGCAAGAGCTTGCTCCGCAACTTGCCAGCCAGCCGATGCAAATTGACCTTTTCTCCAAGCCGCAGACGACTTGCGTGCTGGCGCAGCTTGGTTCCGCAAGCCTGCCTGTGGGCAGCTATCAGCAGATCCGATTACTCCTGGTTTCCAACTCCCCTGATGCAGGTTCTTCGCTGCCCGCGAATAACGCGTGCGCCGGCAACGGCTACAACTGCGTCATGCTCGATGACACCACCATTCATGAACTCCAATTGAGCAGCCAAGCCAATACCGGGTTGAAGATTCCTCCGGGCCAAATTGTCGGAGGACCACTGCAGGTCACTGCCGGCCAGAGCGTGGACTTGAATATCGACTTCAACGCCTGCGCTTCGATCGTCCACGAAGGCAACGGCAAATTCCGACTGAAACCAACTCTTACCGCAGGCCAGATCAGCGCGAATAACACAGGAATCAGCGGCCAGGTGCTGGATTCCATGACCAAGGCACCGATAGTGGGTAGCGTGCAGGTAGCCATCGAGCAGCAGGACCCGTCGGGAGTGGATCGCATCCTCATGCAAGCGGTCGTGGACGGCAACGGTAATTTTAACTTTTGCCCGCTGCCCATCGGTTCCTTTGACATCGTGGTGGTTGGTATTGGCCCCAAGAACGTGCCCTACAACGCGACCATGGTTCTGAACGTGCCTAATGGAACTAATCTTGGACCCATTCCCCTGATTGCTGAGGTCGCCGCCACGGCCCCGGCGGTCCTTCAAGGCTTCTTGACCGCCACGAACGGCGCGACGGCGGGGAATATCGACGTGAGCCTTTCAGCGCTGCAGACGGTGGCGTCTGGCACCTCCACAATTCTTCCGATCACTATTCCTCTGCAAACCATCCCCGCGACGCAATTCGCCCCGGAAGTGGATTCGACGGCCCTCGTCTCGGTCTCCTCAGACATTCCGTGCCCGAAAGGTGCTCCTGCAAATGCGAATTGTGCCAGCTATACGCTGGTGATTCCGGCCAGCAATCCAAGCGTGGGCATCTTCTCTCCCGGGGGATTCAGCTACTCCGTTCCGGCAATTGGTGAGGTACTCTTCAGCGTTGACGCTCGAGCGGAGCTACCCCTGAGCGGAGGAACGCCGGACTGCACGCCGTCCGAACAGAGCACTGCGAAGGACATAACCGGTCAACCTTTGAGAGCCCTGCCGGCTACCACAACAAGTGTGGCTGAAATTGATTTCAGCAGTTGTTCTTAGAACGACGCACAAACCGGACAATGCGTTTACTCGAAGCCGAGCTGTCTTAAATGGGATGAAAGCGTACCGTCTTGGACTTCGCGGTCGTCCCATGGAGGGCCTCATGAAACTCGCCTATGTGATTAAGTTCGTGGCTGATATGAACCGTGCGGTGAAATTCTTTCGCGACGTGCTTGGCTTACCTCTAAAGTTCGAGTCTCCCGGTTGGAGCGAATTTGTCACTGACCAAACAACCAATCCCGCTCCTTTGGCGCTAAGATGTGATGCTAATCTCGTTTGAAAACCCGTCCGCGCTGGCATGGCTGGCACGCCTTTCGTCGCGGCCACGCTACCAACCTTCACGCGCTAGCTGTGACGACAAAACCATTCAGGTGATTCTGCGGCACAGCAACAGGGCTGACGATCAACGTGTACATCAAGAGCGTCACAGAATCTGAGGTCAGCGCAATGGACGTGTTGAGCGCGAGGCTGGAAAAGGAAACTAGCAACAACCTTGCAACGGGCAGGAATGGGCTAATCAACTGACTGCGCGTTACAGCCTACGTCTCAAGAGGATAAGTGGAGCCGAGGGCGAGAGTTGAACTCGCGACCTGCCGATTACGAATCGGCTGCTCTACCACTGAGCTACCTCGGCTAAGATCACACAAACACTGGCGTTGCAGAATTACAACTGCATTACTTTTGTGCCGCTTTACATCATGAAGTAAACCGTCGCCCACAATGCAAGTTTTATGTTGTAGCGGTGAAAGACCGAAAGTGTTTTGTGCCCGGTGATTTTCATCGCAACCTTGTCGTCAACACCCGCACGTTTGAGATTCCTGACCGCACTGCGACGTAGGTCGTAGGAGATCAGACTCTTCAATCCTACCGCATCAACTGCTTTGCGGAAAGCCTTGCGGAAGTTCGTGGTGGTGAAGACTTCACTAGAGCGAAACTTCTTGCGCAGCATGGCGACGAGTACGTCATGATCTGGCATGAAAGAATGCAAACCGACGCAGCACACGTCTGGCTGAGATCAACGATTCGAGAGCCAGGAAGACGATTGTCTTGAAACTGAGACTCCCTCAGGGCCTGTGACTGCCACAATCACGCGACCCGGTTTCACCGGATGCTCGACCAACTCATGGGCGCGTGCGATCTGATGCGTTGCAAGAAGCCCTTTGCACGGGCGCACTGGGCTATGTCGTCAAGACTGATGCCGAAAGCGAGCTACTGGAGGGCGTGAACACTGTTCTTCGGGGCAAGCGGTTTGTCGGTCGGAGGTTTTCTGTTCATGATTTCGTCGGCGCTTCGCACGCGGGATCATAAGACCCGCAAAGCGGGCATTCAGAGCATTCAGCCGTTTATTCGGGGTGAGGGCCCTTGGTGATCTCGGTTGGAAACCCGCCGTTCCTACCCTGGCGCCCGCATGGAATCGCTTCCCGAACCGACAGGAACGCGAGCGTGGACGGTGGTGCCGCCCTTTGGTTGCGAGTTGATTGAAAGCTCTCCACCCACTAACCTCAGCCGCTCCTCCATGCTGGTGAGACCAAGACCCCGGCTCTCCTTTGCTGCTTCGCGGTCAAAGCCCGCGCCGGAATCCTTAACCGTGAGATGAATCTCATCCGACGTTGCACACAAGCGCACTTCGAACTGCCGTACCCCACTGTGTTTCGCCGAATTGTGGAGGGCTTCTTGCAGAACTCTGAAGAGGCACAGAGAAATGTCCGGCGACAAGGGGCTGGGCAAATCGTGGGCTTTGAAGTCAATCTCCACCTTTTGCTGCTCGGCGAATTCTCGGCAGAAGCCTCTCACGGCCGCAGCAATACCCAAATATTGCAGTCTTGCCGAATGCAACTCGTGTGATAAGGACTGGATATCGGTGGCTATCTCCTTAATCTGCTTCAGGAATTCGCCCATGCGGCTGCGGACATCGGGCAAAACGACAGAGTTCTCGTGGAGTTGTTGTAACTGGACAGCCACAAGGGCGAGACGTTGACCGATGTCGTCGTGAAGCTCTCTGCCAATTCGGGCACGTTCCTGCTCCTGTGCCTCAATCAACTTGCGGCTGACGTTAGCGAGCGCCTCGTCTGCCAGCTTGCGCTCCGTGACATCTATGTTGACGCCGATCATCTTTGAAGGCTCGCCAGACGCATCCATGAAAACTTGCCAGCGCCCTGCGATCCAATGAACGCTCCCGTCAGCCCAGACCACCCGCCATTCACTCTTAGTTGGTTGTCCGCTTTTCATCGCGGCGTCAACCAACTTGATGACTCCTGCGCGGTCATCGGGGTGAACGAGATTCTCGAACGCAGTCTGTCTCCCGCCAAAACCGCCCGGCGGCAAACCGTACATTGCCTCCAGTTCCGGCGTCCAAGTATTCAATCCAGTCCGAATATTCCAGTCAAAAGTTCCTATGCGAGCCGCTTGCTGTGCTAATCGCAGCCGCTCCTCGCTGGCGCGTAGTGCCTCTTCTGCCAGCTTTCGCTCTGTGATGTCACGGGCTATTCCAGAAATGCCCACAGTTCTGCCAGTTGAATCCTTGATTGGCGAAATAGTTAGGGATACGTTAATTCTTTTCCCCGTTTTGGTAACACGAACCGTTTCAAAATGCTCGATGCGATCCCCCGATTTCAACGTTTCAAGAATCTTGTTCTCCTCATCCGGTAGCTCAGGCGGGACAAGCATGCTAATCGGCTTACCCACGGCTTCAGCCTCCGTGTATCCGTAAATCTTCTGCGCACCTGTGTTCCAACTTACGATAAATCCATCCAAAGTCCCCGAGGCAATCGCATCGTCAGAAGATTCGATAACTGCGGCATGCCTGAACCGCGCTTCCTCTGCCTTCTTTTTGTCCGTGATGTCCTCCACCATCGCAAGTACGAGCGGAGCTGGACTACTCTTCAATAAAGAGATGCTTAAGCTCCCCCAGACCAAGGAACCGTCTCGCCGAAAATAGCGCTTTTCCAGTTGGTAATGATCTATTGAACCTGCACGCAATTGCTGAAAAAGCGCCCAATCCTTCTCTGCGTCTTCAGGTGGAGAAAAATCGACACAGTGCTTGTTGCGCAGTTCCCCTTCGCTAAAACCTAGGAATGAACAAAAGGCAGGATTTACGAAGAGAGGCTGCCCCTCTAGGTCTTCCACGGCAATCCCAATGGGACTCGCGTTGAAAACGGCACGGAAGAGCTGAGTGTCGGGCGTCGCCGATTGTGCTGCATCTGCCATAGCAGAAAGATATACAGCACTCGCACTTAACACTGCAAGCGGAGTTCGTCACCTACTTTGATAATCCTAGCGGCTGACCCCAAGCTCGTGACCCAAGCTGGTGTGCGCCCCCTGTACTCTACTACCCATCGAATCGCAACGTCGCCTTCTGGGTTTGTTGGTGGAGGATCGGGTGCCAGCGGAACTAGGCAAGCACGCTCGACGATTCTCGTGGCTACATATTGTCTGTAGGCAACAAAGGCGAGGACAACTGTGAATGCGCCAACCACGGCTGTCGAAAGCGCATTAATGATGTCTATCACATCGCGAGCAGTTTGGTTGGTTTGCTGGTGTCTTCGTAATAGCTCTGATTGTATTGAACGGTTGGTTCGCCAGCCTTGTTCTCGGGCGCTTTTGGTGCAGCAGGGTGCGTCACTTTCTTCTGGTGTCGGGCACTGTCGGGTTTACCCGATTGGCTGACGCTCTGGCCTTCGTTTGGAGTTGACGCAGAAATTGGCGCAATCAAGAGCAACAGAGCGATGAAGTAGTACATGCCACAATTCTATCGTTGGGAAATTGTTCTGGGTGCGGGGCCGTGCTCAATCGGGAACCTTCCGTTCGTTGCAGAGCTAACTTGCCGCGAGCTTGATCCATCGTGCCTGCGGCTTGCATCGTTCTTGTATTGAACCGTAGGAAACGGCGGGCAATAGTGGGCAGCTAAACTCTTGAAACTACAAAAAACGCCAGTGTTTATGCGGGTCAAAAGCGATTACGAATCGGCTGCTCTACCACTGAGCTACCTCGGCGTGATTTATTTACGATAGCTCGGAAAAACGATTGCGCAATTCGAGCCAAGCAGAGTGTTCTTAGCGCGAAAACGGGTACATCAGCCAACCCAGTCCGATGGCGACCAATACGAACATGGCGAAGGACCACGCGGCGTATTTAAGGCGTTCGAGTGGATCGCGGCGACCCAGCGTGCCGAACGCCAGCGAAATGATCACCGCAAAAAGCAGCAGCGACTGAAAGTGCGACAAATGCAGCGGCACCATCCGGGTCACGCCTTGCGCCTGCGCGCCGCTTCATAAGCGTGCAGCGCCGCCAACAGATTCAAAACTCCTGCGGTGGCCAGAAAGCGCGTCCCGTAATCGCCGTCGGCGTGGGAAACGTCGGCGCCTGACGGTTCCAGTTTGCGTGCAACAAAATAAAAGCTGCCGGTTCCTAAGTCGGCTGTGTAGCCGAGCCGCGCGAATGCATCATCGCCGCCGGGCGCAAAGAGATTCCCTCGCATTCCAGCACCAAGATAGACCAGGAATCCCACCGCCAGAAAAATCGTGACTGCGCGGCCCCACATTCGAAGTAAAGCGTGGCCAGAGCCAGGCAAAATCCAGCCAGCAATGGCGATTGCGAGGGCACGAACGTCGTAAACGGTCATACGACCGAGATGGGCCTTTGGCGGCTGCAGTTGGTGAACCGACTCGGCGGAGTCAACGGTTTGCGCACTCGCAACACTGGCTGCCGCGGTTGCTGTTTTGGTCTCGATAGTGTCGTCGAACATTTTTCTTCTTCGCTGAGAGTAGGACTAGGCTAGCAGCGCAAGAATCTCCTTTTGCACAGCACCCGTGACTTGCGCCTTGTCTTCGTCAACATAGACGTTTACTTCGCTGCGCATGCCAAATTCCGGTAGATAGATTCCCGGCTCAACGGAATTGCAGGTCCTGGCGATCAGCCGGCGGGTATCGTGCGTTTCGAGTCCGTCCATGTTCACGCCGTTTCCATGCACGGTCTGGCCAATGCTGTGGCCGGTGCGGTGAATAAAATACTTTCCGTAACCAGCTTTTTCCACGACGCTGCGCGCGGCTTTATCCACCTGCCAGCCTTGCAGCGGCTTGCCGGCTGCAATTGAGGATTGAATCAGGGAGACTGCCCGGTCCCGAGCTTCGGTTAATATTTTGAAAATCTTGGCGTACTTTTCCGGTACCTTTGCACCGAGATAACCGACCCAGGCAACATCGTAGTAAACGCTGTCGGGAGTCTTCAGTTTTCCCCAGACATCCAACAGGAGCAGATCGCCTTCCTTGATCTCGGTGGGCCTTTCATTCGATGGTGCGTAGTGCGGATCGCTGGCGTGGGCATTTACCGCGACGTCCGGACCTTCATCCGTGGTGATGTCGGCCTTCTCAAATTCGGCCAGGATCCATTGCTGCAGCGCGGCTTCGGTCAATGGCTTTTTATCGCGCACAGCCTTGCTCGCAAGCGCAAATGCTTCAGCGACAATGCGGTCGATGGTTTTTGCGGCCAGCAGATGGGATTGCAATTGTTGCGGCGTCCAGCAAGCTTCATATTTCTGCACCAGGTCGGCGGAGGTGACGACTTTGACGCCGCAGCTTTTGACCAGTTCCACGGTACCTGCATCCACCATTGCCACGTAAGGAATGGAATTTTTTGGAGAATACTGCATGGCAACTGAATTCGCGCGGCCCAGCATTTTTTTCAGATTTTTCCGTAGCTCTTCCTGGCCCGAATAATAAAGCGTCTCTCCAGGCAGCGTGAGAAGCGATTCGGTTTCAATTTTGTGGACGAGCTTCTTGGGCGTTCCTTTGGCCGGAACAAAATAGAACCACCGGCGCGTTCGCATGGCGCTCGGCAAATCCAAAATGCGGTGCGCGATCGGATCGCGGCCGCGAAAATCATAGAACAGCCAGCCATCCAGCTTGGCGGCCCGCAAATCGCCTTGAATTTCGTCGAGTTGGAAGCTCATCGGCGCGGCGTTCTCCCTTGTCAACGTGAAGACTAAACGTCGTGTAGCGCGAGCGCCTGAATCTCCGACGTGGTCACGCCAAAGATTTCCACGCGCTTGCTGCGGCTGCGCTCGCCCGACAAAAGTCTAACAGCCGATTTGGGCCTTTTCAAAAGCTCTGCCAGAAATGCACACAAAGCCTGGTTCGCGCGGTCTTCAACCGCAGGCGCCTGCAATCTGATTTTCAGCGCGCCGGCCAGCACGCCAGCGACTTCATTCTTGCTGGCGCGCGGCTGCACGCGCACCTCGAACGATACCGATCCTCGATCCGGATGCGCTTGCAACTCCAGCGAGACCATTTTTACCAGGCTCTTTCGTATTGCACCGGAGCACACACCGGTGTGGCGAATTGCTTCGCGGCACGCATCGGCCAGTACGGATCGCGGAGCAGTTCGCGCGCGAGAAAAACGAGATCAGCCTGGCCGCTTGCCAGGATAGTCTCCGCTTGCGCGGGTTCCATGATCATGCCGACCGCTCCGGTGGCGAGGCCTGCGTTTTTGCGAATGGCCTCCGCAAACGGCACTTGGTAGCCCGGCCCGACGGGAATTTTCACATCCGGCACCAACCCGCCGCTCGAGGTGTCAATCAAATCCACGCCCGCCGTCTTTAATAGTTTTGCCAGCTCGATGGATTGTGGCAAATCCCAGCCGCCTTCTTTCCAATCCGTCGCTGAGATTCGGCAAAAAAGTGGCAGTCGTTCCGGCCACACTTTGCGAATCGCCTCTGCCACCCGCACCACCAGCCGGACGCGATTTTCGAAGCTGCCGCCATATTCGTCGGTACGTTGATTCGAAAGCGGAGAGAGAAATTCGTGCAGAAGATACCCGTGCGCGGAATGAATCTCGATTACTTCGAATCCGGCGGCCAGCGCGCGCCCGGCTGCCAGCGCGAAATTTTTCACTACAGACTCGATTTCCGCGACCGTCAAAGCGCGCGGCGCGGGGTAATCTTCAGCGAAACGAATTGCGCTCGGCGCGACCGGCTCCCACGCCCCGTCCGATGCTGGCAGAGCCTTGCCGCC
The DNA here is from genome assembly GCA_963731155.1 of uncultured Acidobacteriota bacterium. Taxonomy (GTDB): domain Bacteria; phylum Acidobacteriota; class Terriglobia; order Acidiferrales; family UBA7541; genus Acidiferrum. The sequence continues at coordinate 804,781 of CAVSVB010000009.1, forward strand.
TCGCCAGGGTACGTTCGTGCTTCCTTTGCGTCCCGCATGCGCGAGTTGCATTCCGGGTACGGCGCCATGCTCTCGAATAAACTTCGCGATTGGCCGCCAGGAATCGACGTGTGCGTCCTGATAAATTCCGGTGTCGGCTGGCGAAATCCTGCCTCGCTCTTCGACTGCAGTTGCTTCAGTGAAAACCAATCCAGCACCGCCTATGGCACGGCTGCCGAGATGCACCAGATGCCAGGGCTGCGGATGCCCTTCCACCGCGGAATATTCGCACATCGGCGAAACCACAATGCGGTTCTTCAATTGCAGTTCTCGCAACCGGATCGAACTGAAGAGATTCATTCTATGTTTTCCTCTAGGCTGTTGGATGCGGCGGGAGCGCGCGGGTTCCAAATAACGCGGTGCCTACGCGCACTTCGGTTGCGCCTTCTTCGATCGCTATTTCGAAGTCGTGAGACATGCCCATCGACAATACGGGCAGCGTTTTGCCAAGACGGTCCTCCAGCACTCCCCTTAGCTGGCGCAGTTCACTGAAATACGGCCGCGCTTTTTCCGGCTCGTCGAGAAACGGAGGAATGCACATCAGCCCTTTCAATTCGAGGCCGCTCAAAGTGAAAATCTGCTCCGCAAGCGAGGCTAGCCCCTCGCGCGTGACTCCGCTTTTCGTCTCTTCCGGCGCGATGCGAACTTCGATCAGCACGCGTAATTTCCGCGGTTCGCCAAGCTCGGAGCGCGTACGGTCCAACCTCTGTGCAAGCGCTAAATCATCCACCGAATCAACACTATGAAAGAATTTCGCGGCTTTCGCAGCCTTATTACTTTGCAGGTGTCCGACTAAATGCCACTCAGCCTGCAAATCTTGCAACGCAGATCGCTTCCCTTCCCACTCCTGCACGCGGTTCTCTCCGAAATGCTCAACGCCAAGTTCGAACGCCGCCCGAATCGCCTCAGCCGAGTGAGTCTTCGACACCGCAATCAGCGTAATATCGTCCGCCGTGCGGCCCGCACGCTTCGCCGCGCTCGCAATGCGCTCACGGACCGCCGCGACCCGTTCTTGTAAATTTGATTCACTCATACGCAAACTAAAATCGTATCACGTGCGCCTTTGCGGCTTGCTGCGGCTCCGGTTAGACTAACGCTCAGTACACAATCTACTTATGGACGATCGCGGAACACTCATCGCCGTCGAAGGCATCGATGGCAGCGGCAAACAGACGCAGGTGCGCCTCCTGGCACGCGAACTCGAATCGCGCGGCTACCAGCTTTTGTCCACTGGCTTTCCCCAGTACGGCTCCTGGTTCGGAAAAATGGTCGGGCAATTCCTCAACGGCGATCTAGGACCGCTGAATTCCGTGGACCCACATTTTGCCGCATTGCTGTACGCCGGGGACCGTTTCGAATGCAAACAACCTATCGTCTCGGCCCTCGAAAAGGGCGTAATCGTACTCGCAGACCGTTATGTGGCTTCGAGTCTCGCGCACCAGGCCGTTCGCGCCGCTCCAGAAAAACGCGCCGAATTCCGGGCCTGGATCGAACACTTGGAATACAACATCTATGGTCTGCCGAGGGAAGACCTCGTGCTGTACTTGCGCCTGCCCCCTCGTGAAGCACAAACGTTGATCGCCAAAAAATCAGCACGCGCTTACACCGATTCCGCGCACGACATCCTCGAATCCAACATTCGCCATCTGCAAGCCGCCGCAGATATGTATGACGAACTGGCGCGCGCCGTGAACTGGAAGACGATCGAGTGTTTCGACGCCGCGAAACAAGTGATCCGATCCGAGCAAGACATTTCCGCAGACGTTGTCGCCGCCGTGCTCCCTAGCATCGCTCCGCTGAAGAAGGAAAAGGTGTAGCCGTGGCCTTCTCTGAATTTCGCGGCAATCCGCAAATCGTTACGGCGCTTCGTGGCGCATTGCGCGCCGGTCGTGTGCCGCATGCGCTGCTTTTTACCGGCCCGCAGGGCGTTGGCAAGTACACGTTGGCGCGGCTCTTCGCGCAAGCAGCGAATTGCGAACGCCTCACCGACGATGCCTGCGGTGAATGTTACACCTGCCAGCGAATCGCACTGCTCGCCGAACCGCAACGCCTGATCGAACAGGGCCTCGCCGAACGCGGCGAAAGTGCCGACGCGGCCATGGTCGAACGCACTCCCCTGATTCTGCAAACCCATCCTGACGTCTGGGCGCTGGTCCCCGATCCAGTGCGCCTTAAATCCCCGGTAGCGCGTCCAGTCTTGCGCATCGGCCAACTACGCGCCGTGCAGCGCGCCGCGTATTTTCAACCCATGGGACGACGCCGAGTTTTCATCCTGGACAGCGCCGACACCATGCGCTGGGACGTAGCTAGCGTCTTCCTGAAAATTCTCGAAGAGCCGCCCGGCTCAGCCACATTAATCCTGACTGCGCCGTCGCCTTACGCGCTTCTTCCGACTATCGTGTCACGATGCTTGCAATTCCACTTCGCGCCGCTGCCCGCCAACGCAGTCGAAGCCATCCTCAAGGAAAAATCGGACCTCTCGCCAGCCGCCGCCCGCCTGGCGGCACAGCTTTCAGAAGGCCGGCCAGGCTACGCGCTGGAAATGAATGCCATCAAGGAGAGCGAACGCCGCAGCAACGCGCTGAAAATCCTGGATCGCGCCTCCCGCGGCGATGAGTTTGGCCAGCTCTTCGCTCTCACCAACGCCATTTCAAAAGATCGCGACGTCTCTTTCGAAGTACAACTTTCCGTTTTTTATAGTTTACTTTCCGACCTGCTCGAACTTAGCTCCGCCATCGCGTCACCGCAGCTCCGCAACCTGCCGCTGCGCAAGGAGTTGGATGCCGTCGCCAAACGAATTGACGCACCCTGGGTAATGCGAGCTCTTCGCGGCCTCGACCAGCTGGCCGCCGGCGCCCGCCGTAATCTCAATCGACAACTCGGCCTGGACTCTCTTGCCGCCGAACTTTCTCCTGTTTCGTCTTCTCGCAGATAGCCAACAAAGTTCCCGATTTGCTCGGCCAACTTTTTTTCAGCAACTGTAACCGCGCGCTCACAGACCGCATCTCACTCTCATTGGTGCTAACTTCCCACCTTTGGGCCAAAAAGGAGTGTTTATGGTGAATCGTCGTATGTTTCGCCCGGGTTTTCCCGACATCAAGGAACCTCTTCCGCCCCGCAACAACTCGCATCCGAATCACAACGCCGGCCCCGCGCCCAGCAAGAAGCCAGCACCGCCAGAAATCACGCATGCCGAAAATTTTTACTGGATCAAGCAGATGCAATCGCGTACTCCGATGGTCGTTGCCCTCGAAAGCGGCGAGACCCTGCACGGCATCGTGGAATGGTATGACCGCGACTGTATCAAGCTCACCCGCCAGGGCAGCCCGAACCTGATGATCTTCAAGCGCACCATCAAGTACGTCCACAAGGAAGGCGGAGAAAACGGCGACGAGTAACGCCGCCGCAGGTGTTTTTTGGCAAACTTTCGCTTCACTGTAACGCTACAGCCGTTCGAACCGTGGTCTTCAGTCAGGACTAGTCTGTTGCGTTCGCGCTCCGGCCCCGCCAAATGTCATTAGCGCTTTTGCAGCCAGTTGGCCCTGGGCGTTCCGGATATCGCACTCCACCACGATAAAATTCCTGCCGGCCCGCAACACCGTCCCCTCTGCTTCCACTTTGCCCGCCGCGATGGGTAACAAGTAATTGATCTTCAGCTCGATAGTCGCCAGTTCCGCCCCAAGGGCCGACACCGTATAGGCAGCAAGGGCTCCAGCCGTGTCCGCCAACGTCGCAATCACTCCTCCGTGTACAATATTGTGGATCTGGAGATGGTGCTCGTTCACAGTCAGTCCCAGAACCGCGCCGCCGTCATACAGCCTTTCCACCTCTAGCCCCACCAGGACACTAAAGTTGCTCAGTTTGAGCCGGTTCTGCACATATGCCAATAATTCTGTGTTTAACTCGATCCTGCCTTCCTTACCTTTACCCAAGATTCCCCCTGGTACGGCCTCGGATCCGACCAACCCCGCCGATCCCTTCGATGTCACGCTTTTCGCCAGCCCGCGTCTAATACAGCACCCGAACCGCGCAATCCGCGGCTAGGGCGAAGGCCGCCATTCTAGCAGCAACCCGTTGCGGGTGTATGTTAGCCTCGCTGCGGACTTGGAAACACTCGAAACCATGCGTATTGGCATCACCTGCTACCCCACTTACGGCGGCTCCGGAGTCGTCGCCACCGAGCTTGGCCAGGAATTAGCCGCTCGCGGCCACGACGTTCATTTCATCAGCTACGCCCCACCCATCCGCATGAACCTGAACGACCCGCATATTTTCTTCCACGAAGTCGAAGTCGCTTCCTACCCGCTCTTCGACCACCCACCCTACGCCCTGGCTCTCGCTACCAAAATGCTCGAGGTATTCGAAGCCGAATCGCTGGACCTGCTCCACGTCCACTACGCCATCCCGCACTCGGTCAGCGCCCTGCTTGCGCGCTCGATGGCCGTCCCGCGCCGCTTGCCGTTCATTACTACACTTCACGGCACAGACATCACGCTCGTCGGTAGCAACCGCTCCTACCTGCCGATTACCAAGTTTTCCATCGAACAAAGCGATGGCGTGACCGCCATCTCGCAGTATCTCTTGCAGCAGACCCTCAAGGAATTCGACATCAGGCGGCCCATCGAAGTCATTCCGAACTTCGTCAATTGCGACCTCTATACCCGCCAGCCGAATCCCGCGCAGCGCGCCAAATGGGCGCCCGCCGGTGAGCCCATCCTGATGCATCTCTCGAATTTCCGTCCGGTAAAACGCATCAACGACACTGTCGAAATCTTCGCGCAAGTCCGCGCCAAGATGCCCGCAAAGCTAGTGCTAATTGGCGACGGCCCGGACCGCGGCGCCGCTGAATATCTCGTCCGCAAAAAGAAGCTGCAGAAGGACGTGCATTTCCTCGGCAAGCAGGACCAGGTCTATCGCCTGCTTTCCGAGGCCGATCTCTTTCTATTGCCGTCTCAGTTGGAATCTTTTGGACTCGCGGCCCTCGAAGCCATGGCCTGCGAAGTTCCCGTCATCGCCACCAATGTCGGCGGCGTCCCCGAAGTCGTCGAGCACGGAGTGGACGGCTACCTGGTCGAACCCGGTGATGTTGCCGGGGCCGGAAAATACGCGATCGAACTTCTCTCGCGCGCAGATCGTGGCCGCGAAATGGGCCAGCGCGCCCGCATCCACGCCAAGAAAAATTTCTGCGCCAACGACGTCATCCCCACCTACGAGCGCTACTACCAGCGCGTCCTCTCGGAAACTCGCGCCGCTCCGCCTGAATTCGCGAGGGCGTGAGCATGTGTAAGGCCTCGGCGCGGACCGGGTAGCACCGGCGTCTCCGGGTCCTCTGCGCTAATTCCTTGCCGCCTCCGCCTCCGCCCGAATATGCTCCAGAACCCGCATGTGAATGCGATGAATCACATAGTCTGACCACCAATGCCAATACGTCTCCGGCCACATGGAGTGCGAATACCAAGTGGTCCCCTCCACGCGCGTGCGCCCTCCCGGCAGCTCCGTCAATTGAAATTGCCCCTGGTGCGATTCGAAGTATCCGTGCAGATGCCGCGGCTCGATGCGACCGTAAGGAGTCAACTCATGCAAAGGAGCGGGATTCGCCGTCACACTGAACCGCAACAGACGCGGTTCATCCCACACGATAATCGGTTCAACAAACGGTCCAGTAGAAAAAACACAGTGCCGAACCGCGCCCGCCCCGCGCCCGGTAATTTCCGCGCGTATGGGATACGCAATCCCAGCGCGGAAGAGTATCTCTTGCGGCGGCGGTATCTCCGTAAATGCCACAACTTTCTCCCACACTTTTTCCGGAGGCGCGCTGATTTCAATGGCGCTCTTTACTTCGAACACGCCTGCCTGCGGCCGCGTGAAATGCTCAACGCCATAAAATCCCGGCGTCAGCAACACCGCCAGGGACAATATTGCTGGCGCATTTCGCCTTCCCCAATGCGCCGCCTGAATCGCGAATCCCAAACTTCCGCCCAACAGTGCCATCACCAGCGCGACCGGAGCGGCCATCAAAATACAAATCAGGCCCTCGATCGCCACCAGCAGCAAAATCGCACCCAGCAAGAATACCGGCAGCGCCGCCATCAGCACGCATTCGCTATAGCTACGGGGCTCTCGATAGCTGTGCGTCAGCACAGCAAACAACCCCAGACAAAACGGCAGTCCGACAAACAATCCCCAACCGTACGTGGCCACAACTTGCGTACCCAGCAGCGTAAATCCCAACCCGATCGTCGCAGTAATTAGAATGCTCACCAGCGCGCTTCCCACACGCGTTTCGGGAATCCACGCATCCAGAAATCGCGGACCGGGCCACGGCGCGCCTTCTTCTAGCCGCGGTTCTTTTGCCGATGGTTTCAGACTCAGCACCAGAAAAAACAACAGGTTTGCGACCGGCGCGAAGAACAACGCCGCGAGCCACGTCGGCTCGCCCGCATCGCGCAACCTCTTCACCGTCATCGCCAGCCCCAGCCAGATAAAAGGCACGGCAATAAACAGCATCACACCCGCGAACACCCGGTTTTCAAAACTCAGCGCATTCAGGCCGGAAATAACGCCAAATGGCCGCCAGTAATTGAGCAAACTCCATGGCCGGTGAAAAACGCGCGTAACGATGAGCCAATCAACCAGAAATTTCAGCACGAAGGCCGCCACGCCCACCGCCGCGTACGTCGCCCGATCGACTGGCCCTTCCCATTGCCAGACGTTTGCAGTGCGCATCAATAGACCTCCAGTTCCGGGCCTCCGGTTAGCGGCCTCCGGCTACGACCTGCTTCGCAATTCGCAAGTTTGGATGACACAACCGCGCCGCTCTGCGATCCATTTGTAGCCCGCATCGAGAACCGGCATCATCCCTGGCAACGCGGCAAGCCAAACAAATGGCCGTGCCCACCAGATTTCGCGCGCTACGGCGACCACTGCCCGCGCTCCGCCAAAATTTGTTCCATCGCTCAGAAGGAATCGCAGTTCCGTCAGCAACTCCTCCCGTTTCATTCCCAGCAGCGCGCCCACTCGCGGATCCTGCAATGGCGCCACGCCTAATCCGCGCGGCAACAAGATCGGCGCGATCCATCGCGCCATCCGCGTACAGAATCGGCACTCCGCATCGAAGAACAACCAGCCACGCGCCGTTTTCTCTTTTCGATCCGTGAATTCATCCGCCAGCGTAATCATGATCTCTTCTTTCTCCGCGAGTCTCCGCGCACTCTGTGCCTCTGCGTTATCTTTTTCCGATCTTGTTTCCTTCGTTCCTTGCTGCTCTTCTCTGTGCCTCTGTGTCTCTGTGGCAAAATTCCTTCTTCTCTTCATCCCGCCTTCTTGTTTCCAGTACCCAACAACGTGATCACTTTTCCGCGCAGCTTCACGACACTCTTCAATGCGCCGGTCGGCATCCGCAAAATCTCTTCGAACAGTCCCGACATCGCCAGCAAGAATTCCAGCATCGCCTCCAAACGCTGTTTCGTCTGAGCATCGCCTTGACCGCTCTTTGCTTCCTGCACACACTCGGCAAGCACCCGCAGCGTCGGATCGATCTCTCGTTTCTTCCGCTCCTCCGCCACGATCCGAAAAATCTCCCATACATCTTTCAGTGTTTCGAAGTGATCTCTCCGGTCGCCCAGTACATGCACCACACGCACGATTCCCCACCCCTGCAATTCCCGCAAGCTCGTGCTCACATTCGACCGCGCCACCGAAAGCGTCGCGGAGATCTCGTCCGCGGGCAGCGGTTTCGCCGCCAGGTACAACAGCGCATGCACCTGCGCCACCGTCCGGTTAATCCCCCACTTCGTCCCCATCTCTCCCCAATGCAAAATGAATTTCTCCTCCACCGGCGCCAGCCCGCTCGATTTCGAATTTGCTTGTTCAGTCATGATTTGACTCCTCCTGTTCGCTGCTGTCGCCACCTTCCGACCAATTCCTTCGCCGCTTCTCGCCACTCAGGAAACTCAAATGTAAAGCCCTCAGCCAACAGCCGCCTGGGCACCACGCGTCTGCTCTTTAGAATCAGTTCCGTCTCGGTTCGCAAAAAGAACGCTCCGACCTCGAGCATCCATTCGGTCGCCGGCAGAGCCACGCAAGCTCCCCATGCGTCGCGCAGGCCCTTCATGAACTCCGCATTCGTTAGGGGATTCGGAGATGCCACATTCACTACGCCGTTGATTTGCTCATTCGCAATCAGAAAATCCACCGCTCTCACGAAGTCCGTTTCATGGACCCAGGAAACATACTGCTGTCCGGAGCCGAACTGGCCACCCATCCCAAAACGCACCAAACGGAGCAGCGCGTCGAACGCACCGCCGCGATCCGGGCTCATCGTTACAGCGCTCCTTAGCGCAACTTTCCGCGTTTTCGCCGTGTCAGCGGCAAAAAAAGTCTCTTCCCACCGCGTCGCCACCTCGATGCTGAATCGCCAGGTATCTGGAACGCCCGTTTCTGTGCCTCCAAGTTCCCCGGTTTCTTCATCCATTGCGCGGTCTATCGCGTCGCGATATATCGTAGCCGTGCTCGCATTCAGCCACACCGATGGCGGCTTCGAAAATGTCTGAATGGCCTGACCCACAAGATTTGTCGATCGAATGCGCGAGTCCAGAATCGCCGCTTTATTCGCCGCGTTATAGCGGCAGTCAACACTTCGCCCTGCCAGGTTGATGACGACGTCCGCTCCTTCGAGCGCCTTTACCCACTCACCGAGCTGTAGCCCGTTCCACGCGACCACGCGCCAAGGCGCCGAAAAGGTCGTGCGAGCTAACACGCAGACTTCGTTCCCTTGCTGGTGAAAATGCCCCGCTAACAGGGTCCCTACATGTCCGCTACCGCCAGCTAGCACGATTCGAAGCGGCGTACGAGGGAGCGCATGCATTCTTACCGACTTTACTGTCGTACTTGTCATTTCTGTATATACTGAATATACCGACAATACTGTTGCCTGTCAAGCCTTTTCTGTGGCGAACAACTCTTTGCCCAGCCGGATGCCCAGCACTACGCTCGCGCTATTAGCGGCGCGACTGTCTGCCGCATGGCGGTGGCAACATTCGTGGAAGTCTCCATCGTTGTGGAATCGCAAACCGGCGACAGCGGCAGCCGGCAATGGGATCGATTTTTCCGCCTTGCCGGGTTCGCACTCGAACCTATTACCGAGGAGCAAGCCTACGCTGCTCGTCAGGCCTGGTCGGACTTTGGCAAGGGTCGCAGCCGCGCGAAATTCAACTTCGGAGATTGTTTTTCGTATGCCCTGGCAAAAACCCTTGGCGAACCCCTTCTTTTCAAGGACGATGATTTCTCTCAGAGCGACGTTAAGCCTGCAATCTGAATCGAAGCGGGATTGGCTTCTGGTCGCCGCTCAAAGCCGCGCCGTCTCGGCCATCGCCGGAACCAGTTCCGGCACCTCAATCCGGATGATCGTTCCCTCACCCGGACGGCTTTCAATCTCCAAACGGAAATCCGTGCCGTACAATACGCGCAGCCGCTCCCTGACGTTGCTCAAGCCGATTCCCTCGACGTACACATGGGGCATGCGTTCTTCCGAGATGCCGACGCCGTTGTCTTCGATTTCCACGTGCAGTCGCCCATCGCGTTGATCTGCATGCAGACGGATCCGCCCGCCTTCAATCTTCGGCGCCAGCCCGTGTTTCAGGCAGTTCTCCACCATCGGCTGTAGCAGCATGCTGGGCACAAACGCCTCCAGCGTTTCGTCGTCAATCTCTTTGATGATTTCCAGATTGTCTTTGCCGAACCGCGCCACTTCAATGTCCAGATAATCGTCAATAAATTGCAGCTCTTCCTTCAGCGGCACAAAGGTCTCGTGCTTGCGCAGCAGCCGCCGCAAAATATTGCTCAACCTCAGCACCACGCCGCGCGCCGTATCCGGGTCGAAGCGAATCAACGCCGAAACCGTATTCAGCGTATTGAACAAGAAATGCGGATTGATCTGGCTGGACAGTGCGTCCATGCGGGCTTTCAACAACAGTTGCTGGTGCCGCTCCAGATTCATTTCGACGCGCGTGTTATTCCAGATCTTCAGCGGCGCCGCGACCGACATAAGCGTCGCGATCACCGCCAGTCCCAGCCACCAATCCCAATGCGGATCGACCGCAAACAACCACTTCGGGTTGGTAGCAATTACCAATCCCACGCGGCTCAGTTCCAATCCAACGCAAGCGCCCAGTGGAAGCATCTCCCACGGAATATCCACCTTGCGCAGAAATCGAACCACCGCTTTTGGAATGTTCAAAAATGTGAATGGCCCGAAGTTCCATAACTCTTCCTTGTCCGGAATCGCCTGTCGCATCAATCCCCCGAGCAGCCCGGCGGCCGATGCTGCCGGCATCCCCAGCCATTCATGCGCCACCAGTGTTGGTATGGTGATGATCGCGCCGCCAAGCGGACCCACCACCCGCCCGCCCAGCAAGCCCATCAGAAACGCGCCCTCCAACGACAAATCCGCAAAGCGATATTGCGCGCCGACCAGCCGCAGCGTCACTCCCAGGATCAGCGGCGGCACCATAAAAAACATCAGCTTGATTTTCTGGTCGACGTCTCGTTCCTCTGTGAAAAGCACACGCCGAAATGTATTCCAGCGCGCCAGCAACGCGGCAATCGACGCGGCCACGCCCACCTTCAGCAGCAGCGTGAATAGAAAATCTCTCGGAGAAAATTGCGCGTCCATAGTCCTCAACGCTCACTCGACATCAATTCTGAACTCCACGCTAGCCAATCGTCGCACGTCTGTAAAGGCGGACGGTCCGTCTGCGCGTAAGTATTACCCCTGTTATAATCGTGAATTCTTATGACGCACAAAAAATCGCTAGCGCTGCGCGCGAAAATAAAACTTGTCGAGGAAATCGCGCACGCCGAACTTCCTACCCGCCACGGCCGGTTCACGATTCATGGTTTTCGCGGCCTTGGACCACAAGACGAGGCCGTTGCACTGGTGCGCGGCAAGATTCGCGGGCCGTTCAAATCTAAAACATCCGTACCTGTGGTGCGCGTCCATTCTCAGTGTCTCACCGGCGACGTTCTTGGTTCCCTGCGTTGCGATTGCCGCGCACAACTCGAACTTTCGATGAAAACAATCAGCGAAGCGCCGTCAGGAATTCTTCTTTATTTGCCGCAAGAGGGCCGCGGCATCGGCCTGATGAACAAACTGCGCGCTTACCAACTGCAAGACCAGGGCATGGACACAGTAGAAGCCAACGAATCGCTGGGCTTTCTGGCGGATGCGCGCGATTACGATTTTCCGGCGCAAATTCTGAAGAAACTTGGCGCCACCAAAATCCGACTGCTTTCCAACAATCCGGAAAAAGTCCGCCAACTGGAACAAGCCGGCATCCAGGTCGTGGAGCGCGTCCCCTGCCAGCCGCGCATCTCTAGAATTTCCCGCGCGTATTTGCAGACGAAAAAGAAAAAGATGGGGCATTTGCTGGAAGGCGTGTAGGGAGCCAAAAGGGTCGTTGTAAGTAGTAATAAAGAGTAGTGACTAGAAAGTCCGTGATTGCGATGATTGCGACCAGCGCCTGCCACTACTCACTACTTACTGCCCACTATTCACTGCGCATCTTACCCGCCGCCGACAAACTGCACGATCTCGTAGCGATCGCCTTCCACAACGCGCGTTTCGCTCCAATTCGCGCGCGGCAGGATCTGCCGATTTCTTTCGATGGCAACACGTCCGCCGTGAATGCCCAGCACCTGCAACAACTCACTCACCGTCACGCCGGACGCTGCTTCGCGTGTTTCACCATTCACTATGATGGAAATATTTTCGCTCATACCTTCCACTCCAGGCACAACACTCAAGCCCGCGGCTTCGCGCGAAGTTGAAATCGCAGATGCCCCTTAGCGCCATGGCGGGTGGCTTCAATCACCAGCGCGACTTCTGGCCCGCTCATTTTGGGCATTTCAAATTGCAGCATTGCTGCGCCGTCGTTTCCCGTCAGCGTCGAAAATTCCGCGGGACCCTCGGCGCCTTCCACTCGAACTTTCGTCTCAGCTCTCACCACCGGATTTCTTGCAGCATCGCGCACCATCAGCTGCAGAGTCGCCCGTTTGCCTGAAAGCCAGGTCTTGGCGTTAAGCAATTCCACGTTCAACACTGCGGGTGCAGCAGGCCGCGCATTAGGCGCAAGCGGAACATCCTTCCTCGGCAACGCGGGCGGAGCAGGAAATGTCAACTTCAACGCGCCGGTTCGTATCTCCTCGATCACCGCGCGGTGTTGATCATCGAGCCGCGCCTTCAACGTGTTCTCTTTCTCCCCGTCCAGCGGCAGCAAGTCCATGTAATTATTGGTCCTGCGGTGCAGCACCCGCCCATGCCAGTGCACGGTCGTATCAATAAACGCGTTACCGGTCCCGCGGTCCTCGGTCTGCACGTGAACCACATCCGCGCCGACGGTTACGTTGCTATTGTGCCCAAACAACATTCGTGAAAGTCCGCCCGCTATGAAATCCTTCTAACAAAAGTCTTTATGCAAAATTTTATCGCGCGATTTGACCGAACACCGTGTCCCCCGTTATTATACCGCTTCGCCTATGAGTGGTTCAGGCTTGCATACTTACGGGCCTCTGGTCCTCCATCTACTGGTCGCCGCCATCCTGGCCGGACTGATCAGCACCCTTTCCGTTGTAATCGGCTGGCGGCGGCCAAACCGCGCCAAACAGCAGGCTTACGAGTGCGGCATGGAGCCAACCGGCGACGCGCGCGAGCCTTTTTCCGTGAAGTTTTATCTGGTGGCGATGGTTTTTATTCTTTTCGATGTGGAAGCGATTTTTCTTTACCCCTGGGCAGTCGTTTTCCGCACCCTCGGGCGCTATGGTTTTTATGAAATGATGATTTACATCGCGATCCTGCTGGTCGGCTATTTCTATCTTTGGAAAAAGGGTGCGCTGGACTGGCATACATAGCCAGCCGCGCTAAATCGGACCAACCGTGGCAGAGAGTGGCAGTCAAAACGCTGATGTTGTAGCCGAACGACTTCGCGCGTGGAATGCGAAGTCGGTTTCGGAAGTCATCGAGTTTCATGGCGAAACAACGCTGCTGGTGCCGCGCGAACTGCTTCTCGCCACCGCCGAATACTGCTGCAATACGTTGCAGTTTAATTTTCTTTCCGATGCCACCTCCGTGGATCGTTTTCCGGCCGAGCCCCGCTTCGAACTGAATTACCACCTGGTTTCTATTCCCAAGAAAAGCAAAGTCAGACTACGCACGCGCGTTAGCGGTGCCGACCCGGTGGTCGATTCCGTGATTCCAGTTTGGCCAGGTGCAAACTGGCTGGAGCGCGAAATCTTCGATTTGATGGGAATTCGATTCGAAGGTCACCCGGATTTGCGGCGGATTTTGTTGCCTGATGACTGGGAAGGACATCCGTTGCGGCGCGATTACCCAACGGAAGGATTCCGCGACGTTCCAGCAACATTTTTACCTGGCTTCAAAAAGCAATAAACTAGAGATTAGCGAACAGCAGTTGCGCTAAACGAAAAAACTAAATGACGACGGTAGAAACAGCCACTGGCGAATCGAAAACAATGGTCCTCAATATGGGGCCGCAGCACCCGTCCACCCACGGCGTGCTTCGCGTGGCGCTGGAGCTGGACGGCGAAACCATCGTTAAAGCCGTTCCCGACCTCGGCTATCTCCACACCGGCATCGAAAAATCTTGCGAGCACAAAACCTACTCGCAGGCCATCACGCTCACCGACCGCATGGATTACCTCAATCCGCTCGGCAACAATCTGGTCTACTGCCTGGCGGTAGAAAAACTGCTTGGCCTGGAAATTCCCAAGCGCGCGCAATACATCCGCGTGATGATGGTCGAACTGCAGCGCATCTCTTCGCACCTGGTTTGGCTGGGAACTCATGCCATCGACATGGGCGCGATGTCGGTCTTTCTATATTGCTTCCGCGAGCGCGAGGAAATCCTGAAGATTTTCGAGCGCTTTGCGGGCCAGCGCATGATGACCAGCTACATCCGCATCGGCGGCGTGGCGCTGGAACCCCCCGCCGGCTGGCGCGAAATGGTCAGCCGCTTCTTGAAGATGATGCCCAGCCGCGTGGATGATTACGAAACGCTGCTCACCGAAAACCGCATCTGGCTGGCACGCCTAAAAGATGTGGGCAGAATTAAGCTCGAAGACGCCATCGCCTACAGCATGAGCGGACCAACGCTGCGCGCAGCAGGTTTGGCTCATGACAATCGCAAGGTTTTCCCGTATTCGAGCTACGAAGAATTTAAATTTGACGTTCCCACGCGCACCGATTCCGATTGCTACGGCCGCTATATGGTCCGGGTGGCGGAAATTCGCGAAAGTCTGAAGATCGTGGAACAGGCCATGGCCAAAATCACCGATCAGGGCCCGGTCCGCGCAGAAGCTCCGGGCATCATTCCTCCGGAACGCGAGAAAATGAAGACGGAGATGGAAGCGCTTATTTACCACTTCAAGATTTTCACGGAAGGTTTTTCGCCGCCACCAGGAGACGCGTACGTCGCCATCGAATCGCCGCGCGGCGAACTCGGCTGCTACATTGTCAGTGATGGCTCGCCGAAACCGCTGCGCTGCCATTTCCGTTCGCCGTCATTCATCAACTTGCAAGCACTACCCCGCATCATTGAAGGGCAATTGCTGGCGGATGTGATCGCCTGCATCGGAACCATTGATATTGTGCTCGGCGATGTCGATCGGTGATTTTTCGGAGTGCGAGAGCCCTGCTCCCGCTATTTCGCTTGTGCTAACGCGTTACAAAACTGGAGACTATGCAACTTTCACCACAACTCGCGACGCGCTTTGAAAAGCTGCAAAACGCCTATCCCGTCAAGCGCAGCGCGCTGATTCCGATGTTGATGTACGCGCAGGATGAGTTCGGCTTCGTCAGCGACGAAATGATCGCCGAAATTGCGGCCCGCCTTGACCTTCGCACCGTTCAAGTAGAAGAAACCCTGTCGTACTATTCGATGCTGCATCGCAAGCCGGTGGGCAAGCACCATGTTCAAGTCTGCACCAACGTGGCCTGTATGCTTCGCGGCGGTTACGACATCCTGGAACAAGCGAAAAAACGCCTCGAAATCGGCCACAAGGAAGTCACCAAGGACGGCGTTTTCTCGTTGGAAGAAGTCGAATGTATCGGCGCATGCACCGGGGCCCCCGCGATCCAGGTCAATTACGATTTCTACGAAAATCTCACTCCGCTATCGTTCGACAAAATTATCGAAGATCTCGACGCCGGCAAAAAGCCCGCTCCGGTCGAAGTTATTTCCGGCGCTCTGCATCCACGCGATCCGCAGGAAACTCCGCTGATCAGCAGACTCTTTGGCGTAAAAGATTCCCGCAAAATCGATGTCTACTTGCAGCATGGCGGCTATCAGTCTCTGGAAAAAGCTCTGAAAGAAATGACGCCCGCCGGCATCATCGACGAAGTCAAGAAATCCAATCTGCGCGGACGCGGCGGCGCGGGCTTCCCCACGGGCATGAAGTGGTCGTTCGTGCCGAAAGACAATCCCAAACCCAAATACGTGATTTGCAATGCCGATGAATCCGAACCGGGCACCTGCAAAGATCGTCCGCTGATGGAAATGGACCCGCATCAGTTGATCGAAGGTATGGTCATCGCCGGCCGTGCCATCGGAGCCAATCGTGGCTTCATTTATATCCGCGGCGAATATCGCTACGTGCTCGATTTAGTCGAAACCGCCATCGAAGAAGCCTACCAGCGCGGCTATCTCGGCAAAAATATTCTCGGCAGCGGCTTCGATTACGATTTGCTGATTCACACCGGCGCCGGCGCTTACGAATGCGGCGAAGAATCCGCTCTAATGGAATCGCTCGAAGGCAAGCGGGGCTATCCACGCATCAAGCCGCCCTTCCCTGCCGTGGTTGGTCTCTACGGCTGCCCGACCATCATCAATAACGTCGAGACGCTTAGCGCCGTTCCCGCCATCATTCGCGAAGGCGGCGAAGCCTACGCGAATCGCGGTACGCCAAAAAATGGCGGCACGCGTCTGCTCTGCGTCGCGGGCCATATCAACAAGCCCGGCATTTACGAAATTCCGCTCGGCATGAACATGAAAAAGTTCATCTACGAAATGGCTGGCGGCATTCCCAACGGCAAAAAATTAAAAGCTGTCATTCCCGGCGGCAGCTCGTGCCCTCTGATGACCGCCGACGAAATCGATCTTCCAATGGACTACGACTCCGTCGCCAAAGCTGGCAGCATGATGGGCTCCGGCGGCATGGTGGTCATGGACGAAGACACCTGCATGGTGGATATGGCGCGACGCATCATGCATTTTTACGCGCACGAATCGTGCGGCTGGTGCATTCCGTGCCGCGAAGGCACCACCTGGCTACGCAAAATGCTCGAGCGTTTTCACGCGGGCCTGGGCCGCAGCGAAGACATAGACTTGATGGAAGAGCTTTCCAAAAACATGCTGGGACGTACGTTTTGCCCGCTCGGCGACGCCGCAGCGATGCCCACGATCAGCATCGTGCAGAAATTCCGCAGCGAATTCGAAGACCATTTGAACGGCCGCTGCGCCTACAAAAATACCGAAGCGCTTTTGGGTGCCCGCTAGAAAATCATGAGCGAACAGAAATTAGTTACGTTTAAAATCAACGACCGCGAACTGCAAGTCCCCGCGGGAACACTGGTCATTGAAGCCGCCAAGCAGATCGCCACCGAAGTTCCATCGTTCTGCTATTACCCCGGACTTTCGCTGCAGGCCGCTTGCCGCATGTGCCTGGTCGAAGTCGAAAAAATGTCCAAGATGCAGACTGCGTGCACACTGGTCGCAACCGACGGCATGGTGGTTCGCACCGACACTCCGCAGGTCAAGCAGGCGCGCAAAGGCGTCCTGGAATTCTTGCTTACCAATCACCCGCTCGATTGCCCGGTGTGCGACAAAGGCGGCGAGTGCGAATTGCAAGACATGGTTTTCCGCTACGGCGCGGACACCAGCCGCTTCGTCGAAGAAAAAATTCATCGCCCCGAGGAGAAATGGTCGGAGATCGTTTATTACGATGCGCCTCGCTGTATTTTGTGCTTCCGTTGCGTGCGTGTGTGCGATGAAGGCATGGACGTCAAGGCGCTCGGTGTCGGCATGCGCGGCGCGAACAGTGTGATCATTCCCAATCGAGAAGACCACCTGGAATGCGAAGAGTGCGGCATGTGCATTGACATTTGCCCGGTCGGCGCGCTTACCAGCGGCACCTATCGCTACAAAACGCGGCCCTGGGAAATGGAGTATGTCTCCACGGTTTGCGCGCACTGTTCGAACGGCTGCAAGACCACGCTCAGTGTTCGCAATCACGAAATTCTGCGCGCCAACAACCGCGATATGAGCGGCATCAACGGCGATTTCCTCTGCATCAAAGGCCGCTTCGGTTTTGATTTCACCAAGCATCCAGAACGCATCAAGCAGCCTATGGTTCGCCAGGGCGATAAGCTTTTGCCGGTTTCCTGGGAAGAAGCTGCGCAAGCCGCCGCGACCAAATTAAAATTGATTCACACACGCGACGGTGCGGACGCGATCGGATTCATCGGTTCGAATCGCACTTCGAATGAAGAAAACTATCTCTTGCAAAAGTTGGCGCGCGAAACTTTTGCCACTTCGAACATCGATCATCACCGCAGCGCGGACTATACCGGCTTAATTACCGCTCTCGGCGACAATGCCAGGGATTCGCTGCTCACGATGGACCAGCTTTACAAATCGAAAGCTGTTTTGCTGATCGGCAACGACCCGACGAATCAGAATCCACTCGTCGCGTGGCAGATTCGAACCGGCGTCCGTCATCACGGGCTAAAGCTGTACGTCATCAATTCGAAAGAAATCAAGCTCGAACGCAAAGCCGAACAATTCGTGCAGATCGCGGAAGGCCAGGAAGCTGCCGCCGTGCGCTGGCTGCATAACGAAGCGCCGCTTGGTCCCGCTCTCGTCGAACAACTCACACTGTTAAAGGCCGACCTCGACGCGGCACCCGACGTCGCCATCGTCTTCGGTTCGGAACTTTCCGGCTCTGCTATCCACGACCTGGTCGGATTCGGTTCGAAGCTGCACGGCAAAGTTCGCTACATGGCGCTCGGCGATTACGCGAACTCGCGCGGCGCGGCCGATATGGGCGTGCTACCCGACCGTGGCCCCGGTTACGCTAAAACTTCCAAAACCGGCATGACCGCTCCGCAGATGATCGAAGCCGCCCAAAGCGGCAAGCTCAAAGCCCTTTACGTCGTTGGCGCAAATCCGCTGGCGCACTTCGGCACCCTAGGCTACGGACGCGGCAAAACCGGACTGCTGATCGTCCATGAGCTTTTCATGACCGAAACCGCGAAGCAGGCTGACATTGTTTTCCCGGCTGCCTCCGCTTATGAAAAAGTCGGCACCGTGACCAACACTTCCGGCGAAGTTCAGCTGCTGCACAAAGCCGCCGAAGTCATGGGCCCGCGCAGCGATTTCGATTTGCTGCGCATTCTGTCGCACCAACTGGAAAAGCAGGGCCTCGGCAAGGCGTTCCATTACAAAAATCCCGCGGCCGTCTTTGAAGAAATCCGCAAGACTGTGCCCGGCTACGATCTTGAATTGACAGGACTGCTCACTGGCGGCGCGGAACCTGCGCACGTCGAAGTAAAGCCCAACGGCAGCGCGCCCTACGATGTTTCCGTCGGACTGATTCACTCCGCGCAGGACACGCTTTTCACCAGCGGCACTCTTGGGCGCTTCTGCACCACCATTGAATCGGTACCGGAGGCGCAGGCGAAATCGTGAGCTCCGTCACAACATTTCTGACGCAGGATGGCGGTTTCTGGGTTTTGACCTTAGTCAAAATCGCGTTGTTGCTTGTTATCGTGCTCACCGTGAACGCGTATCTCACCTGGTTCGAACGCAAGGTCGTAGCACTTATGCAATCACGCGTTGGTCCGCATCGCGTAGGACCGCACGGACTTTTGCAGCCTGCTGCCGATGGATTGAAATTTTTGTTCAAAGAAGACGCCATGCCCGGCGGCGTGGACAAATTCGTCTATCTGCTCGCGCCATTTCTCGCGCTGACCCTCGCGCTCGCCTCACTCGCGGTCATTCCTTTTGGGCCGAATCCGTTGCCCTTTAAGTTTTTTGGCCATCAGATCGATCTTTTTATCACCAATCCCGACATTGGCCTGCTCGTTCTCTTTTCCATCACAGCGCTCGGCGTTTACGGTGTCGCACTCGCCGGCTGGGCTTCGAACAGTAAGTACCCCCTCCTCGGCGGATTGCGCAGCTCAGCGCAAATGGTTAGTTACGAGTTATCAATGACCATGTCCGTGGTCGGCGTGCTGCTGATGGCCAATAGCTTTAGCCTCACCGACATTATCCAAAAACAAAGTGGTACCATCGCAGGAATACTCCCTGCGTGGAATATCATCAGTTTCCGCGGCGGCTTTCCGCAGATCGTCGGCTTTCTGTGCTTCTTCATTTCCGCCATCGCGGAAACCAACCGCGTGCCGTTCGATCTACCGGAAGCCGAATCGGAACTCGTCGCCGGATTTCACACCGAATATTCCAGCTTCAAGTTCGCGATGTTTTTTATCGCCGAATACACCAGCATGATCACCGTGTCTTCGCTATGCGCGATTCTTTTTTTCGGCGGCTGGAATTCGCCTTTCCCCGCAACGTGGACGTTCACGCACTATATTCCAAGCCTCATTCTGATCCCCTTCGGTCTGTGGGTGCTTTTCGACGGCCTCAAGTACGAAACCACTTTTGGCAAACTGATTCTCCCTGGACTTGGCGCGGCCATCGCAGGAATCGGTGCGCTGCTCCTTGCTGGAATCTGGATCGTTCCCCTGCATGACGTCAACGAATATATCCAGGGACCGTTCTGGCTGCTCGGCAAAATTTTCTTCTTCCTCTTTTTCTACGTCTGGACGCGCGGCACGCTGCCCCGTTTCCGTTATGACCAGCTGATGAATATCGGCTGGAAGCTCCTGCTGCCCGTTTCCATCGCCAACGTCATCGTCACGGCGGGATTCGTTCTCTTCCGGAGCGCGCCATGAGCCCAGCGCTGATCGTTTTCTTCGTTCTCGCGGCGCTTTCCGTAATCGGAGCGCTCAGCCTGATTCTGCAGAAGCATCCGATTCACAGTGCGCTTTCGCTGATTGTGGTGATGGTCTCGCTCGCCGGCCTTTATTTATTGCTGGGCGCGGAGTTCGTCGCGGCGGTGCAGATCATCGTGTACGGCGGCGCAATCATGGTGCTCTTCGTCTTCGTCATCATGCTGCTGAATGCCGGCGCCGAAGAGCACACCGATTTCTCGAAGCTCGCCAAATTCGGCGGCCTGCCGCTCGCCCTTGCGCTGACCGGACTCCTCGCTGCGGCAATGATTCGCAACGGAGGCGCGGTTCCAAATAGTCCTACTCCCGATGCTCTGGCCAGCACCACCAGCATTTCCATGATGCTTTTCTCAACCTTCGTTTATCCGTTCGAACTGACCTCGTTCCTGATTCTGGTGGCCATTATGGGCGCACTCGTCCTCGCTCAGCGGGAGAAGAAGGCCTGACATGGTCCCGACGCAGTATTACCTCATCCTAAGCGCAATTCTCTTCGGCCTCGGCGCAGTGGCCTTCGTCGTCAAGCGCAACATCATCACCATTTTCATGTCCATCGAGCTGATGCTTAACGCCGTTAATCTCGCCTTCGTCGCCTTCAGCCAAGCCAAAGGCAAACTCGACGGCCAGGTTTTTGTGCTCTTTGTTATTGTCGTTGCCGCGGCGGAAGCCGCCGTCGGCCTCGGCATCATCATTCTCACAGCACGCAATCGCCGCTCACTAAACATCGAGCGCGTGGACCTGCTTAAACTCTAATGCCCAATCACCCCATTCTCGATCATCTCTGGATCATTCCGCTGCTGCCGCTGTTAGGCGCAGCCGTCAACGGGTTCTTCGGCCTGAAGTGGTCGAATAAAATCGTCAACACCGTCGCGCTCTCTTCCACCGGCACTTCGTTCGCCTGCGCGCTAGAAGCTGTGCGCGAATTCCTGACCTACGTCGCACCGACAGGCCAAATTTTCCGCAAAGAATTCTTCGACTGGATCGTCGCCGGCAACTTCCGCGCCGGCTTTGACCTCCAGATGGACCAGCTCACCGTCGTCATGGTCCTCGTAGTCACCGGCGTCGGCTTCCTCATCCACATCTACTCCACCGGATACATGGCGCACGAAGGCGGCTACTACCGCTTCTTCGCCTACTTGAATCTGTTCATGTTCTTCATGCTGATCCTGGTCCTCGCCGCGAATTACGTTCTCCTCTTTGTCGGCTGGGAAGGCGTCGGACTCTCCAGTTATTTGCTCATCGGATTTTACTTCCTCAGAAAATCCGCCGCCGACGCGGGCAAAAAAGCCTTCATCGTCAACCGTATCGGCGACTTCGGCTTCATGCTCGGCATGTTCCTGCTCTTCCGCACCTTCAAAACACTCGACTTCGATGCCCTTTTCACTGCTGTTCACAATGCGAATCTTCCGCACGAGGGCTGGGGCGTTTTCGGCACTTTCACCATCGCGTGCCTGCTGCTTTTCATGGGAGCCTGCGGCAAATCCGCGCAACTCCCGCTTTACGTCTGGCTCCCCGACGCCATGGAAGGCCCAACGCCAGTCAGCGCACTGATCCACGCCGCCACCATGGTCACCGCCGGCGTCTACGTAGTCGCCCGCTCGCACATCCTGTTCGAACACTCGGAAACCGCGCTGGTCGTGGTAGCCACCATTGGCTGTGCCACGGCTCTCTTCGCCGCAACCATCGGCCTGGTACAAACCGACATCAAGAAAGTTCTCGCCTATTCCACCGTAAGCCAGCTTGGCTACATGTTCCTGGCTTGCGGAGTCGGCGCTTTCGGTGCAGGCATTTTCCATCTGATGACTCACGCCTTCTTCAAAGCGCTGCTCTTCCTCGCCGCCGGCTCCGTTATTCACGCCATGGGCGGCGAACAGGACATGCGCCACATGGGCGGTCTACATAGCAAAATCAGATACACATTCGTCACTATGTTTATCGCCACGCTGGCCATCGCCGGCATTCCGCCACTCGCCGGATTCTTCTCCAAGGATTCCATTCTCTTCAGCGCGCTCACCGTCGGCGGCAACGGCGGCAAGGCGCTCTACGGCGTCGGCCTGCTCACCGCCTTGCTGACTTCTTTCTACATGTTCCGGCTGATCTATCTCACCTTTTACGGCAAGCCCCGCTACGACGAGCACCATGTGCACGTACACGAATCGCCGTGGAGCATGCTCGGCCCGCTGGTAATCCTCGCAGTGCTCTCGATCGTCGGCGGATGGGTCGCGGCTCCTTCGTTCTGGGGCGGCCTCGATCATTTCGCCGCATTTCTGAATCCCGTCTTCGGCACTCACGAAGCCGCCGAAGGCCTCAGCGAAGCGCAAGCCCACGTCCTCGAGTTATGGCTCGCCGGAGTCGCGGTTGCTTCCGCGGGAATTGGCTGGGCCGTCGCCTTCTGGCTCTATCTCAAGCAGCCCGGCAAACCAGAACAACTCGCAAAGTCGCTCAGTGGCGTCTACACCACTCTCTACAACAAATATTACGTCGACGAACTCTACGCCGCCGCAATCGTTCGTCCGCTCGTCTGGCTCTCTGAAAACGTCCTCTGGAAAGTCGTCGACGTCGAAGCCATCGACGGCACCGTCAACGGCATCGCCCACGGAGCCACCGCTGTCGGCGACACCGTTCGCCACACCCAATCCGGCAATACTCGCAGCTACGCCGTCTGGGTAGTCGTCGGCGCGTTAGCGGTGATCATCATCCTCTTCTGGCCGGCGCTTCACCCAATCGTTACTCCGGTTCAAGGCGCGGTGACGAAATGACCCCCGGCGCGCATTTGCTCACCGTCCTGACGTTCTTCCCGGCACTAGGCGCTCTCGCGCTGATGATTCTTCGCGCCGACGACCACAGCTGGATCCGCCGTATGGCCATGGTCGTCGCCACGTTCGAATTTCTGCTTTCGCTCCTGCTCATTCCCGGCGTCCCGCTCGGCTCCTCCGGCTACCGCCTCGAACTCAACATTCCTTGGATCGCTTCCCCGCCCATCCACTACCACATGGGGGTTGATGGCCTTAGCGTCTTTCTGGTCATTCTCACCACCTTGCTGACGCCCATCTCCATCCTCGCGTCCTGGAACAGCATCAACCACCGCGTAAAGGAATTTTTCATCGCGCTCCTGATGCTCGAAGTAGGCGTCGTCGGCGTTTTCCTCTCGCTCGACATGTTCCTCTTCTTCCTCTTCTGGGAAATCATGCTCATCCCCATGGCCCTGCTCATCGGCATCTGGGGACACGACCGCCGCATCTACGCCGCCGTTAAATTCGTTCTGTACACCATGGCCGGCTCCATCCTCATGCTCGTCGGCATTCTATGGCTCTACAACGCCACAGGCACTTTCGATCTGGTGGAAATCCAGAGCGCGCTGCAATCCGGAAGCCTGGTTCTGCCCGCGCAAACAGAAATCCTCTTGTTCCTGGCCTTCTTCGTAGCCTTCGCCATCAAGGTACCGCTCTTCCCGCTGCACACCTGGCTACCCGATGCCCACGTAGAAGCCCCCACCGCGGGCTCCGTCATTCTGGCCGGCGTGCTCCTCAAAATGGGCACCTACGGCATGATGCGCTTCTGCCTGCCGCTTTTCCCACTCGCCTCGCGCAAAGCTGCCCCCTACGTAGCCGTTCTGGCCATCATCGGCATCATTTACGGCGCGCTAGTCGCCATGGTTCAGCCCAATCTCAAAAAACTAGTCGCCTATTCCAGCGTCAGCCACCTCGGCTTCGTCGTCCTCGGCATCTTTTCCTTCAACGCCATCGCCATGCAAGGCGCCATCTACCAGATGCTCGCCCACGGCATCACCACTGGCGCGCTCTTCCTGCTAGTCGGCATGCTTTACGATCGCCGCCACACTTTTGAAATCAAGCAGTACGGTGGCCTCGCCACTCCCATGCCGCGCCTCTCGGCATTTTTCCTGTTCGTCGCGCTAGCCTCGCTCGGCCTGCCGCTACTCAACGGTTTCGTCGGCGAATATTTAATCCTTCTTGGCACGTACATCGTGCACTGGCAATGGTCGGCATGGGCCTCGACCGGTGTAATCCTCTCGGCCTGCTATCTGCTGTGGTCCTACCAGCGCGTTTTCTTCGGCGAAATCACCGTGGAAAAAAATAAAACGCTGCCCGATACCTCCGCGCGCGAACGCTTCATCCTCGCCGCTATGTCCGTCATCATTCTCTGGATGGGCGTCAACTCGCCATTTCTCACTCGCCGCACCGCAACCGCCACCGACACGATTCGCAAGAGCATGCAGCGCCAGCAGTGGCCCGAAGAAGCCGACACGCGCGTGCCCCACACGCCGCCGGCGTCTACCCCGATCATATCGGGGCGTGTGGGTTCTTCCGACCAGCCCGCAACATCTCTCGAAAGGTCCGGCAACCGCTAGATGAATTTCGCCACTCCCAGTCCCGCTGATTTCTACCGCGTAATGCCGGAGCTTGTCTGGTGCGGATTCGGCGTGCTGCTCATGCTGCTTCAGCCGCTTACCAAAAGTCGCCCCGCGCTCGCCACCGTGGCGTTCATAGGCGCAGCCGCGGGCACCGCCACCAGCATTTTCGGCGTGCGTTATCCGGGCCCGGGCTTTTTTGGCCTGATCCAGTCGGACTCTTTCAGCTTTTTCTTTCACTTGCTGGTCGGCTCCGTCGCCGCGCTGGTCATTCTCGCCGCCGAAACCTATCTCACCCGCGAAAAACTCGAAGGCGCCGAATTCTTCGCGCTGATCCTTTTCGCCACGGCCGGAATGGGCGTTCTAGCCTCCGCCCAGGAACTCCTCACCGCCTTCATCGGCCTCGAAATGAGCTCCATCGCCAGCTATGTCCTCGCCGGCTATCGCCGCGACACTCTTAAATCCAGCGAGTCCTCGCTGAAGTATTTTCTGCTCGGCTCCTTTGCCACCGCTTTTTTCCTCTACGGCATCGCTCTCGTCTACGGCGCCTCCGGCTCGACTATTCTCACCAACATGGGCCAAATCGAAGACGCGCAGATGCCGCTGATGAAGCTCGGTCTGGCCCTGATCCTCATCGGTCTCGGCTTCAAAGTAGCCATCGCCCCCTTCCAGATCTGGACGCCCGACGTGTACGAAGGCGCTCCCACTCCGGTGACCGCGCTCTTCGCCGCTGGCCCCAAAGCCGCTGCCTTCGCGCTGCTGCTGAGAATTTTCGCCACCGTCCCCTCAGCCACGCAGTATTGGTTCTGGGCCTTCTGGATTCTCGCTGTCCTCACCATGTTCGCGGGCAATCTCGGCGCCCTGGTGCAGTCGAATGTCAAGCGCCTGCTCGCCTACAGCTCCATCGCCCACGCAGGCTACATTCTCGTCGCCTTCGCCGCGGTCACTGGCATGACCTCCGGCGACACCTCGACCATATTCGGCGGTGTCCCCGCCTACGCTGCTGTTCTCTTCTATCTTTTAAGCTACGCGCTGGTGAAAGTCGGCGCGTTCACTATCGTGTCGCAACTCGGCGGCAAAGACGAAAAATACGTCACGCTGGAAGACTACGCCGGCCTGTCGGAGCGCCATCCGTTTGCGGCCGCCGCACTCAGCCTGTTCCTGCTCTCTCTTCTGGGCCTGCCCGTCACCGCAGGCTTCTTCGGCAAATTCTATATCTTCAAGGCTGCCATCAATTCCAATCTCATCTGGCTTGCCGTCCTCATGGCCGTCAACAGCATCATAGGCGCCTACTACTACCTCAAAGTCATCGTAGCCATGTACATGCGCGAACCCGCCGAAGACTCCGCCTCCACTGCCCCCATAGCCTTCCCCACCACCGTCAACGTCGTCCTGCTCATCACCGCAATCGGCACCGTCTACTTCGGCCTCTTCCCCAACCAAGTCCTCCGCCTCCTCCTCGACAAAACCCTAATCGGCGGCCTTAAGTAATTCTTTGACAATCGCCAGCGCCCCGCCCTCATTCCGAGCAAAGCAAGGAATCTCTCTTCTCTTGCCTTTATGTAGCGGCGGTTTATCCCGCCGTCTTTCTGTGCCGTTGAATCCTTTCATTCTCACCCTCATACCAAACTCTCCGCGTCTTCCTCTGCGTCTCTGCGTTATCTTTTCTCCGTCTTTCAAGTTTTCTCGCCGTCCGCCGCGGGCCACACACGCTGGCCTTCTCAAAACAAAAACGGGCCGGAGAAAACTTCCCCGGCCCGCCAAAATCCAACCGCGCTGAAAAAACTTACGCCTTCAACGCCAGCATCGCCAGCGTAAACAGCACCAGCGTTTCTACGAATACCAGTCCCAAAATCATCGCTGCGCGAATTGGGCCAGCCGCACCCGGATTCCGCGCCATGCCTTCACATGCCGCCGAAGCGATTCTGCCCTGGCCCAGCCCGCAGCCAAATGCCGCTGCGCCCATGCCGATCGCCACCGCCAACGCGCCTAACGCCTTTCCGCCGCCCGTTGCTGCGCCAGTCTCCTGCGCCATCGCTGCCGGCACCAGGATCATGACGGCCACGAACGCCACCATCATTACGATTGCTGCCTTCTTCATGTGTACTGCCTCCTCATTAAATTACCGCCAGTTGGTGGTTGCCGGACACCGAACAGCCGGCCTCACACTGCAGCGGCACATCGCCGGAAATTTCTCTCCGGCAAGATCAATGTCAGTGTTCGTCTGAAGTCGCCAAGCCCAGATAAACCGAAGGCAGCACCGTAAACACGTAGGCCTGCACCACGGAAACGAAAATATGCAGCGCGATAAACGCCAGAGGAATCAGCGCCGGGAATATTCCCAGAATCACGCCCAACACAGGCGATTTGCTCCAGCCAAAAGCCGCGCCTCCGCCCAGCAATCCCAGGAAAATCACATAAATTAAATCGCTGGCAAACATGTTGGCCCACAAACGAACCGTGAGCGAAAGCAACCGCGCCGTGGTGCTGATAATTTCTACTGGAAACAAGAGAAGCGCCAGCGCCCATCCCCCCGCGCCGTGCGGATTCCCTGCAAATGTTTTCAAGTAACCACCAATCCCGTGATGCCGTGCGCCATGAAAGTTAAAGTACAGGAACGTCAGAACTGCGCAAGCTAGCGGCACGGTTACCATACCGGTGGGCGCAATAAAGAACGGAAAAACTCCCATCAAATTCGAAATCAGAATAAAAACAGAAATCGCGCCGACAAACGGCACATACCGTTCGCCTGCTGTGGCCCACGTTTTCCACCAGCAAATCGCGAATCCCGAATCCCAGCGGATTGGTCAGCAAGCCTTCCGCAATTTGCTGCAATGCGCCCGGCTTTTCCACCGACAAACGCGACCGCACCAGTAGGGCAAAAATCGTGCCGATCAGCACCGCCACCATCCCCATTACCACATGCTGCGGAATCGGCAGTTCGGGGTTTGCGGGTTGAATATGCAGTTTCGTCAGCAGCGGTCCCGCAAGCGGACCAAATAAGTGGTTAACGACTCGCGTTATTCCAAGGACGTGTTCTTCCATCACCTATCCAGATGACCCTCTTCGGGCGCCAAGATTTCCCACACACTCGCCACGATTGTTGCGGCCGCCAGAGCACACAAACCGGCAATCAAGCTCAAAAGGGGAACGTGCAGATAAACAAAAATAACATACACAGCGAGGCCTATCAAGGCGTAGCGAAATACCGCTAATATCGAATTCCACCACGGAACCTGCGGTTTTTCATGGCCATGCTGGGCTTGGCTGGCGAGGACCAGCAGGTCCAGGCCGCGCCGCAGGCCGGAAAAATTGATCCATGCCAGCCCCGAACCGAAAAACAACCCAAGCGCCCAATCTTTATGCCCTAAAAAATGGGCGATCAAAGCGATGCTATAGCCGATTATCAGCGTCAGCCAGGAAATTCGCGCCTCTGTCCGCGAACCCGCGATCACAGCGCCGTTTGTCATATCGCCGGAAGTCATAAATCATCAGAAGGCCCAGCAATCATCAGAAAGCCCAGCGCCGCACGGCGCGGCACAAGTTGGCCCAGCGCGTCAGCGCAGGGCAGACCGACCAAAATCACAAGTCCGAGCGCCGCAGGCGCGACACATGCCACACATCGGCGCAGAACGTAACCACCCAAAGATTCTACTTCCCGGGAAAACGTCGCAGCACTTCGCGTACTCCAGCGACGAACCCGATAGCCCCAAGCACAAGCGTAAAGATCGGTTTGGTATGCAGCCAACGATCCAACAAAAATCCTGCGCCTCCAGCCAGCAGAATGGCGCCGGCAAACGTGAATGGCAATTCCATCGCAATCGCCGAATCGTTTGCCACTTGCTTCGTCTTGTTCACAATGGGCGAAGTTTCGTTCTCGTTGTGCTTTTGTGAGTCACTCATCTAGTCGGCTTATTTCTCAAACAACAATTCACCCGCGCGACTCGTAGCCTTCACCACCGCCTTAATCAACGTCACCCGCAGCTTCCCCTCTTCCAACTCCAGAATGCCATCAATCGTGCACCCCGCTGGAGTCGTCACAGCGTCCTTCAACAATGCCGGATGATCGCCGGTTTCCATCACCACGCTCGCAGAACCCTTCATCGTCTGCGCCGCCAACAACGTAGCCACATCGCGCGGCAATCCCACTTTCACTCCCGCCTCCGCCAACGATTCCAGAATAATGTACGCGAATGCCGGACCGCTCGCCGAGAGTCCCGTCACCGCATCCATATTTTTTTCATCCACCACTACCGTGCGCCCCACGGCGTCAAACATCGCACGCGCAATTTCCAGGTGCTCCGGTCCGGCATGCGACCCGCGGCAAATTCCCGTCATTCCGCATCCCACTGCCGCCGGAGTATTCGGCATCGCGCGGATCACCGGAACTTTCGCGCCCAAGTGCTGTTCTAAGTAGCTCGTCGGCACAGAAGCCGCCACCGAAATAATCAGCGTCTTCTCGCTAACCTCCGGCGCTATCTCTTTTAGCACTTCCGCGATCACTTGCGGCTTCACGCCCAACAGCACAATGTCTGCGCCCTTCACCGCCTTGCGATTGTCGGTGGTGACAAAGACTTTCAGTTCGCTGCCGATCGCAGTGGCTTTTTCGCCGTGCTTCACAGTAGCGGTCACCCGCTTGGCAGTAAAAAGCTTTTGCCGCAGATACGCGCGCAGCAAGATCCCGCCCAATTTTCCCGCGCCCAACACCGCCAGTTTCTTATCGGAAAGTTTAAGTGGCATGGTTGAACCATTGTTCCCGACGCTGCTCCCCCCGTCAACACTCGAAGGGACCTCCAGCTTTCCTGCTGCCAGCCACAACCCTCCCATGCGAGAATTGCGTTTAGCGTCGACCTCCAAAACATTTCCGTTGAGGTTCCCATGAAAAAACAGAAACGGCAGCGCCATTCGAACGCAAAACGCACCGCCGCTCGCAAAACCGTGGACGAATACCTGGCGGCCGTTCCCGAACCCGCACGCTCTACTCTCAAAGAAGTCCGGGCGGCTATCCGCGCCGCCGCTCCTGCCGTGACCACAGAAATCATCAGCTACGGCATCCCCATGTACAAATACAAAGGCATGTTGATTGGCTACGCCGCATTTCCTAAGCATTGCAGCCTGTTCCTGGCCACATCGTCACTCTTGAAAATGTTTAAAGACGAACTGTCCCGCTACAAAACCTCAAAAGGCACCATTCGCTTCCCTACCGACCAACCGCTCCCAGCCAGCCTCGTGAAAAAGATCGTCAAAGCCCGCGTAGCCCAGAACGACAAAAAGCAAGACCGCTAATCCCCTCTGTCCTGGCCTCTGCCTCGCGGAGTGTTAACGTCCCCGAGCCCTCTCCGCGATTCTCTCTCGCCCTCCGCGTCTCTGCGTCATCTTTTCTCCGAGACTTATCTCCTGCCTTTCTCGCCCCCACCACCCCAACATAGACCCTCAAATCCACCCCATCGCCGCGGTCAACATATTGATTCTACGGCTGTTACAAGAAGCAAAGATATTTTGAAGAATCCGCTCAGATACCTGTCGATTTCCACCCCCGTCGTTCGACGCACTAGTGAGGCAAGGAAATCAGCAAGGAGTCGAACATGACAAACCAACACACAACACCTCAAACGACCAAGCCAATCGTACGGGCCATCCTCGTCGCCGTCGCCCTGGTCATTTTGCTCTTGAGCCTCGATCAATCTGCAACCCAGTTGTCCAACTACCTCGACTCCGCCGCCAAGGACACCATTGTGCTCCTGCCGTCTCTGGCGATCACGGCGTCGCAGGCTCTGCACCCGGACGCCTCGGCCCACCACCAGTTTTCTCTGTGCGCCCTGCAAATGTTGCTATCCTGGCCGCTGCTGCAAACCGTAGCCAAGGCGGCCTAGCAGCCTGCCGGATTTTCCAAAACGCTTTTCACGATTGTCGACTTCAACTGGCTCATTCGACGTACTGGTAGCAGCGAGCATCAAAAGTTTTGCAGCAAAATCAAAGGAGAGATGAATCATGAAATTCATGATGATTGTAAAAGCCAGCAAAGAAAGCGAAGCAGGAGTCATGCCCAGCGAAGCACTGCTCAACTCCATGGCCAAGTACAACGAAGAACTGATGAAGGCCGGTGTGCTTCTAGACCTCAGTGGCCTGCAGTCCAGTTCCAAAGGCGCGCGCATTAAGTATTCGAACGGCAAGCGCGTCGCAGTTGTCGACGGGCCATTCGCGGAAACCAAGGAGCTCATCGCCGGCTACTGGATCATTCAGGTAAAATCCCGCGAAGAAGCGCTGGAATGGGCCAAGCGCGCTCCAGCCCCGCACGAAAACCAGGACTGCGAAATCGAACTCCGCCAATTCTTCGAGATCGAGGACTTCGGCCCCAGCGAGGCTGTCGATCGCCATCGCGAACTCGGCAAACAGCTCGAAGGCAAAAAATAATTTCGCGTCAGTGTCGATTTCGAAGGTTCTCATTCGACGTATCAGTAGCAACAAGCTTCAACCGGTCGAGTACGGCACTCGGCGCCCGACCGAAAACAAAAAGGAGATAGCACATGCGATTCATGATGTTGGTTAAACACGCTCAAGAACTTTCCGGTCCGCCGCCGCAGGCGCTGATGGAAGCCATCGACAAGCTCGGCGAAGAAGCCAAGAGAAACAACACCATGGTGGTATCGGGCGGCCTCGCTCCGGTAACCGCCAGCACCCACGTCCGCGTTTCCGGTGGCAGGCTCAACACCACCGACGGTCCGTTCACGGAAGCCAAGGAAATTATCGGCGGCTTTGCCATCTTCGATCTGAAGTCCAAGGAAGAAGCCATTGAAGGCGCCAAAAAATTCATGGAGCTGCACCGAGTGCACTGGCCCGGCTGGGAAGGCGAAACCGAAGTTCGGCAAATTTTCAGCCCCGAAGATTTCCAGCAGTGCATGGACGCCAACAAAAAAGTGAACGCGGCAAAGTAAGCGGGTCAAACTAACCAAAATTGTCAGCGGAAAACTAAAACGGAGAAAAAACTCATGAAATTTCTAAGCTTGTACAAGTCGGTGGAAAGAAATACTCCGCCGTCGCAAGAAGAAATGTCCAAGATGGGCAAGCTCATCGAAGACGGGTTCAAAGCCGGTTGGCTGGTCGCCACGGAAGGCTGCTTGCCAAGCGCTCTCGGCGCGCGCGTGCGGCGCTCCGGCGAGAAGGTCAGTGTGACTGATGGCCCTTTCACGGAAGCCAAAGAGTTAGTCGGCGGCTTCGCAATTCTTCGCACCAACTCGAAAGAGGAGGCCATCCAGTTGGCTAAGGAATTCCTCCAGGTTGTCGGTGAGGGCGAATGCGAGCTTCGGCAAGTTTACGAAGCGGGCGAGCAGAGCTGCGCCGACAAAGCCGCGGCTGCGTCGTGATGCGAATTGGTGAGCCGCGGTCCTGACTCGGACGTCCTGACCTCGACTCACCGAGGCAACCCGAACCTGCAACTTTGCTCGGCAGGTCCGGGGCCGGTGCCTCTTTCACTGGTGAAATGTTTCTCGTAAGCTGAGTCTTTCACCAGTTGAAAGGGTCGCCGTGTCCACGCAAATCGAAACAACCGCCACGCATCGCGCGATTGACGCTGTGTGGCGCATCGAGTCCGCCAGAATTATCGCGGCGCTGGCGCGCATCGTTCGTGATGTTGGCCTGGCCGAAGAACTTGCGCAGGACGCACTCGTCGCCGCTCTCGAACAATGGCCCGGCTCCGGCGTACCGGACAATCCTGGCGCTTGGCTGATGGCTACCGCCAAGCATCGCGCGCTCGATCATTTTCGCCGCAGCAAACTTCTCGAGCGCAAACACGAACAGCTCGGCCGCGAACTCAACTCCCAGCAGGAATCCGCCGTGGCAAATTTTGAAGCCGAATTCGACGCTGCCAACGAACAAAATTTCGGCGACGACCTGCTTCGCCTGCTTTTTATTTCCTGCCATCCGGTGCTTTCGACGGAAGCGCGAGTCGCGCTGACGCTGCGCTTGCTTGGCGGACTTACCACGCAAGAAATCGCCCGCGCTTTTCTGGTTCCCGAGCCAACGATTGCGCAACGCATTGTGCGCGCGAAACGCACCCTGGCGGAGGCGCGCGTTCCGTTTGAAGTTCCTCGCGGCACCGAGCTCGCCGCGCGACTTTCTTCCGTGCTCGAAGTCTTGTATTTAATTTTCAACGAAGGCTACTCCGCCACAGCCGGTGAAGACTGGATGCGCCCCGCGCTGATCGAAGATGCGCTGCGTCTGGGCCGCATTCTTGCGGGACTTGCTCCTGACCAGCCAGAAGTTCACGGGCTGGTGGCACTGATGGAAATTCAGGCTTCGCGTACGCACGCTCGCACCAATTCTGCTGGCGAACCGATTCTGCTTGCCGATCAGGACCGCACGCGCTGGGACCACGCGTTGATCCGCCACGGGCTCGCTGAACTGCAGCGCGCCGAACGACTGAACGGCGCGCGAAGTCCTTACGCGCTGCAAGCCGCCATCGCCGCTTGCCATGCGCGCGCCAACACCGCTGAGCAAACGGATTGGCCGCGCATCGCGACGCTCTACGCATCGCTGGCGCAACTCATGCCAAGTCCGATCGTCGAACTGAATCGCGCAGTGGCGGTTTCGATGGCGTTCGGTCCACAAGCCGGACTCGACATCGTTGAGTCGCTCACCTCCGACCCGGCGCTCAAGTCTTATCATTTACTGCCCGCCGTCCGCGCCGACCTACTGAAAAAATTAGGCCGCCTTCCTGAAGCGCAAGCCGAATTTGCTCGCGCTGCTTCGCTTGCGCACAATTCCCGCGAACGGACGCTGTTGCTGACTCGCGCTGCGTCCTGCGCCGGCGACGCTCTGCCATCTTAGTCGGGTGACAGCCCCATAGTTTCGTGGTTCGCGTTGGAGTTAAAATCGAATTTCCGGTCGGAGCGGACCATGAAGCGAACCATGTTCCTGGCAGCAGCGAGCCTGCTGTGCACACTGGGTGCGACCGCACAACAACGCAACATTGACACGCAAAAATCCACGCTGACTATTCACGTTGGCAAGAGTGGCATATTCTCCGGCCTCGGCCACGAGCATGAAGTGCGCGCTCCGATTCAAAGTGGTACTGCGAACACCGGTTCTCATCCCTCCGTTGAACTTCACGTGGATGCGCGGCAGCTCCGTGTGATCGACAAAGATGCTTCCGAAAAAGAGCGCGGCGAAGTGCAGACAACTATGCTCGGTCCGGAAGTTCTCGACAGCGAGCAACATCAGGAAATCATTTTCAAGTCTACGGCTGCGGAGTCCACCGGCCAGGATCGCTGGACGCTTCGCGGCAATCTCACGCTGCGCGGACAAACCCGCCCGGTCACCGTACACGTGACACTAAAAGACGGCCATTACGCCGGTGAGGCCGCCGTCAAACAGACTGACTTCGGCATCAAGCCTCCCGGAAAAGCAGGCGTCAGAGCCAAAGACGAAGTCAAAATTGTGTTCGACGTCCAGCTAGCCTCCTGAAACCGGCCACCGAAGCCTATTCCGCGCGTAGCGACGAATCTCCTGGCAAGTTTCTGAAAGTGGCGAATTTACCCTGACGAAAAATACCTGCCTGCCCCGGTATTTCACTGCATGGCCTTCCATTCGTCCCTCAGTGCATGCTGGTTGCACAGGCGAGAGAAACTGAGGGTCGTGCGTTGGTCTATCTGCTCTCGCAAGGAGGTACTTATGAAAACGAATTGCTCGTTCCAGATTCTTGTAGCATGCGGCCTTGTACTTTCAGCAATCTTTGCGGCGCAGGCGGCACCGGGCCAGGAGAAGAGTGCGGATGTACGAAGCATTACGGGCTGCCTGACAAAGGGCGACGACGCAAATGAATTCAAGCTCATTGGCGAAGACGGAAGCGCGTGGGAAGTGACTAGCGCCACGGTTAAGCTTTCTCCGCATCTGGGCCATACCGTCACGATGACCGGCAAAGTCTGGCATCCGGACATGCACGGAGGCAAAGAAAGGGCCAAAGAAACAGTCGATGCCGATGCCAACGAGCATGGGCACTTGAAGGTAACCAAGGTTTCGATGGTCAGCGAATCGTGTAAGAAGTAGTTCTTTCCATATTCTTTTTGACTTAAACCGGAGCGACCAGCGATCCCACATTTGGGCAAGGAATGGCGACGGCGCTGCGAAGTGCGCGCGTGCTGCGCGATGCGCTGCTACGCAATCAGAATTGGGACAAGGCAGGCGACGAATACGCGTGGGAGCACGACAGGTGTTTCCAGAACATGCACAAAGTCTGCGGGTGGCTGCGGACGCTGTTTCAGGATCCGAGCGCGGAGGCGAGTGCGCTACGGCAGAAGGCGATGCCGAAAATTGCGGAGGACTTGATGAGAGTGCCGGATCATTTGGCCAGCGGGCCGGATTTGCCGACAGATGAAGCGGTGAGGGCGCGGTTGTTTGGCGAGGCATGAAGAACCACACGAAGTACAAAATGTAAAAGTACAAAGTACGAGGTGCGAAGAGCGGTTCCGTGCTCCGTGATTCCGTCGTCCGCAACAAGAGTGGGCTGAGTAGACTCAGAAAAGCAGATTCGTCGCTGGGCTCGGGATGACAATAGCGAGTGGCGAGCAGACGGCGGAAGCGACCGGAGGATAAAAATGTACCACATCCGTCAGGAAAACTTGCCTTTTGTCGGGAGTTCGCACGAATTTGTGGGTGCCGAGCACGGCGATGTAAACGTTTCGGTCTTTTTACTGAGCGCGTTGCCTGGCAAAGGTCCGGGACCGCACCGGCATCCCTACGATGAAATCCAATTTGTGCGGGAGGGCCGGGGAGTATGGACGGTGAACGGGCAGACGTTTGAAGGCAGCGCGGGCGATATCTTCGTCATCAAGGCCGGCGAGATTCACGAATTCAAAGCCACCGGGGGTGGTCCACTGGTCCAGGTGGACGTCCATCTGAGCCCGCGGTTTATTCAGGAGAATTTGTAGTAGCGGGTCGAGTATGGCACCGCCCGATTACAGCAAGTTCGCGAATTCTTCGACACGATTTTCTCCTCTGACCGGCGCTTTTCGCGCGAAAGGTCAAGCACCTCATTTTCAAGGGTCAGAATCCGTCGGTTTAATTCGATGCCGTTGAATTTCTTTCATGTTTTCGACGACGCTCATTCATGGCCTCCGGTTTTGCCGAATGGTATCATGCCGGAGCAACACCAAAGCCGTGGCGAGTGCGCCCGATTCGCGATTTTGGATCGTGATGCCAGGCAAGAACCGAGGAGAAACTGACGGCATGAAGACTACTGAAGCGAATACCAGAATGGAGCGGGGGCTGGGGCAGGTGGATCCGCAGATTGCTACGTTGTTGCGGGAGGAGGCGGAGCGGCAGGCTACGGGGCTGGAGCTGATACCGAGCGAGAATTTGGTGTCGGAGGCGGTGCTGGAGGCGATGGGGTCGGTCTTCACTAATAAGTATGCGGAGGGGTATCCGGGGAAGCGGTATTACGGCGGATGCGAATTTGCTGACAAAGTGGAACAGCTGGCGATTGACCGCGCGAAGGAGTTGTTTGGAGCGGAACATGCCAACGTGCAGTCGCATTCGGGGACGCAGGCGAATGTGTCGGTGTACATGAGCACGCTGCAGCCGGGCGATGTCGTTCTTGGAATGAACCTGGCGCATGGCGGGCACTTGACGCATGGGCATCCGCTGAATTTTTCCGGGCGGATGTACAAATTCGTGGCGTATGGAGTACGGCAGGACAACGAGCAGATTGACTACGACGAAATTGAAAAACTCGCGGCGGAACACAAACCGAAAATGATTGTGGCGGGAGCGAGCGCGTATTCGCGGGTGATTGATTTTCCGAGGATTGCGGCGGCGGCGAAATCGGTGGGCGCGCTGTTCTTTGTGGACATGGCGCATATCGCGGGGCTGGTGGCGGCGGGAGTGCATCCTAGTCCGGTGCCGCATGCGGATCTGGTGAGCACGACTACGCACAAGACGCTGCGCGGGCCGCGCGGCGGGCTGGTGCTGTGCAAAACGGCGTTTGCGAAAGAGCTGGATAAATTGACGTTTCCGGGGACTCAGGGCGGGCCGCTGGTGCACACGATCACGGCTAAGGCAGTGTGCTTGAAGGAAGCGATGGAGCCGGCGTTTAAGGAGTATCAACAGCAGGTGGCGAAGAACGCCAAGGCTTTGGCGGCGGCGCTTGCGAAGCGCGGACTGCGGGTGGTTTCTGGCGGGACGGACAATCATTTGTTGCTGGTGGAAGTGCATTCGCGCGGGATTACCGGAAACGACGCGGAGAAGGCGCTGGACCGCGCGGGAATTACTGTGAACAAGAATGCGATTCCGTTTGATCCGCTGCCGCCGATGAAGGCGGGGGGGATTCGGCTGGGGACGCCGTCGATTACCACGCGGGGGATGAAGGAAGCGGAGATGGAAGTGATTGCGGGATGGATTGCGGAGGTGCTTGTTGCTGTGGGGAATGCTGAGGTCGAAAAACGCGTTCGTAAGTTGGTGGCGGAGTTGGCCGGGAGATTTCCTATTTATGAGTCGCGGGTGCGGGGAACTAATGCGGTGGAGCATGCGCGGATGCACTGAGGGTAGTTCACAGTTGTCAGTTTATAGTTCACAGTAGAAGAAGGAGTGTTTGTTGGGCAGGATTGCTTGTGCGATTTTGTTTCTTGGAGCGGATTACATCGCGCAGCGGCCGGAATGCCTGTGCCACTGAAGAGCGGAAGAAAGTGCTGCGGCGTGGAGCCGCTGCTACATAAGGCGTAGGAACGAAAGACAGCGGCGTCCCCGCCGCTGCCATGTAGGCGGGTGACTTTGCGCGGAACATACTTAAAGATATGAAGACGATAGAGGCGTCGGTTAAGAATTTGCCGTCGATTGTGGCGGCTACGTTGGATTTGGAAAGGTGGAAATCGCAACAGATTTTGATTGTGCGCAGCGATTTGGTTTTGAAGCACCGCATGATGGCGGACGCGGTTTTTCCGTTTTTGCGATCGACGTTTTACCGGTGGGCGCAATTGTGGCCGATTGTCTGTCCGGAGCTTGCGCGCGCGCCGCAAGTTTTGGCGGTCGGCGATCTGCACGTGGAAAATTTCGGGACTTGGCGCGACCTGGAAGGGCGGCTGATCTGGGGAGTGAACGATTTCGATGAGGCTTGGCCGGCTTCGTATGCGGCGGATTTGGTGCGGCTGCTGGTGAGCGCGTATTTCGCGATCGGTGAACAAAAACTTGTCGTGACGCGCCGCGCGGCGCGCGAAGCGATTGAAGATGGCTATCGCGACGCGATGGATAAAGGCGGATCACCGTACGTGCTGGCGGAACGTTATGTGTGGTTACGGCAGATTGCGCTGAGCAAATTGCGCGATCCGGTGCGTTTCTGGCAGAAGATTGAGACTTGTCCCGATTATCGCGGCAAAGTTCCCAAGCTGGCGCACGACCTTTTGCGTGGCTGCATGCCGGTGAAGGATGCCGCCATGCAAATGAAAACGCGCATTGCGGGACTGGGCAGCCTGGGGCATCCGCGGATACTGGCTCTTTTTCAATGGCATGGCGCGCACATCGTGCGCGAGGCGAAAGCGATGACGCGTTCCGGTTGGATGTGGGCCGGCGGCGAGAAAAAACTCGATGCTCCGCTGCTGCAGGAGCAGATCATCGGCAGCGCAGTGCGGGTGCGCGATCCACATCTGCATTTCCACGATAACTGGGTGATCCGCAGGCTGGCGCCGGATTGCTGCCGCATCGAACTTGCTTCCCTGCCCGATGAACGCGACGAAGAGCGGCTGCTTTACGCCATGGGCTGGGAAACGGCGAACGTCCATCTGGGCAGCGGCAAGAAAATCAGCGCTGTAAAGAAGGACTTGGGCGCCCGGCGAGGCCGCTGGCTGCACAAAGCCACCAAGGCTATGGCGGCGGCAACGCGAAAAGACTGGAAAGTATGGCGAAAAGCGTGGCAGGAACAGCATGGCGAAAATTGAGTGCCCGTAAGAGCGATGCGGGCTGCACTACTGTCCGGCTGTCCCAAGACTGGCCATCGGTTCAGTAGATTTCAGAGCAAGTTTCCACTACCGTGAGGCATGTCGGCAATGAGAAAACTTCTCGCAGCGCTCCTCACAAAAACAGGCATCCGGTGGTTTTTCAGCGGGGTGCCAGTAGAAATTCCGGCGTACTTCCTGCCAAACTTTCGAGTGGTGGAAATATCAAGTGTGACGAGCGCCGGGCGAAGGAAATTCTGAACGCCGGCAACTAACTCCGCGAGTAGGCGGATGAGGTGGATATGACCGAGACCGAAGCATTCAAGGAATTCAAGCAGGGACTGGCACTGCTGCGAGATAACTTCGCGGACAAAGCGCTGACGCACATGCAGAAAGCGGCGCAGCTGGAGAAAAATAATCCATATTACATGTCGTACCTGGGAGTGGTGCTGGCGCGGTCTGAAGAGAAGTGGGCGGAGGCGGAAAAGCTCTGCGACAACGCGGTGCGCCTGAAGCGCAATCAAGCGCAACTTTATCTGAATCTGGCGGAAGTGTACGCGACGGCGGGCCGCAAGGACGATGCGGTGGAAACTCTGCAAGCAGGATTGAAGTACGCGCGCCGCGATGTGCGTTTGAATCTGGCGATCAATCGGCTGGTGGAGCGGCGGGCTCCGGTGTTTTCGTTCTTGTCGCGCAGGCATCCGCTGAATCGGCAAATCGGGCGGCTGCGTCACCGGACTTTGGGAATGTTCGGAAATTCATAACAAGACTTTCCACCCCCCAAACACGAAAAAAGGGCGCTCGGGAGAAATCCTGGCGCCCTTTTTCGCTCTGCAATTTGCAAAGCAAACTTTGCAATCTAAAAGAGATCCCTCGCTATGCTCGGGATGACGCGCGTGGAACTACAACTTCCCCGCGGTCACTAGCGCTGCGTAGGCGGCGTGAAAGAGTAGGAATGCTGCATGCCCATTTCCATCAGCAGCTTGATTCCGATGCCGTTGAGGCCGTTGGGCAGCGCGTCAACGCGCACCACCTCCGCGAGATATTCGCGATTGGTGGCGGCAGGGTCGCGCGAGTACGGCATGGTGACGAAGAGGCGCATGCCTAGTTCGTAGCCTGGTTCGCTGGTCTGGAAGAAGACGCCACTGCGGGAAACGCTGGCGGATCCGCGCAGATCTTCGAAGTGCTCTTTTTCTGGGTCGGACGGGCGAATGCGCATCAGCTGATTAATTTTGCAGCGGCGGCTGCCACGGCGTTCCGCCTGAGATGAACTGCGGGGAACCGGTGAGTTGCCAGTTGTCTTGGTCATAATGTCTTGCGTGGCCATCAAGGACCGCCCTTTCACTCTACAGCTTTTACTACGTGAAGTGTACGGAGGCGGATGGTGTGTTCCTATAGATGAGAAGTACCTAAAATAAGGGAAATGCGTTTTGGAATTTGCCGTTACGGAAGTACTAAGAGGAATTGGTACTTTTGTCGAAATGTGCGATTCTCTTGCATCAAGTTGGTTCGAAACGACGCAAAGGATGGAGCTGGATGCAGAAGCGATTTAAGGAATTAACGGAACGCGAAATTTTGGCGTTGGCGATTCAGAACGAAGAAGAAGATGGGAGAATTTACGGGGAATTCGCGGATGCGTTGCGGGAAAGCTATCCGGCGACGGCGGATATGTTCGAAGAGATGCGGAAGGAGGAGGCGGGGCACCGGGACCGTTTGTTCGAAGAGTTTCGGGGACGATTTGGCGAGCAGATTCCGCCGATACGCCGCGAAGACGTAAAAGGATTTCTACAGCGACGACCGTTGTGGTTGGTGCGCCCATTGGGCGTGAATGCTGCCCGGAAACACGCGCAAGTGATGGAGATGGAGGCAGTGCGTTTTTACCAGCGGGCGGCCGGGCGAGTAACGCACGCAGGGACAAGAGAACTACTGAATAAGCTGGCCGATGAGGAGCGAAAGCATACGGAGACTGCGGGGAATCTGGAAGAAAAGCACCTTACAGAACACGCGCGAGCGGCGGAAGACGAATCGCACAAGAAATTGTTTCTGTTGCAAGTGATACAGCCGGGCCTTGCGGGGTTGATGGACGGATCGGTGTCCACGCTGGCACCGCTCTTTGCGGCGGCATACGCTTCGCACAAAACGTGGGAAGCTTTCCTGGTAGGGATGGCAGCCTCGTTGGGTGCAGGAATTTCGATGGGATTCGCGGAAGCACTTTCGGATGACGGTTCACTGACGGGCAGAGGTTCACCCTGGATTCGCGGAGGCGTTACCGGAGCGATGACCGCGGCGGGCGGACTTGGCCATACGCTTCCCTTCCTGATTCATACCTTTCACGTGGCGATTACCGTGGCGGTTTTTGTGGTGGCGGTGGAACTGGGAACTATCAGCTGGATCCGTCACAAATACATGGACACGCCATTTTTGCAGGCGGCGTTTCAGGTGGTGGTGGGCGGAGTGCTGGTGTTTTTGACGGGAATATTGATCGGGAGTTCGTGAGGAAAAGAGTGCAAAGGTGCAAGTGTACAAGGTGCAAGCGGAGAGTGTGGGCTGTGGCAGGAATGCCATAAGTTAGGTCCAGTTGTTTTGGGGTTCTTCGAAGATTAGTTCTTTGTCCATCGGGAGCAGGTTTTTGCGGTAGTGATACAACCCAAGAAGAATCAGTGCGAATGGTACGAAGAGCAGGGGCGTGGCCGCAGGCGTGGCGGCTACTTGCATTTCGTATTCCGGGAGGTATGTGGCGAGGATGATGGCTGCAAAAAAATAGGCCAGGACAATTAGGGGAGAGTGGCTCTGGAAGGGCGGGTAGCTACAGGTGAAAGGAATCTTGCGAAGCCTGAGAATGGCAATTTCAACGATGAGGATTGAACACGCAATGAGCACGGAAGTGTGCAGGACCGCGATAAAAAGTCCCCAGAGGTAGAGCGTCGAGAAGAAAGTGAGCGGGGCAAGCCAAGAGAGCGAGAAAACGAGGAGAAGCCTGCGAGCGGTGGAGCGGGTCTCGACGACCGCAGGATCAATCCAGAAACGGAAGATCCAATTGGCTTGAAGATTCAGGGGGATTTCGAAGCAGAAGCGCATGCCGACGATGACGCAAAACGCGAGGATCATCGGGATGGAAAGCGCGTCGGCAGATAAAGGCGAGACGTTCGTCTGGTAGAAGCTATGTGAGCCAGGTTGGAAATGGATAGCGACGCCAGCCAACATTCCTGCCGAAGCTACGAGGCCGATGGCCAGAGAAAATAGCAACACCTGTTGGTGGATTTCGCTGCGCCAGAGAGTCTGAAGAATAAAACGCCCAAATGCTTGTTGCGTTGGAGTCTTGAATATCGCGCGATAGAAGATTCTGCCGAGAGTTCCCGAGCGAAGATTGCCAAGCTTTGGGATCAGCGGAAGATCGGCGGATTCGGGAATTTTCTGGAATGATCTGCGGAAGCCTGCGATGTAGGCGAACGTGGCGATGACTGGCGTTGCTGCGAGAGCGGCAACAGCACGGAAAGACATGTGCGAGAAGAACGGATCGGCTGCGCGGCCCCAAAACTTTTGAGAGAGGCCGAGGAACCAGACCGACGGCAGGGCGCCGAGGACGCGCTGAGCTCTTGCCACGCCGCTTGAGAGAAAGCGCGGAACGGAAAGGCTGCTGGCGACAAGAGCAAGGAGAAGGACGACTACGAAGAAGCGCGCAAAGGTTGAAATGCGTCGCGAAATTCCATAAGGAAAAAGCGCGAGGAGGATGCCGGTTAGAGCAAAGATCAGACAGAAGGCAAAAACTCCGGCGGCAATGACAGTGAGGGCGTGGCCAACGAAGAAGCGCATAAAAACCGTAAGACTGCCTTGCGAACCTACGACGACGATGGGAAACAGGACCATGGAAGCGGCGTTGACCACGATGGCGTAAAGTGAAGCGAGCGCGG
Organism: uncultured Acidobacteriota bacterium; assembly: GCA_963731155.1. Classification (GTDB taxonomy): domain Bacteria; phylum Acidobacteriota; class Terriglobia; order Acidiferrales; family UBA7541; genus Acidiferrum. The sequence continues at coordinate 847,096 of CAVSVB010000009.1, forward strand.
CGACAGCGGCGAAGTTGGCGAAAAAAATATCGCGCAACGAAATGGGAAGGTGAACCAGATTTGCAAAGTCACGGCGGTCGGGAAAAATGACGGTCCATTTCCAAAGCGTGGCAATTCCAGTGATGGCCATCGAGAGAACGATGAAGAAATATTCGTCGGGTATGCTTGCGTCGAATGGATCGAATGCTCCATCACCGCGCAAAAAACGAATCAGCGAACCATATTTTTCGAAGAGCAGGAGAGAGACGAAGAGACCAGGTAGCGCCAGGAGAATTACGGTAATCCCGATACCGAGGTCGAGGTCGTCGGCGCCTAGTTCGCCGCCGCCCTGGAACATTTTTCCGACGAAAAGACCGAGAAGGCGCCGGAATGATCTTTTTGAAGCGGCAATGCCAGCGGCAGGGCGAGAATCGAGACGATCGCTCAACGTGGCGCCGCCATCACGCTGACGATATCGCTGGCGATCTGGCCGGCGTCTTTGTCTTCCACCAACTGAACGAAAGCCTGCTCGAGCGTGGATTGGCCGATCTGGCGACGGACTGCAGCCGTGGAGCCCGAGGCGAGCATGCGGCCTTTGCGAATGACGATAAGCTGGGTGCAGACTCTTTCCACGACTTCAAGCACGTGCGAGCAGTAAAAGATGAATTTGCCTCTGGTGCTTAGAATCTGGATGAGATTTTTGACGACCATTGCGGAAGTGACATCTAGACCGGAGAGCGGCTCGTCCAGGACCAAGACGTCCGGATTATCCATCAGCGCGGCGATCAAAAGGATTCTTTGGCGCATGCCTTTCGAATAAGCGCTCATCTGGACGTGCTTGTACCCGCCAAGCGCGAGCAAGTCGAGGAGCTGGTCAGCTTTGGTTGCCAGGGAGGCTTCGGACATTTCGCGAAGCGCTCCAACCATTTCGAGATATTCCCAACCAGTGAGGTGCGGATAGAGATTCGGTTCTTCGGGCACGTAACCCAGGTGCCTGCGATAAGCGACGAGATCCTGCTGGATGTTGCGGCCGTCGAAGCGGACTTCTCCCTGAGTCGGTTGGAGTAAGCCGATCAACATTTTTACAGTAGTGCTTTTGCCGGAGCCGTTTGGGCCGAGATAGCCGAGGACGCTGCCGGGAGCGATTTGAAAGGTGATTTCTTGTACGGCGGGTACTGAGCCGTAGAATTTTGTGAGTTGTCGGGCCTCAAGCATTAATTCTCCACGGCTTCGCGATCTCCACAGCTCTGGGCACACCCGTGCTTACGGGGTAACTTATTAGACTCCGGTCGGGGAAGGAATGTGCCCTAGATCAACACCTCGGAGGGCCGTTAGAGAGATTGAAGCATCACGAATCTACACTCTGCCGGTATCGAGGCAACGGCTGGAAAATACACTCCCTGGGCTGTGAGACTCAATCGGGCTTCCTCAATCGCGGCGATAGCAAGTTCACGGCTGACACTGGGATACTGTTCGAGGAATTGATCCACAGTGTCGCCTCCCTCTAAGTAGTCAGTTAAAAGCTTGAAAGGTACACGGGTACCGCAGAATACCGGTTCGCGGCCCAGGATATCCGAATCTTTTGTAATAACACGCGCCATCGTGACTTACCTCTCCGAGTTCAGTGTACAGCGAAAGATCTGCGGTGGCGTAGCGACGACTATCCTTGCGGGCTATTCTTGGGCCTACTCTTTCACTCTGCGACCACAATGTCGCGATGCGAGCGGCAATGTCCTTCCGTTCGCTGATCGGACAAGCAGGGGCGCAGCCCGCCTACGACTGGCAGGATGGCGCCCCTGCGAGAATGTGTTGTTTTTAATGCTCTAGGTCGCAGCTGTTTCGTAGCGGTCGTGGTGGCGGAGCCATTCCATGGGGCGCGCGAGGGCGGCTTCGTCGCGGCCTTTTGGCGTTAGGTCTAGCAGGTTATAAGCGCCGAGAAGGATATCCAGGCCGCGGGCGTAGGTGGAGTAGGTGTGGAAGATTTCGCCGGCGGCGTTTTTGGAGAAGACGCTTAGGCCGGGAGCTTCTTCGCTGGGGAATTCGCGCTCGGCGTAGTTGTACTGGACTTTGCCCTTGGACCTTTGGTCTTTGCTGAAAGAGACGCAGTAATCGAAATTGAAGTCGTTTTGATTGGAAGAGACCCACGGAAAATGCCAGCCCATGCGTTTTTTGAAGGATTGGATTTCGGGCATGGTGGCGCGAGAGACGGCGGAAAAAGCTACGTCGCGTGCGTTGAGATGCGCGAGGCTGCCGTCAAAATGATCGCCGAGAAATGAGCAGCCTGGGCAGCCCTGTTCCCAGCCTGGGCCAAACATGAAGTGATAGACGATGAGCTGAGACTTATCGCGAAATAGATCGGAAAGCGATACTTTGCCGCCGGGACCGTCGAAGACGTAATTCTTTTCGACTTTTACCCAGGGCATTTCGCGGCGTTTTGCGCTGAGGGCATCGCGCTGGCGGGTGAACTCCTTTTCTGCGGCGAGGAGTTCTTTGCGGGCGGCGAGCCATTCCTGCTGCGAAACGACTTTGTGTTTTGGTGATACGGCAGTCCGTGTAGTGCTCATTTCCCTTTCTCCTTTACATTACTCGCTCTGGAAATTCGTTATTAGGGCGCTCTTGTAACCAAGAAACCGTACGGTTGCGGCCGTCGCGCCGCCGGCGGAAATCGCGCCGGTCACGAGCAACGCGACGGTGGCGAAACATTCAGGGCACATTGCGACCTCCAATCGTTGAACCGGAAGAAAGGGCGCAGCAGTGCTGCGGCCCTACAACGCACAATCAGGCGGCCTGGGCTTTTTGAACGAAGAGGGGCGGCTCGTCGGCGCTGGGACCCCAACTGGCGGGGACGGGAACACCGAGGATGCGCAGGTACACGCTGAACTGGCCGCGATGCTGATACCAGTGACTGAGCATGACGTCACGCAGGAACTGGCCGCGCGGTTGAGCGAGGACCTCGCGGCCCCCGATGGTCAGTCGCCAGGTTTCGTTCATGCTGGCGTCGTCCGCTTTCGAAAGGCACTCACGAACGGTGGCGATGCTCTCCGCAAAGGTCTTGAGGATTTCGTCGCGGCTAGCGGGCGACGGGAAGTTGAAGCTGGGTTCAGGAGTGGGGTTGGCGTTTACTAAACGAATCACTCCGCCGGGGACGAAAGCCAGGTGGTAGGCGAGCTGGCCGGCAGACATGGATTTTTCGTGCGGTTTCCAGGTGAGCTTGTCTTCCGGCAGACGCTCCAGAAACCGGCGGGTAATCGGCGCCTGGAGTTCGAATTCAGCGAGCAGTGATTGTGCGATCGACATTTCATTTCTCCTTCTTGAATGAACTGAACTTCGAGGAAATCTTGTGGTTGTTGGTCACGAAGGGCGCAGCAATGCTGCGCCCCTACACGGAGGAGCACGATATATCGTGGCCCTACTGCACGGCGGACTTGGAGCGGCCAGATTCGGCGCGCTTGCGAAGGCCTTCATGGATGTAAGACCAGCCAGTGACAACGCCTTTCCTGTGTTCCTCCTGAATGAGGCCGAAGCCGGAGTGACGGAACTTGATGACGGTCACGCCGTTCTCTTCGCTGAGGCGGTACTGGACGTTGTTGGCGACGGGGTAAGACATCATCAGCGGGCCGGCGAGTTCGAGGAGCGTGGGCCTCTTGATGGCTTGAACGTTGGCCCAGAAATGGCCATTGCCTTCGCCCAGATCGCGGTACCAGCGGCCACCGGGCCACGGTTCGAGCACCATGGACATGGGAGTGCCGTCCGGCTTTTCGCTGTAAGGGCCGAGATGCTCGAGGAGCACCGTATAGGTGACGTCGATCGGCGCATTAACGCGGATCTCCTGGGTGACGGACAGAGTCAGATCGTCGAGGATGGAAGCAGAAGCGGTTGCGGTCATGATTTCTCCTTTTGAGTTGGATCGGAATTGGGAATTGTCTTGGCTTCGGCGCGTTCTTTGATGCGCTGCAATTGATGACGCCAGAAACGCGCGAATGTTTCGGTCCACTCGTGCAGCGGGCGGAGGGCTTCGGCTTCGGTGCGGTAGAGCATGTTGCGGCCGTCTCGGCGGACGGTGACCAGGCCAACGTCCTTGAGGACGCGGAGGTGTTTGGAGACGCTAGGTTGTTCGAAGCCGAGCGCGGTGACGATGTCGCCCACCGGGCGCTCCTGCGGGGCCAGGAAGGAGAGGATAGCGCGACGACGCGGTTCTGCAACAGCGTTGAAGGCGTCGGAGGTGGTGGAAGCGCGAGGCATGGGAACAATATATACCCATACAGGAATATGTCAAGGGATTCTTTGCGGAGAATCTGGAGAGCGGTGCCAATTGGTGGAGCGAGGTAAGCCGTGACGCATGAAGAGGTTCTTCACTGCGCAAACCGACCGACCCGCACGAGCGGGACGGGAAGAGAGAATCGGCTCCCCTTCGTTCAGAATGATGGGCAAACTGAACTCCAGGCACGGACCGTACAAGGCCTGGTTGTCGAATGCAGGAGCCTTACTGGCGCTGGGTAGCGGGCTGCCGGCTGGCTTGTTCCAGTATTTTGTCCAGCTGATCCAACTGCTCCTGGAGCGCGGCGAGTTTTGCCTGCTCGGACCTGAGTTCCTGAACTGTCTCCGCTTCTTTCGTTTCCCATTCTTGTTCAGCGGCTTTTTGCGACTCCAATTGCCGCTTCGAGGCGGCGAGCACCACTTCCACCTGTTTGCGTTCGGCGGAGTTCTGGGAATCGTTCAATTCGGCTTCAGCACGTTCGACTTCAGAGGCAAAGTGCGCAACACCCGACCGAACTTCGGCAAGCTTGGAATGAACTGCATCTAAGCGCTGCTGCGCGCCAGCGACGACCGACTCCTGAAGCTGCGCGCGATAGACAAGAATCTGAACTCTCTGCGAGGCAACGGTGGTGGTCTGCAGATCCTTCCGGAGCTGGCGCACTTCACCGAGCAGCGCCTGAAGAGTTTGCGAGTCTGTTGAGGCGGTTTGTCCGACAGTGACGGTTGATGCCAAGAGAAGTCCGAGGGCAAGAAGGAATAGGCGATGCATTGAGAGCCTCCCGATCGAGAACTGGCCATTCATTCTAATCAGGAATCTAGTCGGAATGGGCAGGAGCTGGGTATTGGGAGCGACGCGGGAGGGCGGCGTGGCGGATGCGGGACTGGAAGCGGTCAAGATAGAGATAAACGACGGGAGTGGTAAAGAGCGTTAGGAGCTGACTGACGATCAGGCCGCCGACGATAGCGATGCCGAGTGGGCGGCGGAGTTCGGAGCCGACGCCGTGGCCGAGAGCCAGCGGGAGGGCGCCCAAAAGGGCGGCCATGGTGGTCATTAAAATGGGGCGGAAGCGAAGCAGGCAGGCCTGATAAATGGCGGCTTCGGGGGACTTCCCTTCCTGCATTTCGGCCTGGACGGCGAAATCGATCATGAGGATGGCGTTCTTTTTAACGATGCCGATGAGAAGAATGATGCCGATGATGGCGATCATGGAAAGCTCGGTGCCGGTGAGTCGGAGAGCGAGGAGAGCGCCGATTCCGGCGGAAGGAATCGTGGAAAGAATGGTGATGGGGTGGATGTAGCTCTCGTAGAGAATTCCGAGAACGATGTAGACGGCACCGAGCGCGGTGAGCAAGAGAATCAGGTAATTCGCAATGGATTCCTTGAAGGCTTGAGCAGTTCCTTGGAAGCCGCCGTGAACGGTGGGCGGCACGCGAAGCTCGCGTTGCGCTGCTTCGATTTCACCGACGGCCGTGCTGAGGGCCATGCCAGGCGCAATGTTGAAAGAAAGCGTAATGGAAGGATAGAGACCCTGGTGATTGACGGAGAGCGACGTGTTCGAAGGCTCGTAGTGAGCGAAGGAACTGAGCGGGACTACTTTGCCGGTGCTGGAAGGCACGTAAACGTGACTGAGCGCTTCGGGGCTTTGCGTGTAATTCTCGGAAACTTCGAGGACTACGTGATATTGGTTGAGACCTTTGTAGATATTGGAGACCTGGCGCTGGCCGAAGGCATCGCCAAGGGTGTTGTCTACGTCGGTCATGTTTACACCGAGGCGAGAAGCGGTGTCGCGGTCAATGACCAGCGAACTTTGCAGGCCGCGAACCTGCTGATCGGTGTTGACGTCGTAGACGCCGGGAATTTTCTGAAAACGCTGCATGAGAATGGGCGCCCAGTGGTTGAGCTCGGCCACGCTTTCGGCTTGAAGCGTGTACTGATACTGCGCCCCGCCGAAACGTCCGCCGATGCTGAGGTCTTGAACGGATTGCAGGAACAGTTGAGCGCCAGGAATGCTGGCGGTCTTTCCGCGCAGGCGAGCGATGACCTGGTCGGCGCTGATTTTGCGCTCTTCGAGCGGCTTGAGCTGCGCGAACATGCGGGAGGTGCTGGTGCCGTTGCCGCCGCCGGTGAAGGCGGTGACGGTGTCTACGGCAGGATCGGCCATGACGATAGCGTTAAATTGCTTGAGCTTTTCGGACATGGCAGCGAAGGAAATGTCCTGATCGCCCTGAATGTAGCCGTTGATGCGGCCGGTGTCCTGTTGAGGAAAGAGGCTCATCGGAGCCGCGTAATAAAGATATCCGGTGAGCACGACTGTTCCGATGGTGAGCACAAGAATCGCGAACTGATGGCGCAGAACGACGCGAAGTGAGCGGTCGTAAACGCGCACAAGCGAATTGAAAATATTTTCCGCCAGGCGGTAGGCGGGGCCGTGGCGGCGGTTACGGTCGATACGCAGAAAATGCGCGCAGAGCATGGGCGTGGCGGTAAGAGAAACGAAGAGCGAGACGATGATGGCTACGCTGAGGGTGACGGCAAATTCGCGCAGCAAGCGACCGATGATCGTCGGGAAAAATAAAATAGGAATGAAAACCGCGATGAGCGAAGCGCTCATGGAAAGAACGGTGAAGCCGATTTCCTTTGCGCCTAGCATCGTGGCGGCGAAGGGCTTCATGCCGCCTTCCATGTGGCGGGCAATATTTTCAATGACCACGATGGCGTCATCGACGACAAAGCCGGTGGAGATGGTGAGCGCCATTAACGAAAGGTTGTCCAGGCTGTAGCCGAACAGATACATCACGCCGAAAGTGCCGACCAGGGAGAGAGGCACGGCGATGCTGGGAATGATGGTGGCCCAGACGTTGCGCAGGAAAACGAAGACTACGAGGATGACCAAGGTGATGGAGATCAACAGACTGATTTCGACGTCGTGAATGGAAGCGCGAATGGTGGTGGTGCGGTCGATGGCGATGTTGAGATGCAACGACGGAGAAATCGAGGCGCGCAACTGGGGAATGATGGCCTTGATGCGGTCGGCGGTTTCGATCATATTCGCGCCGGGTTGCCGGAATATGGCTAAGAGTACGGAAGGTTCGCCATTGGACAAGCCGAGATTGCGGATATCTTCGACCGAGTCGGTGACATCGGCAATATCGCGGACGCGAACAGGAGCGCCTGCGTGACCGGCAACGATTAGCGGCTGGTATTCGTAGGCTTTGAAGAGTTGATCGGTGTCGGTGATGGCCCAGGCGTGCGTCGGATCGGCGACGGCGCCTTTGGCGAGATTAGCGTTGGCAGATTGCAGGCCTTTGCGCACCTGCTCAAGGCTGATGCCGTAACTGTTGACGAGACTTGGATTTACAGCGACGCGGACCGCGGGACGCGAACTGCCCCAACTGAAAACCTGTCCCACGCCTTCTACTTGGGCAAGTTTTTGCGCCAGGATGGAATCGGCAGCGTCGAAAATTTGTGGCGGCGGGATATTCGTTGAAGTCAGCGAGAGCAGCATGATCGGCGCGTCGGCGGGATTTACTTTGCGATAGCCGGGCTGGCCGGGAAGGTCAGCGGGAAGCTGGCTGCGGGCCGCGTTGATGGCGGCTTGAACGTCGCGTGCTGCGGCGTTGATATCGCGATTCAAATCAAATTGCAGAACGATGCCGGTGTTGCCGAAGCTGCTGGAGGAAGTCATCTGCGTGACGCCGGCAATGCGGCCGAATTGGCGTTCGAGCGGAGTGGCCACGGAGGAGGCCATGGTTTCCGGACTGGCGCCGGGAAGGCCTGCGCCTACGGCGATGGTCGGAAAATCAATTGACGGAAGCGGTGCGACCGGAAGAAAACGGAAAGCGACTACGCCGGAAAGAAAGATGGCCATGGTGATCAGCGTGGTGGCGACGGGACGCTTGATAAAGGGAGCGGAGAAATTGGAGGAAAAATTCACGCGCTAGTCTCCGGAGTGCTCGATGGCGGGATCGTCGATGGGATTGCCAAAACCCAATGAGAAGCGGCGCGAGAGCCAATCGAAGGCGAGATAAACGACGGGCGTGGTGTAGAGGGTAAGAACCTGGCTGAGGATGAGGCCGCCGACGATGGTGATGCCGAGGGGACGACGAAGTTCAGAACCGACTCCGGTGCCGAGGGCGAGAGGAAGTCCGGCGAGGAGCGCGGCCATGGTGGTCATCATGATGGGACGGAAGCGGAGCAAGCAGGCTTCGTAGATGGAATCGAGAGGAGACTTGCCTTCATTGCGCTCTGCGTCGAGGGCGAAGTCAATCATCATGATGGCGTTTTTCTTGACGATGCCGATGAGGAGAATAATCCCGATCAGCGCGATGATGCTGAATTCCGTTTTGCACAATAAGAGAGCGAGGATTGCGCCAACACCTGCGGAGGGCAGCGTGGAGAGAATGGTGATGGGATGAATGAAGCTTTCGTACAAGACGCCGAGGACGATGTAGACGGTGACGAGAGCGGCGAAAATGAGGATCGGTTCATTGCCGAGGGAACGCAGGAACGCAGCAGCGGTTCCTTGAAACGTTGCCTGGATGCTAGGCGGCATACCGAGGTCGGATTTGGTGCTATTGATGGCGTTGACGGCGTCGCCGAGCGAAGCGCCGGGAGCCAGGTTAAAGGAAAGCGTGACGACGGGAAACTGGCCTTGATGATTGAGCGCGAGCGCGGAAGGCGCGGTAGTGACGGAAGTGAATGCGCTCAGCGGAACCTGCGTGCCGTTGGAAGAATGGACGTAAATATTTTTCAGCGAGTCGGGAGCCTGCTGAAATTGCGGATCGGCTTCCAGAACGACGTGATACTGGTTGAGCTGGGTGTAAATGGTTGAGACCTGGCGCTGGCCAAAGGCGTCGTAGAGCGTGTTGTCAATATCGGCAGGAAGAATGCCGAGGCGCGAAGCGGAATCGCGATCAATGGTGAGATTCACGAGCAGGCCGCCGTTGAGCTGGTCGCTGGCAACGTCGCGCAGTTCGGGAAGTTTTTTCAGGCGATCGATGAAACGGGGAACCCAATAGGAAAGTTCTTTCGAATCCACATCCTCCAGGCTGTATTGAAATTGCGTGCGGCTGACGCGGTCTTCGACGGTGAGATCCTGCACGGGCTGCATGAAAAGAGTGATGCCGTCGATTTTATCGAGCGTCGGTTGCAGGCGGCGAATGACATCGGGGGCGCTGATCTTGCGAACGGCCAAGGGCTTGAGGTTGATTTGAATGCGCCCACTGTTGAGCGTGGTGTTGGTGCCGTCAATGCCGATGAAAGAGGACAGGCTCTCGACGGCGGGATCCTTGAAGATGGCTTCGGTAAGAGATTGTTGACGATCGCTCATGGAACGGAAAGAAACGCTTTGTGGCGCTTCGGAAACGCCGAGAATTACACCGGTGTCCTGCACCGGGAAAAAACCCTTGGGAACGTAGATATAGAGAAGAATGGTGCCGACGAGAGTGGCGACGGTGATAAGAAGAGTGATGGTGCGAAAGCGCAAAACGAATTTAAGAGTGCGGCCATAAAAAGCGATGACGGCGTTGAAGGCGTCTTCGGACTTGCGATAGAGCCAGGTTTCCTCCTCTTTTTTCTGATGGCGAAGAAGTTTGGCGCACATCATAGGAGTGAGTGTTAAAGAGACAAAAGCGGAAACGAGGATGGTGACCGCCAGGGTGATGGCAAATTCGCGGAAGAGACGGCCGACAATGTCGCCCATGAAGAGCAGCGGAATCAGAACGGCAATCAGCGAAACAGTGAGCGAGAGAATGGTGAAACCGATCTGCTCGGAGCCTTTGAGCGCGGCCTGGAGAGGAGATTCGCCTTCCTCAATGTAGCGGCTGATGTTTTCAATCATGACGATGGCATCGTCCACGACGAAACCAGTGGAGATGGTAAGCGCCATGAGGGAAAGATTGTTGAGGCTATAGCCAAGCAAATACATGACGCCGAAAGTGCCAATGAGAGAGAGCGGAACGGCTACGCTGGGAATGATGGTGGCGCGGATACTGCGTAAGAAAAGAAAAATCACCATCACAACCAGGCCGACGGTGAGCATCAATTCAAACTGAACGTCTTCGACCGAGGCGCGGATGGTGCCGGTGCGATCGGTGAGGATAGAAACGTTGACAGCGGCTGGAAGCCCGGCCTGCAGCTGCGGAAGAAGCTTTTTGATGCGGTCAACGACGCCGATGATATTCGCGCCGGGCTGGCGCTGGATGTTCATCAATACGGCGGGTTGTTGATTAGCCCAGGCCGCTTGCAGAGCGTTCTCGACGCCGTCGGTGACGGTCGCGACATCAGCGACTCGAACAGGACCGCCATTGCGATAGGCGATGATAATCGGGCGATAGGTGTCGCCGTTCAGAAGCTGGTCGTTTGCGCCGATGGTGTAGGACTGTTGCGGCCCGTCAAAAGTGCCTTTGGCTTGATTGACGTTGGCGCTGTTCAGAGCATTGCGAAGATCTTCCAAACTCAGGCCGTAGGAAGCCAGTGCAGTGGGGTTGGCTTGAATGCGGACGGCCGGGCGCTGACCACCACTAATGCTGACCAGACCGACTCCGGGTAACTGGGAAATTTTCTGCGCGAGCATGGTGTCGGCGAGATCTTCGACTTTAGAGAGCGGAAGCGATTTTGAAGTCAGCGCAAGCGTAAGGATCGGCGCGTCGGCCGGATTGACTTTGCTGTAGATTGGAGGATTCGGGAGTCCCAGGGGCAAGAGATTCGAGGCACCGTTGATGGACGCCTGAACTTCCTGCTCGGCGACGTCAATGTTCAGATCGAGAACGAATTGCAGCGTGATGACGGAGCTGCCAAAGGAGCTCGTGGAGGTCATCTGATTGAGACCGGGAATTTCGCCGAATTGGCGTTCGAGAGGAGCGGTAACGGAAGAAGCCATCACCTCCGGACTGGCGCCCGGGTAAAACGTTTGAATTTGAATGGTCGGGTAGTCAACCTGGGGAAGCGCGGACACTGGCAACTGGCGATACGCAACGAAGCCGACAAGGAGCACGCCAACCATCAAGAGTGTGGTGGCTACTGGCCGCAGAATAAACGGCCGTGACGGACTCATGGCTTGGCGCCTCGACCGCGACGTGCTTGCGCGGGGGCTGGGGGAGTTGTTCTAGGTGCGGAAGATTTTGAGTAGGTCGGGGATGCAGGCTGGGCGTCGGATGCAGAAACCGGAGCAGCCGGCGCCTGATTCGGAATGACCTTAGTGCCGTCCTGCAATTTGTCCTGGCCGTCGGTCACGACCAGATCGCCGGGCTGGAGTCCGGCACTGACGCCAATGATGCCACCGTTGGTTTGCGCGACACTGATGTTGTGGATTTTGACGGTATTGCCGTCGCCAACGACATAAACGTAAGTGCCTTGAGGACCCCGCTGCAACGCAGCGAGTGGAATGAGGCTGAGGTTGTGCCTGGTATCCACGAGAAGATGGGTGTTGACGAACTGATTAGGGAACAGGCTGCTGTCTTCGTTGCTGAAGATGGCTTTTAACTTGTAGGTGCCGGTAGTGACGTCAATCTGATTGTCGATGGTGAGAAGCTTGCCGCTGGCGATTTTATCGGTGTTGTCGCGGTCAAACGCTTCCACGGCCAGATTGGCGGCACCTTTGCGCAGTTTATCGAAGACTTGGGGCAGCTGATCCTGCGGGAGCGTAAAGATCACAGCTATCGGCTGGACTTCGGTGATGATCAGCAGTCCATTAGTGTCCGTAGCGTGGACGATGTTACCAGGATCAACGAGGCGAAGACCGACCCGTCCGGAAATCGGGGCAGTGATGCGTGAATATGTCAGCTGAAGCTTCGCATTATCGATTTGCGCCTGATCGGACTTGATCGCGCCGTCGAACTGGCTGACGGAAGCGCCCTGCGTGTCGAGCTGCTGCTTAGGGATGACGCCCTCCTGATACAGGAGCTTGAAGCGTTCCAGGTTCACTTCGGCGTCTTGGCGTTGGGCGACGTCTTTTGCAAGCTGGCCCTGAGCCTGCTCGAGTTGAACCTGAAAGGGGCGCGGATCGATTTCGGCGAGCAGGTCGCCGGCTTTTACGAACTGGCCTTCCTTAAAAGCGACATTGATGAGCTGGCCATCCACACGGCTGCGAATGGTGACGGTGTTCAGCGGCGTAACTGTGCCAAGACCATTTAGATAAACGGGAAGATCGCCTTTGGTGGTGGTAGCGACAACAACGGGAACGCTGAAATTTCCCGGGCCGGATGGTCCACCGGGCCGGGGCTGACCAGGAGCGCCAGCAGCGGCGGGATTTTCCGTGGTTTTCGAATGCGAAGAGCGGTAGTACCAGAAACCGGCAACCGCCAACACGGCGATCAGCAGCCAAATCCAGATGCGACTTCCGCTAGAGCGGGATCGCGGCGCGTCACTCGCCGAACTGCGTTGCGGCACCGAAGTGCGTTCAGGGTCAGATAATTCCAGCGATTTCAGTTGGCCCATCCTTTAACTCCTCAAAGTGTAGCGGTTACGCGGAGAGCCAGCCAGGTGATAGCAATCGCTTAAAGGCGACAGCAGAGGCTCTATTCTCTAGACGCAGTCCGACCTTATCCGTATGGTACGCAATCATTAAGACGAATTGGGGGACAAAATGGTTACTAGAGCCTGGGCCAGGCAGATGTCCGACAGGATCGCAAGCTGATGACTTTATTGCGGTTCGAGGAGAAAGCAGTCGGATGGCGGAGTTCTACTCGAAAAAAGCGGCAATTCCGGTAGACTACGCGGGCACGCCACAGTCTGGTTGGCGGAATTCTGTACTTAAAGAGGCAGGAAAGTCGGGGGAACCGATGCTTAAAGGAATCTTGGTGGGAATTGTTCTGGGAGTCGCGGGGATAGCGCTTTCTGTATATCTATACTTTGCAAGGGGTCACGCACCGGTGGCTGTTACGGCGGGCGAGATGCCGTTTGAGCGGACGTTTGCAAGACTTGGGCTGCATTCCTATCTGGACAAACTGCCGCATCCAGAACCTCAAGTACCGGCGGACGAGAAGAATCTGGTCGAGGGGGCGAAGGTTTATAAAGAGCACTGCGCGGTATGCCACGGTTTGCCGGACGCGCAAAAGACGATGATTGCGCAGGGCATGTCGCCCGAGCCTCCACAACTGTTTAAAGGGACGGGCGTTACAGATGACGAGCCATGGGAGAGCTACTGGAAGGTGGAAGGTGGGATTCGTATGTCGGGGATGCCCGGCTTCAAGGATCGGCTGACTGAAACGCGAATCTGGCAGGTGGTACAGCTGGTGAAGAATGCGGACAAAGTTCCTCCCGGTGTGAAGGCGGAGCTGACGAAAGCGGAGCTCACCCCGGCAGCGGTGGTAATGCCGAGCACGCCGCCTGCAGCCGTGAAGAAATGAGCATGGTCGTTAGACTGAACTAACGAGACTGAACTAAATGAAATGCATACAAAGCCGCGCGCCAATCATCTAACTTTATCATGCGAAAAGGAATTGTGGTCTTACTGGCGGTGGTTCAGACCGTGCTGCTGGCCGCGCATTTTTTTGTTTACGAAACCTGGATCTATTTCTGGGAACCGGCGGGCGCTGGATGGATGGCCGGTCGCGCCGTGGCGGTGTTTTTACTGGCGCTGAGTTTTGTTGCGGCTTCCCTGCTCTCGTTCAAATACTGGAATAGCCTGACGAGAGTTTTCTATCGAGCTGCGGCGATCTGGCTAGGCTTATTTAATTTCTTGTTTTTGGCGGTGGTGGGGACGTGGCTTACGGCGCTGGTAAGACTAGCGTTGCGCGCTCATTGGAATAACCGTGTGGTGTTCGGAGCGTGGTTCGCAGCGGCCGTGGCGGCGGCAATCTGGGGAATGATCAATGCCAGCGTGACGCGGATCCGTCGAGTGAAAGTGAGCTTGCCGAATTTGCCGGAAGCGTGGCAGGGGCGCACCGCGGCGATGATCAGCGATTTGCACCTGGGACACGTGCGGGGAGCAAACTTTGCGCGAAATCTTGTCGCGCGAATTCGCCAGTTGCGGCCGGCGATTGTGTTCATGGCAGGCGATCTTTACGACGGAAGCTATGCTGATCTGGACGCGTTGGCGCGTCCACTGCGCGGGTTGAACGCGCCGTTGGGCAATTTTTTTGTGGCGGGAAATCACGAAGAGATGAGGAATTCCGGCGCGCACCTGCAAGCGGCGAAAGATGCGGGATTGCGCTTATTGAACAACGAAAAAGTGGTTGTGGATGGGATGCAGATTATCGGTGTGCACTATCACGAAGCTTCGCATCCGGAACGGTTGAATGCGGTGCTGGAAAGCGCTTTGATCGACCGCGAGCAGGCGAGTGTACTGCTGGTGCACGCGCCGGATCAGCTGGCGGTGGCGGAACGTGCTGGGATCTCGCTGCAGTTATCGGGGCACACGCATCGCGGACAATTTTTTCCGTGGACCTGGCTTACTAAGCGCATGTACAAGCAGTTTACGTACGGGCTGCAGAAATTTGGCGCAATGCTGGTGTACACATCGAGCGGGGCGGGAACCTGGGGACCACCATTGCGCGTATGCTCGCATCCGGAAATCGTGCTGATTCAATTTGTGTGACGGTGGGGCCGGAGAATCCGTAGATCGATTAGGCAAGTGCGCTGGGAACTGCGTGGTGCGCAGACGTGAACTAGATCTTTTTTAAAAGTGCATGGAATGCAGTATTTCCCAAACAAATCACGTTTGGACGCTAACGTACATACGGTGCCTGGTTGTTTTTCAAAGTTCGCAGGGGCGCCGGAATCAGGTATGTATTGGTGAAGCATTTTGATGGTCGATAACAGCGCCATAGTTCGCGCGAGTCTCCGCAGATTTCTGGAGCGGGAGCTGGGATTCAACGTGTGCGGGGAGGCATTCGACGGACTGGATGCCTTGGAAAAGGTGCCGCAGCTTGGGCCGGATCTCGTGATTCTGGATTTGGCAATGCCGCGAATGAATGGACTGCAGGCACCGCGCACACTGAGGAGCCTTCCGGTAAATATCCCCGTCATCTTGTTCACGATGTATTCGGATGCGCTGCAGTTCAGCGACGCTGAAGATGCGGGCATTGATGCGGTAGTGGCCAAAACAAATCTGGTGGGCCTGAAGCAGAACATCGAGAATTTACTGGCTGAATGAGGCCGGAAGCGTAGCGGAGATTAGTCGGACTCAGATGACGGCGAGGCCAAATGTAAGATGGCGGGAATCAGATGAGTGCCGAGACTGGCCTTGTCGAGACAATTTGCCGCACCGTAGCTGCCTGCCAAAGCTTGCGTTTCCGGATCATTCCAAACCGAAATTGCCATAAGGCGGGCTTTTCCAAGATTCAACCGCGAGCGGAACTCGCCGGGAGTGATCCGTTTGCTGTCAGACATGTGTAAATCCAAAATAACGATTTGCGGTTGCAACTCCTGAATCATGCGGATGGTCTCGGTGAAGTCCGTAGCTTCTCCCACCAGACTAATTTCAGGATGATCCATAAGAAGACGGCGAATCGCGCTACGCACCAAATCTGAATCGTCCGCCAGAAGTACCGTTATCGGCATAAACCGTTGTTCGATCCTGTGCAGCGCCACACGTAACACGACAAATCGCAGTGACGTTTCGTACGTACGCGCGTAACAATTAGTCTTACTTGAAACCCAGCGGCGGACGTAGACCATGATACTGCAGATTCCCGGGCTCCGAAGTCAGCAGCGCGGAGGGCTGAGGTCCGAAGGACTTGTGTTACCATCGCCGCTATCCGTAGTCCAGCGCGAACTGAATCTGAGGTCGCCGGTGAGACACCGTATCGAGCCCCGAGTTCCGCGCACGAATACCTGACGCACGAACTTTTAAGGAAAATAGTTCACTTTTTTGGGCAACCTATCGGTCGAGGCCACTATGGGTAGCCGACGCCGATGGTTGCTGGCGGGAAATGATGCGCGATAACGGCCGCCGCGGACGCGCGGCGGAGTAAGGCTGCGCGAGCGCTGAATTCTTCGGAACGCCTGAATGACTGGCGGCGCGGATCTCCCGCCTGGTTTGCCCGGAATCGTGGACGGAGAAAATCGCAATTTTAGTGCTGGGACAGTAGCGCAGGATTTGGCGCACCGCAACCAGACCGTTGAGGACGGGCACATTGATATCGAGAATCACCAGGTCAGGATGCAATTCCCTTGCCTTGTCGACAGCGTCCTGGCCATCAACGGCTTCGCCGCATATTTCAAGGTCGGGCTCAGTCTGAAGCGTGTTGCGAACTCCGTGACGAAGCATCTCGTGGTCGGTGGCAGTCAGTCTTTGCTGCCGTTGGTAGGATGAGCCGCAACCGAACTAGCAGTGGAAGTAGCCGACGCGGATGAGGCCACAGAGACTTCTGGCGCTACAACCTGGCTGGCGCAAAGCGGAATCGTCGCGGTGACCAGCGTGCCGCGCCTTGGGCGGGAGGTAATTTCCAGACGGCCGCCGAGCTGGCGGATACGTTCTGTCATACCCGGTATGCCAACGCCGAGACATGGGATGGATTTCTGCGGAGATTTGCATCTCGCCGGCTGCATGCCCTTACCGTAATCCTCGATCTCGACTTTAATGTTGTCCGCGCTAGTGGAGAGGCGGAGCCGCGCTTTTGCAGTATTCGCATAACGATGAACGTTGGTGAGACTTTCCTGAAGTACGCGGAAAATGGCAACTTCGGCGTCAGGAGAGAGCCTTTTGATTTCCTGCGGCACATCAATATCAATGGGAATGCCGGTGCGTTTGGTGAAACCGGCGGCATACCAACGGGCCGCGGAAGAAAGGCCGAGCTCATCAAGCAGCGGAGGATGGAGCAGATAAGAAAGAGCGCGAATTTCCGCGGAAACTTCTTTATTCAGGACGAGTGCATCCGAAAGAGCTTGTTGGGCTTCAGCATCAAGATTCGAAGCCTGCTTGGCTTGGAGCGCGGACAAGGCCATAGATTGGAAGGCCAGCTTCTGGCCGGTGATGTCGTGCAGATCGCGAGCAATATGGCGGCGTTCTTCATCCTGAAGCTGCAAGAGTCGCGCGGAAAGCTGGCGCAAAGATTCTTCGTTGGACCCTAAGGCTTCATTTCCAGACAATTTGGAGCGAACGATAGAGACACGGGCGCGTCGTTTTGAGCCTTTTTTCGTTAGCGATTTTTTCTTACCCGAAATCAAGCTATCCCTGAATTCTCCTTGGCATAGTCAAACGGAACGAAAAAGACTGACATCGGGGAAATCGTGTATAAATTTACTGATTTCCCGTATTTATTTTTCCTGGGATCAATTCGAGCAAATATCTCCGCAATTGCAAGCTCCGCGCTTTGGCTTCGTTCGCGATTTGCGTAAGTCTAACCCAAACAGTTTTCGTTCAAGCCGACGACTGCCACAGCGCGGTCGGTGTCCCTCGTGCTACCGGACAGCTCAAATCTTACAGTCTAATTCCCTGTCGCGTGCGTACTGCGGTGTATGGTTGCGACGGAGCGAAGTCCTTAGGTTGGAAATTGCCCGGTCGTGATTTGAAAGCGAGTGATCAATGGCGTCAACGGGTGGTGCCCGGAGGGCAGCGAGGAGAGCAAGATGAAATTGAATTCGGAGGGAAACAAAACCGGACACGAAAAATGGTTGAGGAGGATCCGAACAGCAGTGCCGGTGGGCGGACTCGGTACGTCGATTCCATGGTCAGCCCGTACTTGCGCAAGCCCCGGACAACCGCAAGACCAATCAACAAGTCCGAGGATGCGCAAACGCCGATCAACAGGCTGAAAATCAAAGCGACCGCGACCTGGCGCGAAAAATCCGGAAATCAATTATGGCGACAAAAAACCTTTCGATGTACGCCCGCAACGTCAAGAGCATCACGCGCGACGGAACCGTGATGCTCAAAGGGCCAATACGAACTGATGACGAGAAGTCGGCGATCGAAGCGAAACCCGTGGAAATCGCGGGCGCAGCAAATGTGAAGAGCGAAATCACTGTGAAGTCAAGGAACGAGAATTGAGCTGCAAAAAATCAATGGAGAAAGTTATGGCGAAAAACAAAGCAGTCTTCGGAATCTACAGCACGCAGGCGGGAGTTGAAAACGCGGTCGGGATGCTGAGCGCGAAAGGTTTTCGGGTTCAGACGTGGCGGTGCTGATTCCGGAATCCGCAAGCAACCGCGACTTCGGAACGGTGACGGCGAGCAGGCCCCTGAAGGCGCGGCGGCTGGATGTCGGGCCGGTTGCCGCGACGATTGGTTTTCTTTTTTGGGGCTGGCTGTGGGGAGTGGCAGGACTTCTGCTGGCCGTACCGTTAACCGCGTTCATCAAACTGCTTGCTGATGCGAATCCTTCGTTGGCGCATTTGTCGACACTGCTGGCGCGTGATCCACAACGATTTCTTTTTGGAAAAAGACAGCACAGAAGTCCGGAAACAGTGGTTTCCTCTGATCCTTTGTGATTGCCAATCCGTTTGCATTCGCATCACGGACCAGCGAGCTCTCACCGTGCAAGTCTCCTTGGTAAGATTCGTCCGTTCGATAAATATCACAACAGTTTCGAGGCGAGAGCGGGGAAGATCTGACATTTCAATGGGCGTCAATGGGCGGGATCTGGAGTGAGCCTGAGCGCAGGGCTGGCAAGCTGATTGCTGCGGCCAGCACATTCGATACACGTCCTGGTCCAGGGAATGGCCTTAAGGCGCGCATCCGGGATGCGCGATTGACAGCCAACACAAGTCGCGTACAGTCCTTCATCCAAGCGCCGTAGCGCTCGTTCAATCTCGACAATAGTCTGCAGGTCGCGCTCCAGCTTGCCCATGGTGACCTCGCGATAGGCGCTTCGGGACGCCACGCCGGCGGCGTCGTCGGGATCGGAATCCACCGGCAATTCATTGCGGGCCCGGTCCACGCGTTGCTGGTGGGTCTGCAACTCTGCGAGCAGGCGCTTACGAAAACCTTCGAAGTCGCGCCTGCTTTCGCTTTTGTGGGAATGCGTTTCGGTTTTCATTGGAGTCGTTCCTTTTAAAGGCTCCGGCTATGCAGTGCGCCGGCCGGTAATGAAATGAAAAATAAAAGACAGTAGGGCGAGAACGAGCAACACGTGAATTAAGACGCTGGCAATGTGAAACATGAGGAATCCGGCAACCCACGCAAGAAGAAGCAAAATCGCGATCAGAAGAAACGGTGCGAAACTCATCGTGTCTCCCTTAGCGGCAGTAAGGATTTGTGGCTTGTAAGCAGCCGCGCACAATATGTAGCTCTTGTTCGGGGAAACAATCCATACTCGTGTTCGCGTAGGGAGAGTACAAATATCTGGTAAGGCTATCGAACAAGAAGAACACGTTGAGTTGTGCGGGAAGACGGAAGGGGGGCGGGCCGGTACCCCCTGCGTGTAGTCTTAGCTGGCTAGACCTGTACGTTAGTCTATGCCTTAGCGCTACGAGATTTGGCTCGAGAACGAGGTACTTGAGCCTCGTCTTCTTCTTGAATGGCCGGCTTCTCGCCTGCACTGCGTACCGCCTCGACATTGATCTGCTGGGAGAGTTCGGTAAGCTTTTGATCGGTTTCTTTCTCTTCGTGCAAAGTCTGTTGCAGAAGATTTTCCGCTTCCCTTTCGCCTAACAAGCCGGCCCATGTCCTGACGCAGCCGTAAGCGGCGATTTCGTAGTGTTCGACCCGTTGCGCCGCGGAAATAAGAGCAGCATCTTTAACTCCAGGTTCGAAGTCCCTCATCCATCATCTCTTCGCCTTCCTGGATGAGCCCGACCATTGCCGCGCAGCGCTTGCCGCCGGGTTTTTCGTCCATGGCCTCGAAAATCTCACGCAGGCGATCTACGTGCCCCTTCGTCTGTTCGAGGTGCCAGCGCTGAGGTTTTCCGATTCCGCTTCTTTCGCAAGTTTCGGCAATGCTTTACCAGGCGATTTCCGGCGTCGTACAAATCCCTTAGCTCGTCTAAATACAATTCTCTCAGTGCCATTTTCGACATTGAAATCCTCCAGCGAGATTAGGCCGGGCGCAAATTCGACTCTACGAGCGGAGAAATCAAAGAGTCGATACAGGCTTTTTCGGAGAATTTCGCTGAACGGGCTGCAGATATGCCGCGCCTTTCCGGAACGCGGAAATTCGAGCGGGTTATTACAAGAAATTAAAGGCTCGCCCGCGAGATAACGCGCTGCCCTGGTTCGTTGCCCGCATGTAGAACCTGCTGTGGCAACCCTGGCAGCGAAAAGGCACTAATCGCAGCACTCCCAAGAATATCTTTTCCAAAGGCCGGCGGCGCGAACGAGCGATGGAATCAAAACCACACCGGGGGCAAATTGTTTGTCATTTTTCATACCTGGCATTGGAAAGCTTTCATCCAAGAGAAGAAAATGAGGTTCTTCGGGTATGCCGCCAAACTGGCGTTGCTTCGAAGACGTTAATAGTTCGCACAAATACACAATGAGCCGTATTCCTTAACCGGGCAGAGCAGCTTATTTTACGCTCACTTTGTGGTGGCGCTGCCACGTTGTGGCCCATTCGGCTGATGAACGGCCCGGCCAGTATGCGAATTGGGACCTAAAGTGCGTATCTTGGTAGCTGATGACCACGCGGTTGTCCGTTCCGGACTTAAGACCAAGCGCTCGTGAAGGCTGGGAAATCTGCGCCGAAGCGGAGACCGGTGACGAGGCCGTTGCGCTCGCGCGGGCGTATCGTCCGGCCGTGGCAATCCTTGATTTGAATATGCGGGAATTACAGGTCTTGAAGCCTCCGCAGAAATAAAGAAATCACAGTCCGGGATTAAACTGGTTATCTTGACGTGCCACTACTCTGGGCCGCTGTTGCACCCGATCATCAAAACAGGAGCATTGGGATTCGTACTGAAGTCGGACGCGGATCGTGACTTGGTGGCTGCTGTTGAAGCTGGCACGGAGAACCCTACGTCAGTTGGCACGTAGATGCGATGCTTCCCGTCTCTTCGCGGACCACTCCATTATTCATGCTGCTCGCCGAAAGCGACCTGTTGACGGCACACGAACGTGAGCGGGTGCGTTTGGTCGCCAGGTAGATGCGGCATTTGCTCTAACGGGCTCATTAAGCGCCGCAGTTTTTGGAATTTTCTCCGCGGCTCCGGAAAGTCTCAATCGACTCTAGTATTCGGAGCCAGCAATTCCCTGTCAGTTAAGTAATTGGCTCCCGCGTTGCAAGGAGTCGCGGGTATGGCCACCAATGGAAAATTGGCGTATCTCTCCAAGAGGAAATAACGCCATCGCCCTCGAAGGACAGAGCCGAGATGCCACAAAATTCATTCCACTCCGAAGCAGACCTGCTACACCGCGCCAAGCGAGGAGACCACGAAGCGTTCGAGCGCCTGACGCGGCGCTATTCAGCTCGCCTCTTGGCGACGTCGCGCAGAATTCTGCGTAACTCTGCCGACGCCGAAGATAACGTTCAGAATGTTCTGGTGAAGGCCTACACAAATCTGTGCCAGTTCCGCGAAAACGCTTTGCTCTCCACCTGGCTGACGCGCATTACGATTAACGAAGCCTTGATGAAATTGCGCTCCTCGGCGGCGGAGAGACATCGCGCCGACTCGGCGTCTGAGTCAGTTATGAAAAAAGGGACGGAGACGTACACAAGGCGGATCAATCCGGAAGCACAATGCATCGCCCGGGAGCTGGCTTTTAAGGCCGTTAAGTCGATTTCGCCAACGCTGCGCGATGTTTTTGTGCTGTACGCAGTGGAGGGATGGACTCAAAAAGAACTGTCGAGCACGCAGGGAATCGCGCTGCAAACCGTCAAAACGAGAATCTTCAGGGCGCGGAAGAAAATGAAGGCGCACCTGGAGGGCCAGGCCGCATAGGTTCATGCACAAATTTATGTATTCATACTTCGATGATCTGATTCTTCACAGCGTATCGAACCAACTCACTGACAGAATGTAGTTCCAATTTTCGCATGATGTTGGCCCGATGTGTCTCGGCGGTCTTCACACTGATATTGAGGGCCACGGCCACCTCTTTGCTGCTCTTTCCTTCGGCAAGAAGTTGTACGATTTCTCTTTGCCGGCTTGTCAGGCGATCGCGAACGGAGCCGTTCTGCCCAGCCCGAGGCTTGCGGTTGCAAAAACCGTCCAGCATCATTTCGGAGACTTTCGCGGTGAAAAACGTGCGGTGCATGGACAAAGCTTCGACGGCGTTTACCAGATCGCGGTTCGCATCGGATTTAAGAACGTATCCACGCACCCCGGCTTGCACTATTTCGTACACCAGTTCGTCTGAAAGGTGCAGACTGAGTATTACAATTTCCGTATTTGGCAGCACCTTGCGAATCTGTCGGGCTGCTTCAAGACCGTTGAGTTCGGGCATCCCGATGTCCATTACAACCACATCGGGCTTAGAACTGAGAGCTAATGCAACAGCTTCGCGGCCGGTCTTAGCTTCGCCGCAGACTTCCCAGCCCCGGCGTTCGAGTAGAAGCTGACGCAAACCGGTCCGAACGACATCATGGTCGTCCGCAATCAATATCCGCATAAGCCGTGGCTCCCCCTAAGCCGCCGTATAGATTTCCATATTTAGCTGTGACAGG
Organism: uncultured Acidobacteriota bacterium; assembly: GCA_963731155.1. Lineage (GTDB taxonomy): Bacteria > Acidobacteriota > Terriglobia > Acidiferrales > UBA7541 > Acidiferrum. The sequence continues at coordinate 869,814 of CAVSVB010000009.1, forward strand.
ACGGATAAAGACATACCCTGAAAGCTGTATTTTGGCTCCCCTTTCGAAAGCGCTGTCGTATTTCTTTCGCCCCTCACTGTGCCGAACACAGGTACACAGCATACTGCATTGCAAACAGTCAGCGCCCCGACTTTCGTTCTGGCGACAGGTGCCATCATGCAATTCGTGTTGCGTTTTTCGATTGGGGCTCAGTCGTCTGCCTGTTTGCCGCGTTGGGAGACGCCTTAAAGCCCAAAAGTCTTGCAGGTCTGTTCTCCGCCGCACCGTCAGTTGCTCTCGCCAGCTTGGGGCTGGTAGCTCTAGAAAACGGGAGGATGTAAGCCGCCATCGAGAGTCGCTCTATGCTCATCGGTGCAGCCGCATTTTTTCTTTACTCCGTTGTGTGTTGCCAGTTGATGTTGCGGGAAAATTTCGCGCAACACCAGCAACCATCGCGGCCCTTGTACTATGGCTTAGTGCATCTCTTGGCGGTTGAGCCGTGTTCTTCCGCTCGTAGCCATGCGAGTCTGTTTCCATTTTGACGGCTTGCGCAAAACAAAATGGTCCGAATATGCGGTGCGTTTTATCTTTGGAGGCGCCATCAGCATCATCGCCGCTGAGCTTGCCAGGCATTTTGGTCCGGCATTCGGGGGATTTTTCTTGCCTTCCCCGCTATTTTCCCCGCCAGTGCCACGCTGCTGGAAAAGCATGAAATCCAGAAAAAAGCAAAAGCGGTAATCACCTTCACTTTGCGGGGAGGACAATCGGCCGCGCTGGACGCGGCCGGGGCAACCCTGGGCTCCATCGGGCTGGCAGCTTTTGCATTGGTGGTCTGGAAACTCCTCCCGCGGCACAACACAGGAATAGCCCTTTGCGTGGGAACAATAACCTGGCTCGCACTAAGTATTTTGGGTTGGAGCATTCGTTGGAGCATTCGCCATAAACCTGCCTGGCGAATTAAAAAATCATGACGCCGGCGGATTCAGGAAAAACCAAAAGCGTCGCACCGAGTGTGAGTTACGATTTTTTGAACGTTCGAATACGCTCGTGAATCCGCTTATTGGCTTGGTTGGGTCCCTTTACATCCACAATCCTGTATTTCTCGCCGCTCAGATCGTGATAGTTGACGAAAAATTCTTCCAATTCGCGCACAAACTCTTTCCCCAGATCTCTGACGTGACGGCTGTCGGCAAAACTATGGTTGGCGCACTCGATAGCCACGATGCGATCGTTGCGTTCACGATCTTCTTGCCACCCTGTTCGCCTTCGATAATGCCGATAATCCGGCATTGCAGCAGGCAGCCGACAGCTGCGGGCTCATCCATTAGAACAAGGACGTCAACGGGATCGCCATCCTCCGCAATCGTTGACGGAACAGACCCAAAGTCGTAAGGAAAAGCCATGCCCGCAGGCAGTACCTTCTTCAAAGCGAAGACATTTTGCTCTTCGTCGAACGCGTACTTATTTCGGCTCCTCTTCGGTGTTTCGATAACCACTTGTAGGCTGTCTTTTTTCTTATTGAATGGGGATAAGCGAGACAGGCTATCCCGTCGCCTCGATTTTGCGCCTCTGGACAAAAGTGTAACTCGCTTTGGGGGTTGTTACTGGATACTTCGGCCTGGACAACTGCGGTCTTTCATCGCGGATTCGATCGTTCCCACCAAGTCCAGGACTCGGTGCTTGGAGACGGTGGCATAAACACCGGCTCGGCGGGCGACGGGCATAATCTCTTCCATATCGCACAGCGTAAAAAGAATCAGCGGCACGCGCGGATCGAGATTTGACATACGATGGGCAGCTTCGAGCCCGTCAATATCGGGCATCGTCAGATCGAGAACTACAACGTCGGGCCGCAACGACTGAAACTGCTTCACGCCCGCAAGTCCGTTTTCGGCTTCCCCGCAGATAGTCCAGTCACGCGTCTCCAACACCGCACGAATCATGCGGCGCGTTATCTCTGAATCCTCCACTACCAGGATCCGAACGTCCACTTCAACTCTCCGCGCACCTTTATACATGTTTGTGAAGTCAATCGAAATACATACTTTCCGTTAAATTTTCCGTGAACGGCCATGAGAAGCAATGCGCGCAGCGAGATCGTCAAACGGATTTCACAACTTCGATGTCTCCCTCGGGTCGCAATACTTCAAGGCAACGCCTTCCGGATGGCGGCGAATCAGCAAGTCAAGAGCGGCATTCGTGACGTGGAGGTTTTCGATGGTCAGCTCGTCAAGATTGGCCGGAAGAGCCGGGTTCGAGAATCGAATCGTTCGTTCCGGGGCGCGAATCGAGATTCCCAGCGCTGCTCTGAGCAGCAGGAAAACGCTTCCCGCGGCCCAAGCCTGCGGAGAACACGCGACAGGATAGAGAGTCGGGCCGGAGGAATTTGCTCGCTTGTGAAAACCGCAGAAAGCTCCGACAGACGGCTGAGTTGGACGTGAAGACTTGCTTCGTACAAGCCACAGAAAATCTGCAGTACTTTAAACTGATGTCCGTAAAGGGAGAGCCCCAGCGCAACCAGCGCGTTATCGTGGGGCCATATGGATCCGTTGTGATAGGACATGGGATTGTAACGAGATTCACCGGAAGCCACGGTGCGAACTCCCCAGCCGGAAAACATTCGCTCGCTTAGCAGAGTGTCCGCCGTGATTGCCGCGCGTTCCGGGCTTGCGATCTTGCACAGAAGCGCGTGACCAGCATTTGAGGTGCGCACCAGACATTGCTTCTTGTTGCCATCCAGGGCAAGGACATAGCTTCGCAGTTACTCGTTCCAGAATTTGGACTCGAATCGCTTTTGCAAATCGCAAGCCTGCCGTTCCATCTTATCCGCAAATCGGCGTCGCCAAGCGCACGAGCTACCAGCGCTGCAGTGAGCTTCGCTGCATAAACGTAGCCTTGTACTTCGCACAAAGCGATTGGCGCCCCCGCCAATCCGCCGTCGGCGTGAAATATCGAATCACCGGAATCCTTCCATCCCTGCTGAGTGAGCCCGTCTGGTGGAGTCGAGGTGTGGCGCGGTGGTTTAGGTGGAGCCTATCTGTTGCCGACCCTTTCGTCTGTCGGTGCCTCACTAGCTCCGCCATGCTTCCGTTTCCACACCCCGCTCATCGAACCGGACGTGCGGATTTGCCGCATCCGGCTCTCGGAGAAGACTCACGCAATCGCCGTAGGCCATTGCATGTGACGCCGTCTGCAACTTCTGAAAACAACTTGGGAGTTATCAGGCTCATCGCCAATCTCCCTTTCTGTCGTCGCTTCTTGCGTCCGCCTTCAACTGAGGCCCCTTCCCTCCACCGGAGTTACCCGGCTTCGTCGGTACTACGAGCCTCTCCGCCATCCCAGTCAGCCCGGCCGGTCTCTCACGAGCTGCCAGTTGATCCACACCGCGATCACCGCTGGGACTTCCCGTGTTGCGTATGGTCCCCTTTGCCTGCATGCCGTCGCCAATACCCCGGCAGGTCTGATGGAATTTGTTCGCTCGTACGATTCCATTAGCTTCGGCCTTCCCCGAAACCGGGGCGGGTCGGCTCCTGCATTAGTCTTTTCGAGGCCTGCTCAGCGTTTACTCACGTTACGGCCTGCATGCTCGCCGAGTCGCCTATGCGACCTTCTACACCGAAGGCTTCAGCAGCTTCGTTGCCTCCGCCGCTGCTTTGATTGCTACCGGGTGGAGCGAACCAGTTCCCGGGCGGGTTTAACTCCCGCTGTGGACCACCACCTTTTCACGGCGCACCCGATTTGCGAACGTATTCGACGAAGCCATCGCCATCTGGATCCCCAAAGCGATCGATCCATTCGAGCGCTTTCACAATGTTCGGCCAAATCTGCTTCAAGAAGTCGAGATTATTGGTGCGAAGAAAGTACGCGCCCGCGAGAAGTACAAAGAGAGGAGTGGAATCCACGCTTCCGTAATATCGTCCGAACGGCACCTCCTTCAAGGCGGCCATTTCGCCACGGCGAACTTCGTGCACGATCTTGCCGGGTTCGGCGTCTTGCTCGGGAATCACTTCTGTCGCCTGTGTGGATGCCAGGTACGTCAACACGCCTTCAGCGATAGACGGTGAGACACGACCCGCTCGGTGCCCCCGTAGAATCTCGGCGGGACACTTTCATAGAGCGGAGCGATTTGAGCGATTCGCAAGATGGACTCCTTATATTGCCAACTTGCCTATTTTCGCGCGGATAGACGCTTCGAACTATACGACCTTCCGAGTATCCGAATTGAGAAAAACTTTTCTACCCGGAGTAAAAATCATCTTGGGTGATTTCAGGCGCGTACTTTCATGGTGCTCGTATTTTCTTGTTCTTTTCTTCGGACTTTGCCGGGAAATATCCATGGAGAGCTTTTAGTTTCCTACCGGATTAGCCGTATTGTGACGCCTGCCCAACTCCTTCAGCTTATGAATGGGGGTGCACCTTGAGATTGCTGCAAAATTCTCTAAAAGCCGAATTTGGATTTCCGCCCTCACCGAATCCTGACCCGCAACCTCCTATACCACAGCCGCCGGAACCGCGATTACCTCCCGATCGCAGAGATCCGAAGTTACCGCCGCCTGATCCGGAGCCGGACTTCCCTGGCATACCGGAGCCCGCGGACGGGCGATGATCGCCTCTCCCATCAGGCATTTCATGAGGGAACAATAATCACTGCATATCAGCAAACCCATCGGGAGTGGTGGGCGGTCATCATACATATACGCGCGCGCGAATATTAGAATTTCTCTTACGCCGTGCCGGCTGTCGAACGGGACCCGCCAAAATATGCTTGACACAGCTTCTATGCTTCTAGTATTATGGAAATATGACGAATACGCATTCCTCTCAAGTCACGCGTTACGCGGATATGTTCGCCGCGATGGGTACCGAGGCCCGGCTCCGGATCATGCAACTGCTGATGACCGCCGAACCGCACGGACTGGTGGTAGGGGACATTCAGTCGGACTTGGAGATTCCCAATTCCACGCTTTCACACCACCTGGAGAAGCTCAAGCACGAGGGCCTGGTGAAGGTACGCCGCGAGGGGACGTTCCTCTGGTATCGCGCGAACACCGACGCGCTGAAGGATCTTCTGGGCTTTTTGTACGCGGAGTGCTGCACGCGGAACCGCGTGATCTCTCCCAAAGACATCGTTTCGATTTCCAAGTAAAAGGAGAATTCAATGAGCACCCAGAACATCAAGGACGTTGTGCAAGAAAAATACGGGGCGGCGGCCAAGCGGGCTGCTTCGGGGCAGGGTTCAGCATGCTGCGGCACCAGTGCCGCTTCCAGTATCGAGGGCTGCGATCCCATCACTTCGAATCTTTATGGAGAAGGCGAGACATCGGCTGTCCCGGAGATGGCGCTTCGCGCTTCGCTCGGTTGCGGCAATCCTACGGCTCTCGCAAAACTCGAACCCGGCGAAACCGTTCTCGATCTTGGCTCTGGCGGCGGAATCGATGTTCTTCTCTCCGCACGGCGCGTCGGCCCCACAGGCAAAGCTTACGGCCTCGACATGACCGACGAGATGCTGGCGCTAGCCGAACAGAACAAACGGAAATCCGGACTCACGAATGTGGAATTTCTCAAAGGCGAAATCGAGAATATTCCGCTCCCAGACAACACCGTGGACGTAATCGTCTCGAACTGCGTGATCAATCTCTCGGGGGACAAGGACCGTGTCCTGCACGAAGCGTTCCGCGTCCTGAAGCCGGGAGGTCGGTTTGCCATTTCGGATGTGGTCGTCCGCGGAGAAGTCCCAGAAGAAATCCGCAAGAGTATGGAGCTTTGGGTAGGCTGTGTCGCCGGAGCCCTCTCTGACGCGGAGTATCAACAAAAATTGGCCGCTGCTGGTTTTGAGAGCATCGATATCGAAGCGACGCGAGTGTACAACGTAGACGATGCGCGCGAGTTTCTGAATGCAGCCGGAATTGACGCCGATCAAATCGCTCCCAAAGTTCAGGACAAATTCATCAGCGCATTCGTGCGGGCAACGAAACCATCGGCTCCTCAAGCGTGCTGCGGCCCGACTTGCTGCGCGGCGAACTAACGGAGCGAGCTAAATGCCCACCGGCGAACTCCGTCCGGTGCGCCAGTTGTTTCGCTTCGGGCGTTTCGCCGCTTAGAAAAAACGGCAGTCCACAAATGCTGTAATTCGGGAATTCATCGGCAAGGACCACCGTGATGTCTGTGTCTGGAGCGAGTATGGAGGATGCGGAGACGCGTGCGATCGGAAAATGCTCGAAACATCAAATTCACTTGCGTTCGAGGCATGGCCAGTATATTCGCTTACGCGATTGCAATGCACGCAAAAATTCTAATCCTAGGGATTTCTCTTGACGCAAACGGAAACCGCGGTCGATCAAAATCAACCCGTGTCTCTCCCGCGGCGGCTGACCGCCGAAGCGGTCGGAACGGCACTGCTGCTAGCGACCGTCGTCGGCTCGGGCATTATGGCGGAGCAACTCTCTGGTGGAAACGCCGCAATCGCTCTTCTCGCGAATACACTCGCTACAGGCGCGGCGCTCGTCGCGCTCATCCTAACCTTTGGTCCGATTTCGGGCGCTCACTTTAATCCTGCCGTCACCTTCGCGGATGCTCTCGAGGGCGGAATCGCCTGGCCGGACACTCCGTACTATGTGGTCGCACAAGTCGCGGGAGCTCTCGCCGGGACCATGGCGGCGCACTTGATGTTTCGTCTGCCTATCCTTTCTTTGTCTCAGCACGTGCGCAGCGGTCCATCGCAGCTCTTCAGCGAGTTTGTGGCTACGTTCGGCCTGCTTTCCGTCATTTGGGGATGTTCGCGCTTGCGCTCGAACGCGGTTGCCTTTGCTGTCGGGTCTTACATCACCGCCGCGTATTGGTTCACCGCCTCCACTTCATTTGCCAACCCGGCTGTCACGCTAGCCCGGTCACTCACAGACACCTTTTCAGGCATCCGTCCCTCGGACGCCCCCGGATTCATGGCCGCTCAACTTGCGGGAGCCGTAGCGGCGACTTTCCTCCTTCGCTGGCTAGTACCCGGATTGAAAAAAACTGCTCCGGAAGTCGTTGTGTCGCACGGCGAACCCCGAAAGGACTTCTAGGATGGATATGGTGTTGTTCGCCTGCGTGCACAATGCCCGGCAGGTCGCAGAAGGCCGCAGCCTGGTTCAACAAGCTCTGCGATCGAACCAAGGCGACGGCTGTTTCTGCCGGCACGGAACCCGAAGAACGCGTTCATCCCGAGGTCGTCCAAGTAATGAAGGAAGAGGAAATCGACTTGGCGAACGTCAAACCACAATTCCCCTCGACGGAATTGGCGCAAACAGCAACGCTGCTCGTCACGATGGGCTGCGGTGATGCGTGTCCGTATGTGCCGGGTCTCACGAAACTGGATTGGCCTCTAGTGGACCCAAAGGGCCAACGGATCGAAATTGTCCGTAAGATCCGAGACGATCCGCGAGCGCGTTGTCACTCTCGCATCGGAGCGAAACTGGCTCTAACGCCAACCTCGTTATTTCGGCGGCACATGGAACTCGGCCAGGATAAACGGTTTGATTCCGTCCTTGCCGGTCAGCCGGAGGCAGAGCAACCTGCCCTCACGTTCTAAGTCAATATGAAAATCGAAAAAGGGACAGCACTTACTCTCGGCAGCCACCCATTCAGCGAGTTCAGCGAGAGAAACGTTGGACGAGCTGTACTCAAACTCGTATCCCTTTTCCGTTTCGACAGTTCGCTTTCGCGCTGCGATCAACTTCTCCGTTAGCTGTTTGTGATGCATTCGCTCAGTAGGATTCAGTGCGCCAATGTTGCAGTAGAATTTGGTTTGTGCTGCCATTTCTGCCTTCTCCCGGCTTGCTTTCGCGGGAACTTCTTGCGTCCAACTGCTCGACCTTCCACCAACTGTCAATGCTGTCATCACGATCGTCGCTACGCTCCGACTGCTCATAAAGTACCTCCGATGGGATTTGCTACATCCCATCTCTAGATGCTAAAAGTTGAAGCCGACTTTAAGTCAAGCGGTTCTCGCAAGAGAATCTGAGGTGGGTATGAAGATTGGCGAACTCTCCCGACGGGCGGGCCTGAACACGTCGGCCATTCGCTTCTGCGAAAAACGGGCGTCCTCGAGTCTCCACACCGCGCGAGCGGCCAGCGCCGCTACCCCGATGACGCGCTGGACCGCGTCCTTCTCGTTCGTTTCGCGAGCGAAATGGGGCTTCACTCTTTCCGAGATTAGAGTCTTTCTTCGGGGCTTGCGGAATGATGTGCCCGTTGGGCCGCGTTGGAGGAAGCTCGCTCTGCGCAAGATCGTGGAAGTGGATGAAACTATAAGGCGCACTCGCCGTCTCAAATCGCTTCTGGAGCATTTGCTTCGGTGTCGCTGTGCCTCGCTGCAGGTTTGTGCCGAGCCGCTCAGTTTGCGCCCTAGAATTAAAGGTATCCACAGGCGAAGGAAGGTCGCGTAAATCCGGCAGAGAATGCAACCCCTGTAACCGCTCGGTCAGGAAGCGCATCCCATTTTTTGACTCGCGCCGTCCAATGACCCTGGAAACAATCGAGAGGAGCGGACTCGGTCGTCACGTATGTGAAATCGACCGCGTACTGATTTTGTGAATGGGGCGCCAAGATTTGCAGGTACCCCGAGGAATGCGATACTCGGATGGATGGCAATCATCGCGGATTGAGATCGAGATAAATGGACGCGCCCAAGGAACTAAACGAGATCGTTCTTCCGCAGACTGTGGTCGGCCCGCTCACACGCGCGGCGATTTTTCTGGTCGTCTGCATCCGCGCGGAGCAGGATAATTATGCGACGCTACGATCATTCTGCGCGGATCTCTCAGGGCTGGTGCGCGCAGTTGAGTTTCGCGACCTGGAAGGCGGTCTCACATGTGTCGTCGGATTCGGCTCAGACGCCTGGGACAAACTCTTTGGATCACTTCGCCCCGCCGAACTCCATCCGTTTCGAGAGATTCGCTCAGGCGGCCGGCATGCCGTCTCCACTCCGGGTGACGTCCTCTTTCACATTCGAGCCAAACGCCCCGACCTCTGTTTTGAATTGGCCGCTCAGATCATGGACAACATCGGCGATGTAGTTTCGGTTGCCGACGAGGTCCACGGCTTCCGCTATTTCGATGATCGCGATCTCATCGGGTTCGTCGACGGAACGGAAAATCCGCGAGGCGGTGCAGCACACGAGGCTGCAATTGTCGGTGACGAAGATCAAGACTTTGCGGGTGGCAGCTATGTCATCGTCCAGAAGTATCTTCACGATATGAAGGGATGGAATGCTCTACCGGTTGAGACCCAGGAGCGCATTATTGGCCGCAAGAAACTCTCAGACATCGAACTGAAAGACGCCGAAAAGCCACCATTCGCGCACAATGCGCTCACCGTGATCGAAGAAAACGGAAAAGAACTTAAGATTCTGAGAGACAACATGCCTTTCGGGCGGCCGGGCCACGGCGAGTTCGGGACCTACTTCATCGGTTATAGCCGTACTCCGCGCATCACTGAAGCGATGCTTCAAAATATGTTTGTGGGCCGTCCCCCTGGCAATTACGACCGCCTGCTCGATTTCAGCAACCCAGTTACCGGCAGCCTTTTTTTTGCACCGTCATCAACGTTTCTCGACAACATCAGCGGAGAGGCACCGAACTCGGCCGCAATCGGAGCATCGCTGAGATCGGACGCGCCTTCGGCCTCGTCCGTGGGCGATACATCATTCAGAACGCTCAGAATAGGATCGCTTAAAGGACAGAAAGATGAATAACCTGCATCGGGAGTTAGCTCCGATTTCTGACGCTGCATGGTCGCAGATCGAGGAAGAAACGACCAGGACGCTCAAGCGGTATCTAGCCGGACGACGGGCTGTTGATGTTCCTTCGGCTGGAGGAATAGCTCTGCCCGGAGTTGCGACCGGCCATCTGCGGTCAATCTCAGCTCCTGCAGATGGCATTGTCGCAAGACAACGGGAGGTGAAACCCCTCGTGGAGTTGCGTGTATCTTTCGAACTATCCCGTCAGACAATCGATGACGTCGAACGTGGATCGAATGACTCCGATTGGCAGCCTGCAAAAGATGCCGCGAAGAAGCTTGCCTTTGCCGAAGATCGGGCCATTTTCAACGGATACCACGAGGCGGATATCCAAGGCATTCGGGAAGGCACCAGCAATCCAATCGAGACGCTTCCTGCGGACGTGCGTGATTATCCGGACGCGGTCGCACATGCGTTGAGCCAACTGCGTCTCGTCGGCGTGAATGGCCCCTATTCGGTCTTGCTCGGAGCCAATGAGTATACGGCACTCGCCGAAACCCGCGATCACGGATACCCCGTCCTGGAACACGTCAAGCGTATCGTCGACGGCAATCTGATCTGGGCGCCAGCGATCCAAGGTGCGTTCGTCCTGACCACACGCGGCGGCGATTTCGAGCTCAACATCGGGCAGGATGTTTCAATCGGCTACCTCAGCCACACCGATTCCATGGTAAGGCTGTATCTCCAGGAGACATTCGTTTTTCGCGTCCTTACCAGCGAAGCCTCTGTTGTGCTGTCGCCGTCACCAAAGTCTTCGTAAGCCTATCCGCATAGTCTGGTTGCGTTGATCAGGCACCGTCAGGTAAACACCTTTCCACGCAGATCGGCGGTTCGCGAAAAATAGCGGGCGAGACTGTAAGCCGGAACTTCGAGCGATTCTTTGGGGACTGATCGCCGTTTTTTCTCATACATGCGACGGTTGGTGTGGTGGATGATCGCGTCTTGATACTCTTCTATTCTAGTTCACCTTCGCTGCTTTAATTTTTCAGCCTATTCTCACTCTTCTCCTGCTAGGCGTTCTGCGCTCGCCGAATCATCTTAATCACTTCCTCGTTTGCGTTTGTGAACTGCACGCCCACGCCGGGATGACTACGAGCGAAAACACACTGACGACTTTGTCAAGCTTATTTCCACGATTGTCAAGGCTAATATCTGACTGCAGCGTTGCCACAAGCCTTCTCCCAGTTCTTCTTGCTTTTCATGTGATTGTTCATCTTTTTCGTCGTCTTTTTCTTCGTTGGCGGCGGTGGTGGTCCCCGTGCTGCTCATGCTGCTGCCGTTGATAGCGGTGATCGCAGCGAAGGCGCTGGGTGCGCCATTGGCGGAAGCGTTTCAAACGTCAAGCTGTTTGCCGAGAGGTTTTCTTCTGACCAATGGAAAGCGGGCCGGGAGATAGCGCGGAGGAAAACTTCAGACTTCTGGGTAGGCAACATAGTTAGACAACGGTTAGGCGGGGCAAAAACCGTCAAAAACATTGTAAAAATGGCGGGTGAGCCATATAAGCCGGAATCTTTGAGTCGCTTTTTGTTTTCAATAAGTTGCGTAGAATCAGCAAAACTGAAGTCAGTTTTGGCAGTGAAAACAGGTTTTGCGTCACAGTTATGGCACAGTTTCCAGCGTCCGAGTTGAAGCAATGCTGCACGACTAGTTTTTGTGCGTTTGTACGAGTCTATCTCCAACTGAAAGCAAGGCCGGCACTTGGTGACGAGTGATGCCGCTCGGTAGCGACATTCCGGATATCGCGACAGCATTTGAGGCCCAATCAAGCTGTGAACGGCTCTCTGACGGACGCCGAGGACGGTGCAGGAGATGTTGCTTCGTGCCTGGCGGTATCTCGACAGCGTCAAGGAAAGCGCGCCGTTGCGTCCATGGCTCTACCGCGTGGCTACGAACACTTGCCTCGAAAGTATCTTTGTGGTGTGGTTCCGAGCATCGTCCGAAACATTTCAATGAAGGCACTTACACTGTCGTAGCCGACTGCGATAGCGACCTCCGTGACAGATTTGCTTTGTGCCAGCATCTCAAGGGCAGCAAACAACCGCGCCTGCTGTCGCCAACGGCCAAATGACATGCCTGCCTGAGCCGAAAACGCACGCATGAAAGTACGGCGGGCCATTCCGGCAAGATGCGCCCAGTCGTCCAGCGTGCGGTCATCCCCAACATCATCCAGCAGAGCGTCCGCAACTCTGGCCAGTCTTTCTTCTCTGGGTATGGTCAACCGCAAGGACTGCCGGTCAGGCTGTCGAATCTCATCACGAAGCGTTGCGATTAAGTGCTTCTTCGCCGCGTCGAGCGGTTGGCGCAGGTCCCAACCGACCATGCGATGAACGATGGCGAACAACAGCTCCGACGTGTTGAACACACAGGGCGCCTTGGGTAGTCCGCGGCACATCTCCGGAGACAAGTCGACCATCGAGCCAGCCGCGCCTCCGACAGAACGCGCCGCGTGCTTACAATTTGGTGGAGTCCATGCGCAACGCTGGGAGGGAAACAGCCATCGTTCGTTTTCTGTTTCCACGATCAGCAACCCCTGCGTCAGTGCGACGAGTTGGCCGCGGTGGTGACTGTGCTCTGGCGTCCAGCCCTCTACCATCCGCCTCTTGAAGTCATATGCCAGCACAGGCGTATCGCTCTCGTAGAGACGCCCCAGTTCTTCCATATTCTGCACCGAGAACATGGACTTACGAGATTGACCCTTTTCCGACATAGTTCGCCACTTTCCCGTTAGCGGAACAACTAAAAACTCAGTTAGAGTACGCGGCAGAATAACGAAAGACAACTCAACCGAATCCACATTCGAAAGGCGGAACGAAAATGATCCCGAGCTTTTTGCAGAAGCGAGACACACGGCACGGAATGTTGCGAAATTCCGCCGGGTTCGCAGGAAGCGCCCTTCTGGCCCAACTGTTTCCGGCAAGTCTTCTAAACGCCGGCGTTCCTGCTCGTCGTCAGCAGGCGGCGACGCCTCCAACCGACTCTCTGGCGGCCATGCGCGCGCAGATGGGCACCGTATCGCAACCGCTAGCGGAAAATCTCACCTTACTTTCCGGCCCTGGGGGAAATGTTGTGGTGTTGAACGGGCCCGACGGCAAAATCGTGGTCGACACGTTTCTTCTGCCGGCCTGGCCGAAGTTGAAAGACAATCTCGATGGGCTCGGCAATGCGCCGCTGAAAACGGTGATCGACACGCACTGGCATGTCGACCACACCGACAACAACGCCAATCTGCACGCCGCGGGCGCCACAGTGCTGGCCCACGATAACACCAAGACCCGCATGGCAGAGCCACACGACAGCGCGCTTATGGGCTTGCACTTTCCGGCATCCCCTGCGGATGCTTTGCCGCAGCAGACCTTCAGCAACAGCAAAGAACTGCACGCCAATGGTGAAATTGTAATGCTGCAGTATTTCCAGCCCGCGCACACCGACACGGACATCTACATTCACTTCCAGAAGGCCAACGTGATTCACATGGGTGATACTTTTTTTAACGGCTTCTACCCGGTCATCGACGCCAGCACCGGCGGAAAAATCAACGGAATGATTCTCGCCGCCGATAAAATTCTCCCCTTGGTCGACAACAACACTAAGATCGTTCCGGGGCATGGCCTGCTGGGCAACAAAGCCGATCTGACCAAGTACCGCGACATGCTAGTTGTGTGCCGCGATCGCGTGCAAAAACTGAAGACCGCCGGCAAATCGGCCGACGAAATAGCGGCCAGCAAACCGTTCGCGGATCTAGACGCCACGTGGGGCAAGGGCTTTTTCAACGGCGACGTCTTCGTGCAGATGATTTATTCGGCACTTTAATTCGCACCCATCTGGGGTTTAGATCACTGCTCTGGAGTTGGTGTTGAGGAGATTTTTGGCTGCGAAGGTGATTTGGTGGTGTGGCTTAAACCGTAAAGCGGCGCTAAGCCGCTGCGCTCCACAGGTCACTGCTGCTTCGGTGGCGGTTTTCCAAACCGCCGCTTCAGGATGATTCTTATGCACGAAACCTCATCACAGCAGGCTGGCTGCGCCCGATTCCTGTCTTAACTGGCAGCTTTTTGCCTGAGCCGGCTACTACGCGTTCTTTGCAGCGCCCGTGACGAGGTTCGGCGGATTGAACCAGAAAACAATTACGAAGAGCGCGATCGCGCCTCCTGCGCGTATCATCGGCTGAACGTTCACATCAATCATTCCTGGAATTACAGCCAGTCTTGTTTGGCTGAGAGAATCGACTGTCATCCTATAGTATGACAGTCTGGAATAGCTCGTCATCTTATAGGGTGCCTCTTAAAGATCTGTTGTCATCTTATAGGTTGACGGAGGCCATCACTATGTCATACTATAGGATGACGGAACCATCCATGAACCACGAATTTAGACAGTTACGACTATCTCAGCTCGACCGGAATCTCAGCGTCGCGAGGGGCCTGCCCCCACGCCCTTCGGGCGGATGGATCGCCGCGGTCCGTGAAGCGCTTGGCCTCAGTTTGGCAGAAATCGGCCAACTGGTCCGAGTGCCGCGACAAAACGTTCAAAAATTCGAACGAGCCGAGGCTACCGACCGCATTACGTTGGCCACTCTTCGCCGTGTCGCCGACGCCATGGGATGCGACCTTGTCTACGCGCTCGTGCCGAAGTCCGGCTCGTTCGCGGAACTCGCAGAACAACCCACTCGCGAGCAAGCCGCTCGGGATGTCCAAAGCGTCCTTCATACGATGGCGCTCGAAGACCAGAAACCCGAAAACACCAACAAACTGATCGAGGATGAGGCTCAGCGGCGCCTGAACCGCCGTAAGACACGATGAACTTCATCCTCAGTCAAGAATACTCGGACGGGAATACTCCGATCCGGCCGGAAGAAGCGGAACAACTCATTCCTCGCATCAGCACCATGGGCGAGCTGAATGAATATGAAGCCCTGAACATTCTACGGGCTCGCCAGTGGGCGTTTGATAGTCGATCGATGAAATCAACGGATCCGCTCGAAGAACCTTACGTCCTGGAACTGCACCACCGCATGTTCGATAACGTCTGGAAATGGGCCGGCAACTATCGTCAAACGGAGCGAAACATCGGTTGCGACCCGAAAGAGATTGTGCAACGAATCCCCCAGCTTCTCGCCAACACCCGATACTGGCTGGAGAACAAAACCTTCTCGACGGACGAAGCGCTGCTTCGCTTTCACCACCAACTCACGAAAATTCACCCGTTTGCAAATGGCAACGGGCGGCATGCGCGAATGATAGCCGACGTCGTTGCCGTAAAGTACGGCAGAGCGGAATTCACCTGGGGTGCCGTAACAGACCTAGTCGCCCAAGGGGATGCGCGCACCAGGTATCTCGCCGCGCTACGCACGCTCGACGCCAATGAAAATGACCTGAAATCGCTGCTCGCGTTCGCGCGCTCGTAACCGCGGCTGTTGCGACGGTCTTCCGCTTTAACTATAGTCGCGCGATTGCATATCAGCGGCGCTTTGTCTTCATAACCAAGAGCAGGGCAATCTGGGCGAGGAAGTGGACTGAGAAGCAAATTGCAAAGGGTCGAGCGCAGGAGGCGAAGACGAAGGAGAGACATTACGAAAAGACGCAGCTTCCAGCGGTTGCGGCGGAAAGGTGCAGGACTCCGGCAACTGCAAAGCCCAAACCAAAGAAGCGGTTTTCGTAATCGGCTGCAACGCCTTGTAGCGAAGAATTAGCGAAAACGCCCGTCACAAGTTATGGTACAATTTCGCCAAAACTGTTCCGTAAGTTATCGAAAAGAAGCGGGCGAGCCTGTAAGCCGGATTCTCCGGGCGATAATGAAAATGCGGAACTTGTTGATTCCCTTCCTCGTGAATTCGTCAATGACGTCAACTTCGGCAATGACGGGAGGATTCTTGTCACATTTCCGGAGAGCGGGACGAAGCAGCTAGCACGGTAAACAAGTGGTCAGAGCAGAAAGGATTTGAGCCCTTCGACCTTCTGGTCCCGAACCAAGTATCTAAATCCCATAAACGCTTTATTGGGCGTCGCTTACGGGACCAGAAACGTTGTTTCCCCTCTCTTAGTTGTCCGTAAGTTGTCCGTAGCGCAACGACTTGAAGCACAAAGCATTCGGTTAACAGGGTCGAACCGCCAATTTAATCAGAACTTGCTGGAGCTGGCCCTAATCGAAGGAAATCAGCTAGTTGCGACTAAACCTGACGAATCACTTTCTCTTTCTTTGTGTCGCGGTAGGGACGCCAGTTAACCTGACGCCCCCCGCACGGATCCGCACGTGCAGGATTACTGCATGCGGCTCTTACCGCGGATGTGTAGCGTCGAAGCGCAGATTGGGATAAGGATGAAGGATGCTAGGCTGGGGAAGCCAGCGATCTGCTATAGCCGCCAGTCGTGACCAAGTCATCCGATCTTTCTGGCTGCGTCGCCGTAGCGCGCGTAGCCAGCGCCGGATCACCTGTAACCGAAAACTTCGAAGACTGGCCAGATTCCCGGGGACTGCATGATAGTTGAAGTAGCCCTGTACTACAGACCTCAACCATTTCCCGAGCTCCGCCACGGACGATGTTTGCGTCTTCGAAGCTCCTCCTTCAGCGCTCTCAGCTTGGCGGAGAGCCGCTTGTGGATGGTCTTGCGTAGAACGAGGAATTTGCCGGTCTTCCACGTTTGCCCACAGATGTGGGTGAAACCCAGGAAGTTAAACGTCTCCGGCTTCCCTGCTCCACGCTCTTTTCGGTTCACGACTGCGTAGCGCCCGAACTCGATCAGTCGTGTCTTGTCCGGGTGCAGCTCTAGGCCGAACCGCTGCGAGACGTTCCTTCCAGTCTCGGAGGAACTGCTCTGCGTCGGCGCGGTGCTGAAATCCCAACACAGCATCGTCGGCGTATCGGACCACGATCATTTCACCTGTCGCCCGTTGGCGCCGCCAGTGCTGAGCCCATAGATCGAAGGCGTAATGCAGGTACACGTTCGCAAGCATCGGTGATGCCACTGACCCTTGCGGAGTTCCCCGCTCCGTCTTTGACCATTGCCCTTCTTCCGATACTCCAGCTCTCAACCACTTTCTCGATGAGGCGAAGTATCCGTCGATCAGCGATGCGATGCTTGACGAACTTCAGGAGCCAATCGTGTCGAATTTCATCGAAAAAGCTCCGAATGTCGGCGTCAAGAATCCAATTCACTTTCTTCCTCATGATTCCTACCCAGAGCGCATCCAACGCATCGTGCTGGCGTCGCCCGGGTCGGAACCCATAAGAGAACCCCAGAAAGTCCTCTTCGTAAATCTGATTGAGGACCGTCACCACTGCGTGCTGGACGATCTTGTCTTCCAGCGCAGCGATCCCTAACGGACGTTGTCGTCCATCCGCCTTGGGAATGTAGGTTCTCTTCGAAGGTTGCGCTCGATACGTTCCTCGATGCACGCGGCTGTGCAAGTCTTCAGCCGCTCGCCCAGGCCCGTCTCGTATTCCGTCCACGTGACTCCGTCAACTCCGGGAGCCGCGTCTCGCTTCAAGGCGTAGAAGCTGCTCTCCAGCAGTGGAACGGAAACGTGGTGAAGTAGCGCCGTGAACTGTAACCGCTTGTCCCTCTTTGCTGCTTCCCGCACACCGCGCAGGCCGCTCAACGCGTCACCCCAGCTCTGTGTCTGAGACGCGGTCGTCTGCTCGGTGTTCTCCTTGGCCGGTCGTCTTCCCTCCGCGCCCTCCGCGAGCGGATTCCCGCTTTTGTTCAGGCACTTCGTCGGTACTTCACGACCGTCCGACTTCCCATCAACGTGCATGTTGGACTTCTGGATCATGTCCTTCTCCAACCGGCCCGCTGCACGATTACGTGTCGGGCGTTGACGGGACCTCCCGGTTCTCGCGCGTGAAGTTTCCATGCATGCTAGGGGTCTACGACCGCGCAGAGCCCGACGGATGCTCGCGGTTTCGCATTCGTCGGTGTTGCCTTCCGCACATTGGAACAGCGTCGGCGCTCTGATTTCCGACCCCTTTCACGGCTCAATAACCCTGCCTGCATGTCCCCCTGTCAACGCTTCACGTGCAGCCTTGCGACTGCCCGCGCATGACTCGGGGCCAGGTTGGCTCGCTACGCCTTACCTGTACGACTCTTGCATTCGCAACTTCACGCCGGTTTATCCCGGCGCACTCACCTTTCGTTCGCATTTTGCCGCCATTCATCACGATTAGTATTACGAATTTATGACGGCGCGACCGTTACCGACTCGGATCGATTCTCTACGGCTGCAGCCGCTCGAACCCCGATCTGCGCCTGATAGTTCGAGGAATGACACCATGCCCCGTAAGGCTACACAGTACAGTGCGTCGGCGCTCTCAGCTCGAGGTCGCGCCGAGTACTGAAAAAGTCATCGTCTACCACCCGCGTCGACCTCACGGAGCTGACCCACTACGCGAATCCCGCGAATCCTGGCACATTTGCTGATGCGTACACATGAGCGTACACTTAGAGTGAGGATCATTCCTATGACCACGATCAAAGTCGGCGTACGCGAGTTTCGCGAACGGATCGCCAGTTTCCTGGAATCGGACATTCCAGTTGCTGTCACTCGGCGCGGCGAGACTGTCGGTGTCTACGTTCCCACGCGTCGAAAGCGTCCTAAGACAGCCCATATGTCCGAACTGAAGGAAGCAGCGGACCGTCTTGCCAGTGCACTCGCGGATGTTGACGAGGAGGAACTAGTGGCTGATTTCAAAGGGCTGCGTCGCCGTGGGAAGGGCGCATCCCGCTGACATGATCGTTCTCGATGCGAACATCCTTATTCGCGCCGTCCTGGGGAGCACAGCCAGTCAGATCGGCTCTCTATTAGGAAGCATTTTGGGATCAATAACTTAACTTAGGTGGCGTTGCATCGACCGGTTGAGCTGGCATGCCTTATCGGAAACTTGGGTACTGGTTCCGACTTTACCGGGTTATCCCAGACACTTGCCATTGAAAGAACTGAAAACTTACCCTCAGTGGGAGTGGCCGTAACCGATTTCAGCAGCTATCAAATAGGCATAAGCTAGCAGCGTGCGGTCGTTGGCCTGCTTACCTTCTTCCTAAACAAGGACTTTCGCCATGATGCAAGAAGAAAAACCTGGCTGGAAAAAGCGCGCTCTCGACGAATTGCGGAAGCTCTCCATAACCGTCATGTACATCTGGGTACTTCTGAGCGTCTTTACACTCCATCGTGAAATCATCCTTGCGAACTACCACATCAACTACTCGGCGAAGTTTGGCTTTGCCTTTATCAATGCGGTGATCTTGGCGAAATTCATGTGGTTGGGAGAAATCCTTCATGCCGGAAAGAAGGCTGCCGGGAAAGCCTTATTGTATTCGATGCTTTGGAACTCTGCCCTTTTCACCGTCATCCTAATGGTCTGCCACCTTCTGGAGGAAGCGTTGGTCAAGGTCTGGCACGGTCAGTCTTTTGCCGCGAGCTTTTCCGAAACGGTAGCGGACCCAAGGGAGGTCTTCGCTACCATGCTGCTTATGTTTGTGGTGTTAATTCCGTTCTTTTTTGCTAAAGGACTGATTGAGATTTTGGGTAAGGATGAAATAAAAAGATTGTTGTTGAAGGCTCGCACCGAGGGATAGCACCGGAAACCAATTCGGGATCGGTGGGGCATTTCGATCTAAATACTCAACGTCTCGTCACACGCGCACGTGCGCGTGACTTCATAGGGCTCGTGACACTCTGTGATTTCCCGAACCCGTCGCTAGAGCTAGGTTCTAGACTAGTTTCTGTCGCGAAACACCAATTTTGGCGAAAAATGTGACTGGGCAATAGAGATTTCAGGGATTTAGCGCGCCTGGGCAGACGTGCGCAGACCATTGCGGTCATGGATTTCGGGATCGAATGGAAGAGTGCGCGTAAGAAAAATGCGTCGGCCTCACGGAAAGAGAAAGCAGAAAGATCGTGTTACGCGGCTCTTCGTCTGCGAGACGATCGTTTCGATAGCATGGCCGCAATTCTCATCAGGTTGTTGGCAAGCACGGCGGCACCTACCAATACCTCAAAGCGCTGGCGCCCTTCCGCAAGACAACGCTTCATGCCACGACCGCGGAACAGCACGGAGATGCGCCCCTCGATGCCGGCTCGAAAGCGCTGTCCTTCCTTGAAAGCAGGACTCTTCTCATACGCTTTGCGCTTCACCGTTTTCTTCCCGCCACGCTGCGGGATGCACACCACCTTGACGCCTTTTTGCTTGCATGATTTCACATTCGTCTCACTAAAGAAGCCTCGATCGGAACTATACAACTCGGGAGCACGTCCGAAGTTTTCCTTGTGGCGTTTCAGGGAAGGTTCCACCTGCTGATCGTCGCCAGGATTTCCCTGCAGCACTTCATATTGCGTAACCAGCCCTTGGGCACTTTCCGCGAGAAAGACTTTGTGGCCGAACTCCACCGGTGTTAGCACCTTGCCGCGCTTGATCAGATCGGTGTGGGTTTCAAAGATGGAATAGATCTTTTCGGCGTTGGGAACTTGCTCTCCTTGGAGCACGCGACGGCGCGTCTGATCGATCACAGGGTCTCCCAGTTCACAGTAGTGGGCGATTTCCTTGCGAAGTTCGGCGATGGTCAGGTCGGCGACCAGATTCTTGCCGTGTGCTTTCCGGGTCTGCTGCAATACTTTTCGTGCGCTGTTCACGACCTCGTCGGTTATTCCGATGAGTTGGCGATATTTCTCGGTTTGTCGCTCGTGCCGTTCCTTGGGCGTCAACCGCTGGATTTCTTGCATCCGACGCCGCGCTGCCCGCGTGCGATTGCGAAACCCCTGAATATGCTGCTGAACGGCCTCGGCGAGGCAGCCGATTAAGCGTGTGATCACGCGTACGACATCCCATAACAACGTGTTGTCGGTCGGATGATGAATGTCGGTCTGTACAACTGTAGAGTCGACCCGAAGTGTCTGCCCATCTTCCAGACCCAGATCCACCGCCGCTTGCACCACCAATTCATTGACGGCCTGCAGCGTCTTCGGAGTCAGCCGGTTAAAGGCGCGGTTGAACGCATGGTGTTTGGGCACCGGCTGGCAGTAGAAATCCGTGAACTGGCGCAGGGTGTATCCGTCGGCGATCCGTTCGCGCAGTTCGCGATAGTCCCAACTCTTGACCCGCATGACGATGAGCGAGCGCAGAACCTGTTGTGGCGTCAATCCGCCGCGACCAGTCCCGGGATTTTTCAGACCTCGTTGCAGATCGCGTCGTACGGGTTCGATCAGTTCTTCGTGGTCGTCCAGAAAATCGGAGATGTTCTGCAGCAGCGGCTCCAACAAGATGCCCTGCTGCAGCAACTCCCAATCGGCGAAACTGATCTGCGGCTTCGCAGACCTGGGCATCTTCAGTCCTCCGCTTTTTTCGAGGCTTTGTCCCGCTCCCGCTTCAAAGCTTTGACATAACGCGGTGCGGCCTGGTACAGCAGGTCCTGCAGAGCACGCCCGTTGTCCAAACAACGACGTACCTCCGGCACAAGTTCTTCGGGAACGTAGACGGCAAAACGTCGTCCTTTCAGGCGACCGTAGAGGACGTAACTGGCATGCTGTTCACCCGACAAGCAAGCGGGGCAGTTCTCGCGGACACAAGGACTGCGGCGCAAGCTGAGCGAGCCAAGAACGGCGGGCCCGAGGCTATCAGTTTGATTCTGAAACCAACGCCAGACATCGGAAGGAGATTCGGATTGGTGCGTTTTCATGAGTGTATATGTGCCATACGGCACATATACTTGTCAAGAGAAAAATAATGAAAAAAGTCCACGAACGCCTGATTTAACGTGGTATTTTGCGTTTCGCGACAGAAACTAGACTAGGTTTTTCTAGGTTTTCACTGCGGCTGCACACTCTGCATATCAAAAACACTAGCTTTCACTAGCCCTAGTGCGGATTTACTAGTTTCTAGTCTAGGAAATGCCTAGGATTCCTAAAAATAACTCGTGAATTACGTACCTTACTATGTCATACTGCCGTAGGCAGGAAAGCTGTCCAGACAGACCTGATTATGGATTGAGTGCGTGGCCGGGTAAGACCCGCCCTAACCGAGTCGGAAGACATCGCGCTCGCAGGCACTGAACAGTTAGGCCCACATGTAAGTATTTGTCGCGTTATCCCCGCGCAGTGGGGTGTGCGACAGATTCTATCCGAAGCCGGTACCCTGTGGGCCGGAATTGATGCTGCCAGTTCCGTCGTGAATCTCGATGGTCAGTTCCACCACATCCAAAACGCTTACGCTGCAGGGCCGGCTGTTTTCCCAGCGTTAGGCTCGGCGAACCCCTCTTTGACGGCCTTCACGCTGGCCCGGCGAACAGCCCATGCGATTACGCAAAAGGCCGTACCCGCGCCTGCCGCAGGCGCGGCTGCTCTCCTGACTCCGACCTTAGACGGATGGCAGATGGCCGGGTCCGGCAGGTTTAACGTGGTCGGGAACAACACGGTCGAATCAGAAGGTGGCATCGGTCTGCTGTGGTACACGAGAGAAGTCTTTGCGGATTTCCTACTCACCGTGCAATGGCGCTCTATCAATCTATTCGATAACTCGGGAGTCTTTCTCCGCTTCCCAGCGCTTGGTAATCAGAACCCGGCAGAGGATTGGAAGCCGGCCGTTAATCAGGGCTATGAGGTCCAGATCGATGACCGAGGATTTGATCCCAACACGAATACCACCGGAAGCCCGCTGCACATGACGGGCGCCGTGTATCAGTTGACACCCGCGATCAAGCTCGCGTCGAAAGCGCTGGGCGAGTGGAACACTTTCCAAATCGAAGCCGCAGGGCCAGACATCAAGGTTCGACTCAACGGCGAGCTTGTAAGCCATCTCAGCACTAACCAAGGACGACCTTTGAACGGTCACATTGGACTGCAAAACCATCATCCCGGGTCTCGCGTTCAATTTCGGAACTTGTTCGTCACACGAACCGGTGCCGCCGCTGCAGCTGGAAGCGGAAACTGAGGAGAACGAATCACTCGTTTTTTTACAGCCAAACGCGTCCGGCGGAAGTTTCTCCCGTAGATGAGGAGCCGAACCGTTTTTATCGGATCGGCTCCCATGAGCTGCTCATTTGCAGGTTTCGCTTATATGCTTGATATTCGTGACCCGGAGATCGGCGTATTCACCACCTCCAGCTTCATGCTTTTCTTTTTCTTCGTTCTCTTCGCGCATCTTCGTGCCTGTGACGCTGACTTTGTGCCCCAGGTGCTTGGAGAGATCGACGCCACTGCTCTCGTGGAGGCCATAGCGCTTTCCGTCCTCGCCGGTAACAGCGTACTCGCCAGCTTCATCCCCTTTCTGCAGGCAGCCAGTGACAGTCACGCTTTTTCCACCTTTCGTTTTCGTTTGATTTTCTTGTGTTGTCCACGCAAGTGAGCCCAAGCCTAAGGCGAGGACACACGCAAGGACGTACTTAGCCCATGTAGTTGTTAGTCTCATATCGACACCTCTAACTTGAAATGCGGGCTGGGAAAAATCGAGGTCTTCTGGCGGCGCCTACAATTTTGCCAAAATGCGCCTCACTGTCCAGCCGAATGATTGGGAGCGCCTTTACCAAGTTCATCCAAGGCCGCTTTGAATCCGCTGGCGAGCTTCTCCGCCGGGCCCCTGCCCCAGTAGTGGAGAAAGATGACCATTGGCGTGACTTCGGTCATGTGATGATGTATCGCGACCACGTCAAGACCGTTTTTGCGAAGCGCTTTCAGAACCGGTGTTACTTCGCTTTCGACCATGGCTACATCGCCTGCAACCGCGGCATCCTCCTCTGTGCCGGTAAACGCAGCCCAGGTGTTAAGTCCCATGCGAGCGTTGATTGCAGCTCCATGCTCCTTCATTTTTAGATCGTCGCGACCTACTGTGATTTTGTAGACGGCGCCGGTTTGCTCGCCTTCGTGCCCCACGATCTTGGCGAGCTTTTGCGTATCGAGTGGCGCTCCGCCACTGCTGGCCGGTGCCGCAGCGGTCGGCGTTACGTGACCTATTAAATCCAATCCCGGTTTCACGCGCTTGGTAAGATCGGCCGCTTTTCCCATTCCATGGACGTGCATGAAATACACGCGCGGGTCATCCCAGAAGAAATGATTGTGGAGGGCGGTAACATCGATTCCATTATCAAGCAGTGCCGACATGACAGGATTGACTTCATCTTGTGACAGAACAAGGTCGCCCATCATCACCTCGGAACCGTTCGCAGTCTTACTCAATGCAATCCAGCCTCCGAAACCAAACGGCGTTGGCGTGGGAAAACCTTGAATCGTCATCTTCAAATCGTTGCGCGGAACGTTCACTTTCAAAACCCCGTCTTTAAAATCTCCTTTTTTGTCGAGAGTTTTCAGAACTTCCTGGTAGTCACTCGGAATATTCTGAGCGGGAGTGGGCGTGGCCAGAAGGCTGACTACAATTGTGGAAAGCAACGGTATCACTTTGATGGACTTAAGCATTGTCGGTTCCTGTCTTTCTGGGCTGAAAATCGAAATCCAGATTGCCCCTCTCTCACAGCAATTCCTGGCGAACGTACTCGTAGAGGGCGTCATACACTGGAAACTCGCGGGAAAGGCGCTCCTCATCGCTGATCCCTATTGCCGCAAACCCACGAGCGATCGCGCGCAATCCAACGCTTTCAGGAGAAACGTGCTCCTGTCCTTTGACATCCGCTCCCCGGACGATCAGCGCGAGACGCTGAAGCGCAGGATCAGTCAGCTTGAAATCCTCGAGGATGGCCTCAAACGTACAGCGTTCTCCTCGGTGATTTAGAGTTACTTCGGCAAATCTGTTTGCGTCGAAGGGAATCGCGCCTTCTTTGCGCGCGGTGTCGAGGAGTTGGTCCTCGGGCACGAAAACAAATTCGGCATGCGGGTCAACGAACCGTCGAATCAGCCACGGGCAGGCCACTCGATCTACTTTCACGTTCTCTCGTGTGATCCATTTCATCGGCCACCTCTTCCAATCTTCTCGATCAACTGATCCTCACTTCCCCTGAGATTTCGAATCTGACGAACCCTGTTTCGCAGCCACACGCGTTCCCGGTCGCAACTCATCCGTGCCTCGCACCGCGACTTGATCGCCATCGCGTAAATCACCAAAAACCTCGATCACCTTTCCATCAAGCTCGCCCGTTTGTACATTGACCCACTCGACATTCCCATCGCGAATGCGAACAACAAACGTTGCCTCTGTGGTCCTGGCGACGGCCGAAGTTGGAACGAAATGAGTAGGCTCTAAGCGACGTACCGGCCAGAGCACCTCGGGGAACATCCCCGCGGCCAATCGCCGGCGGGAATTGTCCACGTCCAACTCAACCGGCATCGTCCTTGTTTTAGTTTCGACAGAATGAGCGATCCGTGCGACCGTTCCGGAAAAGGTTTGACTAGGATATGCCGGCACGCTGAATTCGACCTTGGCTCCCGTCGCCATACCAGCTGCATATTTCTCTGGAACCGGCACTACCAGGCGGAGCCGCGCAGTGGTCTCCACTCGGACCAATGGAAGTGAGTTTCCAGAGCCACTGGCAGGCCCTACCAGCGTGCCAGGATGAACATTTCTTTCTGTGACTATGCCATCAAACGGTGCCCGAACTTGCAGGTAACCTTCGATTTCTGTGACCGATTTCAGCGCCGATTTTGCGGCCTCCGCGCTTTCCCGCGCACCCTGAAGACGTGCGCGGTCGGCATCAACCGCCTTCTGTGCGATTTCGAGATCGTTGCCGGCAACGACACCGGGCGTCGAGGAAGCGCTCTTAAGTCTTTGATAGGTGCTTTCGTCAGAAGACAGCTTGGCTTCTGTCTCGGTGCGCTGGGCATCAGCTCCCTGGAGTTTGGACTGGGCTTCCGCGCGCTGTGCCGCGATTTCTGGAGCGATCAATCGAATCATGTTTTGTCCGGCCTTTACAACGGAGCCGCGATCCACCTTGATCGACTCGACGAATCCGGTCACTTTCGGAAACACCGCCACTGCTTCATAGGGCTGTAACTCTCCGGGCAATCGCACGGTAATGGCCAGTTTTTTCGAAGAGACGCTAACGACTTCCACAGAAGGCGTAGCAGGCGCGGCGGCTTGCGGATTCGCGTTACGCTCGGAGGACGAATTCGCGCCACACGAGGCGCACACGTGAATCATTCCACATAGACCCGGTATCCAGAGCAGAAGACGCAGTTGTCTCATCGATTTTTCTCCGGCCGAGAGTTCTCCTCTTTGACGAGGATGCTTTGCGGATCATCTGGGTCGAGCGATGGCGAATCCACAGACGCGCGCTGTTGTACGACTGAGAAAACCAAGGGCAGAATCAGGAGCGTGGTTGCGGTGGCAAACGATAAGCCGCCGATCACCGCCCGGCCAAGTGGCGCGGTCTGTTGGCTCCCCTCACCAAGTCCCAATGCCATCGGAATCATTCCTGCGATCATAGCCATGCTGGTCATTAAGATGGGCCGCATGCGCATCTTGGCGGCGTGAGTTGCGGATTCGGAGGAAGCGCTGCCCTTGCGGCGATGCTCCTCGGCAAAAACAACGAAGAGAATGGCGTTAGCCACCGCTACTCCGATGGCCATAATGGCGCCTGTGAAAGATTGAATGTTCATCGTGGTTCGTGTAATCAGCAGCATGAAAATTACGCCGCAAATCACGGCCGGGACCGTGGACAGAACCACGAAAGCCAACTTCATGGACTGAAAATTAGCGGAAAGCAGCATAAAAATGACCAATACGGCAATCAGCAGCCCCGCGCCCAGACTGGTCAGAGTCTGCTTCATTGGCGCGACTTGACCTCGCACCGTCACCTTCACGCCTCGCGGCAGGTCTCCTGCCCGCTTGATGGCTTCTTCGATCTGGTGCGAGACCCGCCCAAGATCTTCTCCGAACGTGTTGGCGGTTAACGTCACCATCCTCTGCCCATTCAAACGGTGATACTCACCGACTACATTTCCGTAAGCCACTTGAGCGACATCGCCAAGCAGCGGGTGCGAGGACGCTCCCAAGGTGACCGGAACATGCTCGACATCCTGAATCGAGGTCATCTCAGATTGCGGAATCTGCACTTGCACCTGATAGGCGACGCCCGAGCGGGGATCCGCCCAATAGTTCGGCACGACAAAACGGCTGGAAGACGTTGCCGCCAGAAACGAGCGGCCGATACCTCCCGCCGTAACTCCCAATTGTCCGGCGCGCTCACGATCCACCTTCACGTTGATGCTTGGGTAGTCCAACGGCTCGTCATACTGCAGATCGCGAAGGGCAGAGATTTTTCCCAACTCCACTCGCAGTTTTTCCGCGACACCGCGATCGGCGGCAAGGTCCGGCCCTCCAATGTTGATTTCCACGGGAGTAGGAGCGCCGAAGTTCATGATCTGGGTCACGATGTCGGCTGCTTCGAAGGAAAATTGACATCCGGGAAACTGTGCGGGCAAATCCTTCCGGAGCCGTTCTTCGAGGTCGTCCACACGGATTCCCGATTTCGGTTTCAATGCGACCCGCAAGACAGCTTCGTGCTGTCCACTGGTCCAAAGGTAAATGGTGTTGATGGGATAATTCGGAGGGGGCGCGCCAACGTATCCTAACGTGGTTACAACATTGCCCGATCCTGCGACTTTATCGATGGCCTGGAGCACATTGAGATACAGCCGTTCTGTCGTTTCCACGCGAGTGCCCGTGGGAGCTCTCAGCCTCAGCAGCAGTTGATTTCCCGTCACCCGCGGAAAGATCTCTCGGCCCAAATAAAGGCCGCCCAACACAATCACCACCAGTGCAGCCACGGTGTAAACCGCAATTACGACGAGACGTATTCGAATCAATCTCTCCAGGGTCGCTGCCAGCTTTTCTCTAGCTCTCACCAGGAGCGATCCCTTCTCTTCTTTCTCCTCAGCGATATGCTTGCGCAAAATCCACGTCGAGAGCACCGGCACCAACGAACTCGACAGAAAGTAAGACGATGCCATGGCGAATCCGACCGCAAGCGCGAGCGGGATAAAGAGTGAGCGGGACACACCGGTCATGAAAAACGAAGGAACGAAAACCGCCAGCACGCACAGCATCGCCAGCAAGCGCGGGATTTGCACCTCTTTACTGGCTTCGAGGACCCCGTGGGTTCGCGATCCTTGCCCCAAGTGGCTGTGAATGTTCTCCATCACCACTGTGGACTCATCCACAAGAATACCAACAGCGAGCGCCAATCCACCGAGCGTCATGATGTTGATCGTTTGACCAGCGCCCCACAAGGCGACCACTGCGGTGAGCAACGCGAATGGGATGGTGGCCACGACGATGAGTGCGCTGCGCCAGTCGCGCAGAAAAAGCAGCACCATAAGACCTGTTAACGCGGCACCAAGCAGCCCTTCTCTGACGACCGAGAAAAGCGCGTTCCGCACATACGGCGATTGGTCAAACTCATAGTCAATCTTGATGTCTTGCGGCACCGCCGATTGGAATTGCGCGAGATTGGCCTTTACCTCGTTGACGACGCTCAGAGTTGAAGCGTCAGCGCGCTTGGTAACCGGGATGTAGACCGTGCGGCGTCCATTCACCTCGGCGTACCCGGTGATGATGTCGCTTGAATCATCGATCGTGCCGATGTCGCGCAGAAAAACGGTCGGGCCGGAACCGGTCCGGATCGGTAAATTCTCGAGGTCTTTCACATTGGAAACCACCGAATCAATCGGCACCAAGCGCAGCAGGTCACCGGTTCGCACATTTCCCGCTGGGACGACGGTATTGCCGGTATTGATTGCCTGGATCACTTCATCCGGTGCCATGCGATAAGCGCGCAGGCGGTCCGGATCGACGCTGACCACGATGGTTCGCGCCGCGCCTCCGAACGGCGGTGGCGCCGAGACTCCTGGCAGCGTGGCGAATAAAGGTCGCACTCGGTTTAGTGCAGCATCCTGGATTTCTCCCACGCTTCGGGTTGCGCTCGAAAAAACCAGGTATCCAACCGGAACGCTCCCGGCGTCGAACCGCATGATGAACGGGGAAACCGTTCCGGGCGGCATAAAAGCTCGCGCGCGGTCCACATAGCCAACGGTTTGAGCCATGGCCTGGCTCATGTCTGTGCCGGGATGAAATACCAATTTCAGCAATCCTACGTTTTGAATGGATTTGGATTCGACGGACTCGATCCCGGTGATGTACAGGAAATGATATTCGTAGTAGTAGACGAGATATCCTTCCATTTGCGCTGGCGACATTCCGCCGAATGGTTGCGCAACATAAATTACCGGAAGGTTCAGGTTCGGAAAAATATCTACAGGCATGCGCGTGATTGCGAGAACCGAGCAAAGCGCCACACCCAGCACGATGACCACAACACTGATCGGACTTCTTAGTGCAGCGCGCAGCAGCCACATAGCTAGGGACCTCCCTGAACCTTGCCGTGTACGACCTGCAGGAAGGGACCAAGATCGCCTTGCGCGGCGGAAACAGAAGCCAAATTCTGCCAGACGGCGAGCCGCGCAAGAGCGTCGTCAGTTTCCGCTTGCACGAGCAGGCTTTGCGCGTCCGCGACGTCTACAAGGGTTGCCAGCCCTGCTTGGTAACGCGAGCGTTCCTGGTCTTCCGTTGTGCGCGCGGCTTGCAATTCTACCGGAGTGTTTTCGGCGACTTGGCGAGCCCCTTCGAGCGAAGCCTGTGCCTTTCGCAATTGCCCCGTCAGGTCCTGCAGGTCTTGATCGTAGCGAGCGGCTTCGGCACGTTCATTGGCCGATTCAACTGCCTTTCTAGATCGGATCGCAAAGATGTCGAATACCGGAAAAGTTACCGTCACGCCGACGGCCCAATTCGAACGATCCGGGCCTAGGCCTGCCGTGCCTCCCTCGAAATTGCCCATGGGATCCCATCCGCTGCCGCGTCCGTACACCGACGATTGAAAATAGAACTTCGGATAGTAAGAACGGTCCAAAATATGAACCTGTGCCTGCGCTTCTTCCACGCGTGCGTGCTGCACCTCCGCAATCGGATTGCTTGTGATTGGGGTGGTCTGTGGAGGTCCGTCGGGAGGTGCCCCAGGGACTGAGTTTTCTTGGACTTCCACGGAGGCATCCGGCAATCCGAGAATATCGGCTAATGCTGCCTTGCTGATTTTCTCTTGTTGCTGGGCACGGGCTAAATTCACTCTGGCGCGGGCCAATTCCGCGTCCGCACGCGATGCATCCGCTCCAGCGCGAAGTTGATTATCGACCAACACTCGGACAGCCTTGTCGAACGTCTCGCGCCGCTGTACATCTGCATCGGCGGCGTGCACGGTTCGCTGGGCAGCCAGCACCGTGAGATAGGCGTTCACCGTGGCGACGGCCACATCGAGGCGTGTCAGCGAAGCTTCCGCAGTGGCTTGATCCCGAGCGGCGCGTGCGGCAACTACTTTTGCTCCGCGGTATCCAAAATCGATCGGTTCCCACGAGAACAGAAGCCCCGCCGCGCTTCCCCATGCGCTACGATTGGAAGTCATGGCCGGTACCGGCCCAGAAATCGGAGCGATGATCGATTGCGGAAGAAGCAGGCCGGTGATGTTGTTGTCGGTCGCGCGATTCGTTTGCCAGACCACGTCCGCCCGAGGCAGATAATTGGTTCGCGCCAAGCCGACGCCTGCCTGAGCTGCGGTGACCCGCTCCAGCGAAGCGCGTACTGCGGGGTAATTCTTGAGCGCGAAATTAACCGCCTCTTCTAGCGTAAATACCTTTCGCCCAGCATCGGAGGATTGCGCCACGGTCACGGGAGCAAACACCGCCAGTAGCCCCAGGTTGATAGCCATCCATCTACGAAATTGCATGATAAAGCCCCTCGATCAGTTGCATTCCCCGAACAAGAAGTTCCGGGTCTTCGATTCCTTGCCGTGCCCAGCCCTTCAATATTTCGTCGACTCCGTAACCCTCTTTGCGACCGAACTTGCCGTCGGCAAGATCCGCATCGTGGACAATCTCGGAGATCACTTTCACTTTGCGATCGCGAATCCCAAAGTCCTTTTGCAGTGTCTCGAAAGTGCAATCGTCGCCGCGGTGTCCGAACCCGTTCTGCTGGAACATATCGAACGGTATGGCTCCGCTCGGCAAGCGTTCTTCCGGCGCGAAGACGAACCGCGCCTTGGGATCGATATGGCGCCGAATGAGCCACGCGGATGCGCACCGGTCCACACCCGGTCTCGGTCTCGTCACCCACACCCTCCCCTTGTAATCTCGCGGATCAATGGGCGCGGCCGCCGGCGCCCGGCTCACCGTACGAGCCGCATCCGCCTGCTCGAGCAGCTCACCAGCCCGTTTCTGTAGCGGGCTGGCAAAAAAATCAATCTCGACGATTTCTTGGAACCGGCTGCGTAAGCGGCTTAAACGACCGACAGACCGTTTCGGTACCGGTGACGAAGAAAATTTTTGTAGTTCTCGAATCAGTTCTTGGTACTCGCGCGAGCGGGCTTCCGCAAAGCGTCCGATCAATTGGGGGATCGAAATATTGTCGATGGACTCCACGTGAACGATGGAAGCATCGCCACCGTACTTACGAATGGCTGTGCCGAGCCACTGAAATCGTTCCTCGTTCACGGGATTGTTGGGCAACAAATACCCGGAATTACCCAATGGCACCGTTCCGTAGCGTTGGAGCTTCCGCCAGATCTCCACCCGCTGACTTGCTCGCTTGGTGGGCAAAGTAAATGTCAGCAAAAGCCAAACAACCCGCCGATTCTTGCGTACACTCATTCACGGAGTATGTTATACCTCTAACGTACTGCAGTCAATCCAGCCAAAACTAAACAGAACGCTAGGTCTTCGCTCCTTCCACCGATCGACAAGATGCCCGCGGTCGAACTCTCCGAAGCCTACTTGCCTGTGACCTTCAAATCGTCGAAGGATGTGACGGAGTCGGCTTTGGTCCACAGACCGACTTTGCCGGCATCTTTGAAGGTGTCGTCCGTCGCTTCGATCTTCTTTGCGCCGTCGTAGTAACAAATGATCTTGTTTCCGACACATTCGACGCGCAGCTCGTGCCACTCGCCGGAAGTGACTTTGAAATTCGCGCCGGCGAATTGGCGGCGGCTGCCGTTAATGACGTGGTACAGCCGGTAGTTATCCTCCAAAGCGTTGGCGCGGACGATGTAGTAGTTATTTGCGTCCTTCAGTCGAAAAACCAATCCTCCAGCGCGGTCCACTTCGCCGGAAACAGGTTTGAATCTCACACTGAGTTCAAGATCTTTGAAGCTGCCTTCATCTGCGATGAGCAGCGGAAAGCGATAGTCGGTCGTGTCCGTTGAAGTTTGCGCAACGACATTAGGTTTGGAAGGCGCGGTAGGATCCGCCATCACTACCCATTTGCTTTCGGCTCCTTTCCCAGTGCGGGCACTATGAAACTTCGTTGGCATGCTTCCCAGGGCGTCGGCATCAAAGTTGTACGTGAAGGAGGCGCCTGCGGGCTGCTGAGCCGCGCGAGTCTCCGGTTGCGACGCATAGGAGGAGGAATATCGATCCTCTCTTGATTCCAGAATCATCCAGATCACTAGCAAGAGCGCAGCAATCGCCGCCAGAATCCCCAATATCCTTTTCATTGCGACCCTCCTATTGACGGACTTGCAGAAGAATCTTTCGCGACGGGCAGGGAAACTCGAAACGTACTGCCTTGGCCTTCTTCGCTTTTTAGAGTAATGTCGCCGCCGTGTACCTCGACGGCCCAGCGAGTAATCGACAAGCCGAGGCCAGCACCACCCCATTCCCGCGTCCGTGCTTTATCGACTCGGTAAAAGCGGTCAAAGACGTAAGGCTGATGTTCACTAGGAATTCCAGGTCCTTGGTCAATCACTTCTAAGGACGCTTGTTTGTCTCCCCCACTTTGTACCCGGACGAGAACGTGGCTTCCGGGCGGTGAATGCTTAATGGCGTTATCCAGCAGATTCATGATCGCCTGCCGGAGAATCAGCCGATCTACGAAGACGACCAAGTCTGCGTCACCCTCGATGTCAATGTGTTGCTGCTTCTCCTCGGCTAAAACTTCGACGATCGACCTGGCATCTTTCGCGAGGCTCACAAGAGAAATTTCTTCACGCTGAAGCTGGATGTGGCCCGTGTCAGCACGGGAAAGCGCAAGCAAACTTTCCGCGAGCCGCGTCAGGCGATCTACCTCTTCCAACATGCTTCCGATCACATCTCGATACTCTGCCGGACTCCTTTGGTCCTGGAGCGCAACCTCGCCCACGCTTCGTATCGCAGTCAATGGAGTTCTCAGTTCGTGCGAGGCGTCGGCCGTGAAACGGCGAAGTTGATCGAATGCTACTTGCAATCGCCCGAGCACGGCGTTGAAAACTGTCCCGAGCTTTCCTAGCTCGTCTTCGGGATTCTCGATGGACAAGCGGTCGCTCAGCCGTTCCGCAGATATTTTTTTGGCCTGGGTGGTCATCAAATCGATGGGTGCGAGCGCTTTTCGTGCGAGGGCGTAACCGCCGAAGCCTGCAAGCAGCACAGCAATCGGAAAGCCGAGCAACAAGACTTCCCCGAATTCGCCCAACTCACGCCACAGTGCTTCTTGGCTGTAGGCAACCCGGACAACGACGCGGCGGTCTTCTACGTGATAAACGCTGCTGGCCACCCTGACTCGCGTGCCATTCGGAAGGCGTGCGGTCGATGCGGTTGGATCGTGCAAGACCTCGTCCGGAACAGGAGGACCGCCTAACGTCTGATCTTGCAAGGCAGCACTTCGATAGAGCAGCGCTCCTTCAGGCGACCACACTTCGATGAAATGGCCAATTCTCGGTTCAGCCGCGTCAGGATGACTGGAATGCAGAGACACGCCGCCGCTTGGCTCCTTCGCGAGCATCCCTTCAACAGTCTCGAGGTCCTCGAGCAGGTTCTGATCGAAATCCTCGCGGAGGCTCAAAAACAAAAATAAGGATGCAACTCCGGCGTATAGGGCCAAGAGACCTGCCAGCACGAACACGTACCAGAGCGTCAATCGGGAACGGACGTTTCGGGGCCTTAGTCTCATTCTTCCTCTCGCAGCACGAATCCGACCCCACGGACGGTGTGAATCAATTTCCTGTCGTAGGGCTCATCCACCTTGCGGCGAAGTCGGTTGATGTGCACGTCCATGACGTTATCGAGTGGCGTCGCACGAGCAGTCTCTTTCCAGACGTGGCGCGCCAGCATCTCCCGCGAAACGACCTGCTCTTTGTGCCGAAGCAAATATTCGAGAAGCTCAAACTCCCGGGCAGTTAGTTCCAGTGGTTGGCCGCCCCGCCTCGCCTTGCGAGTTACTGCGTCCATCTCCAAATCAGCAAGTCGCAGCTGGACGACTTGTTCGGTCCGTCCGCGTCGAACCAACGCCCGGACGCGGGCCAAGAGCTCCGGGAACGCAAAAGGTTTCACAAGGTAATCGTCGGCACCTTTGTCGAGTCCTTCGACCCGGTCCTCGATTGCATCGCGAGCGGTGAGGATGAGAACTGGAGTCTGCAATCCGCGCTTTCTCAGAGTGGACAGCACTTGGAGCCCGTCGCGACCTGGGAGCATGAGATCCAATAGGACGAGGTCGAATTCTTCGGCATTCACCAGGAAGAATCCCTCTTCTCCGGTTGGCGCAAGGACTATTTCGTACTTCTCGCGCTCCAATCCTTCTCGGAGAGCGCGGGCCACCTTCGCTTCGTCTTCCACTACCAGGATGCGCAAGCCTTGAGCTCCCTTTGCGGAAATACTATGAGGATACTGAGGCGATGCCTACTTAAGTTTTGATGACGAAATCTTCAGACTAACTCACCAGCTTTGACGGCGTATTTTCCACAACCTAGTGCGCTCTCCAAGATTCGTGTGTAGGAGTGCGTATTCGCTCTTGGCTCGCACGGAGCGCGGGTGTACCCTTTCCGCCCCGACCGGAGACTGTCCAGGAGTGCAACCGATGAATCCCACGAACCTGCAAAAACGCGCGCTCGCGACACGCGAAGCGCATTTGGCTCTGTTGGATTTGAAAAAATTCGTCGACGAAGCCACACAGACAACTCACGCTGCCGAACTCGAAGCCGTCAGCTTCGCAATCAGCCCGCGCCAAGGTGCTGACAGTCTCAACACCTTGCGGGTTGTGATCGACTCTGCAATCGCCGAACTTCGAGGCCGCCTTATCCCGGGCGCGTGAAAAGTTGGAGACTGCTGTCGCATGGCAGGTCGAAGACCAGTAGTTTCGTCGCGTGTAACGCGGATCTGCGATCTCAATACCTGCAAGGCGCTCGACCTACGAAACTACCAGCTGGTCACTCGATAAAATCGCGTAGGGCAAGGCATTTTACCGCAAATCAATCGATCGGGCCGACATCGCGCTCGATTGTGGCTATTCCGATCAGGGGCATTTCATCCGCGAAACTCTCGCTGGAATTCCGCGAACAGACGCGACGCCCGCCCATCTTTCTCGGCCATAAATCTCAGCCCGCGCGACCAATAACAACTACGGTGAGGCCCCAGAGTCCGACGTGGCTATTACGTTTTTATGACAGCGCTGGTTGAGATTGGATGGATTGCCGAAAATTCCCCGGTTTCAGCAACATGCGGGACCTTCGATTTCATTTAGAATGCCCACGCATTCGGTCAAAAGCCGAATGCTCTACCCAAACTCTGTAATTGCTTGATAGAAAAGAATTTTGGCTCCCCGGGGAGGATTCGAACCTCCAACATTTCGGTTAACAGCCGAACCACCGACTTCATCAGAGCTTGCCGGAGTTGGCCCTAATCGAAGGAAATCAGCAAGTTGCGACTAAACCTGACGAATCATTTTCTCCTTCTTTGTTCACCTTTCGTTCGCATTTTGCCGCCATTCACCACGATTACAATAGTATTACGAATTTATGACGGCGCATCCTCGCGTGTTGATCGTCAGGAAATGGACTCTTTGAAATCATCCGAGGCTTGCTTGTTCGCCTTCTTTGCCTCAGCTTTGGCATTGGCTGGTGGACTGAGCTGTTCGATCGCTTTACCAAGACTCACTCCACCGCTACCAGTTACCTTTGCCTTCAGCGCATCAAAGCCACCAGGGATATCAAGATCCTTCGCTACGTGCGCTGCCGCGACGCACTGGCCCAAGTTCTTAAAGCCGTCGCAAACTGCTTGCGCGTCCTGACCGGTCAGCGTACGAATCTTCCCGGCGATTGCGGTGTTGTGGCTGAGAACATCGCTAGGAGAAGCGTGCGACATATCGGTGTGCGTCGCAGCCCCGCCATCGTGAGCTCCGCTCATGCCCGAGTTGGCGGTTGATGGGGATCCAGTTTCCGAAGGCCGACCGCCAGGACTCGAAGGCGGTCCACCGGGGCTCGGGTGTGCGCGCTGAGCAAAAGTTGGCACCGCTAAGACGAGCACCATCGCTCCGGCCAGCATTAGAGTGAAATGTTTCATAGTTCTCTCCTGTTTTGAGGGCGGGGTACGGGGCAGGCCTAGTTGCCTGCCTTCGCCAGAGGGTTCTGCGGTTATATTTATGATGCATCATTTCACTTTGGGGATGTAAGTCCCTCCGCGTCAGTACACACCCCGGAGTGCGGAAATGAACAGCGGAAGCTATCGTCACGGCAGATTCTTACCCTTTATTTGGATCAACAGAGAATATCCGCTGTTCCCGATGTTCATTTGTCCGTGACCGCCGCAGCCAGCTTATGTATTTCTTTGATCTCTATAGCGTGTCCACCATTGCGTTCGAACACTTTTCCTTTGGCCTGGACAAGCTCACCCACGAACGGCTTTAACTGATCCTGGCCCATGTCCGGCATAGTCGTCGTGACCGGCAGGTACGTGGTGCCGTCAGCGGTTAGGATTCCGAGAGGCGAACCTGCTTTGGCACATTGAATGATGCAATCTTTGCTGTAGCTGGTGGTTGTGGATTTGGTGTTCTGCAGGGGGCACGCAATATCCCGAACAAGGCCCTCCACTACGACGGTTTCTCCTCCGGTAGACTGTGCGCGACCCGGCTTCAGTAACATGCCCAGCCCGCCAATGGTTAGTAATGTGGCCAGAGTTAGAGCTTCCTTTTTCTTTCTCATTGTTCCTCCCATCAAATGTGCTCAGCCCTCGAACTGATTACGACCGTGGACTGAATCTGAGCGGAATTCTGGGCGCCCGGCAGGCAGGTCGCCAGTGAAGGAAGGCACTCGTTCGAACCATGACTTTCGGCACATCTCCTTGACCCTCGGTTCGTGCCACAATCAAGACCATGGAGATCGACGATACCCCTTCGGAACAAAGGCGTCGCGTCATGCGGCTTTCCGGTCTTCTGATCTGGCTCGTCCTAGGTTTACCCGCGCTAGACATCT
Source organism: uncultured Acidobacteriota bacterium (assembly GCA_963731155.1). Lineage (GTDB taxonomy): Bacteria > Acidobacteriota > Terriglobia > Acidiferrales > UBA7541 > Acidiferrum. Next base: position 906,750 of record CAVSVB010000009.1, read on the forward strand.
CGACGCGGAAAGGGCAAGAAATTCCCGATTTCTGGGCAGCATGGATCGCCTGTTACTTTATTTTCGGGGCGTCCTACTATCTCGGCTCAACGAATCGGCATATAGCTTCAACGGTTCGAGTAAGCGCTTTCGTGTTGCAGAGCCTCAGCGTCGTAGCGATGGTTTTCTCTTTCCGGAATTACTTCACGGGGTTCTTGATGGTGCTGGTTGCGTGGCAGGTGAGTTTTTATTTCTCCAAGCGCATCGCGGTGACCTGGACAGTGTTACAGACATGCGCAGTGATTGCCGCGCTTGAGCCGCACTGGCACATGGGATGGCGCTGGGCGGTGACCAGTTCCCTTATCGGCCTGGAGGCGTTCGCCGCGGTTGCCGGCATGATGCTGCGCAAAGAAGCTGCGGCGCGCGATGAGTTGCTGCTGCTAAATATTGAATTGAGCTCCACGCGAGAGTTGCTCAAAGAAACGAGTCGCGCGACCGAACGGCTACACATTGCACGCGAATTGCATGACGTTCTTGGCCATCACCTCGCCGCGCTCAGCATTCAACTGGAACACGCCGTGCATGTCTCCACTGGCGCCGTGCGGGTGGACATCGAGGCCGCACAGACTTCCACCCGGCAAATGTTGGGTGAAGTCCGTTCCGTTGTGGGCAGCTTGCGTGCCTACGAGCACATGGATTTGGCACCCATTATAAACTCCTTGGCCTCACGAGTGCTCCGCCCGAGAATACAGATGGAATTGCCTTCACCCTTTGTGATGGCCGACAGCACCCAGGCTCATGCGGTTCTGCGATGTGTGCAGGAAATCATTACCAACGCGATCAAGCATTCCGGCGCAGACAACCTGTGGATCGCCATTCGCTTCACCGAGGGAGCAATTGAAGTGTCGGCGCGTGATGATGGTCGTGTCCTCCCTCCGGTCCGCCCTGGGGCTGGCCTGGTCGGAATGAAAGAGCGCTTCGAATCGCTCGGCGGCCGCGTCGAATTTGGATTGCGGCCTGACGCCGGATTTTTCCTTTGCGCACGGCTGCCAGCCCAGTCGCAGGATCGATTCGCATGATCCGAGTCTGTGTCGTCGAAGATCAGACGCTCGTTCGAGCAGGATTGGTGCGATTGCTCTCGCTTGCTCCGGATGTCGAGGTGGTCGGCGAGGCCAGTGATGGCGACGAAGGTCGCACCGTCATTCGGAAAACGACGCCGGACGTAGTTCTATTGGATGTCAGGATGCCTCGCGCCAGCGGCCTCGACCTGCTCGAATATCTGCAGAACCAGCGCTCTTCTCCTGCTTGCATCTTGCTAACAACATTCGACGATGACGACACTGTGCTTCAAGGCATCCGCCTGGGTGCGCGAGGATACCTGCTGAAAGATGTCACATTGGAAATTCTGACCGATGCTATTCGCCGTGTCTCGCGAGGAGAAACCCTATTCAATCCGGCCCTCACGGTTCGGCTCATCCGCCAGATGAATCCAAATTCGCAAAGAGCACCATCGACAGGCGAAGAAACGCTCACGGATCGCGAGTCGGAGGTCTTGCGCTTGATGACGGGCGGATACTCGAACCGAGAAATGGCCGAGGCACTCGGAATATCCGAAGGCACCGTAAAAAATCACGTGTCGAACATCCTCTCGAAGCTAGGGGTACGTGACCGCACTCGAGCCGTGCTTAAGGCCGTCCAGCAGGGTTATTTATGAGTGCCCTCGCGGTTAACATACATCGGCGCGCTAGATCGGCCGCAGGTAAACTAGGGCTGTTTCACAGTTATGCCACACGGAAAACATGATTTTCCCTTGAAGCTTTAACTCCGATCCAACACCCCAGCCCTTCGACGATCATCAGGAGCACGGCAGTAATTCGAAACTGCAGAGTCCACTCTCCTGGTGCCATCCGAAAAACATTATCCGGGCTGCTGCTCAGGAAATGCTCGTAAGTTCCGATCAGCAGTCCAATGCCGAGAGACGCAAGGAGGAGCCATCCCGCGATCTTGCGGAACCGCGTCCACAGCAAGAGTAGAGCCGTGAAAGGGATCAAATTCACCAAGATGGCGATCAACAGAATTTGACCGTCGCTCAACATGGAATGGAGTCTCGCCAAGATCAGCAGATGCCAAACAATCACTCCACAATTCGCAAGAACAATCACAGTGCCATATAACCGGAGTCGGTTCATCGCAGAGCCCCCCTGTCACTTCAATTGGCGGTTCCTACTACTTCTTACGTGCCTTGCGTTCGATTGGTTACATTCTCTGTTCTGCCGGGGCCGGCGTTCACAACATATTGTCGATTGCCGGGTTGGACAGCGAAAGCTAACATGGGCGGCCCAGCTCTCGGAGCCACGATGTCCGAACTCGCAACCATAGCCACGTATTCAGTTTTCATTGCGAGCTATCTGGTTTTTGCCCTGGGAAAATTTCCCGGAATGAAAATTGACCGTCCGGGCGCAGCGATCATCGGCGCGGTCTTGATGTTCATGACGGGCGCCGTGCGCGTAGAGAATGCTTTGCGTTTCATTCATTTTGGCACGATCGTGTTGCTGTTCTCAATGATGCTGGTGGTGGCGCACCTGCACTTGGCCGGGTTCTTCGATTGGGTTACAGAACTAGTGGTTACGCGGCTGAAACCACATCATCTTCTCCCCACAGTCATCTTCCTCAGCGGGTTGCTTTCCGCGTTCTTCGTCAACGACATCATCTGTTTGGTGATGGTTCCGTTTGTGCTGAAGGTAACGGGAAGAATGGGGATCAAGCCAATCCCATATCTCTTGGCAGTCGCAACGACCTCAAATATCGGAAGCACTGCGACCATCACCGGCAACCCGCAAAATATCCTGATTGGATCTTTTTCCGGTATCGGTTACCGGGATTTTCTTTGGCACCTAGGTCCGGTTGCCGTGGTAGGTCTCTTCCTCGATTGGTTCGTGTTGTGGTGGCTCTACTTCCGTGGCCAAATCCACGATGTGCGAACTGAACCTGTCGTGAATGCTGTGCAAATTGAGCATGCCGCGTTGCTTAAGGCGGGTATTGTGGCCGCGCTGGTACTCGCCGGATTCCTCGCGGGTTTTTCGCCGGCCCTAGTCGCCTCCGTAGGCGCAGCGGTTCTGCTCATCACACGGACCCGCGATCCTCACTTGGTCTATGAGAAAGTTGACTGGGGCCTTCTCGTCTTTTTCGTCGGACTCTTCCTGATCGTTGGCGGCGCAGAAAACGCGGGTCTGACGAGACACCTGCTCGGTTTTGGTGAGCGCTTCAACCTACAACACTTGGGCGTCTTTACGCTGGTAACCGCCGTACTCTCGAACCTAGTGAGCAACGTCCCCGCGGTGATGCTTTTGAAGTCTCTTGTGAGTCAATTCGCCAACACTCATTCAGCGTGGCTCACTTTGGCCATGGCGAGTACGCTTGCTGGGAATCTGACCATTACCGGTTCCGTTGCCAACATCATCGTTGTCGAGCGCGCGCAGAAAGAAGCCGTAATCACTTTCTTGGATTATTTTCGGATCGGTTTGCCGGTCACACTTCTGACGCTTTTATTTGGCTGGCTTTGGCTGTCATGGATTCGATAGGAATTTGTCGTGTTCAGATGGTGCTCGATTCATTCTAGAGCGAACCAATACCGGTTCGTAGCCCTGGGGAGTCGCTTATGGAAATGTTGAGGGTTCCCCGCCGCAGATTCCTGAAAGAAATTGGGGCCCTTGCAGGCGTACAACTCGCTCATGCGAGCCTTCCATTTTCATTTCCCGCTTTTGGCCTAGGGTCGCCGGACCAAACACGGGCAGACTACACACTGCACATCAACACCGCCCCGATCGAGATCGCACCCAGGCGAATCATTTCCGCCATTACGTACAATGGACAGTTTCCCGGACCGCTGCTTCGTTTCAAGGAATGGCGGCAGGTCACGATCGACATTTACAACGACACGGATACGCCGGAACAACTGCATTGGCACGGTCAAAACGTTTCCGTCGATGTGGACGGAGCTGCCGAAGAAGGCACACCATTTATTCCGGCACAGGGCAAGCGGCGGATCGCCTTCACACCAAGCCCTGCTGGGCTCCGCTTCTATCACACGCACAATCGCGCCGGTGCCAACCTGGCTGCCGGACAGTACGGCGGAGAAGTCGGGCCCGTTTACATTGAGCCTGCCGAGGAACCGGGCAGGTATGACAGGGAAGTCTTCCTCGTCCTGAAGGAGTTCGAGCCTAGCTTCAGTCGTGGCGGCGACATGGCTCAAGACTTCCTGTCTCCGGCAGAGCCGAATCCGGAACTCAAGAAAATCGGCGAAGCATCAATGAAAGCGTCGCTCGCCAAGGGGATGCCGCAGGGCTATGAAGTCGGCTACCGATCCTTCACGGTCAACGGGCGCATGCTCGGCCACGGCGAGCCGATCAAAGTAAAGCAAGGCGAACGAGTCCTGTTTCACATCCTGAATGGAAGCGCTACCGAGATTCGCAGCCTGGCGCTGCCGGGGCACTCGTTTGAAGTTGTTGCCCTCGACGGCAATCCGGTTCCCCATCCAACTTCTGTTCCTGCGCTATGGCTAGGCACGGCGGAAAGAATCTCGGCCATCGTGCACATGACTCATCCGGGTGTATGGATTCTCGGAGATCTCGCCGATGATGATCGCCGCCACGGCATGGGCATCGTTGTGGAGTACGCCGGGCGCACCGGAAAAGCGCAATGGATTGCGCCTCCGAGTTTCAAGTGGAACTACGCTCGGTTCGCGAAATCCGGCGCAACGGCGTCTTCACCGGACGAGACGCTCGACATGACTTTCGCGAAAGACAATGCCGCCGAGGAAACCTTCAATCGATGGACAATCAATGACATTGCGTACCGTATGAGCAGCGAAATTGTTACGGCTGCATTTCACCTCAAGGCGGGCAGGCGGTATCGACTGCGGATGCGCAACGCCAGCGATGACATCCACCCGATCCATTTGCACCGCCACAGCTTCGAGCTAACCAAATTAGCCGGAAAGCCCACCGCGGGAATTCTCAAAGACGTCGTGATGCTCGGGGGCTATCAGGAAGCGGAAGTGGACTTTGTCGCCGACAATCCCGGCTTGACCTTGTTTCACTGCCACCAGCAGTTGCACATGGACTTTGGCTTCATGACCCTGTTCGATTATGTGTGAAAAAGTTGGATGAATTCCCAGCGCAGCGCGCGAGGAGGTACCCCATGACCTCGAACAACGACGCAATCTGGGTAAACCGCGCAAAGAAGGCGATTCTGCTCATCCGCATTCTTGTCGGGTGGGTTTTTCTCTCCGAAGGCATCCAAAAGTTTCTGTTCCCGCAAGCGCTGGGAGTGGGCCGTTTTACGAAGATCGGCATTCCCTTGCCACAGCTCATGGCCCCTTTCATCGGAGTCACCGAGATCATTTGCGGCGCGCTCCTGTTGGTTGGTCTCTTTACTCGCCTTGCCTGCGTGCCCCTGATCATCGACATTTGCGTCGCCTTGTACTCGACCAAGATCGTCACATTCATGAAGAACGGGTTTTGGAGCACGCTGCACGAAGCTCGCACGGATGTCAGCATGCTCCTTGGCCTCATCTTTCTGTTGATCGTCGGCGGCGGATCGCTGGCCCTCGATGCACGCTACCCGGAAGGATTGGACCCCAAAGTCCGTGAGTGATTGACGTTGCGTCGACTGGTGGATTCCACACTGGAGTTCTTGTAGAGGTCATTTATGGTGGCGCGCTCATGTTATCCTGAGTTTTGAGTGATGCCGCGTTCCCAGGCGGGCCGCTCCTAGCGCTATTTCTTAGGATCGGCATCTTGCCATGCTGTTTCGTTCGTATAGACCGTCTCCTCCATTGTCCGATTTCATCGAAAATTTCTGGATGTATAACGGCTACCACTCTCCCCACCTGAAAGAACGAATCCTACCGAGCGGCACGTTCGAACTGGTGTTCAATCTCCGAGATGATGAGCTCCGTATCTACAAAGCGGCGTTACCGGATCGGTGTGTGCGCTTTTCTGGAGCGATTGTTTCGGGACCGTATCACGGATTTTTTGTTACTGATGCTGCGGAAGAGGCATCCGTCATGGGGGTTCACTTCAAGCAGGGAGGTGCATTTCCATTTCTCGGTCTTTCGGCTGACGAACTCGCCGATACCCACATCGATCTCGACACTATCTGGGGATGCCGGGCCACCGAGATTCGCGAGCGGTTATCTGCGACGGCAGCGCCCATACACCGGTTTCGGCTCTTGGAAAGGGAGCTCTTGTCTCGCATCCTTCGTCCGTTGGAGCATCACCCTGCTGTATCGTTGGCTCTCGATGGTTTTCGCATAGACAATGCACGCGCTGTGGTTCGAAAGTTGGCTCGAAGCGCTGGCCTTAGCGACCGGCGATTTATCGACGTGTTCAGATTTGAGGTCGGTCTGAAACCGAAGCTTTTCAATCGGGTCGAACGATTTCAACGCGTCCTGGCCGTCGTGCACCGAGTTGCAACGCCAGATTGGACAAAGCTGGCGTTGGACTACGGGTATTTTGATCAGTCGCACCTAATTCGTGATTTTCTGGCATTCTCTGGTTTCAGCCCCGCCGAGTATTTTCGGCGCCTCAGCGATCTCCGCAATCAGGGCTTGCACGTCAAGTTCAACCACATTCCATTGGCCCCATAGCCTCAATTTTTTCCAATACAGCCCACGGCCCAGCTGTGTAGCGTGGAGTCGAGGAGGTAAATCACATGGCCACCAGAATCCTGATTTTTCTGTTCCTTTTTGTCAGTACCCTGCTGTTCGCAGGAAATATGCCATCAAGGGGGCAAACGGATATGACCACGGTGAGAGTGCGGTACATGGTCAACGAACTCGATCCCGCAGTCGAGTTCTACACAAAATACCTCGGCTTTCAGGTTAAACAGCAGAACAAGCCTAATTTTGCCATGCTCTCCCGGGGCAATCTGGAGCTCGTGCTCAGCACGCCCTTTGGACCGGGAGGAGCGGCGAAGCCCATGCCAGACGGACGCAAACCCGAACCGGGCGGCTGGAACCGCATCATCATTAATGTGGACGATCTCCAGGCGGAAGTCGCACGCCTGAAGAAAGCCCAATTGCACTTCCGTAATGACATTGTCAGCGGGCCGGGAGGTTCAGAAATCTTATTGGATGACCCGTCGGGAAACCCGGTAGAGCTGTTCCAGGCGAGTCGCTGACAATTGACGCCGACTACGCCTGGATGCGCATGAAAGCCGGAATGAAATAAGCTCTCGCGGCGGACAAGGAGCTCTACACCCTGGAAGGACGCCAACCGGGCGTCTGACCATCTGTTATTTCGACGGTACCTGGAACTCCTCCCGGATAAACGGTTTGATTCCCCCCTCGCCCGTCAACCGAAGACACAGTAGCTTTCCCTCGCGTTCCACATCGATGTGAAAGTCAAAAAAGGGGCAGCACTTGCTTTCGGCGCCCACCCACTCGGCCAACTCGGCAAGCGTCACGTTCGAAGGACTGTACTAGAATTCATAGCCCTTCTCTGTTTCGACGATCTGGCTTCTTTGGGCGACGAGTTTGTCAGTCAGTTGTTTGTGATGCGTTCTTTCGGAAGGATTCAGCGCTTTGATATTGCAGTAGAATTTGATTTGCGTTGTCATCTCATTCCCCTCTGTCCTCACAACATTGTTTGTGCCGACATGACCTCGTCCGGTAGTCGCAATCGCCAGCACGAATGCCGCACTTACTAGCCCGCATTTCCGTATTCCTGCGCATCGCTCACGTTCGTTCTTCATGGTTCCTCCCCTCCGTGCCAACATCTCTGAGACAGGTTTAGTACTCTTAATTAATGAGCAGTAGGGCGAGAAAGAAGAGATCAGAGATGAATGGGAATTCTCTTGGTGTTGTTCTTTCCCCTGGGGGTTTGGCTGGCGCGGAACGGAGCGAAGGCGAGCGAAGCGAGCCGCAGCGCAGTGCAGCGCCAGCCAAAGCGGGCGCCGATTCGGTCGCCCGCGCACGGCCGGACCCAGAAGTAGTTGCCAAACCGAAGCGGCGGACCTACACAGCTGTCCTTTAGGGCCTGCGGCCCGCGAAACCTCATGAAAATCACTTAGAGGTAAGATCGCAACGGCCCGGAGCGGCGAGGTCGAGATACTCAGTGGAGAAGTCGAGGCCGTACAGCTGTCTGATCCGGAGCGTGCGTGTTTGAGCGAATAATTGGGCGTCGTTGTCTTCCCCTGGGGGAGCGGCGATAGCCCGCGAGCCTGGTTAAGGTATCCGCAGCACGCTCTCCGCTCCCGGCCAGGAGGAGCTTATGTCTTACAGGATAGCGGGAATTGATGTTCATAAAAAGATGCTGGCTGTAGTTGTGTCTGACGTGGAAGTCGACGGCGAGTACCAGTTTGAGCGGCGGATGTTTGGCAGCAACCCCGAACAACTGCGATCGCTGGCGGCATGGCTGCTCGAGCAAGAGGCCGAAGAAGTAGTCATGGAATCGACGGCCCAATATTGGAAACCAGTGTGGGGAGCGCTGGAAAGGTATTGGAAGCCGATACGCGAGAAGCGAGAAGGCGCAGGCCGGAGGTCCGGAACGCTGCATCTGGCGCAGGCGCAGTCCAATCGCGGACGACGGGGACGCAAGAGGGATTTCCCCGATGCCGAACGCCTGGTGAAGCGGCTGGTGGCCCGGGAATTGATTCTGAGCTTTGTGCCTGATGCCGAGCAACGTTTGTGGCGGACGGTAACGCGCAAAAAGTATCAATTGAGGCGCGATCGGGTGCGGCTGCAGAACCAACTGGAGTCTCTTCTGGAAGAGGCCCATATTAAGTTGTCCAGCCTGGTCTCCGATCTGCTGGGTGTCAGTGCCCGGCGTATGCTGAAGGCGCTCGCTGACGGGGAAACCAACCCAGCGGCTCTGGCCGCTTTGGCGGATGAGCGCTTGCGCGCCACGCCGGAACAGTTGTGCGACGCGCTCGGTGCCTGTACGGAGTTGAACGTTGTCTACCGGCGGCTGCTGAAGATGGCGTTGGAGGAGTTGCGATTGATCGACGAGCAGATCGGCCAACTGGACCAGGAGATGGCCAGTCTACTCAGCCAGCACCAGGATGCAGTCGAGCGGCTGGCGGAGGTGCCCGGTCTGGGAGTGGACTCAGCGCAGCAGATCATTGCCGAAGTCGGGACTACCGCAGCGACCTTTCCCTCCGAGAAATGTCTCTCCTCGTGGGTTGGTGCATGCCCGGGCGACGACGAGAGCGCAGGCGTAAACTACAGCCACCGCTCTCCGAAGGGCAATCGTCACATGCGGCGCTTACTCAATCAGGCTGCGAACGCCGCAGCCAGGACCAAAGGAAGCATCTTCGAGATCGTGTATCGCCGCTCAGTCCCGCGCCTGGGACACAATCAAGCCATCGGGGCCATCGCCCATCGACAGTGTCGGCTGATCTGGCTGATCCTGCACCAGGGAGTTCGTTACGAAGAACGGGGCCCAGCCGTCACCAAACAATCGAAACAAAAGCGAACTGCCAAAATGATCCGACAACTCCGAAGCCTCGGCTATCGGATCGAAACACCCAATCCTCAACCCAGCCAAGCACAAGCGCAGTGATTTTCGAGCCTGAGTACAAACAACGCATCTTGCAAGAAGCCGAAGTCGCTGCGACGACGCGCGGTGGCCTTGGTGCCCTTCTCCGCCGCGAAGGTCTGTACTCGTCTCTGCTAACCTACTGGCGGCGAGAGCGGGCTCATGGAATCCTCGAGGCGCTGACCCCACAAAAACGCGGGCCGAAGTCCAAGCGCAACCCGATGGAAGAAGAAATCCAGAAACTGCGCCGTCAAAACGCCCGCTTGAGCGAAGATCTGCGTAAGGCGCACATCATCATCGACGTCCAAAAAAAATGTATGGTCCGCCGCCGCTCTGCAAGAAGAATCTTTGAGACGAGTAGAAATAGTCTGCTCAAATGTATTCGGCCTACTGTTGGAGCAAGCTCCTGGCCAGGATGAGTATTCGCGCGTCCCCGTCCTTATAAGTGGCACGGTCTGACAGAGACCACTTTTTTTTCCGGGCTTCGGGCACGCCGTTGGACTGTTCTGTCATCTCGTCGATTCTCGCTCAGCAGATCTGGTGGAAGGTCTTAAAATTATTTACCCCGGGTTGAACTGGAGAGTGGAACATTGTGCAACCGCTCCCCTCCTTGATTCCAGATTACGCAGCCATGTTTCCCTTACAATTACTCACTGACAAAATAGGAGTTTGGCGATAGTTCTCACCCTTGACGAGGACCGCCCATGCGATTCGAGCCAGCTTGTTGGCCACCGCAACGGCCACGACATTTGCGTGAGCACGACTTTCTAACTGGGTCATCCAACCGCCAAAAGCGTACTTCTTCCGCTCCCGGATAAGGATGGCTCTTGCGCCGTGAATGAAGAGGCGTCTGAGATAGGAGTTGCCGCGTTTGCTGATCCCCAGAAGTTTTGGCTTTCCTCCTGTGGACACCTGGCGTGGGACCAGACCCAACCAAGCGGAGAACTCACGCCCCTTGGCGAAGGCAGATCCGTTTCCAATGGCAGCAACCAGTGCAGTGGATACCAATGGTCCAACGCCAGGAACACTCTGCAGCCTCTTGCATGAAGTGTCCTGATCCGCGATCACTTCTAGTTGATCAGTTACCTCTTCAATCCGCGATTCCGTAATCTTCCACTCTTCCCAGAGTTGTTCCAGCAGCCCCCGCAGAAGTGGAGATAGATTGAGCTCAGCGTCTTCAAGGATCGCGGCCATGTGGCTTCGTAAATAAACGCGGCCGGCGCGAAACGCGATGCCACGCTCCAGGAGGAAGGCTCGGATCTGATTAATAATTCCGGTGCGCCTGCGAACGAGTCGATCCCGCACTCTATGAAGAGCTTGCAGGTCTAGCTGATCATTCGTTTTGATCGGCACAAATCGCATCCTCGGTCGTTGCACAGCCTCGGCAATCGCTTCAGCATCGTTGTAGTCATTCTTGTTCGACTTGACGAATGGTTTCACGAACTGAGGCGGAATCAATCGGACCTGGTGACCTTGGCCAGCCAGAGCAGCACCCAAATGGTGTGAACCACAGCAAGCTTCCATGCCGATGAGAGCTGCGGAAATGTTGGCTGTATAGCCAAGCAGCTGAGATCGAGAGCATTTCTTCTTGGCGATCACCTTCCCATGCTCATCCAGGCCAATCAGGTGAAAGACTGTCTTCCCGAGATCGATACCGATGGTGCAGATTTTCATGAGAGAATCCTCCTCCGCAAGTCTTCTATATCGCGCAACGACCTTTCAAGTGGCGGCGGACCATCCCATTAGTGGCTGCGCTGTTGGGGAATCCGATTCCGGATCAGGACCCAGAGGAGAAATCCTGATGGCTGCCGTCACCGAACTTGCGGTGGACGTGGGCACCAGCGCTGCTTGCCACACTCTGCGCGTGCCTCGCGCTTCCTATTACCGAGCCAGACGTGCTTCTTTCCCAGTGGTGCGCGTGTTGCGACCTTCGCCGCTACGCGCACTGCAGCCGGCAGAACGCGAAACGGTCCTGGCGCATCTTCACGCCGAACGCTTCCAGGATCGCTCGCCAGCCGCTGTCTATGCGACGTTGCTCGATGAAGGGGAATATCACTGTTCGATTCGAACCATGTACCGCTTACTGGAACAGCATGGCGAGTCCCGCGAACGTCGCGATCAGTTGCTTCATCCGCCGTACCAGAAGCCCGAGCTGATGGCCACCGCTCCCAATCAGCTCTGGAGCTGGGACATCAGCAAGCTGCTCGGACCAGCAAAATGGACCTATTTTTATCTCTACGTGATCCTGGACGTGTTCAGCCGCTACGTTACCGGCTGGATGGTGGCTTATCGCGAAAGCGCGGTGTTGGCCCAGCGACTGATCGAGGAAAGTTGCAAAAAACAATACATCCAGCCCGGTCAACTCACGCTCCATGCGGATCGTGGCACCTCGATGAGGTCCAAGCCGGTAGCTCTTTTGCTTGCCGATCTGGGTGTCACGAAAACGCATAGTCGGCCGCACGTCTCTGACGACAATCCCTTTTCCGAGAGCCAATTCCGAACCCTGAAATATCGGCCGGAGTTCCCGGACCGCTTTGGGTGCATCCAGGACAGCCGTGCTTTCTGTCAGAGTTTTTTTCGGTGGTACAACGAAGAGCATCGTCACTCCGGCGTGGGCTTGCTGACGCCAGCGACGGTTCACTATGGTCAAGCGGAAAACATCCTGCGGCAACGCCAGGATGTGCTCGATGTTGCTTACCAACGCCACCCGGAGCGCTTCGTACGAAGCGCTCCCAAACCACCGGCCCTTCCCTGCGAAGTTTGGATTAACAAACCGATTTCCACTCCGGAACCGCCGCCCGTGGGAGGAGGCAGATGAAACAGCAGCGATCTACTTTGGAAAAAAGCGGGGATGCTGCGGGTCGACCGAGTTGGCGATCGTCGTTGCTAGGCGATCCTGGCGCGGAATTTCTTAAGTGGAAGGACCCAAAATGAAAAACTCACTAAACTTGATGAGCACCTGTCTCAAAGTCGTTGACACGCGCCGCTCCGAGGAGATTTGCCCAATCTCATGGCTTAATGCTAAAAGCTAAAGTCGACTTTAAGTCAAGGGCTCCTACCAACACAAAATCGGGAGAAACGATATGAAAATTGGTGAGCTGACTCCCGTGCTGGTCTAATTGTAGATAATTTAGGTGTTCATTGTAATTGATTTAGGTATGATTTGCTCCTTATGAGCAAACCATCGGACTTGATTCAAGGAACCCTTGATTTGCTGATTCTCAAGACCATCGCACTGGGACCGATGCACGGATGGGCCATTGCGAAGCGGATTCAGCAAGTGAGCAAAGAGGTGTTGCAGGTGACGCAGGGAGCTCTGTATCCGGCGCTGCACCGGCTCGAACAGCAGGGTTGGGTGCGTGGCGCGTGGCGTGAGAGCGAAAGCGGGCGAGAAGCGAAGTTCTACAGTCTCACGAAAGCAGGACGGGTGCAGCTCGATAAGGAGCTGGAGGAATGGCAGCGATTGTCGAGCGCCGTCGTGCTGGTGATTAACGCCACGCAGGAGGTGTGAGATGAAGACCGGGCGCTGGTGGGACGTGCTTCGAATGAGGTTTCGCTCGCTAGCGAAGCGGCAGCGAGTGGAGACGGAGCTCGACAAAGAGTTGCGCTATCACATTGAGCTGCAGACGGAAGAGAACATCGCGGCTGGTATGAACGCGCGCGAAGCGCAGGAAGCTGCCTCGCGCATGTTTGGGGGAGTGAGCCAAATCCAGGAGGAGTGCAGGGATATGCGCCAAACACAATATCTCGACAACTTTCTGCAGGACTTGCGGTACGCGGTGCGCATGCTTGGCAAGAGTCCGGCATTTACGGTTGTGATCGTTCTGACGCTGGCGTTGAGCATCGGAGCTAACAGCGCAATTTTTAGCGTGATCGATGGGGTTCTGCTGAAGCCCCTGCCGTATCCGCAAGCGGAGCGGATTGCGCGAGTTTTCTATCGCAGCGCGTCGTATGCGAAGTTCCCTTTGAATCCATGGGATTTTCTGGATTTTCGAGCGCGAAACCGCTCATTCGAGAACTTTGCCATGTACACGCACGCCGATGTGCAGCTCTCCGGCATGGGTAGCGATCCCGTGAAGTTGTCCGCGTTTCGGATTAGCTCCGGCTATTTCCGCGTGCTTGGTGTGCAGTCGGCGCGCGGGCGCGAATTTGATTTTCCGGAAGAGCGGCCGGGAAACGGAAACGTAGTGATCTTGAGTGATCGGGTCTGGCGGAATCAGTTTGGCGCAGCGACGGATATTCTAGGCCGCAAGGTACTACTGGATTCGCAACCGTATACCGTGGTGGGCGTGATGCGCGCTGGAGTGGATCATCCAGGAAATTCGTACAACTCTGTGGCTTATGGCGACACGGTGGATGCGTGGACGCCGTTTACGTTTGACGGAAATCCAAACAATCGCGGATCGCATTATGTCGAGGGCATTGGCCGATTGAAGCCTGGTGTGACGGCGGAGCAAGCCGCGGCGGACATCAACGGGATCATGACCGAGTTGGCTTCGCAACATGAAGGTGACAAGGGTTGGACCATTTATATGGTTCCTATCTTTCAGGAGATCGTCGGCCCCGTTCACAAAATGCTGCTGGTGCTGTTGGGAGCGGTTGGATTGGTATTGCTGATTGCGTGTGTTAACGTGGCGAATCTTTTGCTGGCCCGAGCAGTGGCGCGGCAGCGTGAAATTGCCATGCGCGCGGCGCTAGGTGCAAGCCGCGGACGCCTTGTGCGCCAAATGCTGGCAGAGAGTTTGTTGATTTCGGTGTTGGGCGGAGCGTTGGGAGCGCTATTGGCGATTGTTGGCGTGCGAGTTTTGGTGACGTTTTTGCCAGCGGGAGTTCCGCGGTTGGATGCCATTCATGTGAACGGAGTGGTGTTTGGATTTACGGTAGCGATTGCGCTGGCAACGGGATTGATTTTTGGGTTGGTGCCAGGGGTCCAGGCTTCCCGGACCGATCCACAACAGGGATTGCGTGATGGGGGAAGAGGTTCGAGCGGAAGCGGGCGCCAGACGAAGTTGCGCGCGGCGCTGGTGGTAGGAGAAGTGGGATTGGCCTGTTTGCTGCTTGTGGGAGCAGGTGTTTTGCTACGAAGTTTTGTGAATTTGTTGAAAACAGAGCCCGGTTTTCGGCCAGAGCACGTGTTGACGGCGGAAATTGCGCTGCCGGATGCGACCTATAAGGATAAGACGGCAGTCGCGGATTTTTACACGCGAATGCTTACAAATTTGAGCGCGCTGCCTGGAACGCGGTCGGTGGGCGCAGGAACAGACCTGCCGTGGACCGGATACGACGAGAACATGGGCGGATTCACGATTGAAGGAAAGACTCCCCCGCCGAACGATGAATTTCATGCTCGGTATCACACGGCTTCACCAGATTATTTTCGAGCCGTGGGAATTCCACTGGTGCGGGGAAGGTCTTTTGACGAACGCGACAAGAAGGATTCGCAAAGAACGTTGATTATCAATGACGTGATGGCGCGTCGCTATTGGCAGGGAGAGGATGTCATAGGAAAGCGAATTACGTTCGATGACAAGCCCAAGGAGTCAGACTGGTTTACGGTGGTTGGTGTAGTAGGCGACGTGAAAGACAAACCCGAGAGCGCCGGCGCTGAGCCGGCATTTTGGTGGCCGCTAATGCAGCAGCCATTTGCTTTTAGAAGCATGACGATTGCATTGCGGGCTAACACCGATCCGACATTGCTCGCAGGGAGTGTGCGAAAGCTCGTGCGGGACCTTGATCCGAATTTGGCGGTGGCGAACGTAAGGTTGATGGACAAAATTGCGGATGAAAACTTCTCAACGCCGCGGTTTGCTTTGTTCTTAGTGGGATTGTTTGCAGGGCTGGCATTGTTGCTGGCGGCGATTGGCATCTATGGGGTGATTTCCTATTCGGTCAGCCAGAGGATGCACGAGTTTGGGATGCGAGTGGCTCTTGGAGCGAGTTCCTGGAATCTAATAAAGATGGTGATGAAACAAGGTGTGTTGCTGACGGTGATTGGCGTGGGCATCGGACTGGGATGCGCCCTGGCACTCGCTGGTGTACTCGACAGCTTGTTATACGGAGTGAGCGCCAGGGATCCGCTTACTCTTCTTGGTGTGGCAGCAATCGCACTCTTCACGGCTACCCTAGCCAGCCTTCCTTCCGCGCGTCGGGCAACTGGCGCGGATCCGATCACATCCTTGCGAGCAGAGTGAGCGGCGCTCGATAGGAAATTCCGGCGCCGCGTCAGAACTCCAGAGTATCCGCGGTCAGTCGTTGTGTTTAGCGATTCTACATACTCACTTCCAGATTGCGAGCGATTAACGGGCAAGCCTTCCATAATCCGGCGGAAGGGTTGCCAACCATGCGGGAGTTGCTCGCTAGAAATTGAATGCGGCGACTATCTGAAAGCGTTTTGCCTAACTCTCAGAAGTTCGGTTGCCGCTTACGGTGCTGTAGACTAGCCTTTGAGGAGCTTCGTCACATACGCGGGCGTCAGCGGAATCCTGCGAGCTTGGACCCCGGTTGCGTCGAAGAACGCGGCCGTGACGGCGGGCGGACAAACCGCGTTCGCAGCCTCCGACCCTCCGCCAAATCCTTTATCGTCGCGCGAAATCTGCACCACCTTGATCTCGGGCATCTCTTCCATAGTCAAAATTTTGTACCGGCTCCAGTTCGTGCTGGTCACTTTGGACTTGTCGAAAGTCACCTCTTCCTTTAACGCTTCGCTCAAGCCCATCACCACACCCGCTCTTCATGCAGCGATCCAGTTGCCGGGGATTGATGATCTTGCCCGGTTCAGCACCAATCGTGAACTTGCTGACCTTTACCACGCCGGTTGCGGGAACGACAGAAATTTCCGCGATGCCAACCCAATAAGCGTTGGCTCGCTCCATGATGCACACGCCGCGGCCGGTTACTGCAGCTGTTCCCGGTCTTGCGAGCCTTCGCTTGCGGCGATCGTCGCGGTTCCCATCCCGCCGCCTTTGCCGTGGCCTTCAGCATATCGATCAGGCGTTGGTCGGTCGTGTGGTCTAGCCGAAATTGCACAGGATCGGCGCCCACCGCTGCAGCGGCCTCGTTGATCAATCCTTCCAGCGCAAAATTCTGCTGCCGCTGACCCGGCGTGCGCATGATGTTGCCGCGCAGACCGCCTGTTACCGATTCGCGCTCCAATGCTCGGCATTCCATAGGCTTCTTCCAGCCGGTTTTGAATCTTGTCGTACGGCCACTCCGTGGCAATCCAGCTCCCGGGCTTCGGCATGGAACAAGGCATCCCGGCGAGAAGGGCGCCGAGAAGGCGCGCATCGCTCTGATGCGGCGTGTACGAAGCGCTGTGGAAGGCGATCAGGCGGCCATTCGCGTCGACACCCTGCCTTGATGTCGAGCAACATATGCTGGAGAGACGCTTGACCACGCCAGGTCTTCCTGCAGAGTCCATTGCACGCGGACGGGCTTGCCGGTGAGTTGCGAGAGGATCACAGCATCGCCTTCTGCACCGTCGCCCCCAAAAGTCGTGCGTCCATACTGGCCCGAGTGTTCCAGCCAGCGAACTACCACTTTCTCCATCGGAATGCTTAGCGTGTTCGCGATCTGCGCGCGCAGCCCCTGCGACTGCGCCGAGTGCGTCCAGACCGTCACGCTGCCATCAGCGCGTACATCCGCGACGGCGAGAAAAGGGCCGATCGGAGCATGCCTGACGTAGGGCAGTTCGTAGGTCGCCGAAGATTCGTTTCGACGCGCTCGCCAGCGCCGCAGTCACGTCGGCGGCATTCCCTTTGCTTTCCCCAGGTGCACTCCATTTGTACTCGCGAATCGCTTTCGTTACGTTCTCGCTGCCGGGCAAGCCGGCCCACTCGGTCCATTTCGTCGTGCTGGCGACACTGCACACGCGGCCTGCACGGCTTCCCATTCATTGGGGAAACGACCGCAACGCAGATTGCCTTTCTTGATCACTTCCGCGGTGGGAAACTTCTTCTTGTCGATCGTGCCCGCAGAGACCAACGTCGATCCCACGTTGCGGGCCGCACCATACGCGCGTGCAGCATTCCCGGCAACGTTACGATCGCAGCTCCACTGCGTCTTGCCGGTGACTTTGTCGGGAATGCTGGCACGCTGGAAAGGATGTTCCGATGACCTTGAACTCGCTTCACCGCTTCATCGGCGGATCCCCGGTCACTGTGAACCCGTCGAGCCCTGCCATGCCGTTTCCGTTCGGTGAGGATGGGTCAACTCTTGCTGCCTCGCCGGAGACCGGGATCTTCAGATCGAGGTGCTGGCCCTGAACGAGTTGACCGTAGCTGACGCTCTTTCCGCCGCCCAATACGATTCCGTCGGCAACCGTAAGGTCGGCGACAGGAATGCCCAGTTGCGTCGCGGCCAGCCCCAGCAGCGCCTGGTACGTGTATGCCGCGACTTTGCGAATGTTGTACATTCCATACAGAAAGCCTGCCGAATAACCTCCGTCCGGCGTCTTGTCCGTGTCGCCCAGGATGAGCGAGATCGCTTCCGGCCGGACGTTCAATTCCTCCGCAATCGCCTGCGCATAATACCCGCTCATCCCTGTGCCGGTCTCGGTTCGGCCCGTGCGCATTAGAATCGTATTGTCGCTTCGAATCTCAAGCCACGACCCCAGCAATGTCGGGTCGAGCTGGTTTGCCTGGAGCGAAGCCTGACTTTCGGCAGCCTTGGCGATCAATCCCGCCGGGACGGCGAACGAAACGAAAAGTGCGCCGCCCATTTTGACGAAGCCGCGCCGCGTGAGCGTCGTTGTGATTGGCGTGATCGGCGAATCGCCGGACGTTTCTGTTTTCAGGGTCATGACATGCGCTCCTTTCAAGCCTTCATCTCCTTGGCGGCGCGTTGCACGGCATCGATGATTGCAGCGTAGGTGCCGCAGCGGCACAGATGAGGCGAGGGTGGCTTGTTGGTGAATGCGTCTTTGATTTGCGCAACGCTTGGATTTGCATTCTTGGCAAGCAATTCGACAGCGGCAATCATCATGCCGCTCTGGCAGTAGCCGCACTGAGGCACCTGCTCGTCAATCCACGCTTGCTGCACGGGATGCAGCGTCTTAGCGGCTTCTGCAGCGGCTAGGCCCTTCTGCGCAGCCCAAACGGCGGGAAGCCCTTCGATGGTAGTCACGCGCTTGCCGACGACGTAGGAAACGGGCGTGACGCACGAACGGATTTCTTCACCATCGAGCAGCACCGCGCAAGCGCCGCACTGCGCAAGCCCACAGCCGAGGCGCGGGCCCGTCAATTTCAGATTATTGCGAAGCACGAACAGCAGAGGTGTTTCCGGCGCTGCGGACACGATTTGTTTCGCGCCGTTCACGGTTAAGGTGAGTTCATTCGCCATGTCTACCTCCCGAACTAGCCATACCTCTCTAGTTAACCCTGTGGACTTGATTTCGGCCTCTACGACATTCCTGTTTGTTGTTCCCGATGCCCGCCGCTCCATAGGCCGTCACTGCTTCCCAATCCAGCCTTTGAGCCCGCTCGCCTTGCCGTCGCGACCAGATACCACGCCGGCCAACACAATGCCCAATCGAGAGTCCACCGAGGCGGGCTCCACCAATGCTGACCTGTGCTGTTCCATGCGGGCAGCATCATCACGGTGATCGCCATAGCCAGCACGATTGCCGAGCTCAACTTCATCCTGGAAATTCGCAAACCCTGGTGAACGCCCCAGATCGCTGGCAACAAGAAAAGAAGCAGGCAAAACCTCGACAGGGACTCCACGCGGAATCTTGACAAACAAAATAAACACGGCGAATAACACAAGACCGTGCTTGCCCACAAAGTTCGCCGGGATATTGATCCCACCATAAAACCACCGGTCCAGGACCAGCCGATTAGAAGGAGTGCCTTGCACAACAGCACGATGGTCCCGGAGCCTAGTGTCAGGGACGATTTCTGGAGAAGCTCGGGGCATCGCAGGGTCATATAACTCCAACTGACCGAAAGCGACACCCCCATTAAAAGGAAGCTGCTTGGAAGTGCCACTCCGAATCCCACCAGCCATGGCCGCCAGCTCTTCCAAAGGACCGCTTCCCGGCGGAATACCAAACCGAGCACGCCCAGCATCCCCTGCCAAGTGCTTTCACTCGCTTCGAACAAATCGCCCAGCACGGCTTCGCGCTCGTCGCGCGCTAGCAGTCGGGCAACAGCCTCGACGAACGACCAGCCAAACGTGGTCATGAGGCGCTCCCTGTTCGGTTCGCTACCCACGACGCGCCCCGGCTTACACGCGTCACGGTATCGTAGAAATCCTTCGCTGCGTGCACGCCCTTCGCCGTCACACGAACCATGCGTTTGGCGCGGCCACCCCGCTGCGGCGTAGCATCACCCATCCGCGTTTTCAGCAGCCCTTTTGTTTCGAGACGATCGATGGTTGTTATAGAGCGCGCCAATGGAGCACTTGCGTCCTGTGGTCGCCGCAATTTCTTCGCGAATCGCCGCGCCATACGCGTCGTCTCCAAGCCCAGCAGCCGCAGTGATTAACAAATATTCGAATTCGCCAAGCATGATTAGAATCACATTGTGATACTAATGCTGCACCGCGTCAAGGCATTTGCATGCGGCTACACGCGGAACATAACAGATGAGGGAGAAAGCGAAGGCCCCTCTGTAATGGAGCGGATATATCGGTTGCGTCAGCTACATCGACAACATCACCGGACGTGAAAGCGGGCTGACTTCCCTTTATGGTGCTTCACACGCTGTGACCTGAATAACTACGGAGATGAATGTCTGGTGAAAGAAGCAGACTGTTCGTCCCATCGAAGGCTGAAATCCGGGTACATGGAAAAACACGTCCTTCACGAATCGATGGATGGGACTCCCCAGGGTGGAATTATCTCCCCCGCGCTCGCTAACTGCGCGCTGGACGGACTTGAACGACTCTTGCAGGGAAAATACCCAGCAGGAAAATGTCTCAGGTCCCTTGGAGCTGAGAAACCGTGTGTCAATCTCGTCCGTTACGCGGATGACTTCGTCATCACCAGTGGTCGAGCAGTTCCTGCAAGAACGAGGACTTGAACTCTCTCCGACGAAGACAGTCATTACGCACGTGGAGCATGGCTTTGATTTCCTCGGACAAAACGTGCGCAGATATCCCAACGGGAAACTGCTCATCAAGCCCTCCAAGAAGAATGTTGGAACCTTCCTGGATGGTATCCGCAGAATCATCAAAGCTGCGCATGGCGTGTCTGCGCCGATTTGATCGATCAACTCAACCCGAAAATTCGCGGTTGGGCGAACTATCATCGGCACGTGGTGAGCAAACACAC
Organism: uncultured Acidobacteriota bacterium; assembly: GCA_963731155.1. Classification (GTDB taxonomy): domain Bacteria; phylum Acidobacteriota; class Terriglobia; order Acidiferrales; family UBA7541; genus Acidiferrum. Next base: position 927,537 of record CAVSVB010000009.1, read on the forward strand.
GTTTGGACACGTGGATCGCAACATCTTCTCTAGTCTGTGGCAATGGGCACGACGAAGGCACCTGAACAAACCCTCTCGCTGGGTCAAACCGAAATACTTTGAACGGCGTAAGGACTGTAACTGGACCTTCTTCGGTGAAACCTGCGATGACGAAGGACGGCCAAATAAAGTCTGGCTGTACTACGCCAAGAGCACTCCCATCAAACGACACGTCAAGGTTAAAGGCGAAGCTAACCCGTACGATCCGACCTATGAAACCTACTTCGAAGAACGGGAAGGGGCTCACATGTTGGAAACGTTTCGGGGTACCCGTACCCTTCGCTATCTCTGGCATGAACAACGTGGACTCTGCACGCAGTGCAATACAAAGATCACCCGGACCACAGGTTGGCACCTTCATTACTGCGTTCCCCGTGTGAAGGGTGGTTCCACTGGTGCTACGAACTGCGTTTTACTTCATCCCGAGTGCCATGATCGGGTTCATCGTCAGCGTCTTTACGTTTCGAAACCGCGTCTCCTCTAAAGAGGCGTTCGAAGGGCTTGAGCTGGGTGAAGGGAAACTTTCACGCCCAGTTCTGAGAGGGCCGGGCGGCCGCAAGGCCGCCTGGCTACTCGGTAGTGACTCACGAAGACTGATCACGTCATTACTTCGGGCTCGGCGGCGACTCGGCCATATCTCTTGGTTCGACGAAGGTTGGGTTACCGCTGGCGCAGGGACACGTCCCATCCCGTAATGAGCGTGAGCGGAGAAGCAGTGTTTGCAGGAAGCGAGTTAATGAGGAAACGGCCGTCAGGCGCGACGCTGTATTGCCACTGGGCGATGCGCTCGACCGCGATGCGCGTTTGAAAGAGGACACGCGGTGCTCCGGCCATTCCCGTGGCAGGGTCGAAGCTCACTGCAATCATCTTTCGATCCCGCTGAATGAAGAAGATCTGCCTGCCGTCGTGGCTCCAACGCGGCTGGGCCCCGGCTCCAGTGGAAATTTGGATACGGCCGCCATGTCCGGGAAAGCGTTCGAGGAGAATTGCGCCACCTGCCCCGTTGTACACGATCCATTTTCCGTCTGGCGACAGCTTGGCTTCCACTCCGTCATCTGCGAATGGCTCAACCTTTTGATCGCTTGGGGAATAGATGCCCAGGGAAGGAAAAGCGTTCTGTCCCGTCACGGTCATGAAGAGCAAGCGACCGTCGGGAGACCAATCCTGTGGCCCCGCGTGCATCTCACTTTTCAACAAAATCTTCGGAGGCCCGGAGCCATCGGCGGGGACTTCATAGCATTCATTGGTTACGCCCCCAGAGCGGTAAGCAATGCGCTTCCCATCGCGGGACCACAGGGGGTAGTGCTCGTCGCCGCCGTCGGTCAAGCGCGTGCTGGTGCCACGCTGCAAGTCGACGACGCGGAGAAAGTGTTTGCCATTGTGCTCGTCGTCCGACGAAACAGCGAGAAAGCGCCCATCGGGGGAAAGAGCTGGATCCTTATAACCGATTTGAGGAAGCTGACCCAGTTCCTTGCCGTTCTGGTCGTACCACACGAGCCGCGATGCGGAGTCTGCTGCGGGTTGATAAACGAGGACGCCGTTCTGTGATACCGAGAATCCAAAAACAGAAAAGCTAGTCCGCTCCTCCAATTCTTCCCCAGTGAGCGGTCTAGCGGCTCCAATGGCCTCAAGCCGATCCTCGTCGAAGGGTTGCGCCATCAAAATGCGACCTCGAACGTACAAAAGATGGCCGGACGCGAACACCGCATTGCCTTTCAGCTCCGAGGAAATCAATTTGCCTTGGCCTGCGTCGAGAGAGCCTACATAGATCCCATTTCCCTGCGGGTCGGCGGAGCTGCTCCAATCCGCAAAGTAAAGAAAGTGCTTGCCGTCAGGCAGGAAGAATGGCCAGCGATCCGTCTGAACGCTGCCCTGGCGCATCATCTTAGTCGCGGGAGTAGGGGTTCCGCCGCTGGCAGGAACGCGCTGCAAAGGTCCCCTTAGGGTCGGCCCAAACACAATCGTGCCCTCGCGATTCCAAGCGCCTCCCCATGCGAAGTAAGAATCGCAAAGAACCTCAACAGCGCTGCTGGCGACGTCGACGGTTCTTAGCCGCCTGTCGGCAAAGAATCCGACCCGGCGGCTATCGGGGGACCAGAATGGAGAGCTGGCTCCTTCCGTGCCGTTGAGTTGCTGCGCGCCGGAACCTGAGAGGGCGCGCACCCACAAGGTTGTTTTCCCGTCGGGGCCAAGTGCTACGAAGGCTAATTGGCGGCCGTCAGGAGAAACGGCGAAATTGTACGGAAGGAACGAGGAATTGGGAGGTGGAAGCAAGGAGGCTCTAATCGGCTGAAGGCTCGCGGCTGGCCGAAGCAACAACGTGGCGACAAGAGCGAACACCAACAAGAGGCAAATTGCCGCAAAGCCCCAAGCAATTTCCTGGGAAATTTGCCGCTTGGTTGGGGAAGAAACGGCAGTCCCAGTCTGCGAACCTGTCTCGGCAATCCACTTCAGCTCCAGGGCCAGATCGCGGGCGGTTTGCCAGCGCTCTTCGGGATCCTTCGCCATGCAACGGCGGATGGCGTGGTCGAACGCCGGAGGAGTCAGCGGCTTGAGGCTGCTGATGGGGACGGGCTCCTTTTCGAGGATGGCGGAGGCCACACTGAGTTGACTCTTCCCTTGAAAGGCCTTCTGGCCGGTGAGCATCTCGTAGAGGACCGCACCTAGAGAGAAAATGTCGCTGCGGCCATCGAGTTCTTTTCCTTCAATTTGCTCAGGCGACATGTACTGAAACGTGCCGACGACCATACCTTCCTGGGTCACTGGCGTCGTCTGCGTTGCGGCAACGGTCAGTGTCATGCCGCTGGCTGACGCAGCGGGCTTTGCCAAACCGAAATCCAGCAGCTTGGCGCCGGTAGGCGTGATCATGATGTTGCCGGGCTTAAGATCGCGGTGGACGATTCCCGCTCGATGCGCTTTGTCGAGCGCATCGGCAATTTGCGCTCCGAACTTCAAGACCTGCTCAAGAGGCAAAGCACCTTTCTCAAGGCGCTTGAAGAGAGTCTCGCCTTCGACACACTCCATGACGAGAAAGTCCACACCGTCCTGGTGGCCAACGTCGTAGAGCGTGCAGATGTGCGGATGGTTGAGACTGGAGATGGTTTTGGCTTCGCGCTCGAAGCGCTGCTTGCGTACGGGATCGGAAGAAAGATGTGGAGGGAGAATCTTGACCGCTACAATTCGCTCCAGCCGCGTATCCCGTGCGCGATATACCTCACCCATCCCGCCCGCACCGATCGGTTGCAGGATCTCATAGGGCCCAAGTCGCGTAGCAGGGGCCAGTGCCATGATTGACTGCGATTATACTCTGCGGAGAACTTCATGGATGATGGACTATCCTTCCACAATCCGTGTAAGGGAAGGTTTGTCGACAACACACCTACAATGAGCTGGGCGGGGCAAATAATGCGTCTGTATTGTGAAAGAACTCTCTTCATTGATATCTCAAGAAGAGCCGAAGAGAGATAATGCAGGAATCGTCGCAACGTGGGGAGGCGAGGCATGATTCGACTTGTTCTGCCTCTCGCTGCTGAATTCCTCTCGTTCTGCATTTTGCAAGGGCCGGCTCCCGCAACCATTACCGAAACTGAATTACAACGTGATTACAGACTTCTTTCAGCTGCCACCGGGAGAACATTTGGTCGAACCAGCTGGCGTTGCGGTGAATTCCAAGGGACACATCTACGTTTTACATCGCGGAAAACATCCGCTCATGGAATTCGATCCTTCTGGCAAATTCCTTCGCAGCATTGCCGACGATCTGTTTGTCACAGCGCCCATGGTGCGCGTCGACGTCGAAGACAACATCTGGACCGCCGATATGGGCTCAAAATGTAGTTCTGAAGCTTAGTCAAGAAGGGAAGGTGCTGCTTGCTCTGGGACGGATGCGAATTCCCGGGGACGATGTGTTGCATTTCAATCAGCCCACCGACATAGCCTGGGACCGAGACGGCAATGTGTACGTCACCGATGATTACGGGAACTCGCGGGTGCTGAAGTTCGACAAGTTCGGCACTCCGCTGCTGAGCTGGGGAATGAAGGGCACCGGCCCCGGACAGTTCGACACTCCACACACCATCGTGATTGATGGCGACCTCGTCTATGTCGGCGACCGGGAGAATGCGCGCATCCAGATTTTCGACCGGAATGGCCGTTTTTTGCGGCAATGGAAACTTGGGAGTCCATTTGGCCTGGCACTAGCCCCAGACCACTTCCTTTATATGGCCGACGCTATCGCCGGCCGCATTTTGAAGATCGATTCGGAGGGCAAAGTCGTGGGCAGTTTCGCCGGACCCCAACTGGGCCAGGGGCCGCACTTTGACCCTCACGAAATCGCGTTGGGGCCGGATGGTTCGATCTTCACGGCTGAAGTCATAGGCTGGCGCGCTGAAAAGCTCAGACCCCAATAGCTCCCATCCTTGACATTCGATGGCGCTGGCGGACGTCGAAAACTCTACCGACGCCTGCCATCCATCGC